>JAYRFV010000157.1:0-53460 GCA_041908165.1 Holophagales bacterium | reverse complement strand
TGTTCGGCCGGGACATCCGCGATCCCTTCCAGACCATGTTCGCCATGGGCGAGGCCCTCGCCCACCTGGTCCACCTGGAGCAGTCCGGCGACCTCCGGCGCCTGGAGGACGGCCCGGTGGTGCGCTTCGCCGCTCAGTAGACCGCGCTGGCGCCGCCGTCGATGGGGATGACCGCGCCGCTGGTCCAGCCGCTGTCGTCGCCGAGCAGGTGGGCCGCCAGCAGGGCCACCTCGCGCGCCTCGCCCAGCCGGCCGAGGGGGTTCACCCGCGCCAGCTTCTGCAGGTCGCCCTCCGGGTCGGCGCCAGCCCGCAGGCGCGCCTCCACCATGGCGGTGTGCACCGGCCCCGGGGCCAGGGCGTTGCAGCGGATCCGCCGCGGCGCCCACTCCAGCGCCAGCACCCGGGCCAGCATGTGCAGGCCGGCCTTGGCGACGCTGTAGGCGGCGCTGTCCGGGATCGCGCGCAGGGCGATGTTGGAGCCCACCAGCACCACCGACCCGCCGTCCTTGAGCCGCGGCCCGAGCTGGTGGCAGAGCAGCCAGGGCCCGCGCAGGTTGGCCCGGATCATGCGGTCGAAGGTGGCCACCGGGCTGCCCTCGACGCTGCCGGTGAGCAGCTCCCCGGCCGCCAGCAGCATCCCGTCCAGGGGCGGACAGCGCTCCGCGAAGGCCGCCACCGCGGCCTCGTCGGCGTGGTCGAAGGGCGCGTGCAGCGCCTCCGGCAGGGTCTCCCGCAGGGCCTCCAGGCGCCGCCCCACCAGCACCAAGGTCGCACCCCGGCCGGCCAGCAGCCGCGCCGCGGTGCGGCCGATGCCGCTGCCGGCCCCGCTGACCAGGACGGTGCGGCCGGCGAAGCCGGTCACGGGGCGTCCGGCCTGCCGCCGCCGGGAACCACCACGCCGCCGCTCACCGCCCAGGTGAGGGCCTGGTCCGGCGAGAACGGCGCGGGCTTCAGCTTGTCCTCGCCGACCATGACGACGTAGCCGCTGGTGGGGTTGGGCGCGGTGGGGATGTACACCGCCACCATCCGCTCGCCGCCCTCCATGGCCCAGGCGCAGTCGCGCCGGGCCACGAAGCCCAGGGTCCAGCTGCCGGGCTGCGGCCACTCCACCAGGACGACCTCCTTGAAGCTGCCCCCCTGGCCGCTCTGCACCGCGCTCATCAGCTGCTTGATGGAGCCGTACACCGACTTTACCACCGGCACGCTGAGCATCAGCTCGTCGAGCCAGAACAGGATCTGCCGGCCGACGAAGTTGCCCACCAGCAGGCCCACCAGGAACAGCAGCAGCAGGGTGGCCGCCGCCGAGCACAGGGCCAGCAGCCAGAACGGCGGGTTCGGCAGGCCGGCCAGGGCGCTGACCCAGGTCAGCGGCCGCGCGAACACCCCGGTCAGCGCCGAGAAGATGTTCTTCAGCAGCCACAGCGTGACCACCATCGGCAGCAGCGTGAAAAGGCCAGTGACCAGATACTTGCGGATCAACACGGACCTCCGATCAACCAAGCCGATGGACAAACAACGGCGTCTCGCGTATCCGCCCGGCGGATACCGAGAGAAGGCCAGTGACCAGGTACTTGCGGATCAACACGGACCTCCGATCAACCAAGCCGAAGAACAGACAACGGAGTCTCGCGCATCCGCCCGGCGGATACCGAGCGCAACCCGGTCACCCGGTGTTTCCAGGATCATGGCCTGGTTTCCTCCGGGTCGACCGGGCGGTTCCCGCCCTCCTCGTTGATCCGGCTGTCCACGCTCAGGATGCGCGCGCCCATCAGCTTCCAGAAGTCGCGGAAGTAGACGATGGCGCTCCAGATCGCCAGGAACACCGCCGCCCACAGCAGCAGTACGCCCATGCCCCAGAAGAAGCTGAAGGGCTTGTTGAGGTGGATGAAGAAGCGGAAGACTTCGATCCCGGTCCACTGGAACAGCCAGGCGTCCAGGGTCGGGCCGAACAGCAGGCAGGAGATCGCCGCCACCTGGAAGCCGAACTTCCACTTGCCCAGAGCTCCGGCGGCGATGGTCATGCCCTCCTCGCTGGCGATGCCCCGCAGCCCGGTGATGGCGAACTCGCGGGCGATGATGATGAACACCATCCAGGCCGGCGCCAGGTTCAGCTCCACCAGGCTGAGCAGCGCCCCGGCCACCAGCAGCTTGTCCGCCAGCGGGTCGAGCAGCTTGCCCAGCCGGGTCACCTGCTTCCAGCGGCGCGCCAGGTAGCCGTCCAGCAGGTCGGTGATCGAGGCGATCCAGAACACCACCGCGCCGATGATCTCGTGGTTCGACACCTTGGTCATCAGGACCACGACCAGGATCGGGGCCATCAGGATGCGGGCGAGAGTGAGCAGGTTCGGAAGGTTCAAGGGGCGAGGCTGGGGGCTGGAGGCTGGAGGCTTGAGCGCCGCGAATCCTATCGCCCGTGTCCCAGCCTAGCGCCATCGGACCTCGCGCCGAAGCCCGGCCTCAATCCGGACCGGTGAGCCGCTGCAGGCTGCCGTCCGGCTGGCGCAGGTGGACTCCCCCATGTCCCCGAAAGGTGAGCCGTGTCCACAACCCGCCAAGGTCCGGATTGAACCAACGTTCCGGATGGAACGGCCAGAGGATGCCGTCGCGATGCTCCTTGGCCGTTCCGCTGGCCAGGTCCAGGTCAACCTGATGAGAAAAATCCCGGCCGTACACTCTGATCAGGCACCGTCCTTCCACCCACTCTCGGACACGAACGTACGTGTAGGGTTGGTTGCGCACCTGCGGCAGGGGCAGCTGGTGGGTCCGGGTCACCTGCCCCTTCCGGTCGAGCAGGCTGAGATCCAGGCGGCCCTTGCCGACCCGCCACAGCAGGGCCTCGCCGCCCGCCAGGAAGCAGGCGCCGAGTCGTTCGCCAGTGCCTGGTTCCTGCCGCGCCAAGAGCGTTCCGCGCAGGCCGTCCCGCAGTTCAATGGCATCGTGGCCCAACCCTCTATCCTGGTCGACCCAGACCAGCATCCGGTCCCCTGCCCCGTTGACCTTGAAATCCCGTCCCCCCTTGAGGTGCGCAGGGAGGGTCCACAGCAGTCGCGCGTCCCTTTCGGAAGGATCCCAGCGCCAGTAGCGGATTTCGCCCTCCACCCTTTCACAGGTGAGAAAGCCGCCATGTGAAAGGGCCCAGAAGCTGGGGTTTCCCTGCATCGTCCAGCGACCGAGCCGACCCAGGCTCTGCAGGTGGACCACCGTGAAGGCCACTCGGTCGGGAGTGCGGAGTCGCCGTTCTTCCCGCCGAAGGAGCGCCGCGCTGCCATCCGCAGTCAGGGCCTCGAAGGACTCCTGGGGATCCAGGAGCAGGCCGGTGGACTGAACCCGAAGCTGAGGTTCGGCAAGGTCCACGAACTTCAAGGTTGCCTCCCCGGTCATGCCACCGGACCCGGCTTGCCAATAATACCGGTGTCCATCCAGGGAGAATTGGCCGGAGTAAGCAGAAACGGCGAGGCTGCGGCCCGAGGCGGAGTCCAGGAGGAAGGCGTGGCTGCCCCAACTGGACCGGGAAGCTTTGGTGTTGTATCCCCAGACTTCACCCTCGATCACCAGCCAGGTCCCGCCGGGCTGGACCGCGCGGGGAGAGGCCCCGCGAAGGTCCTTCGGGGTCGGATGCAGCACCTTCCAGGCGAACAGCCCGCCGCCCGCCCCCAACGGCAGCAGTCCCGCCGCCAGGGTCAGGGACAGCACCCGGTGCCCGGCGCGCAGGTCGCCGCGGCCGCGGGCGACCTGCAGCAGACCGGCCAGCAGCAGCGCCAGCAAGGCGCCTGCGAACAGTGCGGAGCCCGTCCAGAGGAACGCGGGCACGGCACCGGCCTCCATAAGTGAACTCTGGACGAGCCAGACCAGGGTCGCGAACCCGCCGAGGGTCACCAGGTCCAGCAACAGCCAGGGGCTGCGGGCCCGCAGGATGATCGCGCCGGCGTGGCCGACCAGGAGGCCGGTGAGGGCCGTCAGCAGCAGCCCGGGCGGCAGCGCCCAGGCCTGCATCAGCATGGCGGGACGCAGCAGCAGGAGCGGCGCCAGCACCAGGGCGCCGGCCAGGAAGACCAGAAGCAGGCTTCCGAGCAGCTTGCCGAAGAACAGGCTGGCGCTGCCCACAGGCCGGCTCAGGAAGAATCCCGCCCGCTTCTGCGCCAGATCGCCGGCGAACAGCCCGGCGCCAAGGATCAGGCCCAGCACCGCGCACAGTCCGAACCCGATTCCCAGGACCGTGACCACCCGCAGGTCCTCGGCGGGCTGGCCGCGAAGGCCGCGCAGCAGCGGCAGGCCCAGGGCAAACAGGCCCAGGAGGGGCGCCGCGATCCACAGGTTGCGGGTGCCCAGGAATTCCCGCCGGGCGATCACCAGCGCCTTCATGCCGGCACCTCCTGCCCTGCATCCGCCAGGGCGATGAACAGCTCCTCCAAGGGCAGCGATTCGACCTCCAGACCCTCCGCGGCCGGCAGGGCGCCTTCGTCGAAACGTGCCACCAGCGCCTCGGTGCCCCAGGGCCGGCGTTCGACGCCCAGCGGCTCCAGGGCGGCGAGGTCGACCTCGGCCACCGTCCCGCTCCAGCGCAGCCGTCGGCAGCGGGCCTTCAGGTCCTCCAGGCCCTCCTCCAGCACCAGGCGGCCCTCGCGGAGGATCGCGATGCGATCGGCGAAACCCTCGACCCCGGCCAAGTCGTGGGTGGCCATGAGCACGGTCGCCGGACGCTCGGCCAACACCGCGCCCAGTTCCTCGTAGAAGCTGCGCCGGGCCACCGGGTCCAGGCCCAGGGTCGGGTCGTCCAGCACCAGCAGTTCCGGTTGCGAAGCCAGGGCCAGGGCCAGGGCCACCCGGGTCTTCTGCCCGCGGGAGAGCCCCCCGGCGAGGGCCGAGCCCTCGATGCGGAAGCGCGCCAAACGCTCCCGGAAGCCGCCCGCGTCCCAGCTCCGGTGCAGCCCCGCGCAGAAGGCCGCAACCTGGTCCACCCGCATCCCCGGCGGCAGGTCCGGATCCTCCGGCACCACGCCGACCCGGTCCATGAGGCTGGCGCGGCGCCGCCAGGCGTCCTCGCCGAACAGGCGGACCTGGCCGGAGCGCGCCCGCATCTGCCCGACCAGGCAGCGCACCAGCGTGGATTTGCCGGCCCCGTTCCGGCCCAGCAGGGCGCAGACCGATCCTCCGGGCACCGCCAGGTTGACGCCCCGCAGCGCGTCGCGGGCGCCGTAGCCGGCGCGCAGGTCCTGGATCTCGAGGATGGGTCCGCCCTGGCCGCTCATCGCTGTTCCCCTTTGCTTCCGCGCTGCAACTGCTCCCACGCCTGCGCCAGCGCCTCCGCCGCGTCCTCCCGGCTGGCCCCGGCGGTCAGCGCCAGGGCCGCGAAGCGCAGCGCCGGCTCCTGCAGCAGCTCCTTGCGCGCCTGCCGGCGCAGCAGCGGCGGCGCCTCGGCCACGAAGGTCCCTTCGCCGCGCTTCACCGTGAGGATGCCGGCGTCCACCAGCCGCTGGTAGGCCTTCGACACCGTGGCCGGATTGACCCGCAGGTCCCGCGCCAGGTCGCGCACCGAGGGCACCGGACTGCCGGCCGGCAGCGCCCGGGAAGCCACCAGCCGGCGCAGGCCCTCCTCGATCTGCCGCCAAATCGGAGCGGCGTCCCGTGGATCGACCCTCAGAGCTTCGCGCATCGTGCGGCGGCCTCACTGTATCACAGTAGTAATACAGTAAGCACCAGCGGACGGCTGTCAAGGTCCGGCTTGCCGTCCCGGTCGGGTCAGATCAGGACCAGCTCCCCGCGGGCGGCCAGGCCCTGCCACTGGCCGTCGGGGAGGGAGGCGAAGGGCGGCGAGAGCAGATGGTAGGCGCGCGAGGCCTCCGAGACGAACACCCGGATGCCGCGGGCCTCCAGCCGCTCCAGCAGTTCCACGGCGGCGGGATCCTCCAGCAGCTCGAGGGCCTCGTGGGCCAGGCAGACCCAGGGGGTGCGATCCTCCACCGCCTCCAGCACCCCCAGCAGCAGGCGCCGTCCCAGCACCCGGTCGCCGGGCAGGAAGGCGCTGCGGGTGAGCAGCACCGGCTTCGGCGGCGGCGGGCGGAAGGCCGGAGCCGGCGCGGGGACCGGCAGCGCCTGCGGCGGGTCCACGTCCACCCGCCAGGCCCTGGCGCCCTCCTGGGCGACCCGGTGGCCGCGCCCGCTGCGTTCCAGGAAGCGGCGGACATTGTGCAGGACCAGGTCCTCGGAGCCGCTGATGCGCATCGCCAGGCCGCCGTGGGACTCCAGCGCCCGCTGCAGTTCGCGCACGGCCTGGGAGGCCGTCACGTCGAACAGTTCCAGGGTCAGGAGGTCCATGGCGGGATCGTCCAGGCTATCTTGGCAGGCTTTGCCTTGGCAGGCTGGAGGCTGGAGGCTGGGGGCTTGAGGCTGGCGGAGGAGGGGTTCCGGGAGTGGCTGCGCGGCGAGGCCCTGGCCCAGGGGTTCAGCGCGGTCGGCTTCGCCTCCTGCGAGCCCTTCGACCCGGAGCGCGGGCGCCTGGCGGACTGGTTCGCCGGCGGCCGCGGCGCCCTGCTCCCCTACCTGGACCCGGGAGCCCTGCTCGACCCGCGGCAGCTGCTGCCCGGGGCTCGAACCGCGCTGGTGGGCTTCTTCCCCTACGCGCGGCCGGAGGCGAACCCTGGGGCGGCGCCGGGCTCCGTGAAGGTCAGCCGCTACCTGTGGGGCACCGACTACCACATCCTGATGAAGCCGCGGCTGGCGAGGCTGCTGGCGGCGGCCCGGAAGCGGAACCCTGAACTCCAGGGCCGGGTCTGCGTGGACACCGCGCCGCTGCTGGAGCGGCAGCTGGCGGTGCGGGCCGGGCTCGGCTGGCAGGGCAAGCACACCCTGCTGATCGCCGGCAAGGACGGCTCCTGGGGCTTCCTCGGGGTCCTGCTCCTGGACGCCGCCCTGCCGCCGGACCCGCCGTTCGCCACCGAACACTGCGGCACCTGCACCGCCTGCCTCGAGGCCTGTCCGGGCGGCGCCCTGGAGCCCTTCCTCCTGGACCCCGCCCGCTGCCTGACCACCTACACGGTGGAGACCGAGGCCGAGCCGCCCCCGGCGGTCGCCGCCGCCCTGGCGGAAAGCGGCTGGGCCGCCGGCTGCGATGCCTGCCAGGAGGCCTGCCCCTGGAACCGCGCCCCGGTGTGGGGCGACCCGGCCCTCTGGGGCGGCCCCAGCCCCCTGCACCAGGCTCCGGCGGCGAGCCTTCGGGTCAACGGCTCCCAGTGGAAGAAGCTCACCCGCCGCACCGCCCTGCGCCGGGTACGGCACCGGCACTGGCTGCGGAACCTGGGAAGGACCCTCGACCCGCCGGACGATACCCAATCTTTCATTGAATAGGAGGCCCGTTTATCCCATAAGGGTCATTGGTATGCCGTCTCCCGGGAGGTTCCTTCGATGCCCATCAAGCACTTCACGATCCAGGACGCGGCCACCCTGTATGGCGTGAAGGAATGGGGCAACGGGTACTTCGGGATCAACAGCAAGGGCCACCTCGAGGTCTACCCCACCCAGGACGAGAACCTCTGCGCCGACATCTACGAGATCGTCCAGGCGCTGCGCAAGAAGGGCATCCGCACCCCGCTGAACCTGCGCTTCCCGCAGATCCTCCAGGACCGGGTGGAGACCCTCAACGAGGCCTTCCGCAAGGCGATCCGGGAGTACGAGTACGGCGGCTCCTACCAGGGCGTGTTCCCGGTGAAGACCAACCAGACCAAGGAGGTCGTCGAGGAGATCGTCCGCGTCGGCCAGAAGTACCGCTACGGCCTCGAGGCCGGCTCCAAGCCCGAGTTGATGATCGCCCTCAACATGGCCCTCCACCCGGAGGCCCTGGTGCTGTGCAACGGCTACAAGGACGAGGCCTTCATCCGCATGGCCCTGCTGGCCCGCAAGGCCGGCCGCAACGTCCTCATCACCGTCGAGAAGATGACCGAGCTGCCGCTGATCCTGAAGGTGGCCAAGGAGCTCAAGGTCGAGCCGCTGCTGGGCCTGCGCGCCAAGCTGGCCAGCATGGGCGCCGGCAAGTGGGAGGACAGCGCCGGCGACCAGGCCAAGTTCGGCCTGACCACCCGCGAGATCCTCGAGGCGGTCGAGGTGATGGAGAAGCGCGGCATGCTCGAGTCGATCATCGAGCTGCACTTCCACATCGGCTCGCAGATCACCGACATCCGCAAGGTCAAGGCGGCCATGAAGGAGGCCACCCGCATCTACGCAAAGCTGGTGAAGATGGGCGTGCCGCTGAAGTACCTCAACGTCGGCGGCGGCCTGGGCGTGGACTACGACGGCAGCCGCACCACCTTCGCCAGCTCGATGAACTACACCATCCACGAGTACGCCGAGGACGTGGTCTACACCACCAAGGACATCTGCAGCCAGGAGCAGGTGCCGATGCCCGACCTGCTCAGCGAGTCCGGGCGCTCGGTGGTGGCCTACCACCAGGTGGTGGTGGTCGACATCATCGGCCTGATCGACACCACCTACACCAAGTACACCGTCGAGCTCACCGGCAAGGAGCCGCAGGTCCTGAAGGAGCTGGCCTACACCCGCGACAACATCTCGGTGAAGAACTTCAGCGAGATGTACCACGACGCCGTCACCCAGCGCGACGAGATGCTGACCTTGTTCAACCTGGGCTACCTGGGCCTGGAGGACCGCAGCAAGGGCGAGATCCTGTTCTACGAGGTGTGCCGGAAGCTGGACCGGATCCTGCGGCTGAAGAGCCTGAAGTACATCCCCGAGGAGTTCCAGGACCTGAGCCGGAGCCTGTCCGACAAGCTGATCGGCAACTTCAGCATCTTCCAGAGCCTGCCCGACCACTGGGCCATCGACCAGCTGTTCCCGGCCATGCCGGTGAACCGGCTCAAGGAGAAGCCGACCCTGTCCGCGACGCTGTGCGACATCACCTGCGACAGCGACGGCAAGGTCGACAAGTTCATCGACCTCAAGGACGTCAAGACCGAGATCCCGCTGCACGAGCCGCGCAAGGACGAGCCCTACTACGTCGCCTTCTTCCTCACCGGGGCCTACCAGGACATCCTCGGCATGCGCCACAACCTGTTCGGCAGCCCCAACGAGGCGCACATCGTCGTCAACGAGGACGAGGACTTCCGCATCCAGCAGATCATCCCGGCCGACACCATCGAGGAGATGCTGCACACGGTCCACTACGACCTGGACCGCCTGCTCGAGGCGCCGATGCGCAAGGGCAGGAAGGGCGCCGAGGACGCGGCCGAGGCGCTGCGCGCGCTGCTGGCGGAGGAGCGCAAGCGCGACACCTACCTGGAGATGTAGGGGACGGACTCAGCGGCCGGCGCGGATGCGGTCGATCACCTCGGCCAGCTGCGTCATCTGGAATGGCTTCTGCAGGAAGCCGGAGTGCCCCTGGACCTCGGCGGGCATCGGAACCTCCTCCCGCGAGTAGCCGCTGATGAACACCACCGGCAGGTCCGGGCGCGCGCGGCGCAGGGCCTGGAAGGTGGCGTAGCCGTCCTGGCGCGGCATCACCAGGTCCAGGATGGCCATGAAGAAGGACTGCGGCGCCTTCAGGAACTTCTCCTGGGCGTCCAAGCCGTCGACCGCCTCCACCACTTCGTAGCCCAGGCTGCGCAGGACGTCGCCGGTGACCTGCCGGACCACCGCCTCGTCGTCGGCCAGCAGCAGCGTCCCGAGGACCTGGCGGCTCTCCGGGGTCCGCACCTCCAGCGGCACCGTGACCGGGAAGTACAGGCCGAGCCGGCAGCCCGCCCCGGGGCTGCTCTGGAGCTTGATCCCGCCCTTGTGCCGGCGGAGGATGCCCAGCACCGCCGGCAGCCCCAGCCCGCGGCCGGGGAAGCGGGTGCTGTAGAACGGGTCGAAGCAGTGGGCCAGCTGCCCGTCGTCCATGCCCGAGCCGTCGTCGCGGACCTCCAGGACCACGTGGGCGCCGCGCCCGTTCGGTTCCAGCACGAAGCCGTCCAGCGGTCCGCCGGGGAGCTGCTCGAGGCGGGTGGCCAGCGTCACCGTCCCTTCGCGGGAGCCGATGGCCTCCACCGCGTTGGTCACCAGGTTCAGGATCACCTGCTGCAGCTGGCCGTGGTCCACGTCGCAGAGGGGCAGGTCGGGCACCAGGTCGAACTTCAGGTGCACGTGCTTGGGGATCGGCACCCGGATCATCTCGGTGAGCCCCATCAGTGTCTGGCTGAGCTGGGTGTGCTTGACCAGGAAGAAGCCCTTGCCGGAGTAGTCCAGCAGCCGCTGGGTCAGCTCCGCGGCCCGCCGCACGATGCCCTCCATGCGCTGCAGCACCGGCCGGGCGGGGGAGTCCGGCCCCACCTGCAGCTCCGCCAGGTTGAGGTTGCCCATGAGGCCCTGGAACAGGTTGTTGAAGTCGTGGGCGATGCCGCCCGCCAGCAGGCCCAGGCTCTCCAGCTTCTGGTTCTGGCGCAGGTACTCCTCGGTGTGGTGCTGCTCGGTGATGTCGCGCAGCAGGCACAGCACCTCGGCGGTGCCGGACCGGCGCACCCGCACCTCGAAGTGGCGCTCGCCGCCCTCGGCCGCCGCGCTGGTGCGCGCCTCCCGGGGCGAGCCGGTCTCGATGGCCTCCCCCGCCAGGCCCAGGAGCAGGTCCACCATCGGCTGGGGGAGCGCCGACTCGCGCAGGGGACGGCCGAGGGCGAGGGCCTTCATCCCGAGCAGGGGCTCGCCGTGGCCCTCCAGGTCCAGGAGCACGCCGTCGGCGTCGATGCGCAGGTAGATGTCGGGCAGCGCGGCGACCACCGCCCGCAGGCGCTCCTCGCTGGCGAGCAGGCCCAGCTCCGCCTCCTTGCGCGCGGTGATGTCGGCCATGGTCCCGGCCAGCCGGAGCGGCCCGCCGCGCCCGTCGCGGGCCACCACCTTCCCGCGGTCGAGGATCCAGACCCAGCGGCCGTCCCGGTGCAGCAGCCGGTACTCCACCCGGTACTGGTCGGTGCGGCCGAGGAGGTGGGCGTTCATGCAGTCCATCACCCGCGCCATGTCCTCGGGGTGGACCCGGGCGGCCCAGGACTGCACCGGGTGCTCGGCGTCGTCGGCGGGATCCCCGGTGATCGAGGCCCAGCGCTCGTTGTGCAGCACCCGGCCGGTGCCGAGGTCCCAGTCCCAGGTGGCGTCCTCGGTGCCCGCGAGCACCAGCCGCAGCCGCTGCTCGCGCTCGGCGAGGGCCTCGGTGGCGGCCTTGAGCCCGGTGATGTCGCTGCTGTTGAAGACGAAGGCGCGCACCGCCGGGTTGGCGAAGTGGTTGGCGCCGCGCGCCAGCAGCCAGCGGTAGGAGCCATCCCGGTGGCGGGCGCGGGCCTCCAGCACCGGCCGCAGGCCGGGATCGTCGAGCATCAGCCGCACCATCTCGCCGACCCGCGGCAGGTCCTCCGGATGCACCAGCTGCGTGGCCTCCATGCCGGCGATCTCCTCGGGCCGGTAGCCGAGCAGGCCCTCCACGGACGGCGAGGCGTAGCGGACCCTGCCGTGGCCGTCGACGGTGAAGACCAGGTCGAGGGCGTTGTGCACGAGCGCCTCGAAACGGCCCTTCTCGTCCCGCAGCGCCCGTTCCGCCAGGGTCTGGTCGGTGATGTCCCGGGACATGGAGACCACCGCGGTGACCTGGCCCGACCCGTCCTTGACCGGGTACAGGACCTGCTGGAAGTACTCGTCGTGCTGGCTCCCGGGATCCCGGGCCTCCACCACCGGCCGCTCCACGGCCTGCCCCTTGTAGGCGGCCCGGTAGTGCTCGGCGACGCCGGAGGCCACGGATTCCGGGTCGGTGAGCACGTTGAAGGGCCGGTCCAGGGCCATCTCGTGGCGGTCCGGCAGCTGCCGGCGGGCCTGGTTCACGGCCACGGAGTTGCCCTCCGCATCGAACACCTGGATGCCGATGGGCGAGGCCTCCAGGATCGAGCGCGCCAGGCGCTCGCTGGAGACCAGGGCCTCCTCCAGGATGTGGCGCTCCGTGACGTCCTCCAGGGTCCCCAGCCAGGCGACCTGGTCGTCGCGGCCTCCCGGCGCCGGCTTGTAGCGTGCCACCACCCAGCGCAGGCCGCCGTCCGGACGGCTGATCCGGAGTTCCATCCGCACCGTGTCCCGCCCCTCGGCGAGGGCCCGGTCCCAGGTATCGAGGACCATTTCCCGGTCCTCCGGGTGGATGCAGGCGACCCAGCCGCCCCCGAGGGCATCCGCGGCATCCAGGCCGGTCAGCAGGCACCACGCCCGGTTGACGAAGGTGCAGCGGCCGTCGCGGTCCATGCCGAAGACCCCGGTGGGAAGCTCCATGGCCAGGTTGCGGAACTGGTCGGCCCGGGCCCTCAATTCCTCCTGATGCTGGTGGTGCTGGATGGCGAGGGAGGCCAGCCCGACGCTCGACCGCAGCAGGCCGACCTGCGCTTCCGGGATGGCGCCCGGCTCCCGCCGGCCCAGGGCGCAGGCGCCGAGCACCTGCCGGTCCAGGCCGAGGATCGGCAGGGCGGCCCAGCCCTCGAGGCCGGCGGCGCGGGCCTGGGGGCCCCAGCGGCCCCAGCTGGGGTCCGCCTGCAGGTCGGACGAAGCCCAGGGCCGCCCGGCCAGCAGGGCGGCGCAACCGAAGGCCTCGGTGCCCTCGCAGCCGGCCGGATCGGCAAGCAGCTCGGCGAGCGCCCCCGGAACGCCCGGACCGGCCCCGAAACCCAGCCGCCGGCCGTCCGCATCGGCCAGCAGCACGCAGCTGAAGGCACCCGAGGCGTGCCGGTCCACCAGCGCGCACAGCTCCCCCAGGACTTCGTCGAGGGGCCGTCCCCGCGCCATGAGCTGGAGGATCCGCTGCTGGCCGCGGGCGACCAGATCCTGGGCGGCGGTGCCATGGGGGGCTCGGGGCATGCCTGCCGGACCTCGGTGCGGAGTGGGTAGGTTGAAAATTGGCGGGAATTGATTCTATCGAATCTTTCGTGCACCGGCTCCCGGCTCTTTTTTCACCGTGCGAACATCAACCAGGCTTCCAGGAGCGGACCATGGACATCCGGAGCATCGGCGTGGTGGGGTGCGGGCTGATGGGGGCGGGGATCGCCCAGGTCGCCGCCGAATGCGGCTTCGAGGTGCTGATCAAGGAGACCGACGCCGGCGCCCTGCAGAAGGGCCTGCAGCGCATCCAGACGCGCTGGGAGAAGGGGCTGGCGAAGGGCAAGATCACGCCCCTGGAACGCGAGGCCTGGACCTCCCGGCTGCGCGGCACCACCGGCTGGGGCGAGTTCTCCGACTGCGACCTGGTGGTGGAGGCGGTGCCGGAGGTCCTGGAGCACAAGCTCCGCGTGCTGGCGGACCTGGACCGGGTCCTCGCCCCCAGCACCCTGATGGGCACCAACACCTCCAGCCTGAGTGTCACCGAGCTGGCCGCCAGCCTCGGCCCGGACCGCCAGCCCTTCGTCGCGGGACTGCACTTCTTCAACCCGGTGCCGGCGATGGGCCTGGTGGAGGTCGTGCGCACGGTCGCCACCTCGGCGGAGACGGTCGCCGCCCTCCAGGGCTTCGTCCAGCGCCTGGGCAAGACCCCGGTGCTGGCGGGCGACGCCCCCGGCTTCATCGTCAACCGCCTCCTGGTGCCCTACCTGCTCGACGCCATCCGCTTCGCCGAGCAGCGCGGGGCGTCGGTGGCGGACATCGACGCCGGCATGACCCTGGGCTGCGGCCATCCGATGGGGCCGCTGCACCTGTCCGACTTCGTCGGGCTGGACACCCTGCTGCTGATCTCCGAGGTGCTGTTCGACGCCTGGGGCGAGCCGCGCATGAAGGCCCCGCCCCTGCTCCGCCAGCTGGTCGCCGCCGGCCGCACCGGCCGGAAGTCGGGCCTGGGCTTCTACCGCTGGGAGAGGGACGAGCGCATGGAGCCGTCGGCCTGAGTCTCCGGGTCGAAAACGGGCCACCGGTATTCGATTGAAGTGAGCTTCGACCCGGGCGCTCCGGAGGCCTCCGTTTCCGGCCTCCGGATGCTCAAGGGTTGCGGCTCGGGGGTCGATGCCATGGCAAGGCGCACCGGCGCCGACGGGAGGGAGGCGCCTTGCGGCTGGGCAGCAGCCACGGGTCGGCGGGGCGCCCACGGGCGCTCCTGCGAACCGCCCTCGCCCTCCTGCAGGCTTGGGCCCTGGCCGCGGCGACGCGGACCCCGTCGGGGGTACCGTCCGCCGCAACCTCGCCCCTGCCCCTGCTGCCCCAGGTGCAGGTGTTCACCGATCGCGAGGGCCTGCGGCAGAACTCCATCGAGGCGGTGGCCGTGGATGCCCGGGGCTACGCCTGGATCGCCACCCAGGACGGGGCGATGCGCTACGACGGCCGGGTCTGGACGGCGGTGGACATGCCGCAGCCGCGGCGCAGCAATTGGGTCACCTGCATGGTCCTGGCCCGGGACGGCACACACTGGTTCGGCACCAACGCCAGCGGGATCGCCCGGTGGGACGGCCGCTGGACACTGTTCGACGAGGCCTCCGGGCTGCCTTCGGGCAACCTCTACACGCTGGTGGAGGGAGGCGGAACCCTGTGGGCGGGCACCGCGCGGGGACCGGCCCGGTGGACCGGATCCCGCTGGGAGGCCCTGCCCGGGAAGGGTCCGTGGACTCACGGGGCGGTGCGCGCCATCCTGGTCACCGGCAGCCCCCAGGAGCCCGAAGTCTGGGTGGGTGCCGACGGAGGCCTGGGCTGCCTGAAGGGCAAAGCCTGGCAGTGGCTGGGGCGGGCCGGTGGCCTGCCCAGTCCCATGGTGACGGCCCTGCTGAAGGGGGAAGGGGCGGAGGGCCGCAGCGGCCTCTGGGTCGGCACCCAGGGGGGGCTCGCCGTCGGTGAACCCGGCCGCTGGCACGTCTACACCGCCCCGCGGGACCTGCCGCACGCGGCGGTCTCCTGCCTGGGCCGCACCCTGGGCCGCGAGGGCGGACCGGTGCTCTGGGTCGGCACCGAGGCCGGGCTGCTGCGCTGGGAGGGCCGCACCCGCACGGTCTGGGGCCGGGCCCAGGGGCTCGCGAGCCCGATCGTCCGAAGCCTGCTGGTGCAGCAGGACGGCTCCGGGCGGGAGACGGTCTGGATCGGGACCTTCGGCGGCCTGGCGCGGTTCCGGGAGGGCGCCTGGGCCACCTTGGACGCCCGCTCCGGCCTGCCGGACAGCCTGGTGCTGAGCATGGCCGAGGACCCGATCCGCGGGGCCCTGTGGTTCGGCACCTTCCACGGCCTCGCCTGCCTGCAGCGGGGCCACTGGCTCGCCGGGGGCCTGGCGGAGGGCCTGCCGCCGGTCGCGGTCTTCTCCCTGGCCGTCGACCGCCGCGACGGCGCCCTGTGGATCGGCACGCGCGGACGGGGCCTGTACCGGCTCGCCGAGGGGAGGGCCCGCCCGGTGGCCGGGCTGCCGGACACCTTCGTCTACGCGCTGCACGCCAGCCACGACCAGGACGGGACGCCGGTCCTGTACGCCGGGACCCGGGTCGGCCTGTCCAAGCTCCGCGACGGGGCCTGGACCCACTTCGACAGCCGGCAGAACTTCCCCAGCGCCCTGGTCAGCTCGATCACCGAGTCCCCTGGCCCTGGCGGGGCGCCGCAACTCTGGGCCGGCACCCGCGGCGCCGGGCTCGGCGTGCTGCAGGCGGGGCGCCGGGACTGGACCTGGTTCGACGCCTCCCGCGGCCTGGTGGACGACCGGGTCATGCACCTGCTCCCGGTGCAGGACGCCGAGGGCCGGGGCCTGTGGGTCTCGACCCACGCCGGCATCCAGCGCTTCCAGGTCGACCCGCCCGGGCCGACCGGGCGCAGCTACGGCAAGGACAGCGAATCGGGCCTGCCGGGAGCCCTCGTATACACGACCGGGCTCGGCCACGACGGGTCCCTGTACGCCTTCACCCACCTCGGCGTGTGGCGGCTCGGACCCCAGCCTGGCGGCGCCGCCGAGACCTTCACCACCGGCGACGGCCTGCCCAGCAACGGCTGCGTGCAGGGGGCGTCGCTGGTGGACGCCCGGGGCCGGATCTGGGTGGGAACCGTGCTGGGCGTCGCGGTCCTCGAGCCCTCCGCGCAGCTCGTGGATTCCCGGCCCAAGCCGCTCTACCTCGAGGAGGCCTGGAACGGGGACCGGCCGCTGCCGCCCGGTGGACCCTGGATCCTGCCGTGGCGGCAGCGCCAGCTCAAGGTGCGGTTCAGCCTGATCAGCTACCACCGCGAGGCGGACACCCGGTTCCGCTCGCAGCTGATCGGACTCGAACCCGCCCCCGCCTCCTGGTCGGCCTCCCCCGAGCGCGAGTTCGCGGGACTCTCCGCCGGCAGCTACACCCTGCGCTTCTGGGGCAGGGACCACGCCGGGAACCTCAGCGGGCCGATCGACGTGCAGGTCCAGGTCCAGGCGCCGCCCTGGCTGCGCTGGTGGGCCATGGCGATCTACATCCTTGCGCTCGGCGGCGGCGTGGTCGCCTTGATTCTCCTGCGGGTCCGGCAGCTCCAGCGGCTGAACGATTCACTGGCCCGCGAGGTGCACGCCGCCACCGCCGAAGTTCACCGGCAGAACGACACCCTCGCCCGGATCAACCAGCACCTCGGCCGGCTCAACGAGGAGAAGAACCGCATGCTGGGCATCGCCGCCCACGACCTGCGGAACCCTCTCGGCGGGATCGGCATGCTGGCGGACCTCCTGCTGGAGGACCCCCAGCCACCCGAGGCGGAGTCCATCGGCCAGCGGATCCTGCGCCTCTGCCGGGAGATGACGACGCTGATCGAGCGGCTGCTGGACACCAGCCGGATCGATGCCGGGCACCTGTCCCTGCACATGGAGGCGGTGGATGCGGGGATCCTGCTGAAGGAGGCCGTCGAACGGCACCGCCTCGCCGCCGAGGCCAAGGGTCTGGCGATCGAACTCGACCTCGGGGAGGAGGACCTGCCGGCGCTGCTGGCCGACCCCATCCACCTGAAGGAGGCCCTCGACAACCTGGTGGGCAATGCCCTGAAATTCATGCCGAAGGGGCCTCCGCCGCGGCGCGTGGTGCTCCGCGCCCGCCCCGGCCTGATCGAGGTGGAGGACGAGGGCCCCGGTTTCACCGAGGAGGACCTGGAACACGCCTTCGAGCGGTTCCGCCGGCTCTCGGCGCGGCCGACCGCCGGCGAAGGCAGCACGGGCCTAGGCCTGTCCATCGTCAAGTCGCTGATCGAGGCGATGGGCGGCGAGATCGCCCTGCAGAGCGAGCCTGGGCGAGGGGCGACGTTCCGGATCCAGCTCGGTCGACCGTGAGGCAGGCCGGCGGGCCCTTCAGCGGGACGTGAACCGCATCCCGGGTCCGGAGGCGGCCTGCAGGAGACGGGTGCGGCGGCCCTCCGGGTCGCCGCCGAGCCAGTCCCGCTGCTGGTCGTGGCGGTGCCGGCTGCCGAGGTGGCCGCTGGCGCCCAGCGGCAGCACCAGCCGGGTCTCCTCCGGCCGCCCCCAGTCCACCAGGAACCGCAGGCTCTGGCCGAAGTCGGCCCCGGCCACCCGGACGCAGCGGGCGGCCCCCTCCTGGTCCGCGGCCGGGGGATTGAACAGCCAGCCCAGGATCCCGCCGGCGCGGCCGATGGGATGGGGGATGCCCAGCCGGTTCACGCGGCCCCAGGCCTGGTTCCAGTCCGGCCCCTCGGCGGCCCGCCGCAGCGACTGCTCGAAGGCCTGGCCGCGGTCCCCCAGGCCGAGCCGGGTCCAGGCCGCCTGGTCGGCCCGCAGCAGGGCCAGGGGAACGGAGTCCCGGTCGGCCCAGCGCAGCGCCTCGGCGTCCAGGCCGGCACCGGGCATCAGCCGCTCGCCGGCGGTCCGCCGCCATTCGCGCCAGAGTGCGGACAGCCGCGCGAAGGCCCGGCTGTCCGCGCTGGCCCGGCCGTCCCAGGCCGCCAGTTCGGCGCGCAGGTCCGCCGGCACGAGCGGCAGGGCGGCCTCCCGGAAGTCCCGGAACAGGGGCGAGCGGGTGTCCCGCTGCAGGCCGTCCATGTCCGCCAGGGTCCAGCCGCGGGCGCCGGAGAGGACCTCGACGATCCGCCGCGCCCGCACCGGCGAGGCCCAGTCCGTGGCCACCGGGTGCGGGAAGGAGGTTCCGATCACCCGCTGGTTGGCCGTGGCCAGGAAGCCGGCGGCCGGATCGAGGATGCGCGGCATCTCGGCCTGCGCGACGAAGCCCTGCCAGTCGTTGCCCGGGTCGCGGCCGTCCTTCGGCAGGCTGCCATCGTCGCCGGGCCGGCGCCGGGGGATGAGGCCGGTGGCGCGCCAGCCGATGTGGCCGTCGCGGTCGGCGTAGACGGCGTTCTGCGCCGGTCCCGGGAAGCCGTCGAGGGCGGCGTTGAATTCGGCCCAGTCGCGGGCCGCGTTCACCGCCAGGAGGGGATTGCGAAGCCGCGCCGGATCCAGCGCGGTCCACTGCAGGGAGAGCCCCGGCCGCAGCTGCGGCCCGTGCTTCCCGAACGGCACCCGGAGCCGTTCCGGCGCCCGGCCCTTGACCGGGATCGACTCCAGCCGCTCCCCTACCGGGGCCTCCCAGTAGAGGTCCTGGACGTCGGTCATCAGGTTGGTGAAGCCCCAGGCCAGGCGGTCGTTCTGGCCGATCACCACCCCGGGCCCGCCGGGGATCGACACCCCCTGCACGAAGCGGCCCTGCCACTCGATCCGCAGCGGGTACCAGGTCCCCGGCGCCGTCAGCCCCAGGTGCGGGTCATTGGCCAGCATGGGCCTGCCGGAGGCGCTGCGGGTCCCGGCCACCACCCAGTTGTTGGACCCGGCCACGCCGGCCAGGGGCTGCCGGAAGGCCGGGTCGGCCAGGGCCTCGAGGGCCGCCCGCCGTTCCGTCCCGCCCAGGAGGCGGGTCGGCGGCGCCGGCGCGGGAACGGCATCCGGAACCAGCAGGACATCGTCCTCGGTGGACCGCGGCAGCAGCAGGGCGCGCCGCTCGGCCGGCAGGGCCTGCAGCAGGGCGCCTTGCAGCTCCTCCCGCCAGCTGGTGGAGAGGTCCTCCTGCATGAGCAGCAGCACCTTGAGGGAATCGGCCGCGGTCCAGGGCGCCGGGACGAGGCCGAGCAGCTTGAACTCCACGCCCCAGCGGCCCGGACGGGCGCCGATGTAGGCGTTCACGCCGGCGGCGTAGGCCTCCGCCGCTTCGCGCTCGGCGGCGGGCAGCAGCGGCACCGCCGCCTCTGCCACCTGGCGGAAGCCGAAGGTCCGGCGCCGCCGGTCCAGGGGCAGGGCGGCGGCGCCCACCGCCTCGGCCAGGGTGCCGTCGGCGCTGCGCCGCAGGAGCTCCATCTGGAACAGGCGCTCGCGCGCGGCCAGGTAGCCCTGGACCCGGACCGCGTCCAGCAAGGTGGCGGCGCGCAGGGTGGGGACCCCGCGGGCGTCGAAGGTCACCTGGACTGCAGCGCCCAGGCCCGGGATCGGCGGTGCGGCCTGGTCCGGAAGCTGGCGCAGGATGCTCCAGCCGACGTAGCCGGCGGCGACCAGCAGCAGCGCGCCGAGGGTGAGGAAGGTCCGCTTGAGCAGGCGCATGGAAGTCCAGGATGCCCGAGTCCGCGGCACCTTGGGGTCACCCCCGCGGGGAACGCAGTTCCGGCTCGAGCACCGTCCAGACCCGGTCGGCGATCCGCCGGGCGCCCTCGGCGTTGGGGTGGATGCCGTCCTCCTGGTTGAGCTCCGGCCGCATCGCGACACCCTCCAGCAGGAACGGCAGGAAGCGCACCCGGGCTTCCCGCGCCACCCGCGGGAACACCGCTCGGAAGGCGTCGCGGTATTGGGAACCGTAGTTCTCCGGCAGCATGGCTCCGGCCAGCACCACCCGGCAGCGCTCCTGCTTCGCCCGCGCCAGGATCGCCCGCAGGTTCGCCTCCAGCTCCTTCACCGGCAGCCCGCGCAGGCCGTCGTTGGAGCCGATGCACAGGAACAGGAGGTCGGGTCGGTCCCTGAACACCCAGTCGAGCCGCGCCCGCGCCCCCGCCGAGGTGTCGCCGCTGACGCCGGCGTTCACCACCCGCCAGCCGAGGCCGGCGTTCCGGATGCGGGCCTCGAGCAGGGCCGGGAAGCTGTCCTTCCTCGCCAGCCCCAGCCCGGCGGTGAGGCTGTCGCCGAGGAACACCACCGTCCGGGGCGCCTGGGTCGGCGCGGACACGGCGGACACCGCCACCAGGGCGCTGAGGAGCAGGCTGGCCATGACCCAGCATCCCACGGATGCACCGCCCCGCCCTCCGCCACCTGCCTGCCGACGCCAGCCTCGGCTACCCTGGATCCCCCATGATCTCTCTCACCGGCATCCGCAAGACCTTCGTCTCCCCAGGCGGGGAGCCCCTCACCGTGCTCGACGACGTCGGCTTCGAGCTGGCCCAGGGGCGGTCCCTGGCGATCCAGGGCCCCAGCGGCAGCGGCAAGAGCACCTTGCTGGCGATCCTGGCCGGCCTGGAGCGCCCCTCCGCCGGCACGGTGGCCATCGGCGGACGCCGCATCGACGCCCTGCCGGAGCGCGAGCTGAGCCGCTTCCGGGCCACCACCCTGGGCTTCGTGTTCCAGGCCTTCCACCTGCTGCCGCACTTTTCGGCGCTGCAGAACGTGGTGATCGGCGCCGAGATCGCCGGCGCCGCCCAGCCGCTGGCGCGCAGCCGCGAGGCCCTGGAGCGGGTCGGCCTGGGCGAGCGCCTCGCCCACCTGCCGGTCCAGCTCAGCGGCGGCGAGTGCCAGCGGGTGGCGATCGCCCGGGCCATCGTCGCACGACCGCCGGTGCTGCTCTGCGACGAGCCCACCGGCTCCCTCGATCCGGCCAACGCCGAGCGGGTGTTCCGGCTGCTGCTGGACCTGCACCGCGACCTCGGTTCGACGCTGGTGCTGGTGACCCACGATCCGGGCCTGGCCGCCGCCATGGACGGCCAGCTGCGGCTGGAGCGGGGCCGGGTGCGGGCATGAGCTTCGTCCTGCGCATGGCCGGGCGGGAGCTGGCCCGCCAGTGGGGCCGCCTGCTGCTCATCGCCCTCTGCCTGGCGGTGGGCTTCGCCGCCTTCTTCGCCACCTACGGCTTCGCCGGACGGGTGCTCGCCGGGGTGCGCAGCGAATCCAGGGCCCTCCTGGGGGCCGACCTCTCGGTGTCCGCCCGCGGCGAGATCCCGCCGGCGGCGGCCGCGGCGGCCCGGGCCCTGCCCGGCCTGGATCGGCTGGGCCTGGTCTGCGACTTCCCCACCATGGCCTCCACCGGTGCCGGCGAGGGCGCCCGTGCCCGGCTGGTGGAGCTGCGCGCCGTGGAGGGCCCCTACCCGCTGGCGGGCCGCCTGGAGACCAGCCCGCCGCGGCCCGCCGACCGCATCGACGGCCTGCTGGTGGACCGCGCCCTGGCGGAGGCCCTCGGGCTGACCGTGGCCGCCGATCCGGCCGCGTCCCCCGAGGCGCTCCTGGCCGGCCGCCAGGGCCTGCGGCTCGGCGATGGCGTGGTGCCCCTGCGCGGCATCGTGTCCGTGGACGACGGCCGCCAGGCCAGCGCCTTCGCCCTGGGCCCGCGCGTCTACCTGGACCTCGCCAGCGCGCGCCGCCTGGGCCTGGTCACGCCGAGGTCGCGGCTGTCGGGCCGCCTGCTGATCACCCTGCGCCCGGGAGCCGATCCCGCCCGCAGCGCCGCGGCCCTGAAGGCCACCCTGCCCTCCCGGGCCCGGCTGCAGGTGCGCACCCACGAGGAGGCCGCCACGGCCCTGGCGCGCCCGATCCGCAACCTGAACCGGTTCATCCAGCAGCTGGGCCTGTTCACCCTCCTGCTGGCCAGCCTGGGGGCGTGGGCGATCCTGCGCGCCTACCTGGAGGGCCGCGCCCGCGAGGCCGCGGTGCTGCGCTGCCTGGGCGCCCCGCCGGCCGCCCCGGCGGCCATCTACGCCCTGACCACCGCGCTGGTGGTCGGCGCCGCCGGGCTGCTCGGGCTGGCGGCGGGCCACGGCACCGCCCTGCTCCTGCCGCACCTGCTCGGGGAGCTGCTGCCGCCGGCGCTCAAGGGGGGCCCCGCGGCTCTGCCCCCGGCACTGGAGACCCTGGCCGCCGCGACCCTGCTCGTCCTCGTGGCGCTGCCCCCGCTGGTGCGGCTCCGCGACACCACCCCCATGGCCCTGCTGCGGGAGGAGGCCACCCCGGGGGCCCGCCGCCGCCTCGGGGTCCTCGCCGGCCTCGCGGCCGCGGCGATGGCCTGCGGCCTGGTCCTGCGCAACGCGCCGACTCCCGCCGCCGGCCTGGCCACCGCCGCCGGCATGGCCGCCCTCCTGCTGCTGCTGGTCGGCCTGTCCCGCCTCCTGCTGGGGATCTACCGGCGTTCGGCGGAGCGCCTGCCGCTGCCGCTCAAGCTGGCCCTGGGCCAGCTGGGGGCCCGGCCCGCCCTGGGCGCGCTGCTGATGGCGGTGATGGGCCTGGCCGTGTTCCTGGTGCTCGCGACCCAGTTCATCAAGGACGACCTGGTCGCACCCCTGGCCGCCCAGCGCGGCGAGGGCCGCCGGCCGAACCTGTTCCTGATCGACCTGCAGCCCGACCAGATCGGGCCGGTCAAGGAACTGCTCCGGGCCCGCACCGGCCGCGAGCCGCTGGCCTCCCCCATGGTCCGCGCCCGCCTCGCCGCGGTGGCCGGCCGGCCGGTGGAGGACGAGGGCCCCCGCGATGAACCCGGGCAGGGCATGCGCACCCGCGAGCAGAACCTCACCTGGCGGGAGCGCCCCTCCGAATCCGAGCAGGTGGTGGCCGGGAGGTTCTGGGCCGACCCCGGCGGCGACCGGCCGGAGATCAGCCTGGAGGAGGGCTTCGCCCGCTCCATCGGGGCGAAGCTGGGCGACGAGCTGCGCTTCGACGTCCAGGGCCGCGAGCTGGCAGGCCGGGTCACGAGCCTGCGCAAGGTGCTCTGGCAGAGCTTCCAGCCCAACTTCTTCATCGTCCTCCACCCGTCGCTCCTGCAGGGCGCCCCCGCGGTCTGGATCGCCGCGGCGGAGCTCGAATCCCCTTCGGCGCGGACCGCCCTCCAGTCGGAACTCGCCCGGCGCTGGCCCAACATCGGGGTCGTGGACGTCGGCGAGGTGGTGCTGCGGATCGGCCGGGTGCTCGACCTCGTGGCCCTGGTCACCCGCGCCCTGGCCGGCCTCATGCTAGTGTCGGCCCTGCTCGTGCTGGGCGCCAGCCTGCTGGCCAGCCGCCTCGGCCGGGCCCGGGACCTGGCCCTGCTCCGCACCCTCGGCGCCGGCCCCGGCACCCTCCTCGCCAGCCTCGCCTGGGAGTTCCTCCTGCTCGGCGGCAGCGCCGCCTTCGGCGCCTCCCTCCTCGCCTGGATCCTCGCCCGCGCCTACAGCACGCGGATCCTGGAGCTGCCCGCCAGTCCCAGCCCGGCCACCGCCCTCGCCCTGCTCGCCCTCGCGGCCGTCCTCACGGCCGCCGTCGGGCTGCTCGGCAGCCTGAAGGCCCTCCGCGCCAAGCCCATGGATGTCCTGCGCAGCGAATGACCCGCCCGGCCGGGAAGGCGTCCCGGGTGGGACATGTGAACACATCAATTTTATTAAATTAACTTGAATAATCGACAAAAATTGCTAATTAACTCAATCACTGAATGAAAATACCTTCGAACGCCGCCCCGCAGCCCGGGCAGCGTCCGGACTGGAGCGGGTTCTCCTTGATCCCGAAGGATTCGCGGAGGATCAGGTCCGCCCCGCAGCCGGCGCAGCGGGTGGTGCCGCCCTCCAAGTCCGGCAGGTTGCCGGTGTAGACGTGGTGCAGGCCCTCGGCGAGGGCGATCTCCCGGGCCCGGCGCAGGGTGGCGAGGGGCGTGGGCGGCCGGTCCCGCAGCCGGTGGTCGGGGTGGAAGGCGCTGAAGTGCAGCGGCACCTGCGGGCCCAGGTGGTTGACCAGCCAGCGGGCCTCGGCGGCGATCTCCGCGTCGCCGTCGTTCTCCCCCGGGATCAGCAGCGTGGTTACCTCGACCCAGGTGCCGGAGCGGGCCGCCGCCTCCAGGCAGGCCAGCACCGGCGCCAGGTGCGCGTGGCAGCGGCGCCGGTAGAAGCCGTCGCTGAAGGCCTTGAGGTCCAGGTTGACGGCGTCCAGGGCGGCGAAGAACTCGCCCTGGGCCGCGTCCCCCAGGTAGGCGTTGCTCACCGCCACCGCCAGCAGGCCGGCGGCGCGGGCGGTCTCGGACACCTCCAGGCACCACTCGGCGCCGATGCTGGGCTCGTTGTAGGTGAAGGCGATGCCTGCGCAACCCTGGGCGAGGGCGGCCGCCACGATCTCCCGGGCGCTGCCGGACCGCAGGCCGAGCGACTCGGGGGTCGCGGTGGACAGCCGCCAGTTCTGGCAGAAATCGCAGGCCATGCTGCAGCCGGCGGTGCCGAAGGAGAGGACCCGGCTGCCCGGTTGCACGTGATACAGCGGCTTCTTCTCGATGGGATCGACCGCCAGCCCGGCGTGGACGTCCATGAGCCGGGTCCGCAGCTGCCCCGCGCGGGCGGACCGCGCCCCGCAGGCGCCGCGCTGGCCCTCGCCCAGCAGGCAGCGCCGGGCGCACAGGTCGCAGCGCACGCGCCCGGCCTCCGCGTGCCACCAGCGGGCGGGGTGGTCCGTCAGCACGGGCCGTCCCGCAGCACCGCCACCAGGTAGCCGACGCCGAAGGGGCCCTCGTAGGAGAGCACCTCGCGCCCTTCGGCGCGGCCGCCCGCGGCCCCTGCGGCGACCTCGAGGCTGTCCACCACGTCCTCGGCGGCGGCACCCCGGAGCGGCCCGACCTGCTCGGCAAAGGCGGCCTCGCGGCCGGCCCGGACCGCGGCCACCAGCCGCCCGTCGAAGTCCCCCGCCCGCGGGTCGTAGCCCGCCGGGGCGCCCGGCAGCAGCCGGTGACTGCAGTCTCCGGAGGCCACCAGGGCCCAGGGGACGCCGAGCCCGTCCAGGGCTGCGCGCAGGCCGGCGCCGAAAGGGGCGTGGCCGCCCGGCGGGGCCTCCCAGGGGAAGCCGAACACCGACACCCGCCCGGCGAAGCCGGCCTCGCGCAGGAACCACAGC
Organism: Holophagales bacterium; assembly: GCA_041908165.1. Lineage (GTDB taxonomy): Bacteria > Acidobacteriota > Holophagae > Holophagales > Holophagaceae > JACQZU01. The sequence continues at coordinate 28,472 of JAYRFV010000157.1, read as the reverse complement.
GGCACCAGCGCGCCGTGGTCGAGGCCGCCCTGGATCGGGGCGAGGTCCAGCCCCTGGCCGGAGGCGGCGGCCGCCGCCTCCGGGTCGGCGGCGAAGCCGGCCGCCAGCCCGGGTTCGCCGAAGCGGGCGAAATCCCCAGCCAGCCCCGGGCCCGCGTAGCAGCCGTAGGCGCGCGGGCGGCGCGGCGCGTGCGGGCTGAGGACCACCACGCGCCCGGCGCCGCCGGCGACCACCCGGCGGGCCGCCTCGGCCATGGCGGCGGTGGTGGACCTGCAGCGCTCCGTGTCCCGCCGGCCCAGGGCGGGGATCACGATCGGCGCGTGGCACATCAGCACCGCGGTCCGAAGCCCTGCCGCCATCCGCGCCCCCCACCCAGCTTGGTCCCCGGATGGCCGCGCGCAAGGCTCAGGAGGGCCGGCCCGGCCCCTCCACCCGGGCCGGCGGGGCCCCCAGCAACTGACGCACCTGGGCGATGGGATTGCGCCAGGCGTCCAGGTCGGTCATGCGCTCGGCGAGCGCCGGATCCATACCGAGGAAGAGGGCCAGGAACAACCGGAACAGGGCGAGCATGCAAGGACCTCGGAATCGGTCCCAGTGTGGGTGCCGGGCGGCGCCCCGGCACCCGCGGATCGGCCAAGGGCCGCCCCGGACCGGCGACCGGCCCCGGGGCCCCGGCTACCAGGGATCCTGGACGCCCCGCCCGGCCTCCGCGTGCCGCTGCGCCCTCAGGCCGATGTCCTCGCGGACCTGCCGGCCGGGCCAGCCGACCGCGGCCAGGTCGGCGGCCACCACCGCCCGGGCCTCGGCCAGGCTGGAGGCCGACGCGCACAGGTTGAGCACGCGGCCGCCGGCGGTGGTCCAGCGGCCGTCCTGCAACCGCGTGCCGGCGTGGACCACGGTGGAGGTGGTGGCGCCGAGGCTGATCGGCACCCCGAGCCGGGCCGACTCGGGATAGCCCTCCGCCGCCAGCACCACGGCGATGGCGCAGCCCGGCCGGGTGCGCAGCTCGCGGCCATCAAAGCGGTGCTCGGCCACCTCCCGCAGGAGCTGCGGCAGGTCCTCGTCCAGCAGCTGCATGAGCACCTGGGTCTCGGGGTCGCCGAAGCGCACGTTGTACTCCAGCAGCTTCGGCCCGGCGGCGGTCCACATCACGCCCAGGAACAGCACGCCTCGGCCCTCCAGGCCGTCCGCCTGCAGTCCGCGGACGGTGGGTTCCACCAGTTCCGCCCGCATCCGCGCCACGTCCTCGGGGCGCAGGAAGGGCAGCGGTCCGAAGGCGCCCATGCCGCCGGTGTTCGGGCCCCGGTCGCCTGCGAAGATCCGCTTGTGGTCCTGGCAGGCGGGCAGCAGGGCGTAGCGGGCCCGGCCGGGCGTGGCGTCCACCAGCACGTGCAGGGACAGCTCCATGCCCACCAGGGCCTCCTCGAAGACGATGGTCCGGCTGGCCTCGCCGAACTGGCCGCCGAGGAAGGCGTGCAGCGTGCCGAGGGCTTCCGCCTCGGTGGCCGCCAGCACCACGCCCTTGCCCGCGGCCAGGCCGTCGGCCTTGAGCACGATCGGATAGGGATGCGGCCAGGACTTGACCAGGGCCTCGCCCTCGGCGGGGTCGGCGACGGTCCGGCTCCAGGCGCAGGGGAGGCCGTGGCGGGCCATGAAGTCCTTGGCGAAGGCTTTGCTGCCTTCCAGCCGGGCGGTGCCCTGAGGATGGCCGAACACCGGGATGCCGAGGCCGGCGAGGGCGTCGGCCAGTCCCGCGACCAGCGGCGCTTCCGGGCCGATCACCACCAGGTCGGGCCGGTGCTCCTGCGCCCAGGCGGTCAACCCCGGGAGGTCCTCACCGGAGAACGGCAGCCGGGTCCCGAGCCGGCCCAGGGCATCCGACCCGGGCGCGCAGACCAGGTCCACCGGCGTGGCCGATGCCTTGAACCGCAACGCCAGGGCGTGCTCGCGCCCCCCCGAACCGACCAGCAGGATCTTCATGCCGCCCCCCGGCTCCGATTATCCCGGAAGGTGGAGGCTCGCGCGCGCCTTCCCGGCCAGGGCGGAAAGGGCCTCGAGCAGGACGGGCACCGTGAAGGGCTTGGCCAGGAGGCGGGCGCGCGGATCGTCCTCGAGCACGTCGGCGGCCTCCTCCAGGCCGAAACCGGTCATCACCAGCACCGGCAGGTCGCGGGCGCCGGCGCGGATCCGCGCCAGCAGCTCGAGCCCGTTGAGCCGCGGCATCCGCTGGTCGGTGATCAGCAGGTCGAAGGGGCCCAGCAGCTCCCAGAGGTTCCAGGCGTCCTCGCCGTCCACCCCGGTCACCACCTCCGCGCCCATGCGGGTGAGCAGCTCCTTCATCACGGTGCGGATCTCGGGCTCGTCCTCGGCCAGCAGGATGCGCAGGCCCTCGAAGCTCGGCCGCGCCGGCCGCGGCGCAGCTGGGATCTGCCGCGCCGCCGGCGGCAGCAGCACCGTGAACACCGAGCCCTGGCCCGGGTTGCTCAGCACCTGGATGCGCCCGCCGAGGTCCTGGAGGATCTCCCGGGACGTGGCGAGGCCGAGGCCCACGCCGTCCGCGGCCGGGCGCGTGCTGAAGAAGGGCTGCCAGATCCGGTCCAGCAGCTCCGCCGAGATGCCCACGCCGGTGTCCTCGACGTTCAGGGCCACCCATCCATCAGGGTTGCGGCTGGTCCGGAAGGTCAGGGTCCCGCCTTCGTCCATGGCCTGGCGCGCGTTCAGGCCCAGGTTCATGACCACCTGCTCCAGCCGCGCCGCGTCGCCCTGGACCTGCGGCAGGTCGGACCCGAATTCCAGCACCACGCGGATCTTGTCGTCCACCACCCGGCGCAGCAGCCCGCAGACCTTGTCTGTCAGCGCGTTCACGTCGATCGCGGCGGGCTCCGGGCGGACGCTGCCGAAGGACAGCAGCGCCTGGGCGCTCTCGACGCAGCCCTTGGCGGCGTTCTCCGCGTGGCGCAGGTGCAGCCTCCGGCCGTCGCCCTCGGCCATGCCGTCCACCGCCAGGTCCAGGTGGCCGAGCACCACGGTGAGCCGGTTGGTGAGGCCCTGGGCCAGCTCCCGCGCCAGCAGGCCGGTGACCTGCTGGCGCTGCAGGGCCTGCAGCTGCGCCTTCAGCTGCTCGTGCTCCTGGAGCAGGGCGCCGATCTTCAGCAGCACCCGCTCGGTGCGGTCCACCTGGGGGATCCCGTAGGCCGAGTGCTGTCCCGAGGGCTCCCGCCGCTCGACCCGCTCGGCGGTGCTGGCGAGGCCCTCGAGCTGCGCGTCCATGTCGCGTTCCAGGCGCAGGAGCCGCCGGTGGATGAAGAGGCCGAAGCCCACCGCCAGCAGGCCGAACAGGGTCAGGGTGATCCAGGAATGGACCGGCTGCCAGAGGCCCCAGACCGTATGCACCGCCACCAGCGCCAGCAGGAGGCCGAAGGCCAGGCGCGATTCGCGGGCGAACAGCTCCCTCAGGTGCGGCACGTTCGGTCCAGGTTGAAGGGGATCAGGGGGGCGGTATTTGGAAAAAATTCGGCTACATCATTGTTCACAACTGGCGGCCTGATGCAACGGGTAATAATGGCCTTGACTATTGCGAAAGAGACGACATCTCAGGCCAGCCCACCCAGCCGGCCCGCGCGCACCGCCTGCCGGTCCAGGGTCAGTGCGGCTGGGCCAGGATGGCCTCCAGGGCCGCGTCCTGCCCGCTGCGCCAGTGGGCGAAGGTCACCGGAACGGGGATCGAGGGCGCGATCCAGGTCCGGTGGTCGGAGGCGGCGCCGGTCTGCCAGGCCAGGAAGGAGATGTTCACGGTGAGCCCGCTGTAGGGAAGCTTGAGGTCGGAGTGCTCGCCGATGAAGTTCGGGCTCGAGCCGGTGGGCTCGCCGACGAAGGTGGCGTGGCTGAACCGCTCCAGGTGGCCTGCGAACACCTGCGCGGCGGAGAAGGTCTGCCGGCCGACGATGACGTAGAGGCCGCGCGGCCGGTTCACCTTGGGCGAGGCGAGGATCGCCTTGAGCAGCGGCAGGTTGAGTTCCAGGTTCCCGCCCCCGTTCCAGCGCAGGTCGATGACCAGCCGGTCGATGTCCTCCCGGGCGATGGCCTGGGCCAGGCGGTCGGCGAACTGCGCGAGGCTCTCCTGCCCACCGGGGCGGTTGGCCACGGCGTTGTACTGGAAGTAGAGGGTCCGTTCAGGGCCCAGCACCTCGAACCAGTACGGATCCCGGCGCTGCCTCAGGTGGCGCGGCGGATCGGCCGGCGCCTCGGGCGGCCGTTCGAGGGGCGCGGTGGACGGCCTGCCGAGCTGCAGGTCCACCTGCCTGGCCTTCCCGTGCCGGTCCACCAGGGTGTAGGTGGCCCGGTCGTCCGCGGCGGTGATGCCGAGCGGCTTCAGGATCTGCGGGTAGCGCAGGAACAGGGGCGCCCGGGTCTTGATCCACATGTCGTTGTCGCGCGGGATCACGGTGCCCAGCGCACGGATCGCCTCCGCCACCGGCGTCCGGTCGATCCGGTCCACGCGCGCCCAGAGCAGGTCGGCGTGCTCGGCCGGAACCGCGGTGACGTAGAGCCCCTCCTCGAACAGGAACATCTGGAGGGGAAGGAGGCGGGTGGATTCGCCGCTCCGGTAGGGCGGGACGATCTGCGTGTGGCCGTCCGCAACCGGCAGCAGGATCTGCATCAGCCGCACGGTGATGGCACCGTCGTCCAGCGTGTCCACTTCCGCCTTCAGGGCCGCGATCCGCGCGTCGAAGACGGATTCCGGAACCCGGCGGAACGGCCGTTCGTGGAGCCGTTTCAATTCCCCGACCAGCAGGTCGATGTCGCCGCGCCAGCCCTCGGCCCGCGTGGCCGCCGGCACCTCGGCCGTGAGCGTGAGGGCCTTGAACCGGGGGAGGCCGGCGAGGGGCTTGAGCCTGGGATCGCTGGCCCAGCGCTGCCGGGACGGCGCCTTGGCCGCCACGGCCCGGTCGAGCCAGTCGAGGGCGGCGTCGAGGTCTCCGAGCGCGGCGTGCACCCGCGCCAGGTCCAGGTGGATGCGGAAGGGCTGGGCCGCCCCCAGGGCGAGCGCCCGGTCGAAGGCGGGAATGGCCTCCCGGTGCAGCCCGGTGTGGGAGCGCGCCAGGCCCAGCGCCAGCCAGCCGAGGGCATAATCGGGGTCGCGGCGGGTCAGCTGCTCGGCCAGCGGCAGGACCTCGGTCCACTTCCCCTCCAGGACCCGCGGAAGCAGCTGTTCCCTCAAGGCTCCAGGGGGCGGGTCGGCCGCCCGCAGCACCGCTGCGCCCGGCAGGAGGAGGGCGGCGGTGCCGCCCAGGGAGGCCATTCGGGCAAGGCGCAGGTCGGTCATGGGATGGCTCCGGCTCGACGGCGGGGGGCAGGTGACACCAAGCTAGCCGCGGCCCCCGCGCCGGCAAGGCCCTGCGGGGCGAGCCGCACCCGGCAGGGGGCGAAGCCCTGGGGCGCCGCCCGGATCCCCGGTTCAGGCCTTCCCCGATCCGCTACTTCGCCTCGAGCCAGGTGCGGCCCTGGCGCACGTCGGCGGCCAGGTTCACCCCGAGAGGTCCAAGGTCGTCGGCGCCTTCCATGGCGTCCTTGAGCAGCGCTGCGGCCTGTTCGGCCTCCTCGGGCGGCGCCTCCAGCAGCAGTTCGTCGTGGACCTGCAGCAGCAGCCGGCTGCGCAGGCCGGCAGCCCGCAGGCTCCGGTGCAGGCGGACCATGGCGCGGCGCATGATGTCGGCGGCGGTGCCCTGGACCACCGTGTTCACCGCCACCCGCAGGCCGCCGTTGCGCAGGTTGGCGTTGGCGCTCTCCAGCTCCGGGATGGGCCGGACCCGGCCCCAGCGGGTGCGCACCAGGCCCTCCTTCAGCGCCTGCTCCTTGGTGGCCTCGATCCACTGGGCGACCCGCGGCATGCGCTCGAAGTACCTTTCGATGAAGGCCTTGGCCTCGCGCTGGCTGATCCCCAAGGAGGCCGCCAGGGCGAAGGCGCCCTGGCCGTAGAGCAGGCCGAAATTGACCGCCTTGGCCCGGCTGCGGGCTTCGGCATCGACCTGGTCCATGGCCACCCCCATCACTTCGGCCGCGGTGCGCCGGTGGATGTCCTCCCCCGCCTCGAAGGCGCCCAGCAGCACCGGGTCCTCGGCCAGCGCGGCGACCACCCGCAGCTCGATCTGGCTGTAGTCGGCGTCGAGCAGGACCCAGCCCGACTCGGGCACAAAGGCGCCGCGGATGGCCCGGCCGTCCTCGGTGCGCACCGGGATGTTCTGCAGGTTGGGGTCGTTGGAGGCGAGCCGGCCGCTGGCCACCGCCGCCTGGTGGAGCTTGGTGTGCAGCCGCCCGGTGACCGGGTTGACCATGCCCGGCAGGGCATCCACGTAGGTGCCGAGCAGCTTCGCCAGCTCCCGGTGGCGCAGCAGGAAGCGGGCGATCTCGGCGCCGTGCTGGTCCGCCAGTTCCTGCAGCACGTCCTCGTCGGTGCTGGGGGCCTTGGTCTTGCCCGTGGTCTTGACCACCGGCAGCCCGAGCTTGCCGAACAGGATCCTTCCCAGCTGGGTGGGGCTGTTGAGGTTGAAGGGTTCGCCGGCCAGTTCCAGGACCTTCGCTTCCACCGTCCGGCGCTCGTCGTGCATGGTCTCCGAGAGCCCCGCCAGCACCGCCGGGTCCAGGCGGATGCCGGTGCGCTCCATGTCCGCCAGCACCTCCACCAGGGGCAGGTCCACCTCGCGGTACAGCCGCCGCAGGGCCGGTTCCTCCAGTTTCGCGTCGAGCCTGCGGGTCAGTTGCAGGGCCAGGTCGGCGTCCTCCGCCGCGTACTGGACGGCCTGCTCGAACACCGCCTGGTCGAAGCGGAGCTGGCCCTTGCCCTTGCCGACCACCTCCTCGAAGGCGATCGGCCGCAGGTCCAGGTGGCGGACGCTCAGGTCGTCCAGGTTGTGCCTCAGGCCGGGCTCGGCCAGGAAGCTCTGGACCATGCTGTCGTCGACGACCCCCTCCACCGGCAGGCCGTGGCGGGCCAGGACGATCAGGTCGTACTTGAGGTTCTGGCCGGCCTTGGCGATGGCGGGGTCGGCCAGCAGCGGCCCGAGGGCCCGGCGCACCCCAGTGAAGGGCAGGTTGCGCGGATCCAGGTGCGGCCCGATCTCGGCGAAATAGTCCTCGGGGTCGCCCCGGAGGTCGAGCAGGCCCTCCGGGAGGCCCGAATCCGGCAGCAGCCCCGGCAGGGCGCCTTCGGTGTCCTGGCTGGCCGGCTTCAGGTGGGCCAGGGGCACGTAGACGCCCTCGTTCGGGTTCCAGGCCAGACTGATTCCGACCAGATGACCGCGGGTCGCTTCGATGCTGGTGGTCTCGGTGTCAAGTCCACACATTCCCTTGTCTCGTATGGTCTTAATCACCAACTCAAGGTCAGCTATGTCCTGGACAACCCGGTAGCGGCGGTCCGTCTGCCCTTCTTCGGTGCGGGCGGTGAATTCCTTGGTGAGGGTCTGGAAGCCGAGCGCCTTGAAGGTCTCTCGGGCCCGGGCGGGATCCACGCCGGGGTAGGCCAGCTGCCCGGCCGCCAGGGGCAGCTCCAGGTCGGTGACCACGGTGACCAGCCGCCGGGTGAGGTCCAGCCACCCGGAGGCGGTTTCCAGGCCCTCCCGCTGTTTCGGCTTCAGCTCTTCGCGGGCGGCCAGGACCCCTTCCAGGCTGCCGTACTTCTCCAGCAGCAGGGCCGCGCCCTTCTCGCCGATCCCCGGGACGCCCTTGACGTTGTCGCTGGCGTCGCCCAGCAGGGTCAGGAAGTCCACCACCTGCTCCGGCCACACCCCCATCCGCGCCTTGACCCCCTCGCGGTCGTGCCAGACCTCGCCGTCCTTGGTGTTCAGCACGGTGATGCCGGCGCCGTCGTCCACCAACTGCAGCAGGTCCTTGTCCGGGCTCACCACCACCGCCTTCAGTCCCTGCGCCGCCGCCTGCCGGGCCAGGGTGCCCATCACGTCGTCGGCCTCGTAGCCGTGCAGCTCCACGATCGGGATCGACAGCGCGCCGATCAGCTCCCGGATCAGCGGGATCTGCGGCCGCAGGTCCTCGGGCATGGCGTCGCGGTTGGCCTTGTACTCCGGATACAGCACGTGGCGGAAGGTCGGCTCCGGGGTGTCGAACACGCAGGCGATGTGCGACGGCCTGTGCTTCTCCAGCAGCTGCAGCACCAGCCGCACGAAGGTGTAGGCCGCCCCGTTCTTCAGCCGCGGATTGGCGAAGTAGCTTCGAAAGATGAAGGCGAAGGTGTCGATGAGGTAGAGGCGGTCTTCGGACATCCGACCAGTGTCCCACTTCGGCTTCCTGTCGGGGACACCGGGAGGATACTGGACGGGCTGCTCCGGAGCCCCCATGCACCTCGACGACGCCCGCGTCCGCGACCTCCGCCGCGACTTCCCGTCCCTGGCCCGGACCCTGGATGGCAGGGCCCTGGCCTACTTCGACGGCCCCGGCGGCACCCAGGTGCCGCGACCGGTGATCGAGGCGGTGTCGAACTACTACGCCACCTGCAACGCCAACACCCACGGCGCCTTCGTCACCTCGCGCGAGTCCGACGCGGTGATCGAGGACGCCCGCGCGGCGGCGGCGGCCTTCCTCGGCGCCGAATCCGGGCGGTCAATCTCCTTCGGCGCCAACATGACCACCCTGGCCTTTTCCCTGGCCCGGGCCCTGGTCCGGGAGCTGGCGGAGGACGAGGACATCGTCGTCACCCAGCTGGACCACGAAGCCAACCGCGGGCCCTGGCTCGGACTGGCCGAGCGCGGCGGGGTGGTGAAGGAGGTCCGGCTGCGCCACGACGGCACCTTGGACGCGGAGGACCTGGCCAGCAAGATCGGCCCGCGCACCCGGGTGGTGGCGATCGGCTACGCCTCCAACGCCCTCGGCACGGTCAACGATCTGGCCCTGGCCCGCGAGCTGACCCGCCGGGTGGGGGCCTGGCTGATCGTCGACGCGGTCCACGCCGCCCCGCACTTCCCGCTGGACGTGGCCGCCCTGGACCCGGACTTCCTGCTCTGCTCGGCCTACAAGTTCTATGGCCCCCACGTCGGCATCCTCTACAGCCGCCCCGGGCTCCTGGAGACCCTGCGCCCGGACCACCTGCGCACCGCCGACCCGGCGGCGCCCTGGCGCATCGAGACCGGCACCCTCAACCACGCCGCCCTGGCCGGCGTGGGCGCCGCCATCCACTACCTGGCCGGACTCGGCAGCGGGTCCACCCTGCGGGAACGGCTGGTGGACGCCATGACCGGCCTGGCCGCCCGCGAGCACGGCCTGGCGCGGGGCTACCACGAGGCGGTCCAAGCGATTCCCGGGGTCACCGCCTGGGGACCCGGTTTCAGCTCCCCGCGGCGGGCCCCGACCGTGTCGATCACCGTGGACGGGACCCCGGCGGCCGAACTGGCGCGCCGCCTGGGCGACCAGGGGATCCTCACCTGGGACGGCCACTTCTACGCGGCCCGGGCGGTGGAGGTGCTGGGCCTCGCCGAGCGCGGCGGCCTGCTGCGTTCGGGCATGGCCCTCTACACCCTCGAGGAGGAGGTCGCCCGGCTGGCCGAGGCGGTGGCCCGGCTGGCCCGCGCCTGAAGCCAAGGCCCTTTCCGCCCCGCCCCAGGACGCCTATCTTCAGGGCAGGTGAACCGATGACCCCGAACCGCTGCCTCATCCTCCGCAATGCCGCCGGGGTCACCGAACTGGTCCCCCTGGACAAGGTCCTGCACGTCGAATACACCGAGGCCAAGCCGAACATGCCCCAGTACTACGAGGAGCGGCTGGTGCTGCGGCTGGTCCACGGCGAGCCGCTGACCATCTCCGGCCCCGAGGCCGCCGCCGTGTGGCGGCAGCTGGTCTTCCACTTCGACGCCGGCACCCTGCTCGAGCGCGACGGCAGCACCCAGCCACTGCCCTGATCGGGCACCGGACCGCAAACCAGGCTGGCCTGCCCTAGGATGGAGGCATGGCGTTTGCTTCGATGGCGGTTCCCGCCCTGCTCCTGCTGCTCCAGCCATCCGAGGCCCCGGAGGTCCGAAGCACCGCCGCCGACCGAACCGAACTCGGCCTCACCCTCTACCACGGTGGCTACGCGATGGTCCGTGAACGGCGGCGGTTCGAGCTTCCGGCCGGGCCGGTTCGCCTCGCCCTGGAGGAAGTCGCCGCAACCATCGAACCGAAAACCGTCCAATTCCGCACGGTTGACGGCCCATCGGTGCGGATCCTCGAACGCAACTTCGAGTTCAACCTGCTCAGCCCGGAAAACCTGACCCTCAATAGCCTGAATGGCAAGGTGCGGATCCTGGATCCGGCAGGGGATCTCCCACCGATCGAAGGCAGCCTCGCCAGCCTGCCGACCCAGGCCCTCCACGCCCCGCCACGAACGCCCATGGAGGCACGCCTGGATCCCATGCCACCGCTTTGGAGGCTGGCGCGAATCTACCGAGGACGGTTCGCCAAACGCCTGCTCGTGGACCGGGATCCGAACGTGCTGGTTCGCCTTCTGGGGGGCTATACGGCGGTTTCACCGGCAGACCTGGCTTTCGTCCAGCGCCCTCCGGGGCTGCGTCCCTCACCGACCCTGCTGATGGACCTTGAGGCTTCGGCGCATGGGTCGCGCTCCGTGGATGTGGCCTACCTCGCCAAGGGCTTGACCTGGCAGGCCACCTACGTGGCGACCCTGAACAGGGCGGGCACCGCCTTGGACCTCGACGCCTTCGTCACCCTCACCAACGAGAGCGGCACGCACTTCCCCCGGGCCCACCTGCAACTCTTGGCCGGCGACCCTGCCCGGGTTCCCGACCCACCGCCGGAACCGGGCGACCCGGACTTGCCCCGTCTCAACACCACGGCGGTGATGGTGGCCGCCTCGGCCCATTCCTTCAGCACGGAACGGATCGGCGACAACCAACTGTTCAGCCTGGGTCGGCCCACCAGCCTTGAACCCGGGCAGACCAAGCAGATTGCCCTGTTCTCCGCGGCGGCCATTCCGCTTCATGCGCGCAATATCCTTGGCGTCTCCCTGCCCGACCGGCTGCCGGATGTCGCCGCCCGTGGGGAGGCCGATCCGCAGTCGGACTGGGCACCCTGCGACATCCAGCAGACCCGATTCGAATTCATCAATCACACCTCCCACGGGTTGGGCAGGCCGCTCCCCCGAGGCCAGGTCTTTGTCTACTACACGGGCCCGGATGGACATCCGATCCCGCTGTTTGATGAAGCGATCGAAGAGGCGGCGGAAGGCGAGAAGGCGGAACTCAGCCTCGGCCCCATGGCCGGATTGACGGGAACCTGGCGCTGGAGCCGGATCGAACGTGGAACGTGGTTTCAGCGCCGCAGCCGTTTCGCCTCCTTCGAAGTCCAGCTCCGCAACGACCGCAGTGGAACCGTGCCGGTGGAGGTCCATGCGCTGGTGGGTGCCGACTGGCAGGTGCAGTCGACCACCCATCCGGGGACCCGCGAACGCAGCGACCTGGTCGTGTTCCGGTTCCCGGCGGCGGTCGGCCCATCGCTGCTGCGGGCCACCTTCCGGGTCCCCGATCCTGTGCCTTGAGCCCTGCCCTTCCTTTGCGTCACCCTGAACCCACCTCCCCCGGAGTCCCCATGCGCGCCCTGCTGTTCGCCCCCCTCGCCCTGTCCCTGGCGGCGCAGTCGCCGCGGGAGATCCCGACCACCCAGAAGGACCTGCAGGGGCTGGCGGTGACGATCTACAACGACAGCTTGGCGCTGGTGAAGGACCAGCGCGAGGTGCGCCTGCCGAAGGGCGAGGTGCAGCTGGCCTTCCAGGAGGTGAGCGCGCAGATCCGCCCGGAGACCGCCCTGTTGCGCAACCTGACCGAGCCGAAGGGGTTCTTCGTGGTCGAGCAGAACTTCGACTTCGACCTGCTGACCCCGGCCAAGCTGCTGGACAAGTACGTCGGGCAGAAGGTGACGGTGGTGTCGATGCGCGCCAACCCCGACGGCGCCGGCGCCAAGGAACAGCGCGAGGAGGCCACGGTGCTGGCCACCAACAGCGGCACCGTGCTGCAGTTTGCCGACCGCATCGAGACCAGCGTGCCCGGCCGGATCGTGTTCCCCAAGGTGCCGGAGAACCTGCGCGCGCGGCCGACCCTGGTGGTGACCCTGCACAGCCCCGCCGAGAAGGCGCAGAAGCTGGAGCTGAGCTACCTGACCGCGGGCCTGGGCTGGAAGGCCGACTACGTGGCCAACCTCTCCAGCGATGAGAAGCACCTGGACCTGAACGGCTGGGTGACCCTCACCAACACCAGCGGCGTGGCCTACCCGGACGCCACCCTGCAGCTGGTGGCGGGGGACGTGAACCGGGTGCCGGAGCGCAGGGAGAGGGCGATGCTGGCGCCGGGCGTGGTTGGGATGGCCAAGGCCTCCGCCCCCCAGATGCAGGAGGAGAGCCTGTTCGAGTACCACCTCTACACCCTCGATCGGCCCACCACCCTGAAGGCGGCCCAGACCAAGCAGGTGGCGCTGCTGTCGGCCTCCGCGGTGCCGGTGCGCAAGGAGTACCTGCTGCGCGGCGACAGCTACTACTACCAGAGCCAGTACGGGGACATCGGTTCGAAGCTCAAGGTCGGCGTGTTCGTCGAGTTCGACAACCGCACCGAGGCCCGCATGGGGATGCCCCTGCCCAAGGGGGTGGTCCGGGTCTACAAGCGCGACAGCGAGGGCCGCGCCCAGTTCGTCGGCGAGGACGCCATCGACCACACCCCGAAGAACGAGACCGTACGGCTCAAGCTCGGCGACGCCTTCGACGTCACCGCGAAGCGCAAGCAGACCGACTTCAAGAAGCTGGCCGGCACCAGCCGCTACAACTACGTCTACGAGGCCGCCTTCGAGGTCGAGCTGAAGAACGCCAAGAAGGAGCCGGTCACCGTGTCCCTGCTCGAGCCGATGCCCGGCGACTGGGAACTGCTGCAGCAGAGCCACCCGCACAGCAAGGAGGCGGCCGGCGCCGCCAAGTTCAAGGTGCCGGTGCCCGCCGAGGGCAGCGCGACCCTCAGCTACCGGGTGCGGGTGAAGTGGTGATCGCTGGACGGGCCCGCGCGGCCCTGGCCCTCGCCTGCGGCGTGGCGCTCCAGGCCCAGTGGGTTCCCCCCGAGGCGGTCGCCTTCGCCCTGCTGGGCGAGTTCCAGGTCGGCGTCTCGCAAGTGCCCGCCGACCTGAAGGGCACCCAGGACAGCCGCTCGCAGCGGGCGCTGGGCTGGAGCTTTCCGCTCCGCCTCGCCCCCCGCTGGCAGCTCCGGCCGCGCTACGACGACACGCTCTTCCGCGGGCTGGAGCCACGAAGCGAGGGGGCCGCCACGGTCCGGACCACCCTCAAGCTGCACCACTTCGGCACGGACCTGCTGTTCTCGCCGGGCGGGGAGCGCTGGCAGGCCCGCCCGACCGTCTACGTCGGCGGCGGCCTCGGACTCGTCCAGACCTGGCAGGAACGGGACCTGCTGGGGGTGCTGCAGGGTCCGGGGCTGCCCGCGCCGAGGGCCGAGGAGACCTGGTCGCCCGCCGTGCGGCTCCTGGCGGGCCTGCAGGTCACTCCCTGGCTGGCCCTCGAGGCCCAGTTCCAGTCCAGCAGCCACCGGTTCGAGGGCGGGCAGGTGCGGGATGCCCACGGAACGGTGGGAGTGCGATTCTGGCCGGCGGCGGCCTTCGCCAAGCGGGGTCCGCGGCTGTAGCCCAAGGCCCGGCGGGGCTCCGCTCACAGGGCGCGGAGCTCGGCCAGGGCGCGTTCCAGGTCCGCCCGCATGGCCTCCGGGGAGTCCGTGTGGTGAACGGACCCGTGGCCCGGCAGGACCCAGGTGAACCGGAAGTCCTGGAGCCGTTCCAGGCTCCGCAGCTGGGTGCCCCAGTCGTACCAGTTGAAGGCCTTGCTGGCGGACAGCCGGCCCTTGCGGGGATTCCACCAGAGGTGGTCGCCGGTGAAGAGGTAGGTTTCCCGGAACAGGAGGCACAGGCTCCCCGCCGTATGGCCCGGCGTCGGGATGAGGAGGAGGTCCTCGGCCAGCGCAACCGGGTCCTGGCCCTTGACCAGGCGCTCGGCCCAGTCCAGCCCCTCCGCCGCATGGGCCACCCGGGGGCAGCGGAAGCGTTCCGCGAGGACCGCGTGGTCGGCCACATCGTCCTTGTGGCTCAGCACCAGCATCGACACGCCGCCCTGGGCCTCGAGCCCCTTCAGGAGCGGCGGCGCGGCGCGCGGCGAATCCACGAGCACGTTGCCCGCCGGCCGCTTCAGCAGCCAGCTCCAGGCGCCGAAGCTCTGCGCGCTGGTGTAGCCGCAGAAGGCGACCTCATCCGTGAGGGGGTGCGGAAAGGCGGCCGCGGCCTTCGCGACGGCGGCCTTGTCGTCGCTCCCGATGGAGCCGGTGGGGCAGCTCACCAGGGCCATGGCGGCGCGCAGGGCCTGGGCCTCGCCGGCCGGCTGGCGGTGCACCCGGGCGTGCTCCCCTGCGTCCTCGAAGGTTTCCGGCGCGAACTCGGTGCAGGTGCCGCAGTCGATGCAGCTGCGGTCGACGAAGAAGGCGCCCGCCGCCTGGTCGGGAAAGGCCTTGCTCCGCTGGGCCACCGCAGCTCCTGAGGATGGCGTCCATGGTACGCGAGGGCGGTCCGCAGGGGTGCGCCGCCCCATGTTACGGAGCCTTTACGCCCGGGCCTCCGGCCGCGGCCTACCTTGGGTGCACCCAGGAGACCCCATGCGCCGCATCACCTTCCTCCTCGCCGCCCCTGGCCTGCTGCTGGCCCAGGAACCGATCGTCCTCGCCGCCCCCATCGAGCGGGTGCGGCTCCATCCCGACGAGGCCTGGGTGACCCGGGTGGGCCGCACCCGGGTCGGCGTGGCCGGAACGTCCCGGTTCATCCTCAAGGACCTGCCGGCCGGCCTGCGCCTGGACGATCTGCGGGTGAGCGCCGCCGGTCCCGAGGGTTCGCGGCTCGGCGATCTGGCCGTGTCCGCCGAGGTCCGGGTGGTCACCGAGACGCCCGAATACAAGGCCCTCGCCCTGGAGCGGGAGGGCCTCCGCGACCGCCGCGACGCCCTGGAGTCCGAGGGTGAGGCCCTGGCCCACGAACTCGCCTTCCTGAAGAACCTGCAGGCCACCTACGACAAGGACCTGTCCGCCCGGCTCGCCACCGCCACGCCCAACCCGGCGGCGATCCTGGAGCTCAGCCGCGGTTTGCGGGTCCGCCTCGGCGACCTGCTCGGCCGCGACCGCGCCCGCAAGCGCGACCTGGAGAAGCTCGGCCAGGAGGAGCGCCGGCTCGATGCGCAACTCGCCCTGGGCGCCGGCGGCCACCGGGCCGCGCCGAGCCGGGTCACGGTGGAATTCACCGCCGCCCGGCCGGGCGAGGTCCAGATCGAGCTCAGCTACCGAAGCCGCGCGGCGCGCTGGCAGCCCGCCTACGAGGCGCGCCTGGGCGCTGACCGCAAGGGCCTGGAACTGGTCCTGTACGCCGCGGTCAGCCAGCGCAGCGGCGAATCCTGGGACGGCGTGAAGCTGGAGGTCAGCAACGTCCGCGCCGGCCGCAGCCTGGCCCTGCCCCGCTTCGACGGCGCCCTGGAGGCAGGCTGGCTGGCGCAGCCGCTGCAGATTGCCCCGGCGGTGGCGACAGGTTTTGCCACCCGGGCCAGTCGCGACGAGCAGGACAAGCGCCAGGCCTCCTACACGGCCAATGTCTATGCTTCCGTCCCGGTGGTGGCCGCCGAGGAACCCGCAACCACGGTCCTCGAGGAGGCCCAGGGCCTGGCCACCACCTACGTCCTCGACGGCCTCAAGGAGGTGCCCGCGGACGGCGAACCGCACCGGTTCAGGGTGCTGGCGCGGGAGTTCAGCCCGGAGCTGCGCCTGGTGTCCGCGCCGCGCCTCGACCCCACCGTCTTCCAGGTCGCCCGCTTCCCGGCCCCGGCGGGGCTGCCCCTGTTCCCTGGGGCGCCTGTGGTGCAGTTCGCCGGGACCCAGCGCCTGGGCCAGACCGCGCTGACCGTGCCGGCCGCCGGCCGGTCCTTCGAACTGGGCTTCGGACCCTACCGCGGCCTGAGGGTCGGCCTCACCCGCCTGGACTGCCGGAAAGACCTTGTCGGCGCCTTCAGCAAGGAGCGCCAGTGGACCCTGCGCGAACGCCTCGACCTGGCCAACGACACCGGTGAAGCCCTGGAGGTCGAGGTGCAGGACCGCATCCTCCGCTCCACGGTGGACCAGCTCAAGGTCTCCACCCTGCCCGAATCCACCCGGGGCGAGGAACGCAGCCCCGGCGTGAACACCTGGATCCTCCGGGTGCCCGCCGAGGGAACCGCAGCGGTCCATCTGGCCGCGCAGGTCCGGGCACCCCTGGAGGGCGTCCTGGTGGGCCTGGAGGGACTGCGGCTTCCGCAGTAGACCGGCCCAGGGTCCGTCACGCCAAAATCCTGTGCAACGGCGGCCGGGGCTTCCCCTATGCTCGCCTTGATGGCCTGCCCGGAAACCCCGAACATCCCCGATCCCGTCGACCCGGTGTCCCGCGATCGGGCATGGAAGGCCTGGTTCCTGGCCCTCCTCAAGGTGGGCCTCACCTGCCTGATCCTCTGGCTGGCCCTGCGCCGCGTCTCGCTGCTGGGCCTTCGCGAGGCGCTTCTGCAGGTGCGCCTGCCCCTCGCCCTCCTCTCGGTGCTCCTCTTCCCGCTCGCCATCGTCCCGGTGGAGGCGGTCCGCTACGCCTTCGCCGCGCGCCTGGTTCGGGAGGCTCAACCGACCCTCTGGACCTGGATCCAGGTGTACGGCGAGAGCCGGCCCTTCTTCTACCTCCTGCCGGCCGCGGTCGGCGCCGAAGGCATGGTCTGGCTCCGGCTTCGCCAGGTCCAATGGAAATGAATCCCTCTCAGGCGTTAGCTCCTGCACGCCCACCCGGTTGTCCATCGGCGCGTCTGGCGTGGATCCTGAATCATCCCGCCGGCAACCGCTGGCGGATGGCGCC
This sequence comes from Holophagales bacterium, assembly GCA_041908165.1. Classification (GTDB taxonomy): domain Bacteria; phylum Acidobacteriota; class Holophagae; order Holophagales; family Holophagaceae; genus JACQZU01. The sequence goes on along the minus strand of JAYRFV010000157.1, from coordinate 11,531 downwards.
GCCGACCTTCTTCCTTGGCGCCGGCACCGAGTTCGAGGTCCGCAACATCGCACCCCGATCCCCGTCGTTACCGTTCCTTGCCAATCCCCCGCCTCTGCCAGGCCTGCCAGAAGACCGCGGCGCGGATCCCTTCCGGCCGGCATTTCGCCCCCTGTCATGCCTTCGAGGCTTATGTCCAGGCCAGCAGCCACGGATTCGCAGGGCCGCCAGTATTGCGACGCCTCCGAACTTGCCGGTCAGCGCATACGGGAGTCGGAACTGCTTTCCCGCTAATGAGACACAGAACGGTCCGAGAGTAGGCCGAAGGTTGTTTGCGGCGGTACCAATTCCATGCGGGAATGGTTGTACGGGGGCAGCGTGATCCATCGGCTGAAGGTTGGCTGGGGCATGGGGTTGGTGCTTGTGGCACTCGGTTTTTGGGCGGCCTACTTATCCAACATCCGAATTTTTCAGGTGGACGAGGCCCAAAACCTCACCATGACCAGGATTGCGGCACTCCACCTCGAACGTGAGTTTTTTACAGCAGCTCTGTTGTGGATGCACGGACCCCTCGCCTGGGTGTGTGGTCGGGCTAGTGAGGCAGCAAGCATCTTCGAAGGTGGGCGCTGGCTCTTCCTTGGGGTGTTCCTGCTGAACGCCCTTCTGATCGCATTGAACACCGGCGAGCGATTATGGTCCCTTCGTGGTGGTGCTGCTCTGCTCGGCGCATCCACCCTGGCACCGCTTTGGGACTACGGCTTCGAGATCCGCCACGATAATTTGCTGCTCACAGGATTGCTCCTCATTTGGTGGTTTGGCCGGCACAGTGGCTGGGGAAGGCTGGCGTTCGCCGTGATGGGAGTGCTGTCCTCGCTTCTGCTGTTCGTTGCCTTTAAGTCATTCGTCTTCCTGTTGCCCCTGAATGCGGTTTTCCTAGTCGCACCACCCCCGAACCACCGGGAGTCTCGGATCAATCTGGGCGCTTACTGGATGGCGGGTGCAATATTGGGTGGTAGCCTCGTAGCGGCCGTTTACATGTCTTCGGGGCTTTGGCCTGCCTTTATCGCAGGACTGAAGGGTGGCGTCGATGCCAGTCAGGGTGCATCCAGTTTCAGTTTCACCATGCCCCTGTTACGACTACCCCTGCAAATTCCTTTGGTGCTTGGCCTAGCGGCGGCAGCGGTGGGACGCCTTATTGCCGACCTGATTCGCCTGCGAGTCGGCGCCCTCACTTGGGGCTCAGGGGCACCGGAAGCCGCCCTCGCCCTTGGAGGGCTTTTTGTTCTGTACATTAATCCAACTCCGTTTCCATACAATTTGGTGAACCTGGTCCCATTCTTTTTCCTGGCCGGATTTAGATTTTCCGCGGCCTGGTTAGAAAGTGCCTGGGAACCTGGGACAACACGATCTCTAGTCCTGGCTGTGCTTGCCTTCACCCATGTCGTTCCATTTTTGATGGCCACGGTACGGCACCACGATTGGACAAACGACCGACAGGTGCACCTTATCAAGCTGGCCGAGTCCATGACAGACCCTGCCAAGGACCGGGTCTACGATGCCGTGGGCATGGTGCCTACACGGGCCTCCAGCGGCTTCTACTGGTACTTGCACAGCCTTAATCTGGATGCCTTTTTGCACGGACGGATTCCATCAGTCTCACGCATGCTTACTGAGCGGCCTGCCGCGATTCTAATCCCGAACTACCGGATCGGCTGGCTGCCCGAAACGGAACAGCGATTCCTGTCTGAACGCTACCTCCCACTCGCGGACGACTTCTGGGTCCTCGGAGCACGCCTGCCGGCGGGTGGCGGTGTTTACCATGTGGTACACCCAGGCCGTTACCTGTTCCTGGTCAACGATGGTGGTCGACTGGTTCCGCTTAGTCGGGGGACGCTGGGAGGAAATGGGATCCCTTCGGAGCCGGTGGCACTTTCCACCGGCGAGATCGAAATCCGCACTCCAACAAGCATTATTCCAATGGTTGCCTGGATAGGACCGAACCTCTCCGGCTTGCCCAGAGTTGGTCGGGGCGATCACCGACGGCTGTTCGTCAACTGGTACTAGCGATGGAGTCACAGGCGTCAAGGATCCTCGTGTCGGTATGCATCCCCGTGTTCAACGGGGAGGCCCATCTGGACCCCGCGCTCGACTCCGTACTGAACCAGACGTTTACAGACATCGAGGTGCTTGCCTTCGATGATGGCTCCACCGATGGCAGTTGGGAATTGCTGCAAAGTCGGAAGGACCCGCGGCTGCACTGCCACCGCAATTCCCAGAACCTTGGCCCCGAGGGAAACTGGAACCAAGCCTTGGCAGCAGCGCGCGGCCGGTACGTCAAGCTGTTCCACCAGGACGACCTGCTCGCGCCAGACTGTCTTGCTCGGCAAGTTGCCGCAATGGAGACCCGTCCCGAAGTGGTGCTCGCCTTCTGTCGGAGGAAGATTGTGGATGCGCGGGGTCGGCTGTTGCTGAGTCGGGGTCCCGGCTGGTCAGAGGGGAAGGTGGAATTGGCCACCGCGGCGCGTGCCTGTGCACTCAAAGGTTGCAATCTGCTTGGCGAGCCATCCGCAGTCTTGCTGCGAACCGAAGTGGCACGCGCGATTGGGGGCTTCGATTCATCCATCCCGTACCTCGTTGACCTGGACTACTGGCTACGGATGATGAAATTCGGCCCAGCTTGGTACGACGACCAACCGTTAGCCTCCTTCCGTGTCTCTCACCGGCAGTGGAGCGCACGCATCGGCCTAAATCAGGGCCAGGAATTCGCCCGCTTCCTTGACCGGCTGGCCGATGGACCGCTGCGAGACCACCCCATACTGCGGGGCTGGGGCGCGGTTGCAGGACACCTGCAGGGGCTAATGCGGACCGCCTTGTACCGGATGCTTTAATGAGGGCTCCCCTTAGCCCCCTCCTGCGCGCCTTGATGCTCCGGCTTGCGCGGTTCGGCTTGGTCGGCGCCCTGAACAGTTGCATTGCCTATGCCACCTTTTCCGGCCTGCTACTTGTTGAAGTCCATTTCGCGGTGGCGACGTTCGCCGGAAGCGTGCTCAGCATGCTGCTGGGCTTCAAACTCCATGGATCCTGGGTTTTCCGAAGGGATAGCAAAGGCCTTTTTCTTCGCTATGTGGCACTGTTCATTGCGCTGTATCTCCTCTCGGTCGGCGTCCAAGCCCTGGCACAGGTCTACATGAACCCCTACTGGGCCGGCGCACTGGCCGCCGCGCTGGTGTGGCCGCTTTCCTTCCTGCTCAATGGCCGACTGGTTTTCGGGGTGGACCATCGTACGCTGGAGCCCGGAGAACCGCGCGCTTGAACGCCGAAGGCTGCCTGATCTGTGGAGGTTCCGAGCTGGCGCCCCGGCTCACCGGCTGCCAGGATTTGTACTTGGGCACACCCTGGGTGGTCGACTTCGTCTGCTGCATGGATTGTGGCTTGGTCCAACAGCACCCAGTCCCTCGGGACACTAGGCCCTTTTATCCCACGGACTACCCAATGCACACGCCACGCGGAGATTTGATCCGACTGGCACGACAGGTGCTTATCCACGGCGTCTACTACCGTCCGAAACAAGAGGATGCCTCCGCAACATTGCTGGACTTTGGATGCGGCGACGGTGAGTTCCTTGCTTCCATCAAGGATCGGGTAGGCCGCAGGATTGGGCTCGAGGACGCACCCGGGCAAGCGGCCAGCGTCGCGGCAAGGCTTGGGATCGAGACCGTTCATTGCCTCGATCCATCCACGGTTCAGGACGAATCAGTGGACATCCTAACGGCCCACTTCGTTCTGGAGCACCTCACCGACCTGCGCGGAACCTTCGCCAGTTGGCGCCGGGTGGTCCGCCCAGGGGGACGCCTTCACATTGCGGTTCCAAACCTTGACTGTTTCGAAGCACGACTCTTCGGACGGCGCTGGCATGGACTGGACCCCCCTCGGCACATCAGTTTCCCGGCCGGCAGCAATCTTACGCGCCTCGCTGCAACCGCTGGGTTCGAAGTGGTTCGGCACCGCACTGCAGTGTTTCCAAATACATGGTCCGCAAGTTTGGTGGCAACCCTGACCGGACGCCATCGCAACCTGCTCTTTCTTGCAATGACCCCTCTGGGTGCCGTACTCAGCACACTGTTCCCGCAGTCCACCTCGGTTTACCTGCTCCGGAGGAATTCCTAAATGGACGGCGGCCCGATCTCTCTTCTCAAGCACCTTCCTTTCCTGCTGATGCAGAGCATTCTGACGGCGCACCGCAACCGCATCATCGCCCGGCATTTGCCCGCCGGGGCGGTACGGATCGCGGATTTCGGTTGCGGGCACTTTCCCAACCGGTATGCCAATGTGCTTGTGGATTCCCTTAGGACGGATGACATACAGCGCGGCGGTCTGGAGGTAACCGTCCATGACAAACGCAGGATCTTCCATGACATTGACCTCAACCGATTCCCTTACCCTTTCGAGGATCAGTCCTTCGACTACCTGATTTGCAGCCACGTCCTGGAACACCTCAACGATCCCGTGCAGACTTGTCGGGAGTTCTCGCGGATCGCCAAGGCTGGCTATGTGGAGGTTCCTTTCGCCGGAGTGGATTCCTTTATTCGCAACAATGACGCAATCCACATCTGGCTCTGCGGCAAGGCCGAGGACACGGGGGTACTTCAATTCATCGACCGGCGGGCATACTTGGCGGCCTTGCCGCCTCGGCCGCTTGGACTCGCACTCCGGTTCCTGCTGCAATTGCACAACCTGGCCATCCCCTGGGACGGTGAATTGCGGGCCGCTTACCTCCAGTTCGAACCAACGCGCGAAACTTGACTTCTCGCCAACCAAACCCAACCGCTCCCCAAGCAGGAACCCGGATCCCGATGTTGACTCCGATTGAAGCGACCATCCAAGAGGCTACCACCCTCGAGCTTTCCGTGGTCGTCCCGGTGTACCAGGGAGAGCGGACACTGCCAATGCTGCTCGCCGAGTTGACGCCCCTGTGTGCCGGTGCGGTATCTCCTGGTGGCTGCCCTTTCCGAATTGCAGAGGTGATTCTGGTCCATGACGGTGCGATTGATGGATCGGCGAAGGTCATGCAAGAACTTGCCCAGGCCCACCCTCCGATCCGAAACCTCTGGCTCGCCCGAAACTACGGTCAGCACCCGGCCACCCTTGCTGGCATGGCCAGTTCCACCGGGGACTGGATCGTGACCATGGACGAGGACGCCCAGCACGATCCCGCGGCCATCGCCGGGATGCTCGATGTCGCACTAGAGCAGAATTGCCAGTTGGTGTATGGGCGTGGCAGAAATCTCCCTCCGCACGCATTCTGGCGAAACCTATCCAGCCGACTCGCCCACGGCATCGCCAGCTTGCTGCTCGGAAACCAGGATCTGCGGGGATTTTCTAGTTTCCGGTTGATCCACGGTGAAGTGGCCCGGAGCTTGGCTGCCTATTGTGGCCCCGGCGTCTACCTGGACATCGCGCTCACTTGGGTGGTGGGTCGGACCGGCCATTGCCCTGTCGTCCTCCGGCAGGAGTGCGGTCGTCCGTCAGGCTACTCCTTCAGCCGGTTGCTTTCCCACCTCTGGCGCATGGTCCTCACGGTAGGCACCCGGCCTCTGAGGATCATTGCCCTCCTGGGTAGCCTATCCATCCTCTCCGCTCTCGGAATCTCCGCGTGGGTGCTCTACGCCAAAATTGCGCACCGGGTGCCTATCCAGGGCTGGACCTCCCTCATCATCGCTGTTTCTCTTTTCTCGGGCATGATCTTGTTCTCCCTTGGCGTCATTGCGGAATACCTGGCACTGGCCCTCACCATGGCGATGGGAAAACCACTTTACCTCTTGGTGTCTCGCCCACCGGAGGCGCACCGGCCTAGCCGATGAGCCAATCCATGGCCTGGGTAGTCGGCGGGGGTGGCCTGCTGGGCCGGCACCTGCTCGCGGCGCTCTCGGCCGACGCTGCTGCTCCCATTGTGTGGCGGCCGGGGCCCACTGGAATTCCCTGGCAGGACCCGACCCTGGGCCCAGCAGCTCTGGAAAACCTGGTGGAGGCGTTCGGACAGGAGGTCCGAGCGCGCGGGGTGCCCTGGACCGTCTTTTGGTGTGCAGGGGCGGGCGTGGTTGGCACCTGCAGCCAAGACCTGGAACTGGAGTGTGTCCACCTGGCGCGAACCCTTGCCGCGTTGGAAAGAGTGTTAGGCTCAACCCGAGGTGCGGTGGTCCTCGCCAGTTCCGCAGGTGGAGTCTACGGGAACAGCCCGGACCTGCCCCTGACTGAGAGTTCACCCTGCCTCCCAGTCAGCGAATATGGTCGGTCGAAACTGCGCCAGGAGGCCATGGTGCAAGCCTTCGCCGCGAGCACGCAGGGGGTTTCCTGCCTAGTGGCTCGGATCTCAAACTTGTTCGGACCGGGACAGCGGATGGACAAGCCTCAGGGGCTCATCACCCAGCTCTCACGGAGCTTCTACCACCGGAAGCCTTTGCGGATCTACGTCCCTCTGGATAGCCAACGCGATTACTTGTTCGCGCAAGACTGCGCTAGAGGGCTTGTGCTTGGATTGGGCCGATTGGGATTACGCGGGCGTGAGAACGTGGTCAAAATCTTCCACTCCGGAAGAGCGACCTCGATCAGCGGCCTTCTTGGGATTTTTAACCGGATGACCCGGGGACACCTGCGGGTCATCTGTGCTTCCGCACCCACGACACTGTTGCAACCGCGCCGGTTGCACTTCCGCTCGACAGTCTGGCCCGACCTCGCTCCCGAGCGCCCAGTCGGGCTATTGCAGGGGATGCAGTGCACACACCTGCGAATGCAGGAATTGTATTGTCAGGGCGCAATGCCTCCTATGCCTTAGGTTCTATCGGCGTACACGCTGGCCCGAACTGGGCGACCGGGGCACACTGTTCCCGCATGCCCCTGCCGCCCCGATTCCTTGCGCGCCTGCGCCGCCTTCCGCTGCGCCTGAGGCGGGTGCTGACCGGCGGCACCGAGGGGCTGCACCCCTCCAAGCTCAAGGGGTCGGGCCTCACCTTCGTCGAGAACCGGCCCTACGTGCCCGGCGACGATCCGCGGGCGATCAACTGGCCCCTGACGGCGCGCACCGGGGAGCCGATCATCAAGCGCTTCGAGTCGAGCCGCGAACTGATCCTGTGGCTGGTGGTGGACCCCTCGCCATCGATGTTCCTGGGCGACCCGGTCAGCCCGCTGCGCTGGGCCCTGGAGCTGTGCGGCGCGGCCATGGCCACGGTGAGCGCCGGCGGCGACCGCCTCGGCCTGCTGGTGCCCGGAGACGGCCGCACCCCGCCGCTGCGGTTGTTCCCCAAGCGCGGCCGGATCCACGGCCTGAGGATCCTGGAGCGCCTGGCGGAGCGGGGGCCCTCCCTGCCCAACCCCGAAGGCTGGCGCGAGGCCATGGGCCACTGGGGCGAGCACGGCAAGGGCCACCGCCTGTGGATCCTCAGCAACGGCGCCGGCCTGCGCGGCCTGGGCGAGCTGCTCAAGCCGATCGCCGCCCGCCATCGCGTGGTCTGGTTCCGGCCGGAACACCCGGCCCACCGCCGCCAGGCCAACTGGCCGGACCCGGCCTTCCCGCCGACGGTGGAACGGCAGACCTGGAACATCCTCGAGGACCCGGTGGTGAAGCTCGGCGCCTGGTTGAAGGGGGGCGGGGCGTGAGCCGCGGGCCGCGGCCGCTCCTCCGCAGCGCCATCCTGGGCCTGCTGGCGGCCTCGCTGCAGGCCGAGGTCCAGTGGAAGGCGCCTGCCGCGGTGGCGGTGGGGGAGATGGCGGTGCTGCACCTGGCCGAGACCGACCCGGCCAAGCCGCCGCTGCTCCGGCCGCCGCTGGAGGAGCGCATCGGCGCGCTCCGCCTGCGCGGCGTCGATCCCGCCGCGGACGGCCGGGGCTGGCGGATCCAGGTGCTTCCGCTGGGCCCGGGCACCTCCGTGGTCCCGGCCATGGACCTGGGCGATGGACGGAAGAGCCCGGAGCTCCGGCTGTCCGCGCCGCGCACGGTGCCCTTCGGGGGCCCGTGGATGGGGCTGGGCGGCGGGTCCCAGGACGAGCTGCCGGAGCTGCCCTTCCCCTGGGCCTGGGCATCCCTGCTGCTGGTCCCCCTGGCCGCCCTGGCCTGGCTGCTGCTGGACCGCTGGCGCCGAGGATCGGCGGGCCGGAGGCGCCGCCACGCGCTGCGTGCCTTCACCCGAGCCTGGCCGCCGCGCAGCCGGAACCGGGCCGACCTGGACGACGCCCACGCCGCTGGCCGCGAGCTGCTGGCCCGGCATTTCGGCGAGCCGGCCCGCAGCTGGGGCGCGCAGGAGCTGCACCACCGGAAGCTCGAGCCCTGGGACCGCTGGGCCGCGAGCCTCGACGCGGCGCGCTTCTCCGCCCTCGCCCCCCCCTTCCCGCCCCTGGAGGGCCTGCTGCGGAGCCTGGAGCACCCGCGGAAGGGGACGCCGTGATCGAGCTGCGCCACCCGTTCCTGCTCCTGCTGCTGGTTCCCGGCCTATGGCTGGCCTGGCGGGCCCCCTACCGCTGGGGCATCCCCGGTCCGCGCCCGACCGGCCGCCTGGCCCGCCTGGCGGCCCGGGCGCTGCCCGCGGCGCTGCTGGCGCTGCTGGGGCTCGCCGCCGCCGGACCGGAGCTCCGGCGCACCGTGAAGGGCCGCGCCCCGGTGGTGGATTTCGCGGTGGTGCTCGACGGCAGCAGCTCCATGCGCGCCCTCGACGACGGCAGGGAGAGCCGCTGGGACGCGGCCCGCCGGCTGCTGAAGACCTTCATCCTGCACCGCGGCAACGACCGCTTCGCGCTGGTCCTGTTCAGCGCCCACCCGGTCACCCTCAGCCCACTCAGCGCCGACCACGCGCGGCTGTGGGGAACGCTCAACCGGCTGCAGCTGGAGAGCCGCGACGACGGCACCGCGATCGGCTCCGGCCTGATGACCGCGGTGCGCCGGCTGGCCGATAGCCCGGCCCGCAGCCGGGTGATCCTGCTGCTCACCGACGGCGCCCAGAACCGCGGCCGGGTGCTGCCCATGGAGGCCGCCCAGGAGGCCCGCCAGAGCGGCATCCGCATCCACACCGTGCTGCTGGGCAAGCCCGGCGCCGAAAGCCTGTACCCGCTCGAGGGCGGTGGCCGCGCCTGGCTGAAGGTCGACACCGACCCGGTCTCCCTCGCGCACATCGCCCAGGCCACGGGTGGCGAGGCGCTCTCCGCCGACGACCCTGCCAGCCTGGAGCGCAGCCTGGCCGCCATCGACCGGCTCGAGAAGACCGCCCTGCCGGTGGACCCGCCCTCGGAGGGCGAACCGCTGGCCCAGTGGCTGCTGGCCGGGGCGCTCCTGCTGGCCCTGCCGCTGGCCGTGGACCTCGCGCGCAAGCGCGGCAGGCCCCGGCCGTCCTGGATGACGGCGCCATGAGCCCAGCCTTCTCCCACCCGGAATTCCTCGGGCCCGCCGCCGGGCTCGCCGTGCTCGTGCTTCTCGCCGCCGGCTGGGCGCAGCTGCGGCCGGGGCTGGGGGTGCGGGTGGTGGGGCAGTCGCCGCTCCGGCTCGGCCTGGGGATGGCGCTGGTGCTGGCCGGGCTCGGCCTGGGCCTGGCCGGACCCCGCTGGGGGTCCCCGGAAGTGCCCCGCCTCACCGTGCACGTGGTGGTGGACGCCAGCCGTTCCATGACCGTGGCCGACTGCCAGGGGCGGACCCGCTGGGCCGCCGCCCTGGGGCGGCTCGACGGGCTCTGGGCCCGGCCCCGGCCCGGCCTGCGCTTCGCCGTGGACCTGCTCACCGGCGACGACATCCCCCTGCTGCCGCCGGGCGAGGACCGCATCCTGCTGCGCGAGGCGCTGCGCGCGGTGAGCCCGGGCGGGATCGGCTCCCCCGGCACCAGCCTGGGCCGCGGCCTGCCGCAGGTGCTGTCGCAGGTGGAGCCGAGGCTGCCGGCGGTGATCCTGCTGCTGGGCGACGGCGAGGAGACCTGGGAGACCGCCGACGCGGCCCTGGCGCGGGCCGGCGCGGCCCTGAAGGAGGCCAAGGTGCCACTCTATGCGCTGGCCTTCGGCTCGGATACCGCGCAGCCGGTACCCGGCCTGCCGGAACCGGGCCAGGAGCCGCCGCTGAGCCAGGCCCGGCCGGATCTGCTGAAATCCCTGGCGGAGGCCAGCGGCGGCCGGCTGCTGGACCCCAAGGAAGACCTCGGAGCACTGCTCTCCAGGCTCGCCAATGGCAAGGAGCCGCTGCCCGCCGCGCGCTCCCTGCAGCCGGCCCGCCCGGAGTGGGGCGCCTGGGTGGCCCTCGCCGGCCTGTTCCTGTGGCTGCTCTCGGCCGGCCGGCCGATGCTGCGCTGGCGGCCGATCCTGGGCCTGCTCCTGCTGGTGCCGGCAGCCACCCTGAGGGCGGAGCTCCCGCTGCCGCAGGACGTCAAGGCCTGGCTCGCCCAGCTGGCCCTCGCCGAGGGCAGGCTCAGCGAGGCGCGCCGCTGGCAGCCGGCCGGGGCCCGCCCGAGCCACCGGCTGCTGGCCGCCCGGATCGACCTGCTGTCCCGCCGGCCCGAGCGGGCCCTGGCCGTGCTGGCGCCGCTCACCGGCGTCGGCGCGCCGCGCCCCGCCCCCGACTGGCGCGCCCCCGCCCTGCTGCTGGCGGCCCGCGCCCAGCTCGACCTCGGCCGGCCGGAGGACGCCAAGGCGCTGCTCGAACGCCTGCTGCTTGAGCAGCCCGGCCAGCGCGAGGCCACCCACAACCTGCAGACCCTGGTGAAGGATCCCAGCCCGCCCCCCCCGCCCAACCCCCGCAAGCCGCCGCCCCCACCGCCGCCGCGCCCGAGCATGGGCGCCCAGCAGGACGAACTCGAGGGGTTCAAGCAGCGGATGCCCCCGCCCAAGCCGCAGGGCGGGATCAAGGACCTGTAGGCCGGCGCGGGTTGCGGCACGCGGTGGACTGCCGGGCGCGGGATCCTTGCGATACCTTAGTCCGCCATGATGTTGTAGCCGCCGTCCACGTAGATCACCTGGCCGGTGATGCCGCGGCCCATGCCGCTGAGGAGGAACACGGCGGCGTCGGCCACCTCCTCGATCTCGACGTCCTTCTGCAGGGGCGCCCGGGTGCGGTGGTAGCGGAGCATGCTGCCGAAGCCGGAGATGCCGCTGGCGGCGAGGGTCTTGATCGGGCCCGCGGAGACCGCGTTGACGCGGATGTTGGACTCGCCCAGGTCGTAGGCCAGGTAGCGCACGCTCGCCTCCAGCGAGGCCTTGGCGACGCCCATGACGTTGTAGTGCGGCACCACCCGCTCGCTGCCCAGGTAGCTGAGGGTCACGATCGAGCCGCCGTCGGTCATCAGCGGCTGGGCGGCGCGGGAGAGCGCCGCGAGGGAGTAGGCGCTGATGTCCTGGGCCACCCGGAAGTCCTCCCGGCTGGTCTCGACGAAGCGTCCGTCGAGGGCGTGGCGCGGCGCGTAGGCCACGGCGTGCACCAGGAAGTCGATCCGGTCCCACTGCTTGCGGATGTTGTCGAAGGCCATGACGATCTGGCTGTCCGAGCCCACGTCCATCTGCACCAGCAGCGGGTCCTTGATCTCCTGCGCCAG
>JAYRFV010000156.1:0-11440 GCA_041908165.1 Holophagales bacterium | reverse complement strand
TCCCGGGCCACCTGGCGCGAGGCCAGCGCCCAGGCCACCAGGGTGACCGCCAGCACGATGGCGAGCACTTCCCAGGCGACCAGCGTGTCGCGGAGCCAGCGGGATGGGGACAGGGTTCCAGGAGTCTTCATCGGGGCGAAGGTCCATTCTGCACGGCCCGAAGGCCGGGCGGTACCGGGGGTTGCAGGAGGGTGCGATAGTGGCGGGATGCGGGCGCTCAACTCCCTCCCGGACGCCGCGGTCGACCTGGACCCGGCCGGCCTGGAAGCCTGCCGAAGGGACGAGAGCCACGTCGTGGGCGGCCTGCCGCTGGCGCGGGTCCGCCCGCGCAGCGCCTCCGCCCTCAGGGAACTGGTGCGCGTCGCCACAGGGGAGGGGCTTGGGCTGGTCCCGCGCGGCGCCGGGACCGGCAAGGCCGGCGGCTGCGTGTCCTCGACCGGATCGGTGGTGGTGGACCTGGGCGAGTGGCCCGGAGGGATCCAGCTTTCCACCCAGGACGGCACCCTCTCGGCCCCGGCCAGCGCCACCCTGCGCGAAGTGCGGGAGCGCGCCTGGGAGGCCGGCTCCTTCTACCCGCCGGACCCGAACTCCTGGCAGCTCTGCGCCTTCGGCGGCAGCCTCGCGACCAATGCCGGCGGCCCCAACGCCTGCAAGTACGGCATGACCCGCCACTGGGTGCTGAGCGTCGACGCGTTGATGGCGGACGGGGAGATCCACCGCTTCGGCATCGGCTCGGTGAAGGCCAATGCCGGCCCAAGCCTGGCCCAGCTCATGGTCGGCAGCGAGGGGATCTTCGGCCTGATCCTCGGCGCCACCGTGCGGCTGGCGCCCCGGCCCGCCGAGTTCCTGACCCTGCTGCTGCCGGTGAAGGCGTGGAAGCTCCTGCTCGAGCTGCCCGGACGACTCCAGGCCGCGGGCTACCAGCCCGCCGCCTTTGAGTTCTTCGACCCGGCCGTGCTGGAGGAGCTCCGCCGGCACGGCCCGGAGGAGGCCCGACGGCTGCCGGGCGAGGCCCTCGCCCTGCTGGAGTTCGACGACCGGGGCTGCGGGTCGGATGGGTTCCTCGATGGCCTGGCGGCCCTGCTGGGGCCGGTCGCCGAGGACCTGCGGGTCGCCACCGACGCCCGCCAGCGGGAGGATCTCTGGGCCGTCCGCCGGATGACCAGCGCCTTTCTCAAGGAGCGCCATCCGCTCAAGGTGAGCGAGGATGTGGTGGTGCCCCGCTCCCGGATCCCCGAGTTCTTCGCAGGGCTGGAGCGGATCGGCGGCGGCATGGTCACCTACGGCCACCTGGGCGACGGCAACCTGCACACCAACCTGCTCGCGGCGGGCACCACCGATCCGGCGGAGCTGCAGCAGCAGGTGATGGACCTGTTCCGGCTCTGTCTGGACCTGGGCGGCACCCTGAGCGGGGAGCACGGCATCGGCTTGGCGAAGCGCGACGCCTTCCTGGCCCTGTCCGACCCCTTCCAGATCGAGGCCCTGCGCGGCCTGAAGCGCGCCCTGGATCCGGCCGGGATCTTCAACCCCGGCAAGGTGGTCTGACCTAGCCCTAGCGCGCCAGCTCGCGGCGGAGGTCCTCCAGGGCGAAGGGCTTCGCCAGCAGGCGCACGCCCGCGGTGGAGGCGACCAGTTGGAGGGCCGCCTGGTCCGCCCGGCCGGTCGCCAGAAGCACCGGCAGGTCCGCGCGCAGGGCGCGGACCCTGGGCAGGGTCGCGGCACCGCCGAGGCCCGGCATGTTCAGGTCGAGGATCATCAGGTCGTAGGCTTCGCCGGCCTCGAGCCGGGCCAGGGCCTCCTCGCCCCGGCCTGCCACCGTCACCTGGTGGCCGAGCGCCTCCAGGAGCTGGGCCGCGCTGAGCTGGATCAGGTCGTCGTCGTCCACCAGCAGGACGCGGCGGGAGACTCCGGTGGGGGTTTCCTGGGGCCCGGCAGCGGCCTGCGTCGCTGCCGGGGCGCAGGAAGGCAGGTGGATGATCGCGGTGGTCCCCAGCCCCGGCGCGCTCTGCAGCTCGATCTGGCCGTGGTGGGCCTTGACCGCTCCGTAGACGATCGGCAGGCCGAGTCCGGTTCCCTTCCCCTGCGGCTTGGTGGTGAAGAAGGGGTCCAGGGCCTTCTCCAGCACCTCCGCGGGCATTCCCGCCCCGGTGTCCACGACCTCGAGGCGGACGCGGCCGCCTTCCTCGTTCCGGGTGCGCAGGGTCAGCGTTCCGCCCTCGGCCATCGCGTCCACCGCGTTGACGCAGAGGTTCATCAGGGCGTGGCTGAGGGCCGCGGGATCCCCCTTCACGGGACGCAGGTCGGGGGCCAGGTCCAGCCGCAGCTCGACCCGGCGCAGGGTCGTGCGCTCCAGGAGCGAGACCTCCTCGCCCACCAGGACGTTGAGGTCGAGGACCTGCGCGTCGGCCAGGTCCTGGCGGGCGAAGCCGAGCAGGCCCTGCACCAGCGTCCGGCCCCGCAGGCAGGCCTTGGCGATGGTGTCCATGCTGGCGCGCAGCGGGCTTCCCTCCGGCGCCTGCATCTGGTGCAGGCAGGCCAGGGACAGGATCGCCGCCAGCACGTTGTTCATGTCGTGGGCGACCCCGCCGGCCAGGCTGCCCAGGCTCTCGAGCCGCTGGGTCTTCGCCAGCTGCTGTTCCAGCATCCGGTGCTCGTGTTCGGAGCGGCGCCGCTCGGTGATGTCGCGGGACACCCCGAGGATCCGGGTGACCCGGCCCTGCGCATCGGCAAGGAAGCGGGTGGTCACCTCGGTGGGCACCACCGACCCGTCGCAGCGCAGCTGCTCGATCTCGTCGGTGAAGGTCCAGGTGCCGGGATCCTCGCTCCGGAAGGCCGGGATCCGCTCCGCAAGAAGTTCACCGACCCGCTGCGCGGCCGCGGGGGTGAGCGCAGCCTCCAGCGGCTGGGCCATCACCTCTTCGGGCTCCAGCCCGCGCAGCCGCCGCACCGAGGGGCTGACGTACTCGAAGCGGCCAGTTCCGAGGTCGAGCAGCCAGATCACGTCGGCGGCGTTTTCCGACAGCATCCGGTAGCGCTCCTCGCTCTCCCGCAGCGCGTCTTCGCCGCGCTTGCGGTCCGTGATGTCCTGGATGGTTCCGATCAGCCCGGTCACCGTCCCGTCCGCATCCAGTTCCGGCTTGCCCAGGCCGAGGACCCAGCGGCATTCGCCGTCCGAGATCCGCCGGATCCGGTACTCCCGGTGGAACGGCCGGCCACGGCCGATCACCTCCTCGGCCAGGTAGGCGCCCAGGGCCTCGCGGTCCTCGGGGTGCACGATGGCGAGCCAGCCGGGAATGTCCCGAACGAAGTCCGGCCCGATGCCCCAGATCCGGTCGAGCACCTCCGAGGAGTCCCAGAGGCCTGCGCGGAAGTCGGCCTTGTAGGAGCCGATCGCCGCGGCCCGCTGGGACTCCCGGAAGAAGTATTCCTGCTCGCGCAGGGCGTTCTCGATCCTGCGGCGCTCGGTGACGTCCTGGGCGGCTGCGTAGATGGTGTCGCCGTTGGCGGCGCTCCGCCACTCGAGCCAGCGCCAGCTGCCGTCGCGGTGGCGGTAGCGGTTGACGAACCCGACCACGGGGACCTGGCCGGCCAGGGTCGCCACCGCGGCCTGCGTGGCCGGGCGGTCCTCCGGGTGGACGAGCTCCAGGAACGCGGCACCTTCGAGTTCCTCCACGGGGTAGCCGAGGCAGTCCTGCCAGGCCCGGTTGCAGCGGCGGAAGCGGCCATCGGTCCCGGCGATGACGAACAGGTCGACGCCCTGCTCGAAGTAGGCGTCCAGTTCCTCCGACCTCAGCTTCAGCGCCGCTTCGGCCTCCTTGCGCCGGGTGATGTCCACCGCCGCGGACAGCAGGCACGCCTCGCCCGCGATGTGGACTTCCTCCCCCGAATAGGACACGGTCCTGAGGGTCCCGTCCTTGCGCCGGATCCGGACCTCGAAATCGGTCACCGGCTCGCCCGCGCCCAGGCGCCGGACCACCTCGTCGCGGTCCGCCGGGTCGGTCCAGATTTCAAGCGCGCCGGCCGTCCGGCCGCGCAGGTCCTCCGGCGTGTAGCCGTAGATCTCGGTGAAGGCCCGGTTCACGGCCAGGAAGTCCCGCTGCACCAGCCGGGTGATCCCGAGCGCCACCGGCATGAACTGGAAGGCGGTGTTGAAGCGCGCCTCGCTCTCCTGCAGGGCGAGCTCCGCCTCCCGCCGGGCGGTGATGTCCTCGATCATGGGCAGGAAGTACTGGGGCTCGCCCCCCGGCCCACGGATCAGGCTGAGGTTCAGCCTGCCCCAGGCAACACGGCCGTCCTTGCGGAGGTAGCGCTTGTTCGCCTCGTACAGGCTCAGCCCTCCTCCGATCAGCTGGCGCAGGGCCTCCAGCCCGTCGGCGAGGTCCTCGGGATGGGTGAGGTCGGAGAAGTGGAGACCCTGCAGCTCCGCCTCGGTGTACCCGGTGAAGGCGCAGAAGGCCCGGTTCACCCTGAACAGCCGCCCGTCCAGGCCGGCCATCGCCGCCGCGGTGGGGGCCTGGTCGAAGGTCCGCCGGAACCGGTCCTCGTTCTCGGCGACGATGGCCTGCAGGTGCCGCGACTCGGTGACGTCCAGGAAGGTGCCGAGCACGCCCAGGGACCGGCCCGCGTCGTCCTTCGCGAGGCTGGCCGTGAAGTGCGCATCGAAGGTGGTGCCGTCGTCGCGGCGGGCCTTCAGCTCCCCCTCCACCGGGTCGCCATCGCGCACCAGCCGGTTCAGGACCGCCACGACGGACCCGGGATCGGCCCAGAAGTCTCCCAGGTGGGATCCGAGCACGGCGTGGCGGTCCGACAGGCCCCACAGGCGCAGGAAGGCCGGGTTCACCCAGCGCAGGCGGCCCTCCAGGTCGGCCAGGACGACCGCGTTGAGGCTGTGCTCCAGGGCCGCCTCCTCCAACCGGTGGCGCTCCTGCGTGCGCTTGTGCTCCGCGCTCTCCCAGGCCAGGTCCGCCAGCCGCCGCACCTGGTCCACGTCGCTGGGACCGTAGGGGAAGGGCTTGTTGCCCACGCCCAGGAGGGCCACCGCCACGCCCGCGCGGATCACCGGCACCACCAGTTCCCGCAGCACCTCGGCGTGGCCCTCGGGCAGGCCCCGGCGGTGGGGCAGGCTCGCATAATCGTTGTGGATCACCGGTTCCAGGGCGAGGAGCGCATCGGTCCAGACGCCGGCCTGGTCCACCGGGTAGTGCAGGCCGTGGCCCTCGGCCCGGCAGAAGTCCCGGGCGGTGCGGGTGCTCCAGGCCTGCAGGCTGAGGGTCCGCTGGTCCGGCTCGACGAAGTGGAAGAACCCGATGCAGCTGCCGGTGAGCAGCTCGGCCTCGTCGATGGTGGACCGGAGCACCTCCTCCAGGGTGGCGGACCCCGCCGCCCGCTCCACGATCCGCGCGCGCGCCGCGAGAATGGCCTCGGTGCGGTGGCGCTCGGTGACGTCGTCGAAGGTCATCAGCACACCACCGTCCGCCAGGGGACCCGCGGAGACATCCAGCCACTGCACGTCGCCGTCGTCCTGCTGCAGCCCCACCCGCACCTGGCCCACCACGCTCCGGGTCCGCAGCACCTGCACGCCCGGGTAGCGGTCGGGGGGGATCCGCTCGCCCGCGGAATCGAGGACCGTCCTGGCCGGGTCGAAGAACCCGGTGGCCAGCAGCTCCTGGCGGCTCCGGCGGAGGATCCGGCAGGCGCTGCGGTTCGGTTCGACGCACCGGCCCTGGGCATCGATCCTCACCACGCCCTGGGGCAGGACCTCCAGCAGGGGGCCCCAGGAATCGGCGGAGGGTGGGGGAACCATGGCTGCCCGGGTCTGGTCCCAGTATCCCCGAATTCGGCCGGGGGCGTGTGCCCTCTCAGGCGCCGAGGGCCACCCGCAGGGCCGCCGGATCGTTGGCCAGGTCCGCGATCCGCAGCGGCCGGGCCTGGGCCTCCGCCAGGGCCGCCGGCAGCGGCACGGGCATGCCGAGGATCGGCTCGAGGCTGTCGGCGAACTTGGCGGGGTGGGCGGTCCCGAGGAAGATGCCGGTCTCGGTGAGCCCCAGCCGCTCGCGCATGACCCCGAAGGCCACCGCGCCGTGCGGGTCGGCCAGGTAGCCGAGGCCGCGCAGCTCGCGCAGCACCAGGGCGGTCTCGGGGTCGGAGAGGTGGCCCCAGCGCAGGGCCTGGCGGAGCGCGCCGTGGTCGTCCCGGTGCAGCCGGCTGATCCGCTCCCAGTTGTTGGGGGCGCCCACGTCCATGGCGTTCGACAGGGTCGCCACCGAGGGCCGGGCCCGGTACTCGCCGCTGTCCAGGTAGTCGGGCACGGTGGTGTTGGCGTTGGTGGCGACGATGAAGGCCCGCACCGGCAGGCCCATGCGCTGCGCCAGCAGGCCGGCGCAGAGGTTGCCGAAGTTGCCGCTGGGCACCGCGAACACCGGCGGATCGCCGAGCCCGGCCTCGCGCAGCAGGGCGCAGCCGTCGAAGTAGTACAGCACCTGGGCCAGCAGCCGCGCGATGTTGATGCTGTTGGCGGAGGTCAGGCCGTGGCGGGAGCTCAGGTCCGGGTCGGCGAAGGCGCCCTTCACCAGCGCCTGGCAGTCGTCGAAACTGCCGTCCACGGCAAGCGCCGTCACGTTGCCGCCGAGGGTGCCGAACTGGCGCTCCTGCAGCGCCGACACCCGGCCCTTCGGGTACAGCACCACCGCGCGGAACCCCTCGAGGCCGTGGAAGGCGCTGGCCACCGCGCTGCCGGTGTCGCCGCTGGTGGCCACCAGGATGGTGCGGTCGCGGCCGTCGCGGGCGCGCAGCAGGGCCAGGGTCCGGGCCAGGAAGCGGGCGCCGAAGTCCTTGAAGGCCAGGGTCGGGCCGTGGAACAGCTCCAGCGCGTAGCAGCGCGCCGCCACCGGCACCAGCGCCACCGGGAAGTTGAAGGCCTCCGCCGCCATCCGGTCGGTCTCGGCGCGGCCGAATTCCCCGCCGAGCAGGCGGGCCAGGATCTCGGCCCGCCGCGCCTGCGGCGAAAGGTGCTCCAGCAGGTGCTCCGCATCGGCGAAGCAGGGCAGCGGATCCGGCAGGTACAGGCCGCCTCCCGGGGCCAAGCTGGTGCTGACCGCCTCGGTGAAGGTGGCGTGGTGCTTGGGGTCACGGGTGCTGACCAGGCGCATCAGAGCACCCGCGCGCCGCGGCGGTCGAGGCTGCACAGCCAGCCGCTCGATTCCAGCCCCGCCGCCCGCAGGGCGCCGCGGATCGAGGCCAGGACCGCCTCCGCGTGGCCCTCGTCGACCACCGCGAATATCGATGGGCCGCTGCCGCTCAGGCTGCAGCCCCAGGCTCCGGCCCCCAGGGCCGCCGCCTTGGCCTCGGTGAAGCCCGGCACCAGGGCGGCCCGGTGCGGCTCGGCCAGCAGGTCGCGCAGGGTCAGGGTGAAGAGGCCGCGGTCGCGGGTGTGCAGGGCGTGGACCAGGGCCGCGAAGTTGCGCCCCCAGGCCACGGTCGTCGCCAGCGGCACCGCCTCCGGCAGGGCGGCCCGGCTGCGGGCGGTGGGCAGCTCGAAATCGGGATGGACCACCGCCACCACCAGGTCCTCGAACCAGGGCAGGCCCCGGGTGGCGAAGGCCTGCCGCTCGCGCCGCCCAGGCACCACCAGCTGCAGCCCGCCCCCGAGGCTGGGGGCGACGTTGTCCAGGTGGATCCCGCCGGAGAAGATGCCCTCCGCCCGGCCGGCGAGCTCCAGCACCTCGGGCCAGCCGAGCGGCTCGCCGGTGGCCGCCTGCAGGCCGGCCAGCGTGGCCACGATCGAGCTGGCGCTGCTGCCCAGACCGGAGTTCACCGGAAGGTGCTTCTCCAGCCGGTAGGCGAAGCAGGGGCAGGTCCCGCCTTCGTGGGCCAGGGCCTCGCGGAACAGGGCATCGGCGCGCAGGACCAGGTTGTCCGGGCCGGCGTCGAGCTGGGCGGCGTGGGGGCCGGTCACCTCCAGGCGGGTGGACTCGGCCTCGCGCAGCTCCACCACATCCCCGAGCAGCCGCCCGTCGAGCGGGGCCAGGGCCGCCCCGAGGGCGTCGAAGCCCGCGGCGAAGTTGCCGATGCTGGCGGGTGCGTAGGCTCGGATCGATCGCATGGGTCTCCCGGAGCCCAGTCTAGCGCCACCGGAAGGGCTACCTGCCGCCGGGCCGGGCGCAGCGCTGCAGGGTCTCGCGCAGGGCGTTCAGGGTGTAGGGCTTCTGCAGGAATCCGGCAAGGCCCCGGCCGATGAAGTCCTGGATCGACTCCTGCTCGTTGTAGCCGCTGGTCAGCACCACCGGCACCTCCG
The DNA here is from genome assembly GCA_041908165.1 of Holophagales bacterium. GTDB lineage: Bacteria > Acidobacteriota > Holophagae > Holophagales > Holophagaceae > JACQZU01. Next base: position 3,147 of record JAYRFV010000156.1, on the reverse strand, counting down.
GGCAGAGCCGGTGGATCTCATGGAAGGCCCGCCGGCCGTCCATGCGCGGCATGGTCAGGTCCATGAAGACCAGGTCGTAGGCGTCCCGCGACACCAGGTCGACCGCCTCCTGCCCGTCCACGGCCAGCGTCACCACGACCCCCAGGGTCCGCAGCGCCTCCGAGGTGGACTCGCGCAGGATCGCCTCGTCGTCGACCAGCAGCACCCGCATCCCCTCCAGGGAGGTCCTCATGGCCTCCGGTGCCTCCCGGACCTCGGGCGCGGCCGCCGCGGAGGGGAACAGGACCTTGAAGGTGCTTCCTCGGCCCACTTCGCTGTAGATCTTGAGGCCGGCCTGGTGGCCCCTCAGGATGCCGAGGGTGGCGGAGAGGCCGAGGCCGTGGCCGGTGGGCTTGGTGGTGAAGAAGGGGTCGAAGATCCGCGTCAGCGTCTCCGGGCTCATGCCGCAGCCGGTGTCCTGCACCTCCAGGCTGGTGTAGGCCCCGGGCTTGAGGTCCTGCCCGTGGAAGACGTGGTCCAGGTAGGCGCGGTCCAGCTGGACCAGCTCCGTCGACACCCGGATGGTGCCGTCCCGGTCGCCGATGGCGTCGGCGGCGTTGGTGACCAGGTTCATGAGCACCTGCTGGACCTGCGCCGCGTCCGCGGTGACCGGCGCGGAAGCCTCCGCCAGGGTGAGCCGGAGCGCGACCTTCTTGGGGATCGAGACCTCCAGCAGGTGGACCATCTCCTGGATGATCCGGTTCAGGTCGTGCTGCTGGACCACGAAGCGGCCCTTGCCGGAATAGGCGAGCATCTGCCGCGTGAGGTCGGCGGTCCGGTGGATGATCCGCTCCAGGCTGCCGAGGGCCGGCATCGCCGGGGATTCGGGGCTCAGCCGCGCCTGCGCGATGTTCAGGTGGCCCAGCATCGCCGTCAGCAGGTTGTTGAAGTCGTGGGCGATCCCGCCGGCCAGCAGTCCCAGGCTCTCGAGCTTCTGGACGTGCTGCATCTGCTGCTGCATCACCTGGCGTTCGCGCTCGGCGGCCCGCCGGCCCATCTCCGCCGTGGCCCGGCTCGAGAAGATCCTGAGCAGGGAGGCGGTCTCCTCCGGGTGGGTCTCGGCCTTCCGCTTGAGGACGGCCATCATGCCCATGCTGCGGCCCGAGGCGTCCAGGAGCGGGCAGCCCACGTAGCCGGAGGCGCCCAGTTCCCGGAGCAGCGCGAAGCCCGGGAACCGCGCCTGCACCCCGTCGGGGTAGGCGCAGGGCTCGCCCCGGTAGAGGCCCTGGCAGGGGCTGCCCTCCAGGGAGTACTCGAAGCCCGCCCCCGGGCGCCCGTCGATGAACACCGCCAGGGTCCTGGACCAGGGCCGGCCCTCCTTGACGAACGCCTCGCCGATGATGGCGGCGTCCGCACCGGCCGCCTGCGCCAGGTAGCGCACCAGCTCCTGGAAGAAGGTCTCGCCGGTGGCGGAGGACACGCCGCTGGCCACGTTCAGGATCATGTCCTCGTGGCGGCGGCGCTCGGCGAGCTCCTGCTGGAGCTCCCGGTTCAGGGCCTCGGCCTTCGCGGTGGCCCGCCGCACCCGGTGGCGGAACAGGAGCATGGCCCCGGAGGTCGTGGCCAGCAGCAGCACCAGCGCCAGTGCGGCCTTCGGCACCCAGCCCGGGATCCCTCCCCCCGCACCGCCCGGGTGCATCCAGCGGTCGATCGCCCGGGTGTAGCCGGATTCCGGGTTGTTCCGGCCGGCCGAAATGTAGGCGTCGAGGGCCTTGAGCAGGTCCCCGTTGCGGCCCTTGGCGGTGGCGAAGTAGGTCCTGAAGGGGTTGAAGACCACCGGCGTCCGGATGACCTTGAATTCGGCCTCCCGGGCGTAGCCGATGATGTTGGTGGTGACCCCGGCATCGGCGGCGCCCGTCGACACCGCCTGGAGCACGTCGTCGAAGGAACCCACCTCCAGGTAGACGGGCTGGACCTCGAACTTCCGGCAGAGGTCCATGAAGTGGGCCGCGTTCATGTCCGACTTCATCACCGCAACCCTGCGCGCCTGGACGTCGAGGACGTTCTGGATCGGGACTTTCGGGTTGGCGTACAGGATGCTCCAGACGGTGAAGGACGCCTCCCCGCCGTAGTCCAGGTAGGCCGCGCGTTCCTCGGTGTAGGCGACGCTCGTGCCCAGGTCCACCTCGCCGCGGCGCAGGCGTTCCAGGCTCTCGGCGAAGGAGCCCGGGACGAACCGCAGCTCCCAGCCCCGGGCCCGGCAGACCTCCGCGACCATGTCCACGTAGAAGCCCTGGACCCTGCCCTCCGCATCCTGGAAGGTCGCCGGACGGTGGGGGAAGACCGCCATGCGGACGACCCGGGCGGTCTGCGCCTGCAGCCAGGTGCAGGCGAGGAGCAGGCAGGTGAGCAGGGCCTTGGTCATCGGGAAGTCAAGAAAGACCCATCTTTCCACAGTCGGCCGGGTCCACCAACACGGCCCGCGGTTCAGCGCAGCACGAGCGCCAGCCGCAGCACGTCCGAAAGCACTCCGGCGGCGGTCACCTCGGCCCCAGCACCGTAGCCGCGGATGACCATGGGCCGCGGGCTGTAGTGGGCGGTCAGGAAGGACAGGGCGTTCTCGCCGCCCTGCACGCCGAACAGCGGGTGGTCCGGACCGGCTTCGACCAGGCCGACCTTGGCGCCCTCGGGACCCACGCTTCCGGCGTAGCGGAGCACCTTCCCCGCGGCCTTGAGCCGCGCGACGCGCTGGCGGAAGGGCTCGTCCAGCTGGGGCAGCCGGGCCAGGAAGGCGTCCAGCGGCCCCTCGGCATCGAAGTCCGCGGGCAGCAGCCCCTCCAGCTGCACGTCCGCAGGCTCCAGCGCCAGGCCCGCCTCCCGGGCCAGGATCAGGACCTTGCGCGCCACGTCGGCGCCGCTCAGGTCGTCGCGGGGATCCGGCTCCGTGAAGCCCTGGGCCATGGCGCTGCGCACGGCCTCCGAGAGGGCTGCCCCCTCGCCGAGACGGCCGAGGATATAGCTCAGGGACCCCGAAAGCACGCCCTCGAAGCGCTGGAGCCGGTCGCCAGCGGCCATCAGGCCCTTGACCGTGTCGATCACCGGCAGGCCGGCGCCGACGTTGGTCTCGTAGTAGAAGCGCCGGCGGCTGCGGGCGGCGGCCTCGCGGAT
>JAYRFV010000155.1:0-1705 GCA_041908165.1 Holophagales bacterium | reverse complement strand
TGGACGTAGGCGTACAGGGCGGGGGCGGCGAAGACCAGGCTGTCGACCCGGTCGAGCATGCCGCCGTGGCCGGGGATGGCGACGCCGACGTTGCTGTCCTTCACGCCGGCGCTACGCTTCCAGGTGCTCTCCACCAGGTCGCCGAGCTGGCCGACCGTGCCGAGCAGGAGGCCGAGGAGGATGGCGTCCACCACGGTCCACTCGACGCAGACGAAGGCCTTCATCAGGAAGGCGCCGAACAGGTTTCCGAGGACGTTGCCGGCGGCGCCCTCCCAGCTCTTCTTCGGGCTGACCCTGGGGGCCAGCTTGTGCTTGCCGAACAGGCTGCCGATGAAGTAGGCGAAGGTGTCGCCGAACCAGACGATGATGTAGAGGGCCAGGATGAGCCGGCTGCCGGTCTTGGTCAGGCTGCCCTCGAGCATGAACAGCTTCTGCTGGAAGCCCAGGCCGAGGCCCATGTAGAGGGCCGCGAGCCAGGTCACCGCCTGGCTGGGCAGGGCCTGCTCCAGCTTCGGGTCGGTCGCCAGGGCGGCGAAGTGGATGAGGACGCCGCCCGCCGCCAGCACCAGCCACAGGGGCAGCGGGTTCTCGCCCTTGAGGGCGCGGTCGAGGAAGAAGTGGGCCAGGAGGCCCCAGGCCACCAGCAGGCCGGTGGCCAGCGACGGGTTGTAGCCCATCTTCCGGCCGATCAGGGTCATCTCCCGCACCCCGCCGAAGATGCCGAAGCCCATCAGGGCCAGGTACACCCAGGCGCCCCAGGCCTTGCCGTCGCCCAGGTCCCAGGGGCCCAGGCGGCTGGGGCCGCCGCCGAAATAGAGCAGGGACAGGAAGAACACGCCAAAGACCAGCGAGGTGGCCACGCGGACCTTCATGTTGCCCTTGTCGAAGTGGGGGGTGGTCGCGGCGGCTGCGGTGGTCATGGGCGTCCTCAGATTCCCCCGAACCGGCGCTCGCGCTGGGCGTAGTCGTCCAGGGCCTGCTGGAGCTGCGCGGGGCCGAAATCGGGCCAGAGACAGTCGGTCATGTGGAACTCGGCGTAGGCGGCCTGCCAGAGCATGAAGTTGGAGATCCGGTGCTCGCCGCTGGTGCGGATCAGCAGGTCGACGTCGGGGACGCCGGCGGTCCACAGCCGGCCGGCGAAGGCCGCCTCGTCCAGGGCGGCGGGGTCGGCCCCCTCGCGGAGACAGCGCCGGACCCCTTCGAGGATCTCCAGCCGGGAGCCGTAGTTCACCGCCAGGTGGAACTCCAGGCCCTCGTGGTCGCGGGTGGCCTCGGCCAGGGCGTCCATGTCCGCCAGGATGCTGGCCGGGATCCCCTGGCGGGAGCCGAGGTGGTGGAAGCGGATCCGCTTCCGCCGGAGCCTCGGCAGGAACATGTGCAGGTAGGCCCGCAGCAGGGCCATCAGGCCGATCACCTCCTGCGGCGGCCGCTTCCAGTTCTCGGTGGAGAAGGCGTACAGCGACAGGTGCCGGACCCCGGCCTCGCCCGCCGCCTCGAGCACCCGCTCCACCGCCTGCACCCCGGCCTTGTGCCCCTTCAGCCGCGGCCAGCCCCGCTGCGCCGCCCAGCGCCCGTTGCCGTCCATAATGATCGCGACGTGGGCAGGGACGCTCACAGGAGCCCCCCGGTCCGATCAAAGCCAGCAAAGGCCGGTGAAGAGGTCTCGCGTATGCCCGCAGGGCATACCGAGATGATGATCGCGACG
>JAYRFV010000154.1:0-9404 GCA_041908165.1 Holophagales bacterium | reverse complement strand
CTCCCACCTGGACGAGGGCACGCACCGGGTCTTCGACCAGGTGACGCCGCTGCTCAAGGGCGAGATCCGGGCGCCGGTGAGCCTGGAGGGCGGCGACATCCTGGTGCTGTCGCCCAAGGTGCTGGCGGTGGGCTGCTCCGAGCGCAGCTCCGCCGACGCCATCCACCTGCTGGCCGAGAGCCTGCGCGCCCACCGAGCCGAGGACCCGGGCAGCTTCGACGTCCTGCTCATGGTGCTGATGCCGAAGAAGCGCAGCGCCATGCACCTCGACACCATCTTCACCCGCACCAGCGAGGACGAGTGCCTGGTCTACCCGCCCTACTTCAGCGAGGGCAGCCGGGAACTGCTCAACGTCACCGCCATCGACCTGCGCCATCCGGAACTGCGGATGCAGACCCGCCCCAGCCTGCTGCGGGTGCTGCGCGACCTGGGGGTGGACCTGCGGCCGATCCACTGCGGCGGCGACGACTTCATCCTGCAGCAGCGCGAGCAGTGGACCGACGGCGCCAACGCCTTCTGCCTGGCCCCCGGGGTGATCACCAGCTACGGCCGCAACGTCGCCACCGCCGAGGCCCTGGACCGGGCTGGCTACCGGGTGCTCGGCGCCCGCCAGGTCCTCGAAGACCCCGCGCTCGACCTGCTGGACGGGAGGAAGTACCTCATCCAACTGGAAGCAGGTGAGTTGAGCCGGGCCCGGGGCGGGCCGAGGTGCATGACGATGCCGCTCTCAAGGGCGTGAACCGGACTTAACATTTCTTCATTTGACAGCGGAGGAGGGGGGGGTAATTTCTGCTTACCTTGGAGGATCCCATGAAGCACCTGCTCCTCACGCTCGCGATCCTGGCCGGCACCGGCCTTCAGGCGCGCCTGCCCCAGGAACCCGGAATTCAGCACAAGATCCCGGATGGCTGCTTCAACCCGATGTGAGATGAAGTCAATGAGGTTTGGTTGTGTGAAGGATTTGGCGGGGGGCCGGCCGTGCCCACTGCCAACTGTGGCGCCCCTCTTCCCATCAGGTGCAGCTATCAGGACTACGCTGGCTCGGTCATCCAAGGATGCGGACCAATTCCTGGAGAACCAATGAACTGTCTGTTTTTTGAAGTAACCATTGGTCCAAACGGACCCCAATGTGAATTAATTAGTAACCGTACCAATTGCATTATCGGATGTGCAGGCGGCGGTTGGTAATCATGAGTTATAAATTAATTGGTTTGATTTTTATTAATTTATTTTTATCAATTAATTATCTAAAATCCGAAAATCAAACAACCGCAGAAATTAATACAATTAACAAATATTTTGGACGTACTATTTGGTCCAACGGGAAAAAGATAATCATTCGGAATAATGAGATAACTATTTTCCTTCCAGCCCAAAGTGTTCCTGTTCACCTGCAGGCCCCACGAGGATCAGTATGGGTAACATTTTCCCAAGAGTCTGCCTGGGCTCTGACCAATGAGAACCGCAAGGAGAATCTACAAAAATCGGATGAGCCCGTCATTCAGCGGGTTTGGCGATCTGAGGATCTTACGACATGGAAAGCCTACGGAGACCTGGATACCAAATCGGGTCCAATACGCGCGATTATACCCATCGACGGTGATCGATTTTTTATTGTACCAAGATCCAGTTTTGTGTTTTTTAATGGAGCCTATTCTCCATTTTTTTTAGCGGGTTTAAACGAAACTGGTCAATTAACATTCAAAGAAGCAGTTCATCTTGATTTAGGAGAACCATTTACATTATTGCCTGGACATCAAGCTCCAGTCACTAGTGATTTTACAAAATATCAGGCAAACCCAAAATATTTGATTTATAAAAATTTAATTTTTGAATCACAATCTCCAATTTATCAAATTAATTCTGGTTTTTTTATTGGATCTATGCACATGGGAATTTTTTGGTATTTCGATGATAAGGGAAAATTAAAAAAAAGATATCAGCTTTTTGATCAAATGAAAGATGAAGATTTTGCAAATATTTGGAAATTCGACAGAGCAATTCTTGGATGCCAAGTTTCTCCAGATCATCGCTTGTTTATCGCTTCAAGGAATAAAGAGGCCGTTTTTTTAGGTCAAACTTTTTATCCATCTGTTTTTGATCAAGATAAAAAAATTGTTGAAGCTGAGTTGATAAAAATTCGTGAAGAAAAAAATAGAAATAGTTTTCCAGATATTGAATGGTGGGAAATAGATCCATCAGAAGCAAGCCCAAAAAGGATCTCGCCACCTCCTTTCGCGCCTGTTGACATCAGGACTATTCCTACGGGGAAATCGGTTGTTTTTTCCTTTCGACCCGATGGGGTCATGGTTTTCCCTTCACCTGGTTCCGGCGAGACGGGGCCGACTTCGTTGCCCACCATCCCCCCAAGTTCACCGGCTTCGTCTCCAACAGGAAAACCCCAAACGCTCAAGCCCACCAAGATTGAAAACGAGGTGTCCAAGGCCCCGCGTTGATTTGAGAGGGCTGGGGTGCTCGCCCCTGTTCCTTGGTACACTGTCCGGCCCCCGCGCCTCGACCTTCGAGGCGCCCCTTTTTTTATGTCCCCCATGCCCACCTTCCAGAACCGCCTCGAGTACGGCCTCTTCCGGGCGGTCGAGACCCTGCTGTCGGTGTTCCCCTACGCCTCCCTGGTGGAGGCGGGGCGCCTGCTGGGGCGGATCTTCTGGCTGCTGGACCGGCGCCACCGGCGGGTGGTCCGCGACAGCCTGCGGGGCACCGACCTGGACCTGGACGAGGCGCAGGTCCGGGAGCTCTCCCGCACCTGCTTCGCCCACTTCGGTGCGGTCTTCCTCACCACCCTCCGCCTGTACCGCGCCGAGCCCGAGGAGGTCGGGCGCTGGATCAAGGTCGAGGGGCTGGAGCACTACGACGCGGCGAAGGCGATGGGGCTGGGGATCATCCAGGTCACCGGCCACCATGGCAACTGGGAGGCGCTGGGCCTGGGCATGAGCCTGGCCGGCCGCCCCACCGCCGGCATCGCCCGGGGGCTGAAGAACCCGCTGCTGGAGGACCTGCTGCGCAGCTACCGGGGCCGTTTCGGCAACCAGGTCATCCCGAAGGGCGGCGCCATCCCGAAGGCCATCCGCCACCTGAAGGACGGCGGCTGCGTCGGCTTCGTCGCCGACCAGGACGCCCTGACTTCGGGGATCTGGGTGAGGTTCCTGGGCAAGTGGGCCTCCACCTACCCCACCGCCGGCAGCCTGGCGGTGCGGCTGGGCTGCCCGGTGCTGCCCTGCTTCGGCTGGCCGGAGGAGGACGGAACCTACCGGGTGCGCTTCGACCCGCCCTTCACGGTGGCGAGCACCGGCGATCCGGAGCGCGACACCTGGGTGGCCACCCAGCGGATCACCGACTGCCTGTCCCGGGAGGTCCACCGCGACCCGCGCTGGTACTTCTGGATGCACCACCGCTTCAAGACCCGGCCCGGCGAGGGCAACCCCCTCCCCGCGCCCCTGCCCGACCCCGCCTGGGCCGCCTTCCTGGCCGCCCCGGCCTGAACCCGCCATCCCCCACCGAGGTACACGGATGCCCAAGCACGTCCTTCTGAAGCTGGAAGCTGAACTGCGGGAGCTCAAGAACACGCTCCTGAACGAGATCCCCAAGGAGATCGCCAACGCCGCCGCCCAGGGCGACCTCTCGGAGAACGCCGAGTACGAGCAGGCCCTGGCCAAGCGCGACATGTTCCAGAACAAGGTGGTCAACCTGGAGAAGCGGATCGCCGAGGTGGCCACCCTCGACCTGGACCGGCTGCCCCGGGACCGCGTGGCCTACGGCAGCACGGTCAAGCTCCTGGACCTGGATTCCGATAAGAAGCTGACCTACCACCTGGTCCTGCCCGAGGAGCTGGATGGCAACGCCAAGAACCTCAGCATCAGCTCCCCCATCGGCAAGGCGCTGGTGGGACTGGAAGAGGGCGCCGAGGTGAAGATCACCATCCCGGCCGGCACCAAGCGCTTCGAGGTCCTCGAACTGGTTACCATTCATGACCGGGAAAAATAGCGGCCGCTCCGGGGGTTCCGTGAACAAGACCAAGAAAGACCAGCGCTGCTCCTTCTGCGGGAAGGCCCCGCACGAGGTGGAGCAGATCCTGGCGGGACCCGAGGCCTTCATCTGCAGCGAGTGCGTCGAGGCGGGGCAGCTGCAGCTGCGCATGAGCCGCCAGGGCAAGCCGGTCGGCACCCACCAGGCGAAGCTGGCCCGGCCCAAGGAGATCAAGGCCTTCCTGGACGACTACGTGATCGGCCAGGAACCGGCCAAGAAGCGCCTCTCGGTGGCGGTCTACAACCACTACAAGCGGATCCTGGTGCCGAAGAAGGGCCTGGGCGGGGGCACCGAGGTCGAGCTGGCCAAGAGCAACATCCTGCTGATCGGCCCCACCGGCACCGGCAAGACCCTGCTGGCCCAGACCCTGGCCAAGGTCCTCGACGTGCCGATCGCCATGGCCGACGCCACCACCCTCACCGAGGCCGGCTACGTCGGCGAGGACGTCGAGAACATCCTCACCAAGCTGCTGCAGGTGGCCAACTACGACGTCGACCGCGCACAGCGCGGGATCGTCTTCATCGACGAGATCGACAAGGTCGGCCGGAAGAGCGAGAACCCCTCGATCACCCGCGACGTCAGCGGCGAGGGCGTGCAGCAGGCCCTGCTCAAGCTGATCGAGGGCACGGTCGCCAACGTCCCACCCCAGGGCGGCCGCAAGCACCCGCACCAGGAGTTCATCCAGGTGGACACCAGCAACATCCTGTTCATCTGCGGCGGCGCCTTCGTCGGCATCGAGGACATCATCAAGCAGCGGGTGCGGGCCAAGGCGGTGGGCTTCGGCGCCCAACCCACGCCGAAGGAGACCGGCGGCGACTACCTCAAGCACGTCGAGCCCGAGGACATCATCAAGTTCGGCCTGATCCCCGAACTGGTGGGCCGGATGCCGGTCACCGCCACCCTCGATCCGCTGGACGGCAAGGCCCTGCTGCGCATCCTCACCGAGCCGAAGAACGCCCTCACCAAGCAGTACACCCGGCTGTTCGACATGGACGACGTCGAGCTGAGCTTCGAGGACGGCGCCCTGGAGGCGATCGCCGAGCAGGCCCAGTCCCGCAAGCTCGGCGCCCGCGGCCTGCGCAGCATGATGGAGCAGATCCTGCTGGAGCCGATGTTCGAGATGCCCAGCGAGGAGCACACCGACCGCCGGGTGCTGCGGATCACCCGGCAGAAGGTCGAGGAGGTCATGGGGCTGCCGAGCCTGCCGATTCCCGCGGCGGGCTGAGGCGCCACGGGTGTCCAGGTCCGCAGGGCACCTCCGGGTGCCCTGCGCACGTGCAGCGGGGCTTGCGCGGAGGCCCTAGACTTCCTATGAATGTCCTCCTGCAGGCCTCCGGGAGCCGCCCTTGGAAACGACGAAGCCGATCACCCTTCCTGCCCTGCCCATCCGGGACCTGGTGCTGTTCCCCGGGGCGCGGGTGCCCTTCGTCGTGGGGCGGCGGCCCTCGGTGCGGACGCTGGAACTGTCGATCAAGGCCGGCGACCAGCTGCTGCTGCTGACCCAGAGGGATCCCAAGGTCGAGGACCCGCGGCAGGAGCACCTCTTCCCGGTGGGCACCCTGGCGCTGGTGGAGTCGCTCATCGCCCTGCCGAAGGGCTACTACAAGGTGGGCGTCAAGGGCGTGGCCCGGGTCCGCCTCGGCCGCTTCCTGCCGGACGGCGAGGTCCTCCAGGCGGAGGCCACCGTGCTGGCCGAACCCGCCCCCCAGGCCGGCGATGCGGCCCTGCTGAAGCCCTTCCACAGGGCCGTGGAGGCCTTCCTGTCCCGCAACCCGGATGCCGCCCGCCTGCTCAGCCTGCAGCAGGTGCAGGAGATGCCCCTGGCCCGGGCGGTCGACGCGGTGGCCGGCCTGGTGCAGGCGGACGTCCACGAGAAGCAGGCCGTGCTCGAGCAGCTGGAGGCCGGGCCCCGGATGCAGGCCCTCAGCGGGCTCCTCGAGCTGGATGCGGCGCGCACCGAGGTGGACCGCGACGTGGAGGCGAAGACCCGCCAGCGGCTGGACGAGGACCACAAGCAGTACGTCCTCGGCGAGAAGATGCGGGTGATCCAGCAGGAGATGGGCCGGAAGGAGAAGGACGAGTTCGCCCAGCTCAAGGAGCGCATCCTGGCCGCGCGGATGTCCGAGGAGGCGGAGCGGAAGGCCCTGGAGGAGCTGGAGCGGCTGGAGGCGATGCCGCCGCAGAGCGCCGAATCCACCGTCTCGCGGACCTACCTCGACTGGCTGCTCGCGGTGCCCTGGCAGGCCTGCGCCGAGGAGCGCCTGGACCTGGTCCTCGCGGAGAAGGTGCTGGACGAGGACCACGCGGGCCTCGAGAAGGTCAAGCAGCGCATCCTGGAGCACCTGGCGGTGATGCGGAAGCTGCAGGACCAGGCCGCCGACGCCCTGCGGGCGGAACGCGGCGGCGACGAGGGGCAGCCGGCCCCCACCGTGCGCACGGCCCTGCGCGGCCCGATCCTCTGCCTGGTGGGCCCGCCGGGGGTCGGCAAGACCAGCCTCGCCCGCAGCATCGCCCGCGCCGTCAACCGGCCCTTCGTGCGCATGTCCCTCGGCGGGGTGCGCGACGAGGCCGAGATCCGAGGCCACCGCCGCACCTACATCGGCTCCATGCCGGGCCGGATCATCGCGCTGATGAAGAAGGCCGGGGTCCGGAACCCGCTGATACTGCTCGACGAGCTGGACAAGATGGCCTCCGACTGGCGCGGCGACCCCAGCTCCGCGCTGCTGGAGGTCCTCGACCCCGAGCAGAACTTCGCCTTCCAGGACCACTACCTGGACGTGGGATTCGACCTCAGCCAGGTGATGTTCGTGGCCACGGCCAACATCCGCCACCACATCCCCGAGCCCCTGGAGGACCGGCTGGAGATCCTGGAACTGAGCGGCTACACGATGACGGAGAAGCTGGCCATCGCCGAGAGCCACCTCGTCCCCCGGTCGGTGGAGCGGCACGGGGTCCTGGGCCTGGAGATCCGCTTCGAACGGCCGGCGCTGGAGAAGATCGTCCAGTCCTACACCAAGGAGGCCGGCGTGCGACAGCTTGAGCGCGAGGTGGCCGGCGTGCTGCGCAAGCTCGCCCGGTCCAGCCTGCAGCCGGACAAGGCCGACGCCTTCGACCCCGAGGTGACCGCGGAGCGCATCCCGCGCCTGCTGGGGCCCGAGAAGTACCTGGAGACGCCCCCGGACGAGCAGGCCCTGCCGGGGGTGGTCAACGGCCTCGCCTGGACCAGCACCGGCGGCGACCTGCTCACCATCGAGGCCGCCACCCTGCCGGGCAAGGGCAACCTCAAGCTCACCGGCAAGCTCGGCGAGGTGATGCAGGAGAGCGCCCAGATCGCCCTCAGCTACGTCCGCGCCCGCGCCGGGCGCCTGGGCCTGGCGGCGGACTTCATGGAGAAGCTGGACCTGCACCTGCACGTGCCGGAAGGGGCCATCCCCAAGGACGGCCCGAGCGCCGGGATCACCCTGGCGATGGCCCTGATCTCCGTGCTCACCGGCATTCCCGTGCGCAGCGACCTGGCCATGACCGGCGAACTGACCCTGCGCGGCATGGTGCTGCCGATCGGCGGACTCAAGGAGAAGCTGCTGGCCGCCCACCGCCTGGGGCGCAAGGCGGTGCTGATCCCGGCGGAGAACGCCCGGCACCTGGAGGAGGTGCCGACGGAGGTCCGCGAGCAGTTGGGCATCCACCTGGTCGGCCACATGGACGAGGTGATCCAGCTGGCCCTCACGCGGATGCCGGAACCGGCGCCCCTGCAGGCCGCGCCTGTGCAGGCCGCGCCTGTGCAGGCCGCGCCGTCGTCGCCGGCTGCCGTCGAGCCCCAACCGAGGGCCTGAACCGTCGTCGTGCCAGAATGGGCCCCGGAGCCCGCCATGCACGTCCGCCCGTTCCTCTGTTCCGCACCCTGCCTCATCCTCGCCGCCCAGGCGCCCGCGCCGGCACCCGAGCCCCTGCAGAAGGCCTGGCCGGGCCTCCTCGCCTGGGCCGGGGGCAAGGATGCCCCGGCCGAATTTGACGCCGTCCGCCTGCAGGGCTTCCTGGAGGCGCGGCGGGCCGACCTGCGCGCCGCCCGGAGCCCGTCCTGGCGGCCGTGGCTGGAGAAGCTGGCCGAGGCCAGATCACCCGAACTTGCCGCCTGGGCCCGGACCCGGCTGGTGGAGGGCGGGGTCTTCGCGCCCTACGAGGCGCTCCTGTCCTCGGCGGTGGAGCACCTCCAGCAGCTCAGCCGGCCCGGTTCCAAGAAGGGGGTGCTGCGCCAGCCCGGTTCCGCAGGGGGCTGGATGCCCGGCATCTTCCGGATCCAGCCGGACAGCGCCTACTGGGTGGAGGTGGAGCGGCAGACCCGCGAGCGCAGCGACCTCGCGGTGAACCCGAACCTCTACGCGATCTGGTGCCACGGCACCTTCCCGGCCCAGCGGGCCCTGATCCACGACATCGCGGCGAAGGTCGACGCCCGGCCGACGGTCAAGAGCCCGAAGGCGGATCCCTGGAACGACCCGCGGCTCTGGATCGTGGCGGACTGGGCCATGGCCTGGGGCAGCCGCGAGGACTTCCGGACCCTGGAGGCCCAGGTTCCGGAGGGTCCCGCCCGGGCGGCCTTCGCCCGGCTGACGGCCGGGCTCGCGGACACGCCGTCCTTCTGGACCAAGGCCCCGGGGCTGGCCGAATTGCGCCGGCTCAACGCCCTCCGGGTGCAGGAAGCGAAACCGGCGGAGGGGCTGGACCTGGACACCGGGGAGATGAAGGTCCTGCAGGAAGGCCCCGACCTGGGCTATCCGCCCGCGGCCCAGGAGCGCTCCCTGCAGACCTCGCTCAGCGTCCACGTGAGCGTCGACCCGGCCGGTAAGGTGGCCGCGTGGAGGCCGGCGCCCGGACCGTGGCTGGGGATGTTCACACCGTGGGCTGCGCCCAGCGTCCCCCAGTGGCGGTTCGAGCCCGAGACCCGCGGCGGCGTGGCCCAGTGGGCCCGGACGACCCTCCACCTCAGCTTCCGCCTGCGCGAGGGGATGAACCTCTCCACCCAGACCGGCAGCCGCGGCAGGACCAGTGCCCCGCAGCGGTGATAGGCTAGGTCGATGCGCTTCTTCTCCAGCCACGCGGTGCACTTCCTGATCATGGGCGGCGGCATCGCCCTGATCCTGGGCCTGCTGCACCCGACCCAGCGGCCGGAGCGCACCCGCCTCAGCATCCTGAAGCACCTGGCCGGTCTGGTCGGCATCGGCCTCGCCCTGGCCTGGCTGATGTACCTGCTGCCGCGCCATCCCGTCCGCTTCTGAGGCGCCGGTGGCCGAGGCGCGGGGGCCGATCGGGGATTCCGCGGGTCCGGGCCCTCGGATCCTGGGGGAGGTCCTGGCCGCGGGCCG
>JAYRFV010000153.1:0-25905 GCA_041908165.1 Holophagales bacterium | reverse complement strand
GGCGGGCGGCGGCGCCCTCGATGGACCCGTCGAGCCGGGCGGAGTCGGCCTGCAGGCCCTCGAGCCGGGGCGCCCGGATGGACTCCTCGTGGTTGAGCGTGTCGAGCCTGCCCTCGAGCTGGGCGATCTGGCCGTGGATCGCCTGCCTCTGGCGCTGGGCCTGGGTCTGGAGCTTCTTGAGGTCCTCCCTGCGCAGGCGGAGGTCCCGCAGGTCCGCTTCGGCCTTCCGCATCGCGCCGGTGGCCGCCACCACCTCGGCCTCGGCCTCCCGCAGGAGGTCCTCGCGCTCCTTCAGCAGCTCCGAAGCCCGCGCCTTCCGGACCTCGCCATCCGCGAGTTCCGCCCGGTAGGCCTGCTGGCGCTCGGCGAGTTCCGCGCGGCGGACCGCCGCGCGCGCCGCCGACTCCTCCGCCTCGGCGGCCCTCGACCGCTGGAAGGCGATCTCCTGCTCGGCCAGGCCGATCCGCTGGTCCAGGCCGAGCACGGCGCGCGCGATCCGGTCCAGCGCCCGCGCCAGCTCGTCGGCCGCCAGGCGCCCGCGCTCCACCTCGGAGGCCCGCTCGGAGACCTGCGCGGTCAGTTCGGCGACCTGGCGCTCCATGGTGTCCAGCCGCTCGGCGATCAGCACCCGCGTGCGCTGGAGTTCGGAGGCCCGGTGCGACAGGAGGATCCGCTGCGCCGCCTTGATCTCGCCGTCCAGTTCCTGGGCCCGGCGGGCACGGGACGCCTGCCGCTTGAGGGACTCGAGCTGCTTCGCCAACTCGCCAAGGATGTCGTCCAGCCGCAGCAGGTTGGCCCGGGTGTCCTCGAGGCGCCGCTCGGCCTCGGCCCGGCGCGCCTTGTAGCGGGTGATGCCGGCGGCCTCCTCGAGCAGGCCGCGGCGGTCCTTGGGCTTGGAGGAGAGGATCAGGTCGATCTGGCCCTGCTGGATGAAGCTGTAGGCCCGGGTGCCCATGCCGGTGTCCATGAGCAGGTCCTGGATGTCCTTCAGTCGGCACTCCTTGCCGTTGATCCGGTACTCGGCCCCGGCCTCGCGGTAGAGCCGGCGGCTGACCACCACCTCCTTGCTGGCTCCGGGCAGGGCCGGGTCGGGCATCTCCAGGTGCAGCTTCACTTCGGCCAATCCCATGGCCTTGCGGTCGGCGGTGCCGGCGAAGATCACGTCGGCCATCTCCTGGCCGCGCAGCAGGCTGGCGCGCTGCTCCCCGAGCACCCAGGCCAGGCCGTCGGAGATGTTCGACTTGCCGCAGCCGTTCGGGCCCACCACGGCGGTCATCCCGGCGGGAAAGCCGAGCTTCTGCGGGTCCGCGAAGGACTTGAAGCCGGTGAGCTCGAGGGAAAGGATGCGCAAGGGCGGGACTCCAGGACGGCAGCCGGCGGCGGCTCCGGGAACATCCGCCGCCTTCGATACATACCATGCTCGAGCTTCGGCCACTTGGGGATCCCCCAGGGGCACGATAGACTTGCCTTTCGCCCACTTCCCGCGGAGCGCTGGTGCCTTCGTTCTGTCCATCTCTGTCCCCGTTCCAGGCCGGTTCCACGACGGGCGTCCGGTCCGCGGAGCGGGGCCGATGAGCCCCCTGAAGCTGGGCTCCCGCACGGCCTCGCTGCTCTGGCTCGAGCCCGGGCGGGTCAAGTCGGGCGGTTCCCAGCGCCCCCTCGAGGGTCCGAACGACGACGAGCGCCTGGCCGCGAGCCTGGGCGCCCTGCCCCCGGGACCCACGTCCTGGGTCCTGGACGACCTGTGGGCGCCGTCCGTCCTGCTGCGGGACATCGCCGAAGTGCCCTCCGGCCAGGAAGCCCAGGAGGCCTTCTTCCGCTGGCGCTTCGGCCAGGCCCTGGCCCTGGAGGCCCCGCACGCGGTGCAGGCCCTGCAGGTGGACCCGGGCGTGTGGCTGCTGGCCGGACTGCCCCAGGAGCAGCGCGACCGCTGGATGTCCCTGGCGCTCCGCCTGGGGCGCCCGATCCACAAGCTCGTCCCGCGCTGGCTGTGGCTCTACAACCGCCTGGCACCGGGCCGAACGCTGCCCGGCGTGGTGCTCTCCCTCGGCCCCGCCGTGGACGGGGGCCACTCCGGCACGCTGGCCGCCTGGGGCCGTTCGCTGTTCCTCCTGCGGCAGTGGGCCGACCCCATCGACATCGAGGGCTGGCAGACCGAGCGGCTGCTCCCGACCCTGGCCTTCCTCCAGCGGGAGAACCGGACCCCCCAGGAGCTCTGGGTCTGGGGCGCCCAGCGCTGGCCCGAGGGCCCGCTGCAGGCCCAGATCATCCAGCCCGAGATCCCCGACCAGGAGGCCCTCTGATGGCGATCCCGGTCCTGCCCATCAACCTGGTCCCGCCCCCGACCTTCTGGCGGCAGAACCACGAGCCTTTCGGCCTGGCCGCCCTGCTCGGCGGGGTCCTGGCCCTCGCCCTGGCCGGCGGGCTGAGCGTGCAGAAGTACCTCCAGGCCTCCCGGGAGGGGCGCCGCATCGTCAGCATCTCGGCCGAGGCCCAGAAGGTGGCCTTGGAGCAGACCCGGGTGGTCGACAGCCTCCGGCAGATCGACACCGCCGAGCGGCTGCCGCGCTACCGGGTGGCCGAGCGCATCTTCCTGGAGCGCGCCCTGCCCTGGTCCAGGCTCACCGCCGAGATGGAGCGCAACCTCGTGCAGGACGTCCGCCTGAAGAGCTTCCAGAGGATCCGCTCCGGCGACGGCAGCGTGACCCTGAAGGTGCGCGGCGAGGCCAAGAGCCGCAAGGCCGAGGCGATGTTCATCGAGGCACTGCAGGGCAACGGCACCTTCCAGCAGGTGTCCCTGGAGCGCGAGGCCGAGCGCGCCGGCGGAGGCATCGACTTCGACGTCGCGCTGCCGGTGGCCTCGACCCCGCCGGTCTTCGAGCCCGTCCCCGTCCCGGCGCCGCAGAAGGTCGACCAGTTCGGGAGGCCGCTCCAGCCCGGGGCGAAGGTGCTCAGGACCCTCACCGGCCCGGCCGTCCCGGCCCCGGCCCCGGTCAAGCCGCCGGTGGCCGAACCCGCGCGGCCGAAGGCCCCGGTTCCCGCGCCGTCCCCGGTGCCGGCCCAGGGCAACGCGGTGACGGGCAATGAGGGGAACAACCCGATGCCTTCGAACCCCCGGCCGCTCCTCGAGCGCGGGCCCGTGTTCAACCGCGAGCGCATGCCGCGCCCGGGGACGACGGAGATGGCGCAGCCCGGCAACCGCGGCCGCCGCCGTCCCGCTGGAGGCACGCCATGAGCGCCCCGCTCCGCACCAGCGCCATCCGCGCCTGGGTCGGCCTCGGCCTGGCGGTGGCCGCCGCCCTGCTCGCCCTGTTCGTCCTCCCGGACGCCAACCAGGAACTGGCCCGCCGCCGCGAGGCCAGCAACCGCGCCAGCCGCGACCTGCAGCTGCGCAAGGAGTCGCTCAAGGGCCTGAACAGCCTGGCCGAGCGCCTGAAGGCGAGCGAGCAGAAGCTGGCCGACCTCGAAGGGAGGATGCCGCAGAAGGGCACCGGCCAGCTGCAGTGGGACCTCAGCCGGACCCTCCACGACCTCAGCACGGAGCACGGGATCCGCCTGCTGTCGGTCAAGTACAACCCCCCCAACCGCGATGCCGCCAAGGGCACCGACCTCGAGTCCATCGACGTGGAATTCAACGCCCTGGGCGTCTACCAGAGCCTGAAGAGCTTCATGCTCGCGCTCGAGGGCAGCGGCCTGCCCTTCGCCGTGGGCGCCGTGAAGCTCGACGAAAGCCCGGAGGGCGCACGCCTGAGCGTGGTCCTGCGCGCCTTCCGCAAGGCCGGCCCGGCCCGGCCCGCCGACCGCGAAGCGGAGGCCGCATGAGCGCGAAGCAGGGGCGGAGCGCCACCGTCGCGCAGCGATGGCCCGCAGGGTGCGGCACAGGAGGTGCCGCATGAGCGCGAGCAACGGCAACGGCAAGGGCCAGGCCGCCAGCGCCAAGGACCTCCTCCAGGAGCTGCGGAGCAACCGCAAGACCCAGGGCATGGCCGTGGTGTTCCTGGCCGTGCTGGGCTGGATGGTCTGGATGCTCCAGCCGGAATCGAAGAAGGCCCGGCCGAGGCCCGGCGCGGGAGCCGCCCTCGCGGGCGCCGGGTCGGTGCTTGGCGACCAGCAGCTCCGGGCCCTTGAGAAGCTCCCGGACCTGGCCCGCGCCGCCGGTGCCGGCGAACTGCCGAAATCCGCCGAGATGGCCCGCGACCTGTTCCTCTTCGACGCCGCCGCCGCCCGGATCATCCGGGTGGAGATCGAGGTCCCGCCGCCGCCTCCTCTGAGCGAGGCCGAGCTCGCCGCGATCGAGGAGAAGAAGGCCCGCGAGCGGGAAAGCGCGACCCGCCCCGGCGGCATGCGGTTCCTGGGGGTGCTGACCACCCGGACGCAGGGGCCCATGGGGGCCTTCATGAAGGCCGAGGAACCGGTCACCCTGCCCCTCGGCGACCTCAGCTTCAGGGGATGGAAGCTGGTGAAGCTCGACGAGACCGGGGCCGAGTTCCAGAACCTGCGCTTCCCCGACATCCGCCACAAGCTGCAGCCCAGCGAGGGCGGCGGCCCGGCCGCCCAGCCCCAAGTGCGAAACGAATTCTGATCGGATGCTTCCCATGCCCAGTTCCCGCATGTACCGCCCGCACGCCATCCGGTTCGCCGCCGCGGCCGTCCTCCTGCTGTCCGGCCTCGGCTGCGCCCTTCACAAGGCCCAGAAGGCCTACGACGAAGGCCGCTTCGAGGACGCCGCCCGGGCCTACCAGGCGGCGGTGGCCCAGGATCCCGGCAACACCAAGGCCAAGCTGGGCTACCGCCGCTCGGCGATCCTGGCCGCCCAGCAGCACCTCGAGAAGGCACGCGACCACCGGCGCCTCAACCAGACCGACATGGAGTACACCGAGGTCCGCCGCGCGCTGGTGCTCGACCCCAACAACGCCGTGGCCGCCGACTGGCTCAAGAACCTGGAACTGGACGCCCAGCGGCAGCGGAGCCGGGAGGCCGAGGGCGAGGACATCGCCTCCATGAAGGAGCGCGCCATCCTGCGCAACCCGCTGCAGTTGAACCCGAAGACCGCCGAAGGCATGGATCTCAACTTCAGCAAGAAGACGAGCCTGCGCGAGATCTTCCAGATCCTGTCGAAGAACTCCGGTATCAACATCATCTTCCACACGTCGTTCCAGGACTCCCAGGTGTCGATCGACCTGCGCGGCCTCGACTTCCAGCGGATCCTCGACACGCTGATGCTGCAGAACGACCTGTTCTACAAGGTCCTCGACGTCAATTCCATCATGCTGTTCAAGAACACGCCGCAGAACCGCGACCTGTACGAGAACCAGTTCCTGCAGACCTTCTACCTCTCCAACGCCGAGGTGGACAACGTCCGCACCATCTTCTCGACCCTCATGCCGACCCTGAAGGTGTTCCCGGACAAGCGGCTCAACGCGATCACGGTGAAGGCGAAGCCGCACGAACTCAGCATCGCGAACCGGATCGTCAAGCAGCTCGACAAGGCCAAGTCGGAGGTGATGGTCTACCTGGAACTGCTGGAGGTCACCGAGAGCAGCCTCGAGCAGGTCGGCCTGCTGCCCGTGCTCGGCCCTTCCGACACCAGCGGCGTCTTCCGCCTCGGCGCCACCATCGACAACACCGGCGCGCCGAACACCAACAAGGGCGCGATCCGGATCAGCAAGTCGGACGTCCGGTTCCTGTTCCCGAGCCTCGCCCTCGACGCCCTCAAGAGCAGCGGCGACGCCAAGCTGGTCGCCAGCCCGAACATCCGCGTCCTCTCCGGCGAGAGCGGCGAGATCAACATCGGCGAGAAGATCAGCACCACCCAGTCGTCCATCGGCCTGCCCTCCACCGGAACCAGCGCGGCGAGCACCGCCACCGGCCTGGCGGGGCTGGGCGGGCTCGGCTACGGCAGCACCCAGTACAACTACGAGGACGTCGGCGTGAAGATCAAGGTGGAGCCCCGGGTCCACCACAACGGCGACATCACGCTGAAGATCGATTCCGCGGTGAAGACCCTCAAGGCGGGCTCCGTCGCCGGCCGGCCCGACCTGGGCAACCGCGAGATCAAGACCTTCGCCCGGCTGCGCGACGGCGAGACCGCCGTGTTCGGCGGCCTGCTGAAGGACGAGGAGCAGAAGAGCCTGCAGGGCATCTGGGGGCTCTCGGACGTTCCCATCCTCGGCAAGCTGCTGGGCAACACCCACCGCAACCGCGCCAAGACCGACGTGATCCTCACCATCCGCGCCGTGCTGGTCCGCACCCCCGACCTTTCCGGGGACGACTTCGAGCCCTTCGATCCCGAACTGTTCCTGCGCAAGCTCAAGGAGGCCAAGCCCGAGGCCAAGGCCCCGGATCCGACCCCGGCGGAGCCCGTCCAGCCTCCGCCGCCCGCCCGGAAGAACGCCAAGCCCAAGGCCGACCCCGCAGAGGACACGGCCCCGGAGCCCGCGTCCCGGAAGAAGGCGCCGGCCAGGCCCGAGGAGGGTGCGCAACCCGCACCGCCGGTGCGGACCGAGGCCCCGGCGAAGGACGCCGCTGCGCCCGCCGCTGCGCCCGCCGCCGCGATCAAGGCGGCGGAGCCCGCGGCGGCCAGTTCGGACCTCTACCTGTACATGTCGCCGTTGAACGAGCACATGACCAAGGGCGAGCGCCTGCGCATGAACGTCCTGGTGAGCGGGGGCAAGGGCATCTCCGAGGGGAACCTCCAGATCCTGGTCGACCCGAAACTCAAGGTGCTGGGCGTCGGCCCGGGGGATTTCGTCGCCAACGAGGGGGGATCCCTCGAGCAGGTTCCCGGGAAGGGCGGCGGTCTCACGGTCAACTTCCGCCGGACCGGCTCCGCCACCGACAGCGGGGCGCTGTTCTGGATCGAGGTCGAGGCCCTGCAGCCGGGCAATGCGCCCATCCTGATCCAGGGCGGGAAGTTCATGGTCGGCACCAACCCGGTCAGCGGCCGCTGGATGAACGCGCTCGTCACGGTGGAGTGAGATGGCCACGCTCCCGGACCGTCGGCGCCGCGGGTTCACCCTGCTGGAGATGCTGATCACCGTGACGGTGCTGATGATCCTGGCCAGCGCGGTGGTGCCGATGGCCAAGAACTCGGTCCAGCGGCAGAAGGAGATCGAGCTGCACCGGGCCCTTCGCGAGCTCCGCAACGCGATCGACGAGTACAAGTCGGCGGTGGACCAGCAGAAGATCAAGCCGCCCCCCCTCGAGGCCCTGGGCTACCCGCCGACCCTGGACGAACTGGTGGAAGGCGTGCAGATGACCGGACGCCTGACCGGGCGCATGCGGTTCCTGCGCCGGATCCCGGTCGATCCCATCACCGGCCGCGCGGAGTGGGGCATCCGCTCCGTCAACGACGAGCACAAGTCCACCACCTGGGGCGGCGGCAGTGTCTTCGACGTCTACAGCCTGGCGCGCGGGACCGGCATGAACGGCCAGCCCTACCGCGACTGGTAGCGGCCCCCCCCGGCTTCCAGCTTGCTCCCCGGGTGGTCCCAGGCTATGCTGGGAGTTCGTTTCCCGGACGTTCGAGGACGCTCCGGGGTTCCTTGAAGCGGATATGGCGGAATTGGTAGACGCGCTAGTTTCAGGTACTAGTGATCTCACGGTCGTGGGGGTTCGAGTCCCTCTATCCGCACCAGGTTTTTCGCTGCGCGAAAAATCGGGTGGCTGAAAATCCACACAGGTTGTCTGGCCTGCTCCAGACTCGACCTCCTTGCGGCTCCGGGGCTGCGGGGAAGGTGACGGGCGGAACCCCGAAAAGGAGCCTCGCATGGCCCTGAACGTCGACCAGAAGAAGATCATCATCGAGGACTACAAGCAGCACGAGTCGGACACCGGCTCGCCCGAGGTGCAGGTGGCGCTGCTGACCAAGCGCATCAACGACCTCACCGAGCACTTCAAGATCCACGCCAAGGACTTCCACAGCCGCCGCGGCCTCATGATCCTGGTGGGCCAGCGCCGCCGCCTGCTGGACTACCTGAAGCGCAAGGACAAGACCCGCTACGCCAAGCTCATCGAGCGCCTCGGCCTGCGCCGCTGAATATTTCGCGGGGGTTCCGCGCTTTCGCGCACACCCCCGCACCCCCGCGAAAGCGGCAGGCTGAGCCTGCCGCTTTCTTTTTCCGGGGAAGGTGGGTGACCACGGGCTCCGTTATCCTGGACAGGACCGATTCCGCGGGCTGCCGCTGCCGATGAAACTGGAACCCCTGCCCATCCCCGAGGACCCGGACCCCTACCGGGTGGAGGGCCGTCGGCAAATGATGGAGAACCCCTGGTTCCGGCTGCGCGAGGACCGCTACCGGCACCGCCGCGGAGCCGAAGGCCGCTATCTGGTGGTGGGCTTCCAGCGCAGCGCCTGTGGGGTACTGGCGCTGGACGACCAGGACCGGGTGGTGCTCGTGGGCCAGTGGCGCTACCCGCTGGAACAGTTCAGCTGGGAACTGCCGGAGGGCGGCGGCGAGCAGGACGAAAGCCCCTTCGAAGCCGCCCGCCGGGAACTGGCGGAGGAGGCGGGTCTCGCCGCCGAGATCTGGGAGCCGCTGGCCTTCTTCCATCCCAGCAACAGCAGCACCGACGAGGAGGCCTTCCTGTTCCTCGCCCGCGACCTCGGCCCGGCGGAGCCCCACCACCAGCCCGAGGGCAACGAGGAGCTGGCCCTGCGCCGGAAGCCCTTCGCCGAATGCCTGGCCCGGGTCCTCACGGGGGAGATCACCGACAGCCTCACGGTGGTGGCGCTGCTGGCCCTGCAGGCCCGCCGCAGCGGAACGGCCGGCCCCCTGGACCCGGCCCTGGCGGAGCGGTTCTTCCAGCGCCCCGCCGAGCATCCCAGCGCCGGCCGCGCCCGCTGGACCGCCTTGGGGACGCCGGAATGATCCTCACCCTCCACCCGGAGACGCCGCAGGTCCGGCACCTCGAGCGGATCCGCGAGGTGCTGGAGAAGGACGGCATCCTGGCCTATCCCACCGACACGCTGTTCGGCCTGGGCTGCATGATCAGCCGCAAGCGCGCCGTCGACCGGGTCAACGCCCTCAAGGGGCGCGATCCGCGCAAGCCGCTGTCGATCCTGTGCGCGGACATGGAGATGTTCTGCCGCTACGCCCGCCACATGGACAGCCCCACCTTCCGCCGGGTCAAGCAGCTTCTGCCCGGACCCTACACCCTGGTGCTGCCCGCCAGCCGCGAGGTGCCGCGCTACCTGCAGAACAAGCAGACGGTGGGCCTGCGCATCCCCGACCACCCCTTCTGCCGGGCCCTCACCACGCTCCTGGGCGAGCCCATCCTCACCACCAGCTACTGGACCAGCCCGGAATCCCCCCTCAACACCGCCTGGGAGATCGAGGAGGAACTGGGCCACGCCCTCGACCTGGTCGTGGACTGCGGCCAGCCGATGGGGATCCCCAGCACGGTCATCGACCTCACCGGCGACGAGCCCGCCCTGCTGCGCGGCGGCGCCGGTCCCTGGCCGGTCTGATCCACCCGGTCCACCACCGCACCGGCGCCCTTCGCCCCTTCCGGTTCCGGCCAATCCCCGGCGCGAGGACGCAGGCCCGGTTCCTCTCCATCCTTTCAGCGGGACGGCTGCCCCTTGGAAGCGTCTTCCGGGAGGAACGGATGGAGCGCATGGATTTCCTGAGGACCCTCTGCGGGCTCGGCGCCTGCGGCTGCATCTCCGAGGCCCGCGCCGCGGCGGACGAGCCCGCGGCCAGGCCGGAGGCTGTCCAGGATCCCCGGCTGGCCTTCGCCCGCCACCAGGTTGCCGCCCTCGTGGGATTCATGGCGGAGGGGCCCGACGCACCGGCCTGTCGCAACCACCTCGAACGGACCGGCCGGGAGTGCGCCCGCCTCGGTGGACTGTCGGAACGGTTCAAGGGCGATCCCGAGGGCTACTTCGCGGCGGCCAGCCGGGCCTGGGGAACGGAGTTCCAGTGGGACAGGACCGGAGGCACGGTCACCGTCGTCGTCGCCGAGGGGCCCTGCGGGTGCCCGCTGGTGCAGCCGAAGCGAACCCCGCCCTTCTGGTGCAACTGCTCGGTCGGCTACCAGAAAGCCTCCTTCGCGGCCATCTTCGGGCGCGAGGTGAGGGCGACGCTCAAGGAGTCCAAGCTTGCCGGCGGCCGGCGCTGCGTGTTCGTGGTGGACGTGGGGCGGCAGGCGTCCTGAAGCGGGCGGCGAACCGGTTCAATCCACCCGGTGGTGGCATCCCCGGGACTCCGGGTTCAGCTGCGCCGCCTTCTCGGTATCGCTGCGCGATACGCGAGACCTCCCCGCCCGCCGACTGCCTAGTCCACCCGGAAGTGGCATCCCCGGGATTCCGGGTTCAGCTGCGCCGCCTTCTCGGTATCGCTGCGCGATACGCGAGACCTCCCCGCCCGCCGACTTCCTAGTCCACCCGGTAGTGGCATCCCCGGGACTCCGGGTTCAGCTGCGCCGCCTTGAGGATCAGCCGCGCACAGATGATGCCGCTGCGGAGTTCCAGGAGCCCCCTCGTCAGGCGGGACCCCCGGTAGAACGCCTCGATCCGGTGGTAGAGGTAGCCCATGTCCTCGCGGGCGCGCTCGAGCCGGGCCTGGGTGCGGACGATGCCGGCGTAGTTCCACAGGGTCTCGCGGATCTGGCTCCAGTCCTGGTCGATCAGCAGCGGGTCCGGTTCCTCCATGCGCGGGGGGACCACCCAGGGGGCGAAGCCGGCGGCGTCCGGGACCGGGCGCGAGGGGCACTCCGCGACCGCGGCCTCGGCGGCCCGGTGTCCCCAGAGCAGGCCCTCCAGGAGCGAGGTGGAGGCCAGCCGGTTGGCGCCGTGCAGGCCGGTGCAGGCCACCTCGCCGGCGGCGAACAGGCCGTCCATGCTGGTGCGCCCGTCCAGGTCCACCAGCACCCCGCCGCAGAAGTAGTGGGCGGCCGGCACCACCGGGATCGGCTGGCGGGCCGGGTCGATGCCCTCGGCCCGGCAGGCGGCCAGCACGGTGGGGAAGCGCGCCTCCAGATCGAGCCTCGCGGCCACCGGGGCCAGGTCCAGGTAGACGCAGGGCTCGCCGGTCGCGGCCAGCTCGTGGAAGATGGCCCGGCTGACCTGGTCGCGGGGGGCCAGTTCCATCGTGTCCGGGTGGAACCGCCGCATGAACCGGTCGCCGCGGCGGCTCACCAGGTGCGCGCCTTCGCCGCGCAGGGCCTCGGTGAGCAGGGTGCGGGGCTTGTTCGGGACGTACAGCGAGGTCGGGTGGAACTGCATGTACTCGCAGTTGACGATCCGCACGGTGGCCCGGTAGGCGGCCGCCAGTCCGTCGCCCGTGGCGCTCTCGGGGTTGGTGGTGTGGAGGTACAGGTAGCCGAGGCCGCCGGTCGCGAGGATGGTGCGCCGGGCCAGGGCCATCTCCACGTCCCCGCCGGCCTCGTCGAACAGGTAGGCACCCCAG
Source organism: Holophagales bacterium (assembly GCA_041908165.1). Taxonomy (GTDB): domain Bacteria; phylum Acidobacteriota; class Holophagae; order Holophagales; family Holophagaceae; genus JACQZU01. The sequence goes on along the minus strand of JAYRFV010000153.1, from coordinate 14,494 downwards.
CAGCGCATGGTGTCGTAGACCTGCCGCGGATCGCGCCAGTGGTGCGGGCTGGTGATCAGGTCCACCAGCATCCGCCCTTCGAGGACGCGGATCCTCGGGTGGGCCCGTGCGGCCTCGCTGAGGGCCCGCTGGATCGCCAGGCCGGTGGCGTCCTTGACGTGGAAGATCCGCCGGGCGCTGTGGGCGGCCTCCGCCGTGGGTTCGGGCTCGCCGCGGTCGCCGGTGTCGAAGGGCACGCCCAGGCGCTGCCACAGGAAGTCCCGGCACAGCCGCGGCCCCTGCGCGGCCAGCAGGGCCACCGCCTCGGGCCTGCACAGCCCGGCTCCGGCACGCTCGATGTCCTCCGCCAGCAGCGCAGGACTGTCGCCCGCCTCCTCCGGGGGCAGGCCGATGATGCCCCCCTGGGCCCAGGCGGTGTTGCTCTCGCCGAGCGGGTCCTTGGCGACCAGCACCACGTCGGCGCCGAGGTCCGCGGCGCGCAACGCCGCCGAGCAGCCGGCGATCCCCGCCCCGAGGACCAGGAGGTCGGATCGGATCATGTGCGCTCCCAGACCGGCCGGGGCAGTTCCCAGAGCGGCGCCAGGCCGGCGTCCGCGGCGTTCTCCGCCAGCCAGGCCAGCCGTCCCTCGGCGGCCGCGAGGGCCTGGCCGAAGGCCAGCGCGCCCCAGGGCGTCGCCACCCGGCCTCCGAGGCCTTCCAGGGCCGCCGAGGCGTCCTCCCATAGGCTCGCCATGCCGCCGCGCTGGTGCAGCTGCTGCAGGTGGAAGCCGCCGGCCAGCAGGATCAGGCCCTGCAGGCGCCGCTTGAGGTCCCCTTCGGCGGTCAGCCACAGGGGCTCGAGGGCATCGTGGCACTCGTGGAAGAGGCAGGCGTTGAACAGGCCGACGGCGGCGGCGAAGGGGTAGTCGGCATCCTCGGCCAGCCCGGTGAGGGTCAGCAGGGTCACCCCGCAGCGCAGGCTCAGCAGCGGTCCCTGGGCGCCCCAGCTGCGGTGGGGGCGCCAGCCCGTCGGCCCGGGCTCGGCGGTGTCGGGCAGCGCCTCCCGGCAGGCCGCCCAGGCCGCCGCCGGGTCCTTGGCCCCCACCGCCGCCAGGGGGCCCGCCGCCTTGGCCAGCAGCAGGACCTCGGGCAGGCCGTCCGGATGCTGCTCGCGCAGGCGCGGCGCGCCCAGGATCATCGGCCAGACCAGGGCCGCGCGGCGGGAAGGGTCGGCCACCGCGGGCTCACTGCGGGCCCGCAGGAACCGCTGCAGCGGCACCGGCAGCATCGGCTGGCGCTGCCAGAAGGCCGGCGGCGGGGCGCAGCTCACGGCACCTCCAGGTGGAGCGCCACGCCGCCGACGCGGTTGTCGGCCATGCCCAGCCAGGCGCAGCCATCGATGCGGCCCTTGAGCACCTTGGCCGGATCGCCCTGGCCGTGGCGCAGCAGCCAGCCGGCCACCGTGCCGCGGAACAGCTTGGCCGCGTGGCTCACCGGCACGCCGCGGGCGCTGCGGATCTCCAGAGTGTGCCGGGGCCGCGCCCAGCCGCGCAGGAGGGCCGAGTGGTCCTCCGGCAGGAGGTCCCAGACCACGCCCTCCGGCAGGGCGGCCAGTTGCCCCGGCAGGTGCCGCTTCCAGTGGTCCCGCAGCCCCGGGAGGCTGCCCAGCTTGAGCTTGTAAGGCGGGAGCGGCTCGTCCCCGCGGACCAGCCCGCGCAGGGTCGACAGCAGCCAGACCCGGCGCCACAGCGCCGGATCGAGGCGGTCCGCCTGCAGCGCCTGGAAGGCCACGCCGGTGTAGCGTTCCAGGGCGGGACGGAGCGGCACCGCCTTCCCAAGGCCGAGGACCTCGGCCCGCGCCTGCACGCCGTCCTTGACCCCGAAGATCCGCGACAGCTCCTCGGGGCCGGCCCTCCTGACCCGCGCCTGCAACTGTCTGCGCACCCAGGCCTGGGCCGGGGACTCGGCCAGGATCCCCGGTTCTCCGCCGGCCGATTTGGCTTCCGAGGGGGCGAGCAGGACCAGGGGTGCGGGCATGGTTCCAGGGTAGCAATGCAGGGCGGCCGCGTGCGGCTACCCTGGATCCATGCCGGTCACCCCGATCAAGCCCCTGACCCTGGCCTATACGGCGATGGAGGAGGCGCGGACCGGGGGCGGCGAGGCCGGAGCCGGTCCCCATCGCGCCCGGCGGGCGGTGGCCGAGGACCAGGTGCAGCTGTCGGCGCAGGGCCGGGCCCTGTCCCGGGCCGCCGCCGAGCCGCCCCCGGCAGAGGGGGACGCGTCCGCACCGCCCCCGGCCCGGAGCCTCAACCTGTTGGCCTGAGCTCCGCGGCGTCCTGCGCCTCCACCCAGGCCTCGAGGCTGCACAGGCGCAGGCCGGCCCAGAGTTCGCGCAACCGGGCGCCGTACCCGCGCAGGCCCGCGGCGTGGGTGAAACGGTGGCCCAGCGGCGTGCCCTGAGGCAGGGCCGGCTGGTCCGGATCCAGTTCCCAGGGGTGCAGCACCAGCGGCGTGCCGGACCCGGCTTCGGCCAGGGCCAGAAGCCGCTGCCGCAGCCAGGCGCCGGGCAGCAGGCGGAGCGACCAGCCCCACAGGGGCACGGTCAAGGCGGCGGCGCCCGCCACCGGCGGCGGCAGTTCCCACAGCCCTTCCCCGGTCCGGTGGGCAGTCCGTGGCCAGGACCGGTCGCCGATGATGCCGAGCGGTGCGCGGCTCGAGTCGATCCGGAAGCCCAGTTCGGGCAGGTGGACCTGCCAGCCCGCCGCCGGCCCCCTGAGGCTCCATTCCGGGGCCCGGTAGGCCACCACCTCGGTCCCGGCGAGGTCCTCGAGCAGGGCCTTGCCCTCCGCCAGGGCGGCCCGGAACCCGGCCAGGTCCATGTCGCAGGCCCGCCGGTGGGTGAGCCCGTGCAGGCCGATCCGATGCCCTGCCCGGACCACCCGGGCCAGCGCCTCGGGATGGCGGCGCGCCTGGTCGCCCAGGCAGAACCAGGTGGCCGTGGCCCCCAGGTCCTCGCAGAGTTCCAGCGCCGCTTCGGTGGCCCGCTCGAGCCGGTCCTCGAAGCGGTCCAGCGCATCGGCGGCATCGAAGGGCGGGCAGCAGAGCTGGAACCAGTCCTCCCAGTCGATGGACAGGGGGAGGGTTGGCCGACCGGGCTGCGCCGTCAGGTGAAGTTCCGCTCGGAAAGGCCGATGAACTCGAGGGAGAAGTCGTCCAGCTCGGTCTGCCACTGCTTGAGCTGGCCCTGGAAGAAGTTGTAGGCCATCAGCGCCGGGATCGCCGCCACCAGGCCGAAGGCGGTGGCGACCAGGGCCTCGGCGATCGGGATCGCGACCGTGGCCAGGCTGGCGTTACCGGTGTGGCCGATGTTCTGGAAGGCGTCGATGATGCCCCAGACGGTGCCGAACAGGCCGACGAAGGGGCTCACCGCGGCGATGGTGGCGAGGATGCCCAGGTAGCGCTCGAGGCGTCCCATCTCCACCACGGAGGAGCGCTGCAGGCTGCGTTCCACGGCCTCCATGCTGCGGATCTGGGCCTTCTGCCCGGGCACGCCGCCCCGCAGCTGGTAGGTCACCTCGGTGTAGCCGGCGGTGAACAGGCCGACGAAGGGGCTCAGGGTGAAGCTGCCGACCTGCTGGCGCAGTTCGCGCCAGTCCGTGGACTTGCGGAAGGCCGACCTGAAGCGGTCGCTGACGCTCCGGCTGCGGTTGTACAGGTAGGCCTTCTGCAGGATCACGAACCAGCTGAGCAGCGAGAAGAACAGCAGGATCAACAGGACCACCTTGGCCACCATGCCGCCCCGGAGGACCACGTCCCAGAGGTTCAGCCCCTGTCCCTGCGCCAACACCAGGCCCGCCATCCGCACTCCCCGCGATCCCAAGATGGTAGCCCGATCCGGCCCGGGCCGCGCACCCGGTCGCTGGCCTGGTGGACTGTGCCCTGCGGCGGGCGGGCGGCGGGCCCGGCCGCGTTAAACTCCGGAGGGTCGGAGGAACGGCATGCGCGTGCTGGTGATCGGGTCGGGCTATGTGGGGCTGGTGGCTGCGGCCTGTTTCGCCGAGGCGGGGCACCGGGTGCTCGGCGTGGACGTCGACCCGGCCAAGGTGGAGGCCCTGAGGGGCGGCCACTCGCCGATCTTCGAGCCCGGCCTGGAGGAGCTGCTGCAGCGGCACCTGGCCGGCGGCACCCTGGCCTTCACCACCGACCTCCGCGAGGGCATCGCCGAGGCCGATGCCGCCTTCATCTGCGTCGGCACGCCGCAGAGCGAGGACGGCAGCGCCGACCTGCGCTACGTCCTGCAGGTGGCCGCCGACCTGGGCGCGGCGATGGCCCTGCGCCCGGCCGACGCGCCGGCGCTGGTGGTGGTCGACAAGAGCACCGTGCCGGTGGGCACCGCCGCCCGGGTCCACGCGGTCCTGGAGTCCCGGACCGACCGGTCCTTCGAGGTGGTCTCGAACCCGGAATTCCTTCGCGAGGGCTGCGCCCTGCAGGACTTCTTCCTGCCCGACCGGGTGGTGGTGGGCTGCCGCACGGAGTTCGCCGAGAGCGTCATGAAGGCGCTCTACCAGCCCTTCCTGGACCGGGCCCGGACGCAGGATCCGGCCCGAGGCCGCTGGTTCCGCATGGACCCGCCCAGCGCCGAGCTGACCAAGTACGCCGCCAACGCCATGCTCGCCCTCCGGATCAGCTTCATCAACGAGATGGCGGCCCTGGCCGAGAGCGTCGGCGCCGACATCGACGCCGTCAGCACCGCCATCGGCGCCGACCACCGCATCGGCCCGGCCTTCCTGAATCCGGGCCCGGGCTTCGGCGGCTCCTGCTTCCCCAAGGACCTTCAGGCCCTACTGAAGGTGGGCCGGGAGTACGGCCACCCGATGATGACCCTCGCCACCACCGTGGAGGCGAACCGGCACCAGAAGATGGTCCTGGTCCGCAAGATCCGCGAGCACTTCGGCTGCCGCCCGGGCCAGCCGGCGCCCCTGCGCGGCCGCCGCTTCGCCCTCTGGGGCCTGGCCTTCAAGGCCCACACCGACGACATCCGCGAGGCCATGGCCCTGGAGGTCATCGAGGTCCTCCTCACCATGGGCGCCGAGGTCACCGTCCACGATTTCGAGGCCATGCCGAACGTGCGCGCCCGCATCGGCGACCGGGTCCGCTATGCCGACGACCCCCTGGCCGCCTGCGAAGGCGCGGATGCCCTGCTCATCGCCACGGAGTGGCCGGCCTACCGCAGCGCCGACCTCGAGGCCGCGGCCTCCCGGATGAAGGCCCGGCTGATCTTCGACGGCCGCAACCTGTTCCGGCCGGAGATCCTGGAGAGGACGGGCTGGACCTACCACTCCCTGGGACGGCGCCGAGGGGGCCCCGCATGCTGATCCGCCTCGAGCAGATCGCCCACGCCCGCTCCGGCGACAAGGGGGACGGCTCCAACGTCGGCCTGATCGCCTACACCGAGGCCGGCTACCGGATCCTCCTGCAAGAGGTCACGGCGGAGCGGGTGAAGGCGCATTTCTCCCGGATCTGCCTGGGGGAGGTCGAGCGCTTCGAGGTCCCGAACCTGCTGGCCCTCAACTTCCTCCTCCACGACTCCCTCGGCGGCGGTGGCTCGGAGAGCGTGAAGACCGACGCCCAGGGCAAGACCCACGGCCAGGGCCTGCTGCGCATGCAGGTCGACCTGCCCGACAGCGTGACCCTGGCGGATCTGCTACCCTCAACGCAGGCCTGATCCGACGGGTCGGAAGACTCAATCGCAGGAGCACACCATGGGAAACCTCGGCCTCACCGAAATGCTGCTGATCGGCCTCGCCCTGCTGATCTTCTTCGGCCCTTCGCGCCTGCCCGAACTGGGCAAGTCCCTCGGCAAGGGGATCCAGGAATTCAAGAAGGCCAGCAAGGAACTCACGGATTCGGTCAAGGAAGAAGTCACCGCCGAGAAGAAGTGACGGCCCGGCCGTCCCGGACACCCCTGGCCCCCGGCCGCGCGCCGAGGGCCTTTTCTTGACCCGGTAGCCCGATGGCCGAGACCCCCCCGAACCCCATGAGCTTCTGGGAGCACCTGCAGGAGCTGCGGGTGCGGATCGTCCGCTCGCTGATCATCATCGTGGCGGCCTTCGCCCTGACCTACGCCTTCCGCTTCCGGATCTGGGACTACGTGCAGCGGCCCTTCCTCCAGGCGATGGCCCGGCAGACCCACCAGGAGCTCTCCAAGCTCCAGCCCTGGGCCTACACGGACCTGGCCGAGCCGTTCTTCAGCCTCATGCGGCTGAGCTTCTGGGCCGCCGGGTTCCTGGCCGCGCCCTTCCTGTTCTACCAGCTGTGGGCCTTCATCCGGCCCGGCCTGTACGAGCGCGAGCGCCGCCTGGTGGTTCCCTTCGTCCTCGTCACCAGCCTGATGTTCCTGGGGGGCGCCGCCTTCGCCTACCGGTTCGCCTTCAGCTTCCTGGGCGACATCCTGTTCCAGGAGGCCACCCAGGCAGGGTTGCGCACCAACCTGCACATCGACAGCTACCTGGACCTCTTCCTCTACACGCTGCTCCTGTCCGGGATCACCTTCGAGCTTCCCGTCCTTTTCTACTTCCTGGCCCGGTTCCGCCTGGTCACCGCCCGCTGGATGCTAAAATACTGGCGCCACGCGACCGTGGCGATCATCTTCGCGGCGGCCTTCCTGACCCCCGGCGACCTGGTGGTGACCACGCTCTTCTTCAGCGTGATCCTACTGGCCCTCTACTTCGCCAGCGTCCTGGTGGCGTGGCTGGCGGAACCGAAGGCGACGCCCTGATCAGCCCTTCCAGCGGATCTCGTAGCCGTGGTGGAAGCCCCCGGGCGCAGGCGGCAGGTGGACCACTTCCGGGTCGGCAGCGCCCAGCAGCCCCAGGCCTCCCTTCAGCCAGTTCGGCAGGGCGTAGGTGTACCAGGTCGCGTACAGGCCGTGGGACCAGATGGAGATCCGGGCCTGGCCGGGACGGACGTCCTCGGCACGCACCACGCCGCCGCGGAAGTTGAACCGGTAGAGGGTGGTCGCCTGGTGGAACATGGTCTCCGGCGACAGCAGCTTCAGCATCCAGGCGTGGAGCACCGAGAGCTGCTGGCGCACCGTGTACTGCACGCGCCGTTCCACGCTTTCGACGCCGTATTCCGCCTCGTGGGCCTCGACCAGTTCGTTGACCGCCTGCACGTCCAGCCATTGGAAGGGTCCGGGCAGCTCCTGGAAGAGTGCCTGGGCCGGGGGCGACAAGGAGCCGACCAGCGCCGAACGGGCCTCCGGGGAGAGGGCGTCCAGCTCGCGGACCAGCCCTTGCAGGGTCGAGGCCCGCACGTGGGTCACCCGTGCCTGCTCGGGGGTGGGTTCCGCAGCATCGTTCGGCATGGCCCTTCGCCTACCGGAACCTCGGCAGCGACGAAGCCGCTGACCCGTTCTTCCGGCGCTTCGGTCCGCAGGCAGCGTCCCGGGGCCCCGAGCCGGCCCTGAAGACCGTGGCCCGCACGATCCGGCTGCGCTGCAGCATCCGCAGGATCCGGCGGCTGCCCTGGGCCAGGAGGCGCTGGCCCGCGCTGGGCCGGTCCGGCCCCACCCGTCTTCCCGTCTCGGCGCTTCGCATGGCCCCTCCCGGGTCCTGCCTGTTCCTATCGTCGGGGGACGGCCGGGCTTGAGGAATCGTCCGGCGTCCGGCGCTATCCTAGACCCCGATCCAGGAGGCCAGCATGAACATCCACACCATCGGCGTCATCGGCGCGGGCCAGATGGGCGGCGGCATCGCCCACGTCTTCGCCGCGGCCGGGTTCGAGGTGCTCCTGCAGGACCTCAGCGAGGCCTTCCTCGCCAAGGGCCTGGCCAGCATCGGCAAGAACCTGCAGCGCGGCGTGGACAAAGGCAGGATGACCCCCGAGGAGAAGGCCGCCATCCTGGCCCGGATCCGCACCACCACCACCCTCGACGACTTCGCCGGGGTCGACATCGCCATCGAGGCCGCCACCGAGAAGTGGGAGGTGAAGAAGCAGCTGTTCGAGAAGCTCGATTCGGTCTGCCGGGAAGGCGTCATCCTCGCCTCCAACACCAGCAGCATCTCCATCACCAAGCTGGCGGCCGTCACCCGCCGCCCGGACCGTTTCATCGGCATGCACTTCATGAACCCGGTGCCGGTGATGCAGCTGATCGAGGTGATCCGCGGCCTGGCCACCAGCGACGACACCTGCGACACGGTGGTGGGCCTGGCCACCCGGCTCGGCAAGACGCCGATCCAGTGCAACGACTTCCCGGGCTTCGTCAGCAACCGGGTGCTGCTGCCGATGATCAACGAGGCCATCTACGCCCTCTACGAAGGCGTCGCCGAGGTCGAGGCCATCGACGGCATCATGAAGCTGGGCATGAACCACCCCATGGGGCCCCTGACCCTGGCTGACTTCATCGGCCTCGACACCTGCCTGTTCATCCTCAATGTCCTGCACGAGGGGCTCGGCGACCCCAAGTACCGCCCCTGCCCGCTGCTGATCAAGTATGTGGATGCCGGCTGGCTGGGCCGCAAGAGCGGCCGCGGCTTCTACGACTACAGCGCCAAGGGGTGAGCGGGCAAAGGCCTTCGCCGCGGCGGCGGGTCCGGCGTTTTTTTCCCCGTCGGAAGCCGGGAGATTCGGGGCTTTAATTGATTAATCCCCCGGAGGTCCGATGAGGAACCCAGAGGCCGTGCGGCATCGAACCCTTCGACCTTGGGCCGCATCGGGCACGACTGGCTAGTCTCCGGGATCCCCATGCGCTCGAACGGCCCCATTCCGACCCACCCGCACCTGCTGCAGGCCCTGTTCGAGGACTTCCCCCTCGGCATCGTCCTGTCCGATGGCAAGGGCAACATCCTCCGGTCCAACCGCACCGCCGAGGAACTGCTCGGCGTGCCCGACGCGGAACAGCGGGCGCGCGGGATTTCCGGCCCCCAATGGGACGTCGTCCGCCTCGACGGGTCGCCGATGCCGGCCGCGGAATTCGCCTCGGTGCGCGCGCTGGCGGAAGGCTGTGTGGTCCGCGACGTCGAGATGGGCGTGGCCCGTCCCGAGGGCGGCCGGATCTGGCTGAGCGTCACCGCCGCCCCGGTGGAGGACGGCCTGGTGGCCATCACCTTCGAGAACATCGGGCCCCGGATCCGTGGGGCGGCCGTCATGCAGGCCCATGGCCGGCTGGTGGAGCGGGCCGAGGAACTGAGCCTCGAAGCGATGCTGCGCGCCACCCTGGACGAGCTGGAGGTCCTCACCGGCAGCTGCATCGGTTTCTACCACTTCGTCCTCGAGGACGGGGAGACCCTCCACCTGCAGGCCTGGAGCACGCGCACCGAGGCCGAGTTCTGCCGCGCCGAGGGCAAGGGCGCCCACTACCCGGTCGGCCAGGCCGGCATCTGGGCCGATGCCGTCCGCGAGAAGCGGCCGGTGATCCACAACGACTACGCCCGCGCACAGGGCAAGCGGGGACTGCCCGAGGGCCACGCCGTGGTCCTCCGCGAACTGGTGGTGCCGGTGCTCCGCAATGGCCGGGTCCGGGCCGTGCTCGGGGTTGGCAACAAGCCCACCCCCTACGACGACGGCGACGTCGCCTCGGTCCAGCGGCTGGCGGACCTGGTCTGGGAACTGGCCGCCCTGAAGCAGGCCAAGCTTGCCGCCGAGCACCGGGCTGAGCAGATCGAGACGGTCTCCGCCAGCGCTCCTGGGCTGATCCACGCCTTCCGGCTGGGCCCGGAGGGGAGCCTGACCATGCCGTTCCTCAGCGCCGCCGCCGGGGACCTCTACGGGCTGGACCCCGGCGCCATCGCCGCGGACTTCGGCCGGGTCCTGGCCCGCACGCCCGGGCCGGACCGGGACCGGCTGGTGGCCGCAGGGCTGGAGTCGGCCCGGGACCTTTCGCCCTACCACCTGCGCTGGCGCTACGACCACCCGGCCAAGGGCCTGCGCTGGCTGGAGAACTGGTCGCTTCCGCGCCGCGAGCCGGATGGCGGCACCCTCTGGCACGGCATCACCATGGACGTCACCGCGCTGGTCGAAGCCGAGCAGGCGGCACGGCAGAGCGAAGCCGGCCTGGAGAGCGCCTTCGCGCATTCGCCCCACGGCATGGCCCTGGTGAGCATCGGCGGGGACTACCTGAAGGTGAACCACGCCTTCTGCGAGATGCTCGGGCGCAGCGCCGAGGAGATCCGGGCCCTGGGGATCCGCGGGGTCACGCATCCCGGCGACCTGGCCCGCAACCTGGCGCTGGTCGGCAGCCTGCTCGAGGGCCAGGCGGTCTCCTGCCAGGTGGAGAAGCGCTACCTGCACCGGGACGGCCGCGAGGTCTGGGCCCAGGTCAGCGTCGCCCTGCTCCGGGACGACGACGGGCTCCCGCTGCACTTCATCGTGCAGATGCTGGACATCACCGAGCGCAGGCGGGCCCAGGAACGGCTGGAGGAGAGCGAACGGCGCTACCGCATGCTCGCCGAGAACGCCTCGGACGTGATCTGGACCATGGACCTGGACGGCCGGATCACCTACGTCAGCCCCTCCATCCAGAAGCTGCGCGGGTACACCGCCGAGGAGGTCATGGCCCAGCGCCTGGACCAGATCCTCTGCCCGGGATCGGCCCAGGTGGCGATCCAGCTCCTGGGGACGGTGCTGAAGGACCTGGCGGAGGGCGAGGATCCCGTCCCCTTCCGGGGGGAGCTCGAGCAGACCTGCCGGGACGGCGGCTCGGTCTGGACCGAGGTGACCGCCACCGCCCTGCGCGATGCCTCCGGCCGGGCGACCGGCGTGCTCGGGGTGACCCGGGACATCCGCGAGCGGCGGGCCACCGAGGCCGTCCTGCGCGCCAGCGAATCGCGTTTCCGGCAGATCAGCGCGGCTTCCGGGGAATGGATCTGGGAGGTCGACCCCTCCGGCCTGTACACCTATTCCAGCGAAGGTGTGGAGCGCATCCTGGGCTATCGCCCGGCGGAGCTCGTCGGGCGCATCCGGTTCCACGACCTCTGGCCGGAAGCGGACCGTGCGGCACTCCTTCCGAAGGTGATGGAAGCCTTCCATCGGCGGGAAATCCTGCGCGACCTGCCGAACGCCGCCCTTCACCGCGACGGGCACCTGGTCCGGCTGGAGACCTCGGGCCTGCCGATCCTCGACGCCCGGGGCGAACTCCTCGGCTACCGCGGCGTCGACCGCGACGTGAGCGAACGCGAGGCGACGCAGGAGGCCCTGCGCGCCTCCGAGGACCGGTTCGCCAAGGCCTTCCTGAACAACCCTGTCGCCATGGCGATCGTCCGTGCGGCCGACAACCGGATCCAGGAGGTCAACGAGAGCTGGGTGTCCATGACGGGCATCGCCCGGCAGCTGGCCATCGGCATGTCCCTCGGCGACACCGGGCTGATTCCCGACCCTGCCGTGCAGGGGGCCATGATCGAGGCCCTTCAGCGGACCGGGTCCCTGCACAACCACCCGCTCCGTGTGCAGCGGGGCGATGGCAGGATCCTCCACCTCCTGATGTCGGCCCGGGTGGCGGTGCTCGGCGGCGAGACCTGCCTGCTGACCTCCGCCCAGGACGTCAGCGACCGGGTCCGCGCCGAGGAGGCCCTGCAACGGAATGAATTCCACCTCCAGGAGGCGCAGAAGCTCGCTCACGTGGGCCACTGGACCGTCGACCACCCGAGCGGGGCGACCCACTGGTCCGCCGAACTGTTCCGCATCCACGGCCTCGACCCGGCCCAGTCCCCTCCGAGCTGGCCCGAGTTCCAGCGGTCCTTCCATCCGCTGGACCTGGAATCCATGCGGTCCAACTACGAGGGCCACCTCAAGGAGGGCCGCCCCTCCGCCCACTTCGCCTATCGGATCGTCCTCGACGATGGATCGATCCGCCACATCAAGTCCGAGTGCCGCACGGAATACGACGCGGCGGGACGGCCCCTGCGCACCTTCGGCACCGACCAGGACATCACCGACCTCGTGCGGGCGGAGGAGGCCCTGCGGGAGAGCGAGCATCGGTTCCGGGGGCTCTGGGAGCAGGCGCCGGTGGCGGTGTGCGAGGAGGACTACTCCGCCGTCAAGGCGCGCTTCGACGCCTGGCGCCGGGAGGGCCTGGAGGACCTGGGCGCCCACCTGGACCGGCACCCGGACACCCTGCTCGAGCTGGCCTCCCTGGTGCGGGTGGTGGAGGTCAACGGCGCCACCGTGCGGCTCTTCGGAGCCCCCAGCGCCGAGGCGCTGGTCCGCGACCTGCCGTCGCATTTCGGTCCGGATTCCCTGGCCGTGTTCAAGGCCGAGCTCGCCGAGCTCTACGCGGGGCAGCACAGCACCGAGCACGAAAACAGCGCGGTCGACCTGCAGGGCCGGAAGCTCGACCTTCAGGTGCGGCTCACGGTGGTGCCCGGCCACGAGGAGGACCTGGCCCGGGTGCTGGTCTCCTTCAGCGACCTCACCGAGCGCAAGGCCGCCGAGGCGGACCGCCAGCGGCTCGAGCGCGAGCTGAACCACCTGCAGCGCCTGGAGAGCCTCGGCCGGCTCGCGGGCGGCGTCTCCCACGACATGAACAACGTCCTCGGCGCCATCATGGCGGTGGGTTCCCTGCTCAAGGTGCGCCACCGGGACGACCCGGCCATCGTCAAGGATGCCGAGGCCCTGCTCCAGGCCGCCATCCGCGGCCGGGACCTGGTCAAGGGCCTGCGCGACTTCAGCCGCAAGGAGCTGGAGTCCGCCACCGATCTGGACCTCAACGACCTGGCAAGGCGCGAGGCCGACCTGCTGGAGCGGACCACCCTGAAGCGGGTGGCCGTGGACCTCGACCTCGCGCCCGGGCTGGCCAAGGTCTTCGGCGAGGGCAGCACCATCTCGAACGCCCTGATGAACCTCTGCCTGAACGCCTGCGACGCCATGCCGGCCGGAGGGACGATCACCCTCAGCACCCGCAACCTGGGCGAGGGCTTCGTCGAACTGGCGGTGCAGGACACCGGGGAGGGCATGACGCCGGAGGTGCTGGCCCGGGCCACGGAGCCCTTCTTCACCACCAAACCCCCGGGCAAGGGCACCGGGCTTGGACTGGCCCAGGTCTACGGCACGATGAAGGCCCACGGCGGGACCCTGGACATCCAGAGCCGGCTGGGCCGCGGCACCCGGATCGCCCTCGCCTTCCCGGTGAGCGCCACCGCCCGGCCCGCGGCGGAGGCCGCGGAGGACCGCCCGGCGGAGCCGCGGCGCGCCTTGCGGATCCTGCTGGTGGACGACGAGGAGCTGATCCGGCGGACCTTCATGCTGCTGCTCGAATCCCTGGGCCACCAGGTGCAGACCGCGACCAGCGGCCTGGACGCGCTGCGCCGCCTCGAAGCGGGGTTGGAGGCGGACCTGACGATGCTGGACGTGAACATGCCCGGCATGGACGGCCTCGAGACCCTCAGCCGCCTGCGGATCCTCCGCCCCGACCTCCCCGTGGTGCTCGCCACCGGGTTCGCCGACGATCGCATCCCCTCCATCCTGGGACGCTTCCCGAACGTGCGGATCCTCAAGAAGCCCTTCGGCATCAGCGATCTGGAACACCTGCTGCCGGTCTGGCCCTGACCGGGCCGGGGGGGGGCCTGGCGGCCCCGCCCCGGAGCGGTCCTTCCGCCTACTGCAGTTCGGTGGTCATCACCGCGCCGCCCATCTGCGGCAGCACGGCGCGAACCTTCAGCAGCCTGCGGCTGGCCTTGTCGACCCAGAAGGTGGCGCCGCCGGGTTCGCCTTCGGCGCTGCCGGTCTCGACCTTCCAGGCCTGGAAGGTTCCGGCCGCGACCTTCAACGGCTCGGAGCCGACCACCTTGCCCTGCTTCAGCGTGGCCTTCTGCTTCTGCAGGTCGAAGTTCCGGTAGGTGAAGCTGTAGCCCTCGGCCAGGGGCAGGCAGGCCAGGGACTCGAAGGCGCCGGAGCCGTCGGCGTACAGGTCCCCGCCCAGCTCCGCGGAGATCGGCTTGGGATCGCCGCCCATGGCCATGGAGCCGCTGGCCTTGCCGCCCTCGAAGGCCACCTCGATCGAGACCGGCCCCTGCTTCACGGTGCGCTTGCGGGGTGCCAGCGAATCCGCGGCATAGACGCTGGTGTCGCTCATGCCGCTGCCGCCGACCTTGGCGGTGCCCTCCACCACCCAGGTCCCGGCCTCGGCGCGAATGACGTTGGTCATCGTCACCGGGATCTCCTGGCCGCCGGCCGAGAGGACCCCGGACCAGGTGGAGGTTCCGGCCGTGAAGGCCGCCACCGGCTTCGGCGCACCCTTGGCCGCATCCGCCTTCCTGGCCAGCACCACGGTCTTCGGGTCCACGGTGATCTCGCCGAGGCGCTTGACGACCTCGGCCGTGCCGCCCTCCTGGAAGCGGCCCTTCAGGTGCTTTGCGAGGAAATGCTCCGCAGCGGCCATCATCGCCATGTTGTTCACCGGTCGGGCGAACCCGTGGCCCTCGTCGGGGGCGCAGATGTACTCCACCGGGAAGCCGCGGTCGCGCAGCGCGACCACGATCTGCTCCGATTCGGCCTTCTTCACCCGCGGATCGTTGGCGCC
>JAYRFV010000152.1:0-4488 GCA_041908165.1 Holophagales bacterium | reverse complement strand
CGCGGAGCCGGATGTCCATGAAGAGGTCTGAGCATCCGCAGGATGCGAAGAGAATGACCCTCCCGCGGAGCCGGATGTCCATGAAGAGGTCTGAGCATCCGCAGGATGCGAAGAGGAAGGCCATCCTGGCGGACGCCTTCGCCCGGGCGGAGCGCGAAGAAGCGTAACGAATTCAGCCAGAAAGGGCCCCCGCTTCGGCGGGGGCTTTCCCTTCATGGAAGGGCGGCTTTCCCGGTCCTGTACCTCGTAACGAGTGGCACAATGGGCGCATCCCCCCGGAGCCGCCCATGCACCGTGTGTCCGCCGTCCTTCTGCTGTCCCTCGCGGCCCTGCAGGGCCAGGAGCCCTACCAGCGGCCCTCCGCGGACATTCTCAACGTGCTGGACGCGCCGCTGCCCCCCGGCCTGAGCCTGGCCCCGGACGGCCGCCACGCGCTGCTGACCGAGCTGCGCCGCTATCCCTCCGTGAAGGACCTGGCCCGGCCGATGCTGCGCCTGGCGGGGGCCCGCATCGACCCGCGCACCCGTGGCCCGCACAATCCGCCACGGTTGAAGACGCTGACCCTCCTCGACCTGGCGACCGGCGCCCGGAAGGAGGTCGGGCTGGCCGCCGGCCCGGCCTTCGGTCCGCCCCGCTGGTCCCCGGACGGCCGCCGGTTCGTGCTCACCGGCACCACCGCCGACGCGGTGGAGCTGTGGGTCGGCGATGCCGCGGGCACCCTGCGCAAGGTCCCCGGCGTGAAGCTCAACGCCGCCTTCGGCGATCCCCTCGACTGGATGGGCAGTTCGGCCCTGCTCGCCAAGGCCGTTCCGGCCGGCCCGGCTCCGTCGCTGCCGGAGGCCCCGGCCGGACCGCGGATCCAGGAGCACGATCCCGCCAAGGGCAAGGCGGCCGGCATGGCCACCTTCCAGGACCTGCTGCAGAACGCCGGCGACGAGGCCCTGTTCGCCCACCACGCCCAGTCCCAGCTATTCCGCATCGACCTCGCCACCCTCCAGTCCCGGCCGATCGGCATGCCGGGGCTCATCGGCAACGCCAGCCCGGCCCCTGACGGGCGGCACCTGCTGGTGGCCACCCTGCACAGGCCCTTCTCCTACCTGGTGACCGCCGACCGCTTCCCGCAGCGCCACCAGGTCTGGGACCTCCAGGGCAAGGTGCTGCACACGGTCGCCGACCTGCCCCTGGCCGAGGACATCCCCCTGGAGGGTGTCCGCCGGGGCCCCAGAGGCCTCGCCTGGGTGCCCACCGAACCGGCCACCCTGCACTGGACCGAGGCCCTCGACGAGGGCAATCCGAAGGTCAAGGTGCCCCATCGCGACCGGCTCATGGTCCTGGCCGCCCCGTTCAAGGAGGCCCGGGAGCTGGCCCGCACCGAACACCGCATGGGCGGCGGCGGCCGGGTGGGAGGCGTGGCCTGGACCGAGGACGGAAAGCACATCCTCTACGCCGAGAACGACCGCGAGCGGCGCTGGATCCGCACCTGGGTGCTGCCGGCCGGCGGCGGCGAGGCCCGCAAGCTCTGGGACATGAGCGCCCTCGACCGCTACCGCAATCCGGGCCAGCCGGTGCAGCGGGTGCTGCCCAGTGGACACGCCGCCCTGCGGGTCGACGGCGGGGCCCTCTGGCTGTCCGGCCCGGGCGCGACCCCGGCGGGCAACCGGCCCTTCCTGGACCGGCTGGCGCTGGCCGACTTCAACGCCACCCGGGTCTTCCAAAGCCCGGAAAAGGTCCTCCAGTCCTTCGCCGGGCTCCGTCCCGACGGCAGTTTCCTGACCCGTCGGGAGAGCGCCAGCGAGCCGCCCAACTACTTCCTCCACCCTGCGGGCAAGGGTGAAGCCGTGGCGCTCACGCACTTCAAGGACCCCGCCCCGGACCTGCGCGGCATCCAGAAGCGGCTGGTGAAGTACAAGCGGCCCGACGGGGTGGACCTCAGCTTCACCCTGTACCTGCCGCCGGGCTACAAAGACGGGGAGCGGCGCCCCGCCCTGGTCTGGGCCTATCCGATGGAGTTCACCGACGCCGGGACCGCCGGCCAGGTGAGCGGGTCCACGAACAGCTTCAGCACCCTGGCAGGCACCTCCCACCTGTTCATGCTGCTGAAGGGCTACGTGGTCCTGGACGACGCCACCATGCCGGTGGTGGGCAACCCGGAGACGGTGAACAACACCTTCCTCGAGCAGGTCGCAGCCAGCGCCAAGGCGGCCATCGACAAGGCCGACGAGCTCGGCGTCATCGACCCCCGGCGGGTGGCGGTCGGCGGCCACAGCTACGGCGCCTTCATGACCGCCAACCTGCTGGCCAACACCGGCCTCTTCAAGTGCGGCATCGCCCGCAGCGGAGCCTACAACCGCACCCTCACGCCGTTCGGCTTCCAGAGCGAGCGCCGCACCCTGTGGGAGGCGCCGGACATGTACCTCAAGGTCTCGCCCTTCATGAAGGCCAACGCCTTCAAGGCGCCGATCCTGCTGATCCACGGCGAGGCCGACAACAACTCCGGGACCTTCCCGATCCAGAGCGAACGGCTGTTCCAGGCCCTCAAGGGCAACAACCAAGCGGTCCGCTACGTCACCCTCCCCCACGAATCGCACGGCTACAGCGGCCGGGAGTCGGTGGAGCACACCCTGTGGGAGATGGGGGCCTGGCTGGACCGGCACCTGAAGTAGCCGGAACCGGCTACTCGGCCGCCGCCCAGCTCTCGGCCGAGCGCCGGCGGTCGGCGCCGCCCTGGACCCGGCCGTCCCGGACCAGGATCACCTGGGCACTGCCCTGCGAGGCGCGGTCCACCACCCGGTGCCCGCGGCGCTCCAGATCGGCCCGCGCGGCGGGCGCCAGGGCCCCCGGCTCGGCCTGCAGTCGGTCGGGAAGCCACTGGTGGTGCAGGCGCGGGGCATCGACCGCAGCCTGGGCGTCGAGGCCGAAATCGACCGCGCCGAGGATGGTCTGCAGCACGGTGTTGGGAATGGTCCGCCCGCCCGGGCTGCCGGTCACCAGAACCACCTGGCCCTCGCGGACCAGGATCGTGGGGGTCATGCTCGACAGCATCCGCTTGCCGGGCGCGGCCAGGTTGGGCTCCGTACCGATCAGGCCGCTGCGGTCGGTGAGCCCCGGACCGGCATTGAAGTCGCCCATCTCGTTGTTGAGCAGGAAGCCGGCCCCGGGCACGATCCGCTTGACCCCGTAGTTGTCCTCCAGGGTGTACGTGAGGCTCACCGCCCGCCCCTGCCGGTCCAGCACCGAGATGTGGGTGGTCTCGCTGGATTCCGCCGGCCATTCGAACCGCTCCGGGTCGGAGACCGAGGCCCGGTCGGGCCGGATCGTGCGGCGCAGCCCGGCCGCGTAGTCCTTGGACACCAGCCGCTCCACCGGGATGCCCGGGACCTGGTCCGGGTCGCCGATCCAGCGGGCGCGGTCGGCGAAGGCCCGGCGCATGGCCTCGGCCTGCCAGTGCACGCCGGTTGCGGAGCCGGCCCCAAGGGCGCGGAGGTCCTGGGCCTCCAGGATGTTCAGCACCTGCAGCAGCACCACCCCGCCGCCGCTGGGGGGCGCGGCGGTGAGCACCTCAAGCCCCCGGTAAGTGCCGCGCAGCGGCGCCCGCAGCACCGGCCGGTAGTCGGACAGGTCCCGGGCGGTGATCAGGCCCCCGTGGCGGGCCATCTCGGCGGTCAGCAGGCGGGCGGTGTGCCCCTGGTAGAAGCCCCTGGGGCCGGCGGCGGCGATCCGTCCGAGGGTCCGGGCCAGGTCCGGCTGGCGCAGGCGGTCGCCGGCGGCCAGCGGCTGGCCGCCGCGGCTGAACTGGGCCAGGGTGGGTGGGTGCTTGGCGAATTCGGCGCGGAACTCGGCCAGGGAGGCCGCCAGGGTCGGCGTGACGACGATCCCGCCGCGGGCCATCCTCACGGCCGGTTCCACCAGCCGCCGCCAGGGCAGCCGGCCGTGCCGGGTCCAGGCCTGGTGGAGGCCGGCCACGGTCCCCGGCACGCCCACCGAGACCAGGCTGTCGTGGTGGACCCGGCTGTCGTAGCGGCCGTCCACCAGGAACATCCGCGCATGCGCCGCGGCCGGGGCGCGTTCCCGGAAGTCGAGGAACTCCGCCCGGCCGTCCTCCCCGCGGGAGAGCAGGAACCCGCCGCCGCCGAGGTTGCCGGCGATCGGATGCGTCACCGCCAGGGCGAAGGCCGTGGCCACCGCGGCATCCACCGCCGTCCCGCCCTCCCGCAGCACCTGCGCCCCGGCCTCGGCGGCCTGACGTTCCTGGGCCACCACCATGCCGCCCGGCGGGAGCGCGGACAAGGGCAGCAGCCAGGCGAGCAGAAGGAGGAGGCGGAAGCGCATCACGGGATCCCGGGCGGCACCTTCCCACACTAGCGGCACCGGCCGGTGCTGGCATCCTGGAGGCTATGGACGGGAACGCCGCCACTCGGACCTGGAGCCAGGCCTCGAAGGAGGAACTGGCCAATGCGCTGACCCATGGCCTCGGCACGGCCCTGGCGG
>JAYRFV010000151.1:0-1650 GCA_041908165.1 Holophagales bacterium | reverse complement strand
GAATCCAGGGCATGCCCTCCGCCCTGTTGCACCCCGCGCGCCGCCGCCCAGCCGGACGGACGGCCGCATGAGCGACCTGAAGTCCCTCCTGGGCCTGGCGGAGCTCCTGCACAAGGCGCTGAAGGCCCAGACCCACTACGCCCAGGACCATCCGCAGGCCCACCACAGCCTGGAGGAGGCCTACAGCTCCCTGCGGGCCATGCTGCAGGAGCAGAGCCCCTTCGTGCTGAAGATCGCCGAGGGCAAGATCTACTTCCAGGGCAGCGCCCTCGAAGGCAGCCCGCAGGTGGTGCAGGCCCTGGCGCGGGAACTGGAGTCGCGCAGCATCGGCGGGCTGGTCTTCCACCTGGGCATCGACGCCGACGAGCTTCAGCTGCTGTTCTTCGCCCTGCAGCTCAAGCCGCAGCGCCTGGCGGAGATGGGCGGTCCGCGCAGCCTGCTGCCCGACGACGGCCACCTGCGGGTGCTGGATCCTGAGCTGCCCGAGGGCGCCGCTCCGGCCGCGGCGCCGCCGCCGGAAGCCGAACCGGAGCCCCTGCCCCACCTCGAGGGTCCGCTGCCGCCGGTGGTGCTGGCCGACGAGCTGCGGCGGAGGTTCGCCGCCCTCATCCAGCGCACCGCGGCGGCGCCCAAGCGCACCTTCCACATGCCCTGGACCAGCGAGCACCGGGAGGTGATGAAGAAGCACGGCCTGAAGGTGCCGGACTTCGCCGGCATGGACGGCACCGGCGAGGAACTGCGCCTCAACAAGCTCGACCCGGTCACCCTCCGCGAGGTCCTGCGCACCGCCCTTTCGCTGCTCGCTCCGCTGGAACAGGGGGCGGTGCTGCTGGGCCTCGCGACCTTCCCCAAGGACGAGCAGGCCCTGCGCCGGGCCCTCGACTACCTCGGCCCGGAGCTGCTGGCCCAGGTCACCGCCCACGTCCACGTCACCGGGGCACCCTCCCGCTTCGAGCTGGCCCTGCTCGTGGCCTCGCTGCTGCACTGCGTGAAGGACCGCGAGCTGTCCCTCGAGTCGATCCGCGGCCGCCTCCAGTTCGAGGGCTGGGGCCTGCACGAGGTCGACCAGCTGCGCGAGGCGATCCTCTGGGAGTGCCAGGGCACCGACACCAAGATGCAGCAGGGCCTCGCCGACCGCGGCATCTTCGAGCTGGATCCCCAGCAGGTGATGATCCTGGTCCGCCAGATCGTCCGCGGCAAGCGCTACGAGAGCCTGGCCGACCTGCTCGGCCAGCTGGAGACCGGGATCACCAGCCCTCAGCCCGAGCGCCGCGGGCAGGCCGCCGAGATCCTCGCCGACCTCGCCGAGTGCCTCGAGGAGCCGGGCCTGCCGGCGGAACACGAGGGGCGGCTGCACCGGATGCTGCACGGGCACCTGGCCGCGGAGACCGAGCAGCACAACGTGCAATGGTCCTGCCAGGGCATGGAGGCCCTGCTCTGCCACTGGATCCGCGGCGCCCGGTTCGAGGCCGCCTACCGGGAGCTGACCCACCTGAACGAGTGGTCGACGCTGAAGGCCGCGCCGCCCGCCAAGACCCAGGCCCTCCAGGACCTCCTCGCGCGCATGGGCAGCCCGCTGAACATGGCCACCATCGTGCCGCTGCTGCACGAGCCGGGCGTGCAGCTCTCCCTCGCCCAGCTGCACGCCCT
>JAYRFV010000150.1:0-1505 GCA_041908165.1 Holophagales bacterium | reverse complement strand
GGGTGCTCGGCGGGGCCGCGCTTGTCCGCGTCGTCCTCGCCGCCGTCGCCCTCGCGCACCACCTCGTAGCGGGTCTGGGTGATCTCGATGTTGACCGTCCCCAGGTCCTCGAGGACCTTCTCCGGGCCGCCCATGGCCTCGATCTTGGCCGGCTTGAGGATCATCAGCTGCAGGAGCGACAGCACCTCCTCCGGCGTGGCGCCGCGCTTGACCAGGAAGCCCAGGATCTGGCGCTCGCTCATCTGCCGGTTGAGAGCGTTGATGTGGACGCTCTGGCCTTCGAAGGGCGCCCCGTCGATGAACACCTTGCCGGCGGAGGCGGCGATGTGGACCTTGGGCTGCACCGACAGCCAGGCCCCGAATATCCGGTTGACCTTCTCCAGCGCCTCGGTCGACCGCGGGTGCGGGGCGGTGTACATCTGCAGGGACTTGACGGCCAGCTGCAGCGCCTGCGCGAGCTCGAGGAAGTTGCCGCTCATCCGGGACAGGCCTCCAGGGGTTCCTGCCATTCCCGCTTCAGTTGTTCGTAGTGCCGGCGGAGGAAGCCCAGGCGGCGGGCCGCCTCGAGCCGGGCGGGCTCCGTGTTCATGCTCGCGGCGATCCCCTCCGCGAGCGGCAGCCAGGCCTCGCCGCGCCGCAGGATCCCGCCGGTGTCCACCGGCTGGTGGGCGCCGGCGATGCAGGCGTGGTGCACCAGGCTGGCGGCGCCGAGCTTGCTCAGCTTGTCGCAGTCCCAGAGCACGGCGGTCTCCAGGGGGTCGAGCCTCCGGGACAGGCGCAGGCCGACGTGGTGCTCGATCGCGTGGCGCACCGCCGGGATCTTGCCGGGAGGGAAGTCGGTGCCCTCCAGGATCGCCGGCACCGCCGCCGACGCCTCCTCGGCGTGGCGGTCACGGCCCGGGCGGTCCTTCGTCCGTTTGCGGACATCGTGCAGCCACGCCGCGCACTCGACCACGTCGAGGTCGGCCCCGACCTGGGGCGCGAGCCAGCGGCACAGCTTCACCGCCGCCAGGGTGTGTTCCAGCCGGTAGTCGAAGACCGCCCGGGGGCCTTCGGGCGTGTCGTGGGCGAAGCCCCAGGCGGCGCGGGCATCCGCCTCCGAATGGCTTCGGAGGGCCCGCTCGCAGGCTGTGCGCCAGGGTTCCATCGCTGCAGTCCTCTCCTCAACCTACACGGAGCACGGAGCTTGCGAAAGCCGGGAAGGCTCCGGGGCGGGCCTCGCGGGGTCATTCTTGCGCATCAACTTTTTCGGCCTGGGCGCGCAGCAGCCGGGGCGCGAGGATCAGCGCCGCGCCGAAGGCGGCCAAGGATGGGAAGAGCGTGAGCGGACGGCCCAGGGCCAGGTCGGAGAACACCAGCTTGAGCCCCGCCAGGCCCAGCAGCGGGTAGACCAGCCAGCGCAGCTCGCTGCCCGGCCAGCGCCGGCCGAGGGCCGCGAGGGTCGCCGCGGAACCGGCGAGAACGGCGGTCCTCACCGCGGCCAGGGCGGCCGGTTCCGGCGGCTG
>JAYRFV010000149.1:0-32878 GCA_041908165.1 Holophagales bacterium | reverse complement strand
GGGCGCGCGGCGGCCGGGGGGGGGGGGGGCGGGGGGGGGGGGGGGCCCCCCCCCCCCGCGGGGCGCCCGGGGGGGGGGGGGCGGGGGGGGGGGGGGGGGGGCCCCCCGCCGCAGGCGCCTCGCGGGGCTGGGGTTCAGGTGTGGCCGTCCGGGCTGTGGCCGGCTCGGTGCGGACCGCGGGGGGCTCGGCCCGGGCCGCTTGTGGAGGAGGGAGGCTGGTGCGGGTGGGCGGGGTCAGGGTGACCGCGGCCGGCGGGGCCGCGGCGGCGGGCTGGGGAGACGCGGCGAGGGGCGCCGGCGCGGAAGGCGGCTGGACCGCCGGGGCCTGGGGGGCAGGCGCCTGGACCGGAGGCGGCGCGGCCGGCGCCGCCGCCGGGCGGGCGGCCGCCGGCTGGGCCGCCTTCAGCCGGGCCAGGAGCGCCTCCCGCTCGGCCGGAGGCTCCTTGCCGAGCCGCGCGGACTCCTTCAGCGCGGCCTCGGCCCGCGCGAGATCCCCGCTGGCCAGGGCGGCCTCGGCGAGGCGGAGGTAGGGGTGGTAGGCAGGCAGGAAGTTCAGCCCGTAGGTCTTGACCCGGTTCCCCGGGCTCGGCTCGAGGGCGATGGCCCGGCTGAAGGCGCGCACCGCCAGGGCCGGGTCGCCCTGCCGCTGCGCGGCCAGGCCGTCCTCGTAGGCGGAGTAGAAGGTGGTCCAGGACTGGGCCGGCAGCTGCGCCGCGGCGGCCAGGAGCAGGGCGGGGACCACCGGGCTGCGCATGCGCATCAGTTTCCCACGAACAGCCAGTGCAGGACCTTCTTCACCCGCTCCGGATTCATCTGCCAGACCAGCGACAGGTAGACGCGCTTCTCGTCGAGATCCTCCTCGCCGACCGTGTAGGTGGTCGCGCCGGTGCTGGTGAACTGCAGCCGCGAGACGTTCCGCACCGAGTCGCTCTTCTTGAAGGCCACGTCCACGGTGAGCGCCCCGGTCTTCACGCCGAACCCCGCGGTCCAGCCCTTGAACACCCGCTGCTCGCCGGTGCGGCGGTCCACCAGCGGCTGCGGCTCCCGGAACACCCCGGCGCGCACCGGGATGACCACCCGGTCGCCGAGGTAGGCGATCCACTCGGTGCCGGAGTGGAAGTCGACGATGTCGGGGGTGCGGGTGGCCGCCTGCAGGTCGAAGAAGTTGAGCCCGTCGTAGACCGACCGGTCGGCGCGGATGGTGGTGCGGGACCAGCGGATCCGGGTCCAGTCCGCGGTCACGAGCCAGCGCGGGTGCAGGTGCAGGCCGAGGCCGGCGCCCAGGCTCTCGGGCCACTCGAGGCGGAAGGTCTGGGCCGGGTTCTGCTCCAGGCTGTCGGGGACGGTGCCGGTGTAGTCCTCGAACAGGACCGAATTGGTGAAGCCGTAGTCGGCGGTGAAGGCGCTGCGGTAGACCGCCCCGAGGTTCAGGTACTCCGAGCGCCAGATCGCCCCGGCGCTCCAGTTGAAGCCCTTGAAGCTGTTGTCCTGGCGGAAGCCCAGCTCGGTGAGCGGCGCCCCGGCCGGGGTGAGGGACATGCTGTCCGACTTGAAGGTCCAGCTCCCGCGCCAGAGGTTCACGGAGCCGCCGACCAGCACCCGCGAGGTCAGCTCGGCGCCGAGGGCGGCCGACCACAGGTTCACGCCGCCGCGCTGGTCCACGTACTGGCGGTTCAGGCGGGGCGTGGTCCCGACCCGGCTGTTGAAGGTCCGGTCGCTGCGGAAGCCGAAGTCGAAGATGCGCTGGTGGGACAGCTGGAACGTGTAGTTCAGCCCGTTGCGCTTCCAGGGCAGGGTGAAGGACCAGAAGTCCGGGCTGGTCGAGCGGTCGGTGCTGGAGGAATCGTCGAAGGAGACCTCGGGTCCCGCGAAGCGCTGGAAGTCCTGGCGGCGGTCGAGCTGCTTGCCGACCACCGAGAACTCCGGCCGCAGCAGCTGGGCCAGTCCGGCCGGATTGAAGGAGACCGCGGTGGCGTCATCGGCGATGGCGATGAAGGCGCCGCCGGTTCCGAGCGCCCGGGCGCCGGCCCCCTGCACCGTGAAGGCCGTGCGGGACTGCTCGGCGAGGAGGAAGAAGACCAGGTCGGGATCGCCGCCGGAGGTCTGCGCTGCGAGGGCCTGGGCCGAGAGGAGCAGCGCCGCGCGGGTCCGGCGGAGGATGGGGATGCAGGCCATGGGGGCTCCTCGGGGCGGTCCTTGGCATCATCGGCGAATCGGGCCCTCGACTCCAGATTGGACCGCTCCTTGGCCTGGACA
Organism: Holophagales bacterium; assembly: GCA_041908165.1. GTDB lineage: Bacteria > Acidobacteriota > Holophagae > Holophagales > Holophagaceae > JACQZU01. Next base: position 30,622 of record JAYRFV010000149.1, on the reverse strand, counting down.
GTTGGGGGGCGGGGTTGGAGAATCGACCGCACTTCCGCGCGATGTGCTCCATGCCCGATGCTGCCCGCTCCGGCGGGACGAACCCGCCCTGGTCGCCGCTCCTGCTCCTGGCGGCGACGCTGCTGGCCTGGTCGGGGATCCTGGCGGGCGGCTTCCGCTTCGACGACCTGCCCAACCTGGTCCACGACCCCGCCACCTTCCAGGCAACGGCCTTCCTGGACCGCCTGGGCTGGGGCCTGCGGCCCCTGCTGCGGGCGAGCTACTTCCTCGACCACGCGCTCTGGGGGATGCGGCCGGCGGGCTTCCTGCTCACCCAGCTGCTGCTCCACGCCGGCTGCGTGCTCGGCGTCCACCAGCTGGCCCGGCAGCGGCTGGGCCACGGGACCGCGGCCTTCGCCGCCGGCCTCTGCTTCGCCCTGGAGCCGGCGCACGCGGAGGCGGTGGCCTACCTGAGCGGCCGCTCGGTGCTGCTGTCCACGACCCTCCTGGTGGCCGGCCTGCTGGCCCACGAGCGGGCCCGCGAGGGGAGCCGGGCGTGGCGGCTCGGCTCCCTGGCCGCCTTCGCGCTCGCCTGCCTGGCCCGAGAGACCGCGCTGGTCTTCCCGCTGCTGCTGGCGCTCTGGGAAGGGACCCGTCCGGAGGCCGGGCCGCGGCGGGTCTGGCCGGGACCGGCGGCGGGCCTTCCGGCCCTCGCGGTCGCCGCGGCCACCCTGCTCCTGCTGGTGTCGCTGCGCACCTACCGGGAGCTCTTCGGCTTTTCGTGGGCGCTGCGGGGCCCCCTGGAGAACCTGGGCCTGCACCTGGCGGCGCTGCCCCTGCAGCTGTCGCTCTGGTTCCGTCCCTGGGCGTTGTCGCCGGTGCATGCTCCGCCCGCGGTCGATGGCGCCGCGGTCCTCCTGGGCCTTTGCCTCGCCCTGGCGCTCGCCGCGGTCTGGTTCCTGCGGAGGAGGTCGCCCGTCGCCGCCCTGGCGGCCCTCTGGGTGCTGGTCGCGCTGGCTCCCACGCACACCGTGTTCAGCCGCCTCGACCCGATCACCGAGCGCCCCCTCTACCTGGCCTGGCTGGGCCCGGCCCTGCTGCTGGGCCAGGTCGCGGTCGCCCCGGTCCGGCGCGGGATCCTGCTGCCGGCCGTCACCGGCGTGCTGCTGCTGGCGGCGGGCGCCACGGTCCAGCGGGTGCGGGTCTGGAACGACCCGCTGCGGCTGTGGGCGGACGCGGTGGCCAAGGCGCCGCACTCCTCCCTGGCCTGGAACAACCTCGGGGCCGCCCGCCGGGAGGCCGGCGACCCGGTGGGCGCCGCGGTGGCCGTCCGCCGCGCCCTGCAGCTCGACCCTGCGAACCGCACCGCCCGGCTCCAGCTCCTGGAGCTGGAGTTTTCCGAACCCGTCGCCACCCTCCAAGGAAGGGAACCATGACCCTGACCCTCCGTGCCTGCCTGGCCGCACTGTTCGCCCTCGGCGCCCTGGCCCAGGACCCCTCGCCCTACGGCCCGATCAAGATCGCGCCGGTCAAGCCGCCGCCGCCGATCGCCCCGCGTCCCCAGGTCAAGCCGCCGCAGGAGCACGACGCCCCGGCGCCGAGGCCTTCCGCCCCCGGGGCGCCCCGCTGCGACCGCTGCGAGGACCTGCCGAAGCTGATGAACGAACTGAAGGAGCAGGAGTGGCTCCGCGACAAGTTCTGGTCCTACACCCGGTTCTCCGACTACCAGTACGTCGCGCCGGACGTGGCGACCCTGTACTGTCGGGTGCAGTGCGCCATGAACGAGTGGATGGGAAAGGCCCCCTGCCCGCCGGGCAAGTGCTCGGGCAAGGCCGCCGACAAGGGCGAGAGCGGCGCCAGCGAGGACGGCGCGGCCCCGGAGATGGGCACCGACCCCGACACCTGCCAGGTCGTGATGTACGTGAAGGGGAAGGACGGGAAGCGGAAGAAGGTGCCCTTCAACCGCGCCGAGAAGGAGAAGCACGACTGCCCGGCGATCGTGGACTACCTGCTGGCCCACGAGAACGCCCACGTGAAGACCTGCCAGGCGCTGAAGAAGAGCGGCAAGTCCGCGCTGTTCTCCAACCCCGAGTTCGTCGCCCTCGACGAGGTGAAGGCCTACGAGGCCGGGATCAAGTCGCTGGAGCGGGCGATCAACGCGCTGGCGAAGAAGTGCAGCCAGCAGGGCACCCGGGTGAAGTACAACCTGCCCGACGATTTCAGGGTGACGCCGGAGTCCATCTCCGCGACCCGCGACGAGGCCCAGCGGATCGCCGACGAGCTCCGGAAATTCCAGCAGCAGCAGGGGAGGCAGCCATGATCGGACCGTTGGCTCTGATCGCACTGACCAGCATCCGGGGCGGGCAGGTCGCGGAGCCCGACGTCCGCGGCCTGCTGCAGAAATGGCGCAGCCAGTGCGCGGCCGCGCCGGGCGGTGCGGCCTGCGTGCAGCTCCGCATCCAGCTCGAGCGCGCCCTGTTCCGCGACCTCAACCGGCTCTACCTCGCCGGAGAGCGGCTCGACCGGGCCGTGCTGCAGGTCGCCGCCCGGGCCGGGACCCCTGAACTCGCCGCCTTCGGCCTGCGCCGGCTGGCGGACGCCCCGGGCCCCGAGGACGCGGCCGCCGCCCGCGAGGGCCTCGACAGCCCCTTCCCGGCGGTCCGCGCCGCCGCGGCGGAACTGGCCCGGGGGTCGGAGCAGCCCGCGCTGCGGATGCTCGCCGGCCGGGTGGCGCGGAGCGCCCGGATCAAGGGCACCGGCCTGGTGGCCGAGGAGCCTCCGGTGGGGAAGGCGCTGGGCGCGGCGCCCTACCCGGGGGCGCGCTTCCGTTTCGCCGCGAGCCAGCCCGGCATGGCGGTGTTCACCACGGCGGATGCGGTGGACAAGGTGCTGGCCCACTACGGCAGGGGCCGGCGCGTGCTGTCCGCCTCGGATTTCAAGGCGCAGCGGAAGGCCAGGCCCTCGAAGGACGAGGAGCAGGCGATGGCGCAGCGGATGATGGCCGAGCTGATGAAGGGCCGCGATCCGCAGCAGGTCGCCCAGGAGCTGGGACGGTCGGAGCAGGCCCGGCAGACCGACTGGGCGAAGGGCATCGACGGCGAGGCGGGCATCTCCGCCGCACGCTACGTGGTGCTGGCGGAGGCCGGGGGGACGCCCACCCGGGTGCTGGCGGTGTACCGGGACGAGGCCTTCGGCGCCACCGCGCTGGCCTTCCGCTGGATGCCGGAGGCGCCGGGCCAGGCCCCGGTCCGCACCCGCCAGGACGCGGAACTCTCCACGGCGCTGATGGAGCTGCTGCAGCGCACCGACTGACGCCGGGGGGCTGAAACGCACTGGGGGCCGCAAGTGCGGCCCCCAGTGTCCGGATGGTGGTACGGCCTACTTCCGGCCGCCCTCTTCCGCCCACTTCTCGAGCATGGCGGTGGTGACCGACTTGGGACGCTCGAGGGCGTAGCCCAGGGCGCGGTCCCAGGTGATGTTGGCCATGCAGCCCAGGGCCCGGCCGACGCCGAACAGGACGGTGTAGAAGTCCCACTCCTTGACGCCGTAGTACCACTGGATGACGCCGGACTGGGCGTCGACGTTGGGCCAGGGGTTCTTGATCTTGGCGACCTCGCCGAGCACGACCGGGGCCACCTCGAAGATCATGGAGACCAGCTTGAACAGCGGGTCCTGGTTGAGGCCGGGGGTGGCCAGGCAGAACTCCCGCTGCGCGGAATAGCGCGGGTCGGTCTTGCGCAGCACGGCGTGGCCGTAGCCCGGCACCACCTGGCCGGAGGCCAGCGTGTCGCGCAGGGCCTTCTCGACGATCTCCTTGGTGGGCTCGGCGCCGTCGAGCTTCTTCTGGAAGTCCATGATCCAGGACAGCACTTCCTGGTTGGCCAGGCCGTGCAGCGGTCCCGCCAGGCCGTTGAGGCCGGCGCTGTAGGCGTAGTAGGGGTCGCTCAGGGCGCTGTGCACCAGGTGGGTGGTGTGGGCGCTGACGTTCCCGGACTCGTGGTCGGAGTGCAGGATGAAGTACATCCGCGCCACGTCCTCGTACTCCTTGGACTGGCCGATCATGCGGGCGTAGTTGGCGCCGGCGTCGGCGGTCGGATCGATGACGCCCTGCTTGTCGCCCCGGTACTTCAGGTTGTAGATGAAGGCGGCGATGATCGGGATGCGGGCGACGATGTCGCTGGCGTCCTCGTAGACGTACTCCCAGGCGGCGTTCTTGTTGAACTTCCCGCTGTTGTAGTAGGCCTTGAACTTGGAGTCCTTCTCCAGGGCCAGCAGGGCGACCGAGAGCATCACCATCGGGTGGCTGTCCCGGGGCAGGGCGCGGATCGCGGCCCAGACGTAGTCGGGCACGGCCTGGCGGACCTTCCAGTCGGCCAGCACGCCGTCCACCTCGGCCTGAGTCGGCACCTCGCCGGTGAGCAGGAACCACCAGAAGGATTCCACGGTCGGATAGGCGGAACCGGGGGCCTTGGGCAGGGCCTCGAAGGTCTCGGGGATGGTCTTGCCGCGGAAACGGATGCCTTCCTGCGGGTCGAGGTAGGAGATGTCGGTCACCAGCGCCTTGATGTCGCGGGCGCCGCCGATGCACTGGTCGATGGTCACTTCGTCGATGACCACCTTGCCGAACTCCTTGACGAGCCGGGTGGTGCGCGGGCGGGCTTCCTCGATCTTCGCCAGCAGCTTGGTCTTGAGGGCGGTCATGGTGCCTCCATCGGATGGGTTCCGCTCATGGAGCGGCGTTCGGTTGGGTGGTGCGCTTCAGGTGGATTGCGAAGGGCCTGGATCGGGGGCGGGAATCCGCGTGGTCGGGGGCGCTGCTTTCAAGGGGGGTTCCGTGCTGAATCCTATGAGGACACGCGGGAAAGCTATCGTGATCTTAGGCACAACCTGAGCCCAGAACCATGTCCGGAGCGATATATGCTCCGGCCCTGCCTGGGCCGACCCCTGGACGGCCGCCCGCGGAGCGGCAAACTGATCCACGTCCCCTGGGAGCAACCGCAGACATGAGGAAACCTGCCCTCGCCCTTTTCAGCCTGTTCGCGGGAGGACTCGCAGCGGCCGCCCAGGAGGCGCCCCGGCCCAACCGGGTGGCCTGGCTGGCGCCCCTGCCGGAGCCGCTTCCTGACGGAAGCCTGAACCTGGGCCTGGAGGCGACCAGCCAGTTCCTCCGGCCCGACTTCGAGCGCAGCGGCGACGGCCGCACCTTCGCCCGGCTGGATGGCGAGGAATGGCAGCTCACCGCCGACCTTCCCGGGCGGCTGGGCCCGGGCTTCCTGAACCTGCGGGTCCGGGTGGTGAACCGCAGCGGCGGCTTCCTCGACCCGCTGTTCTCCACCTGGCACACGGTGCTCGGCGTGGCCCAGGGCGGCCGCGACCAGGCCCCGCGGTACCGGATCGACTATTCCCTGGTGCGCGACGGCGTGGTCGTCGCCCGGCTGCAGCAGGCTCGGACCCAGCTGCTGCCGCTGGACCTCAGCTGGTCCCTCCCGCTGGGGTCGCAGCGGGCCGGGGGGCGGGTCGGGATCGCCCTCCAGGGGGGCGTCCGGACGGCGGACGACTTCCGCAGCTTCGGCGGCACCAGCGCGCTGGTCGGCGGCAGCGCCTGGAAGGCCTGGGGCCGCTTCCGGGTCCACGGCCAGGCCGAGCGCGTGTTCATCGGCCTGCCCGCCGGCAGCCGGTTCCGCGAGGTGCTCGAACACCGGCAGGTCGGCCGGGCCTGGGCCGGCGCCGGCTGGCAGGGGGACGGACCGGGCTTCTTCGGCGGCCTGGGCCTGGACGTCTCCCTGGGCTACCAGGGCAGCCCCTACCGGGTCGGCATCGTCCGCATCGACCGCGCCGGCTGGCAGCAGCACTGGACCTTCAGCCACCGCCGCTTCCCGGCCTGGCGCTTCAGCTTCAGTGAGGAGGCGGGCACCTACACCGCGCCCGACATCACCGGGACGCTGCTGTACCGGTTCCGCTGATCCCGACCGCTCGCGGGGGCCGGATCCCACCTTCGGACCCCCCGGGCGACCATCCGGACGCCGCCCCTGGGATCGGGGCCGGCCGGACCGTACCTTCTGGCCGGCCCCCCACGGGCGGGGAAGGTGCATCCATGCGACCACGACTCCTGCTGCCGGCCCTGCCGCTCCTGCTCGGCTGCGGCGGCGGTTCTCCGAATCCTTCGGCGACGGTCCCGGTCACGGTGGCCGTCAGTCCGTCGCTCGTCTCCCTCCAGCCGGGCCAGGCGCAGGCCTTCGTGGCGGCGGTGGGCGGGACGTCCAATGCGGCCGTCAGCTGGTCGGTGCAGCCGCCCTCGTTGGGTTCGATCAGCAGCGGCGGCCTGTTCACGGCCTCGGCGGCGGCCGGTTCCGGAACGGTGCGGGCCAGCTCCGTCGCCGATCCGGCGGTCTCCGCCCAGGCCGCGGTGACGGTGGCGGCGGCCGCGCCGGCCCAGGTGCGGATCCTCTTCCTCCACCACAGCACCGGCGGCAATGTCTGGAACGGCGGCCTCGAGGCCTGGTTCCAGGCCTACAACCAGGCGCACGGCACCGACTACCGGATCCGGGAGCGGGCCTACCCCGACAGCCCCTACCCGTGGGCGAACTACCCCTACGACTACTGGAACCTCTGGGTCCGCCACACGGGAGACGACCTGGCCCAGGGCCAGGACACCCTGGAGCGGCTGGTGGCCGGCGCGGACCTGGTGGTGTTCAAGCACTGCTTCCCGGTCAGCGACGTGGTGGCCGACAGCGGCCGCCCGGACCCCGCCTCCGCGGTCCAGTCGCAGGAGAACTACCGGGCGCAGTACGCCGCACTCAAGGCCAGGCTGCGCCAGTTCCCGGCGCGGACCTTCGTGGTCTGGACCGGCGCGGCCCTGGTCCAGGCCGCGACCACCGCGCCGAAGGCCCAGCGGGCCCGGGACTTCTTCGCCTGGGTGAAGTCGGCCTGGGACGAGCCTGGGGACAACATCTTCCTGTGGGACTTCCACGAACTGCAGACCGAAGGGACCCTGTACTTCAAGGACGGCTACGCCGCGGGCGGCGGCGACAGCCACCCGAACCCGGCCTTCTGCGCGCGGGTGGCGCCGCACCTGGGCCGGCGCCTGGTGAACGTGATCGAGGGCCGCGGCGACAGTTCCCGGATCGACGGGGCCGACTGAGCGCGGGGACTCGGCCGCAAGGGAGCCGCTCGGCAGCAGGTACACTGGTCGGTCAGGACGGAGCCGTTCGATGGAATCCAATCCCTACCGCGAAGCGCGCCTCGAGAAGCTGGCCCGGCTCAAGCAGCTGGGCCTCGACGTCTGGCCGCGCAGGGCCCGCCGCAGCCACGGCATCGAGGAACTCGTGGGCCGCTACGGCGACCCCGAGCAGTGGCCCAACGAGAAGCTGGAGGCGCTCGACCTGGCGGTGTCGGTGATGGGGCGGGTCCTGTCGCTGCGGGAGATGGGCAAGAGCGTCTTCGGCCACCTGACCGAGGACGGCGAGAAGCTGCAGGCCTTCTTCAGGAAGAACGACCTGGACGAGGCGGGGCCGGAGGGCTGGGAGATCCTTCGGCTGCTGGACCTGGGCGACTTCATCAGCGTCAGCGGCCCGCTGATGCGCACCAGGACCGGCGAACTGAGCGTCCGGGTGAAGGCCATCCAGTTCCTGGCCAAGGCCCACCTGCCCCTGCCGGAGAAGTGGCACGGCCTGCAGGACAAGGAGCAGCGCTACCGGCAGCGCTACCTGGACCTGGTGTCGAACCCCGAGGTGATGGCCACCTTCCAGCGCCGCTCGCGGATCCTCTCCGAGCTGCGCCACTACATGGAGGAGCAGGGCTTCCTCGAGGTGGAGACGCCGATGATGCAGCCGATCCCCGGCGGCGCCACCGCCCGGCCCTTCATCACCCACCACAACGCCCTGGACATTCCGCTGTACCTGCGGATCGCCCCGGAGCTGTACCTCAAGCGGCTGATCGTCGGCGGCTTCCGCAAGGTGTTCGAGATCAACCGCAACTTCCGCAACGAAGGCATCAGCCAGCGCCACAACCCCGAGTTCACCATGCTCGAGTCCTACGCCGCCGGCGAGGACCTGCGCGACGTCATGGCCCTGGTCGAGGGCATGTTCAACCAGGTGGCGCGCAAGGTGATGGGCGCCGAGGAACTGCCCTACGGCCTGGACGGCGAGGGGAACACCCGGACCATCAGCTACCGCCTCCCGTTCCGCCGGCTGACCCTGAAGGACGCGATCGCCGAGTACGGCGGCATCGAGCGCGCCCGCCTCGAGGACCCGGCCGAGATCCGCAAGCTGGCGGAGGGCGCCCACCTCGAGGACGTCCACCGCAAGTCCCCCGGCATGCTGCTGGGCGAGCTGTTCGAGCACCACGCCGAGAGGCAGCTGATCCAGCCGACCTTCATCACCGACTACCCGGTGGAGCTGTCGCCGCTCACCAAGGAGCTGGAGGGCGACCCCGCCTTCGTCGACCGCTTCGAACTGTTCATCGGCGGCATGGAGCTGGCGAACGCCTACTCCGAGCTGAACGACCCGGTGGTCCAGCTGGAGCGGTTCAAGGACCAGCTCCGCGCCCGGGAGTCCGGCGACGAGGAGGCGATGATGCTCGACCAGGACTTCATCGACGCCCTTGAGCACGGCTTCCCGCCCACCGGCGGCCTCGGCGTCGGCATCGACCGCATGGTCATGCTGCTGACCGACAACCCCAGCATCCGCGACGTGATCCTGTTCCCGCTGATGCGGCTGAGGACCGAGGCGGAAGCCTAGGGGATCAGACGAGCGGCGACCCCGCGCGTTCAGCCCGCAGGTCGGCCGGGCGCCAGGGCTGCCAGGTCTTCACCGGGTCCGGCAGGTGCGCGCCGAGCACCGCCAGCACCGAGGCGGAGAGGTACCAGCCGAAGCGGTGGTCCGGGAAGACCGCGCCCAGGGTGATCAGGGCGAACTTCACCACGGTCAGCGCCCCGCGCACCTGCAGCAGGAAGGCGCAGGTCCGCGCCAGTTCGATGCCGAGCATGCCCAGGCCGCTGGCCACCATCGGCAGGATCGCGAAGCGCAGGGTGCGCCGGTCCTGCACGTAGGGAGTCGCGCCCAGCACCACCGCCATGGCCGCGATGTGCACCACCCGCAGCGGCAGCTCCAGCCGGGACAGCCCGGGCAGGGACCGCGGCGCGGCGGGGAACAGGAGGCCCAGCAGCCGGTTCAGCATCGGCCCATGGTGCCCCCGGGCGGGGCCGACCGGGATCACAAAGGGAACCGGTACCCCTCAGCCCATGAACGGGTAGCGGTAGTCCGTCGCCGGGACGAAGGTCTCCTTGATGGTGCGGGGGCTGATCCAGCGCAGCAGGTTGAGGCTGGAGCCGGCCTTGTCGTTGGTGCCGCTCATCCTTGCCCCGCCGAAGGGCTGCTGGCCGACCACCGCGCCGGTGGGCTTGTCGTTGATATAAAAATTACCCGCGGCGTGCCGGAGCTTGTGCACGGCGATGTGCAGGGCGTAGCGGTCCTGGCTGAACACCGCGCCGGTGAGGGCGTAGGGGCTGGTGCGGTCGACCACGTCGAGCATGTCCTCCCACTTCGCCTCGTCGTAGACGTGCAGGGTGAGGATCGGCCCGAACAGTTCGTGGCTCATGGTGTGGTAGGTCGGGTCCAGGGCTTCGATCAGGGTCGGCCGCACGAACCAGCCCCGCGAGCCGTCATAGGTGCCGCCGGCCAGGATCCGCGCATCCTTGGACGCCCGGGCGGCGTCGATGGCCTCGCTGTGCTCCTTGAAGGCGCCCTGGTCGATGACCGCGCCCATGAAGTTGGAGAAGTCGCGGACGTCGCCCATGCGGATGCCCTCGACCTGGGCGATCAGGTCGTCCTTGATCAAGGCCCAGAGGTTGCTGGGGATGTAGGCGCGGGAAGCGGCGCTGCACTTCTGCCCCTGGTACTCGAAGGCGCCGCGCAGGATCGCGGTGGTGAGCGCCTTCGGGTCGGCGCTGGGGTGGGCGAAGATGAAGTCCTTGCCGCCGGTCTCGCCCACCAGCCGCGGGTAGGACGTGTAGCGTTCGAGGTTCTGGCCGACCGTGCGCCACATGCCGTTGAAGACGCCGGTGGAGCCGGTGAAGTGGATGCCGGCCAGTTCGTCCGAGGCGATGGCCGGGTCGCCGATGGCGCGGCCGCTGCCGGGCAGCATGGTGATCACGCCCTCGGGCATGCCGGCGTCGCGCCACAGCTTCGTCAGGACGTGGGCGCTGAGCAGGGCGGTGCTGGCGGGCTTCCAGAGCACGGTGTTGCCGCACTGGGCGGGCGCCGCCGCCAGGTTGCTGGCGATGGCGGTGAAATTGAAGGGCGCCACCGCGAACACGAAGCCCTCGAGGGGCCGGTGCTCCATGCGGTTCCACATGCCCGGACCGCTCTCCGGCTGCTCGGTGAGGATGTCGGCGTAGAAGTGGGCGTTGAAGCGCAGGAAGTCGATGGCCTCGGCGGCGCTGTCGATCTCCGCCTGGTGGCAGGTCTTGCTCTGGCCGAGCATGGTGGCGGCGTTGAGCACGTCGCGGTAGGGCCCGGCCAGGAGGTCGGCGGCCTTGAGGAAGATGGCGACCCGCTCCTCCCAGGGCATGCGCGCCCAGAAGTCCTTGGCCTTCGCCGCCGCGGCGATCGCCAGCTGGACCTCCTCGGGACCAGCCAGATGCACGTCCGCCAGCACGTGCTGGTGGTCGTGCGGCATCACCGCCTGGGCGATCTTCCCGGTGCGGATTTCCCTGCCGCCGATGCGCAGCGGGATCTCCAGCCGCTGGCCGGCCATCTCGTCGAGCTTCGCCTGCAGCGACGCGCGCTCCGCGCTCCCCGGCGCGTAGTCGCGCACCGGCTCGTTCTTCGGGACCGGGACTTTAAAGATGCCAAGCGACATGGCCCACCTTCAGCTTTTCTTGGTGTCTTGGTGTCTTGGTGGTGAATTTTTCAGAACTCGATCCGAATCCCCTGCGCCAGCTCGATCCGCCCGCTGAAGTTCAGCGCGTTGGTCTGCCGGCGCATGTACTGCTTCCATGCGTCGGAGCCGCTCTCGCGGCCGCCGCCGGTCTCCTTCTCTCCGCCGAAGGCGCCGCCGATCTCGGCGCCGCTGGTGCCGGTGTTGACGTTGGCGATGCCGCAGTCGCTGCCGGCGCTGGACAGGAACAGCTCGCTCTCGCGCATGTCGTTGGTGATGATCGCGCTGCTGAGGCCCTGCGGCACGCCGTTCTGCAGGGCGATCGCCTCCTCGATGGAACGGTACTTCATCAGGTACAGCACCGGCGCGAAGGTCTCCTCCTGGACGATGGGGAGGGCATTGTCGGCCTCGACGATGCAGGGGGTGACGTAGCAGCCGCCGGGCAGGTCGAGCTTCTCGCCGCCGCAGAGCACCCGGGCGCCCTGGGCCTTGGCGGTCTCGATGGCCTTGAGCATGGTGGCGAGGGCGTCCGCGTCCACCAGCGGGCCCATCAGGTTGGCGTCGTCCAGGGGGTTGCCGATGGTGGTTTTCGCGTACAGCGCCTTGAGGCGCTCGACGAAAGTTCCGTAGACGGACTCATGGACGATCACCCTGCGGGTGGAGGTGCAGCGCTGGCCGGAGGTGCCGATGGCGCCGAAGTAGACGGCCTTGAGGGCGATCTCCAGGTCGGCCTTGTCGCTGACGATCACCGCGTTGTTGCCGCCCAGCTCGAGGATCATCCGGCCGAAGCGCTCGATCACCAGCTTGCCGACGTGGCGGCCGCCGGGAACGGAGCCGGTGTAGGAGACCAGGGCCACCCGCGGGTCGGTGTTGATCAGGTCGCCGATGTCGCTGCCGCGGCCGATGCTGAGGCTGCAGATGGCCGGGTCGAAGCCGTGCCGCTCCAGCACGCGCTGGGCGATCTTGGTGCAGGCGAGGGCGGTGAGCGGGGTCTTGGAGGAGGGCTTCCACAGCACGGTGTCGCCGCAGACCAGGGCCAGGGCGGTGTTCCAGCTCCACACCGCAACCGGGAAGTTGAAGGCAGTGATCACCCCCACCACGCCGAGCGGGTGCCACTGCTCCTGCAGCCGGTGCTGGCGGCGCTCGCTGGGCATGGTCAGGCCGTACAGCTGGCGGCTCAGGCCCACCGCGAAGTCGCAGATGTCGATCATCTCCTGGACCTCGCCGAGGCCTTCACGAAGGGTCTTGCCCATCTCCAGGGAGACCAGCCGGGCCAAGGCGTCCTTGTTCGCCCGCAGTTCCTCGCCGAGGGCCTTGACCACCTCGCCGCGCTTCGGCGCCGGCACCTGGCTCCACGCGGCGAAGGCACCGTGGCAGCGGCCGAGGATCGTCCCGAATTCATCCTTGGTCACGTTGACGACCGTCGCCAGGGGGGTCCCGTCCACCGGGGAGACGACCTGCTGCGGCTTGCCACTGCCGAGCCACTGGCCGGCGAAGCCGCCGGGGTTGGAGGCCGAGATGCCCAGTCCGAGCAGGATGTCCTTGGGAGTGAGTTCAAATTTCATGTGCATGGCGACCTCCGGAACACCTTTATAGGCCGTTGAGAATTATTTAGAAAATTCATTGTTTTCATAATTATTATTAATATCATTCATGAATGACCGAACCTGACCTGGATCTGCAGCAGTTGCGGGCCTTCTATCTGGTGGTCCAGGCAGGCAGCTTTTCCGCCGCCGCCCGGCGCCTGAACCGCACCCAGAGCGCGGTCAGCCATGCGGTGCGCAAGCTGGAGGAATCGGCCGGCGTGCGCCTGCTCGACCGCCGCGGCCGCGAGGTGCGACCCACCGAGGAGGGACGGCGGCTGAACCAGGCCTGCGAATCGATCTTCGCGACCCTGGACGCCGTCCAGGACGACCTGCAGCGCGACCGCGGCCGGGCCGCCGGCCGGATCCGCCTGGGGGCGACGGTGGAGTTCGGCTGCAGCGTGCTGATGCGCCACATCCAGCCGTTCCTGGAGGCGCACCCCGGGATCGAGATGGATTTCCACCTCAGTCCCGACCTGCTCACCCCGGTGCTGCGCGAGGACATCGACCTGGCCATCGACTGCCAGGAACATCCGCTGCCGGAACTGGAGCGGACCCCGCTGTTCCGGGAGGCCTACATGGTGGCCTGCGCCCCGGCGTACCGGGCTGCGCACGCCATCCTCCAGCCCGCCGACCTGGCCCGCTGCACGATGCTCTCCATCGACAAGGCGTGCAACTGGTGGGACCGCTTCCTGGCCGCCTTTCCGAAGAACCGGCAGCCGGCCTTCGGCCGGGTCACGGAGATCAACCACATCCGCGGCATGATCACCGCCGCGGTGAACGGCCTCGGCGTGCTGATCGCCCCCAGCTACAGCCTCCAGGGGGAGCTGCAGCGGGGCGCGCTGGAGCCACTGTTCCCGACGATCCGTCCCCTGGAGGACCACTTCGCCCTGTACCAGAAGACCACCAAGGTCCGCCTCGCCAAGCACCGGCTGCTGAAGGACTACCTGGTCGCGCTGAACCCGGCGGAATTCGGGGCCTAGCCGGGGCCGATGCGGGTGCCCGAGGGGATCTCCATGCCCTTGGGCACCACCACGATGCCATCCTGGACCACGTAGCTGCCGGCGTCGAGGTCGGTGCCCCGGGGGAAGGGCAGGATCACCACGTCATCGCCGATACGGGCGTTCTTGTCGAGGATCGCCCCCTCGATCCGGCAGCGGCGGCCGATGCCGAGGGGCAGGGAGGCGCCTTCGCGCTCGTAGTAGTCGGCGCCCATCACGATGCTGTCCTGGATGCGGGTGCCGGGGCCCACCAGGCTGCGGACGCCGACGATCGAGTGGGTGATGTCGGCATCGCGGACCACGCAGCCCTCGGTGAACAGGACGTCCTCCAGCCGGCTGTTGGTGACGATCGAGCCGGGCAGGAAGCGCGAGTTCGTGTAGATCGGCGCGTGGGCGTCGTAGAAGTTGAAGGGGGCGGTGGGGCGGGTCAGTTCGAGGTTGGTGTCGTAGAAGGAGCGGATGGTGCCGATGTCCTGCCAGTAGCCCTCGAAGGCGTAGCCGGAGACGTTGAGGCTGCCGATGGCGCGGGGGATCACGTCGGCGCCGAAGTCGTCGTCCTCCGGATGGCGGGTGAGCAGGTCCATCAGCACCCGGGTCTCGAACACGTAGATCCCCATCGACCCCTGGAAAGGCCGATCGGGATCCTCGCGGCTGACCATCCGGGCCTGGTCGGCGGGGTCCTTCGGCTTCTCCATGAAATCCAGGATCCGGCCGTCGCCGCCGAGCTTGAGGATGCCGAAGCGCGAGGCCTCCTCGCGGGCCACCGGCTGCACCGCCACGGTGATGTCCGCGCCGCGGGCGGCATGGCTGTCGAGCATGGCGGCGTAGTCCATGCGGTACAGGTGGTCGCCGGCCAGGATCAGCACCCGCTCCGCGCCGGTGGCGCGGATCTCGAACAGCTGCTTGCGCACGGCGTCGGCGGTGCCCTGGTACCAGTCGGCCCGGTCGGGCGTCTGCTCCGCCGCGAGCACCTCCACCCAGCCGGTGTGGAAGGTGTCGAACTTGTAGGTGGTGGTGATGTGGCGGTGCAGGGAGACCGAGTTGAACTGGGTCAGCACGTCGATGCGGGTGATCCCCGAATTGATGCAGTTGCTGATCGGGATGTCGATCAGCCGGTACTTCCCGGCGATCGGCACGGCCGGCTTGGAACGGGTGCGGGTCAGCGGATAGAGGCGCGCGCCGCGGCCTCCGCCGAGGATTACCGCCAGCACGTCCTTGGTCGCGGGCATCGAGGGCTCCTCAGGATGGACGGGTAAGGTGACCGATCCTCCTGAGGATAGCCCACTTCCGCTTGCTGCAAGCCTACTTGTAGGTCCCGCAGCCGATGATCATTCCGTCCAGCAGCTCGATGTAGGTGGTCTTGTCCTGGGTCTTCTTGGTGGTCGGGTTGAGGTAGGCGTAGTCCACCCAGCCGCTGCCCTTGGCCTTGGCCAGGGCGATGAACTCCTTGACGATGAACTTCCCGTTCGGGTCCTTGACCTCCAGCCGGTTCACGCCGATGACGTTGGGCTGGCCGTTGCCGATCGCCAGGCAGACCCCCTGCAGGTCGTACACGAGGATGTACAGGTCGCTGCCGCCCTGCACGTGGAACTTCCCGGACCCCTGGACGACCTCCTTGAAGAAGGCGTCCTTGCCGTTCTTCTTGGCGAAGGCGACGGCCTCCTTCACCATGGCCTGGGCCTTGGCGGTGTCCTGCGCCGGAAGGGGCGCCAGGCTCAGGCAGACCAGGGCGGGGACGAGCAGGGAACGCAGGCGCATGGCGGCCTCCGGGGTGCGGGGTTGATGGGACCCCTCTATCGGTTCTCCCCTGATAGGTCTTGAATTCTGCACCGATCAGGTGGCTTTGGCTCCCCTCATCCACCGCTGATGAGGTGCACCACTTTGACATCGGCCCCGTCGGCGACGGTCGTCGTGGCGTAGTCGGCTTTGGCCACGAACGTCCCGTCGATGGTGATGATCAGCATCGGGAACTTGAAGTTCCGGGCTTTCAATACATCCGCAACGGTCATGCCCGCGCGCCAGTCCAGGGGATCGTCATTGACGCGGATCATGGGTGGGCGGCTCCCGCCTCCGGCCCGTGGACGCCGTCCAGGAGCCGGAAGGCCGCCCAGCCCAGCAGGCCCAGCCCGGCCCCCATCGCGTGGGCCATGGGTAGAGGCGCCCAGCCCGGGCCGGGCCGGGAGAAGGTCGCCCCGAATGCGACCTCCGCGGCGATCTTGAGGGTCAGCGTCCCGAGCATCAGCAGGCCCGGGGTGCGTGATCCGGGCTGGGCGGCCAGCGCCGCACCGGTCATGGCCCACGCCAGGCACGCCAATCCCGACGCCCCCCGGTAGGCCCCGTCCTCGATCTGGCCGAGGATGCCGAGGCTCAGAAGGGGGGCCGCAAGCAGCAGCGCCACCGACAGCCGGCGCCGGCCCCGCCGGTCGGCCAGCAGCCAGGGGACGCCCAGGGCGGCCAGGTTGAGCAGGGCGTGCCGGGCCCCGAAGTGGGCCAGGTGGCCGGTCCACAGGCGCCAGGGCTCCTGGAAGGCGAGGGCGTTCAGTTCGAAGGGCTCCATCACGCGCGCCGCCGCAGGGCCCAGCCGAGCAGCCCCAGGCCCGCGAGGACCTCGACCAGGCCCGCGCCGCCGCCGAAGTTGCGGCCCCCGCTCTCCCGCAGGGAGACCCCCTGCCGGTCGACCACATCCACGTTCTTCCGGTCGCCGCTGGCGACTTCAGCCTTGAAGGTGGCGATTTCCGAGTCGAGGTTCTTCGCCAGCTCGGCCATGGCCAGCTGGAAGCCCCTGCCCGAGTGCTCGCGCAGCTGGGGATCCCGGGCGGCCCAGGTGGAGCTTCCTTTGACCTGGCTCTGCCCCGGTGCCCGCAGGATGAAGGTCCGGCTGGAGACGTCGAACACGGCCGCGTCGATGAGCGTCCGCGTGTCGTTCGCGTCCCCCGGCAGGACGAAGGCGCCGAGGATGGAGAGGTAGGTGAAGCTGTACCAGCGCGGGTCGGTGTACTGGATCTGGTCCACGCTCAGCAGGGCGACCACGTCCACCCCGTACATGCGGGCCACCTGCTCGAGGTTGTCGAAGCCCCCGCGGGTGCGGAGGTAGGTGCTCGGGATGAGCTTGATCTCGGCGACCCAGGGCCGGTCCTTGAAGGCCTTCCGGACCACCTCGGCGAGCGGCTTCTCCTGGGCGGGGGACATGAGGCCCTGGACGCGCCAGGACGCGTTGGCCTCGGGGACGAAGGCGATGCCCAGCTTGAGGGGCAACTGGAGCCGGGCGCCGGTGCGGGGCGCCGGTGCGGAGTCCTGCTTGGGGTACAGGTAGTCCATGAGGCTGCTGCGCCGGATCCGCGTTTCCGGCGACATGCAGGAGGTGGCCCCGAGGACCAGGAGGCAGCCGAGCAGCGCCGCGGGAATTCTCATGTCGCCTCCCCGGGGCGGCCGAGGTCGGGCTGCGCCCCAGGAAAGGATAGGCCAAGTCCCGTGACGGACCGAATGCGGCCGGCCATGGTTCCCGGAGCGCCCTTCGGTCACCCTGGGGGACGCCCAGGATGCCGCCCATGCCGAAGACCAGCGAACGCACCCGCCGCTTCACCGAATCCGTGATCCGCCGCATGACCCGGGTGGCGAACGAGTGCGGCGCCCTGAACCTCTCCCAGGGCTTCCCCGACTTCGACCCCCCGGAGGCGTTGAAGCGGGCCGCCGAGGTCGCCGGGCGGCAGGGGCCGCACCAGTACGCCATCACCTGGGGCGCGCAGCGGTTCCGGGAGGCCCTGGCCCGCAAGCACACCCGCTTCACCGGGCTGCCGGTGGATCCGGAGACCGGGATCGTGGTCACCTGCGGCAGCACCGAGGCGATGATGGCGGCGATGCTGACCGCCTGCAATCCGGGCGACCGGGTGATCGTGTTCTCGCCGTTCTATGAGAACTACGTGGCGGACGCGATCCTCAGCGGCGCCGAGCCGATCCACGTCGCGCTGCGGCCGCCCGACTTCGCCTTCGACCCGGACGAGCTGCAGCGCGCCTTCGCGCAGGGGCCGAAGGCGATCATCCTCTGCAACCCGTCGAAC
This sequence comes from Holophagales bacterium, assembly GCA_041908165.1. Lineage (GTDB taxonomy): Bacteria > Acidobacteriota > Holophagae > Holophagales > Holophagaceae > JACQZU01. Next base: position 13,123 of record JAYRFV010000149.1, on the reverse strand, counting down.
CCCTCGGGCAAGGTGTTCAGCCGCGACGAACTGGCCTGCATCGCCGCGCTCGCCGAGCGCCACGACACCTTCGTCATCACCGACGAGGTCTACGAGCACATCGTCTACGCCCCGCACCGGCACGTTTCCTTCGCCACCCTGCCGGGGATGGCGGCGCGGACGATCACCTGCGGCTCCCTGTCCAAGACCTACTCGATCACCGGCTGGCGGCTGGGCTACCTGATCGCGGCGCCGGAGGTGGTCGCCCAGGCCCGCAAGGTCCACGACTTCCTCACGGTGGGCGCGGCCGCACCCCTGCAGGAGGCGGCGGTGGCCGGCCTGGAGCTGCCCGACAGCTACTACCAGGAGCTGCAGCGAACCTACGACCGCAAGCGCAGCCTGTTCCTGGGCGGCCTCGACCGCGCCGGCCTGCGCTACACCACCCCCCAGGGCGCCTACTACGTGCTGGTGGACATCAACGAGTTCGGCTGGGAGGACGACACCGCCTTCAGCGAGTGGATGGCGCGCGAGGTCGGCGTCGCCCCGGTGCCCGGCTCCAGCTTCTTCCACGAGCCGGTGCGGAACTACATCCGGCTCCACTTCGCCAAGCGCGACGAGACCCTGCGCGACGCCGGCGAACGCCTGGTGCGGCTGCGGGAAAGGGCGGAGGGCAGGAAAGGATGAACCACGAAGGCACGAAGGGCACGAAGGCAAACGCTCCTGCTTCGTGTCCTTCGTGCCTTCGTGGTGATTCGTTCTAGCCTTCCGCTCCTTCCAGGAACGGCTTCACCACCTCCAGCACTTCGGGGAAGTCGATGCCGAGTTCCTTGATGCGGGCGTGGGTGGGGACGCCCTGGGGGGTCCAGCCGCGGCGCGAATAGACCGCGTCCAGCAGCTTCTCGTAGCGGCCCTGGCGCCAGTTGCGGTGGGCGGCCATCTTCTCGGCCAGGGTCATTGGCTCGGGGTCCAGGCCCATCTCGCTCTTGATCTGGCCGTCGTAGCGCTCCTGCCGCGACAGGTACTCCTCCTCGGTCACCGGTCCCAGGGAGCGGAACGGCGCGTGGTCGTGCTGGCGCAACCCCTTGCCCATGCGGATGTTGAAGATCCGCTGGAAGTTGTAGACCCGCGCCGACTGCTGGATCAGGTCCTCCTTGGTGATCCGGATGCCGGTGGTGGAGCTGAACAGGTCGACGTAGTTCTGCACGTGCTCGGGCACCTTGTGGGCCTCGGGCTGCAGGTGGTTGTCGGCCGGCACCACGTCGTTCCAGGGGAGCTTGCAGAAGCCGTTCAGGCCGAACCAGGTGCGGAACAGCGGGAAGTAGTACAGCGCCTCGGCCTTGTCCTCGAAGGTCGGGATCTGCTTGTTGACCATGTCCATGAAGATCAGCCACGCCTCGTCGTGCTGCGGGCCCTTGTTGGTCATGGCGTAGCCGCCCTGCTGGGCCAGCGACTCCTTGGACATGTACTGGCTGTACTCCAGGCCCTTGTTCTCCATGCCGATGTCGTTGATCAGCTGGGGGTCGCCCCAACCGTTCGCGATGAAGAGCTCCTTCATCTTCTTGACGCCCATCCCGGCGATCTTCCCGAAGCCTTCGCCGCGGGCCATCTGGTGCATCATCTCCAGGTCCGCCTCGGCGTTGCCCCAGGTGAGGTCCAGGCCGCCGGTGCGCTCCAGGTTGAGGATGCCGCGCTGGTAGCACTCCATGACGAAGGCGGTCAGGGTCCCGTAGGTGATGGTGCAGATGCCGTAGGTGTCGCAGTAGAAGTTCAGCTCGAGCAGGTAGTCCGGGTCGAACACGCCGCAGTTGGAGCCGAGCCCGGCGGCGTTCTCGTACTCGGGCCCGTCCACCGTGACCATGTGGCCCTTGTAGGGGCCGGTCTTCACCACCAGGCCGTCGGCGCCCTTGGCGCAGGCCATGGAGCAGCCGTACCAGCAGCCGTCCACGGTCACCTGGGCGCAGCGCTGCTGCCAGTAGCTGGAGTCGATCCGGTGCACGTCCGGGTGGGAGCCGTACTGGAAGTTGTGCACCGGCAGCAGGTCGTAGGCGTCCATGATCTCGACGATGTGGGCGGTGCCGTTGCGCCGCATCATGCACTGGTGCGGGTCGTTCTCGCGGATCTCCTTGTGGTACTTCACGCCGACCTCGGCGATCTTCTTGAAGTCCACCGGGTGGTTCATGTCGCCCTTGACCTCGGGGCCGCGGCAGACCAGGGCCTTGATCCGCTTGTCCCGGAACACCGTGCCGATCCCGCCGCGCCCGGCCTGCTTCATGCGGATGCAGCCGCGGCGCTTGTCGAACCAGGAGAAGTTGAGCATGCCGATGAGGCTGTGCTCGGCGGCGGCGCCGCTGCTGACCACGGAGATGTTGGTGCGGTCGGCGTCGTTCTCGGCGTAGAGCTGGGTCAGGACCTCGGCCAGCACGTGGCTGTCCTTGGGGGCGTCGGGCATCTCCTCGAAGCGGATGATCCCTTTCTGGCCGTCGATGAACAGGACCACGTCCCGCCCGGCCTTGCCCTGCAGTTCCAGGGCGTCGAAGCCGGAGAACTTGAGCAGCGGCCCGAAGTAGCCGCCGACGTTGGAGTCGATCGGGATGTCGGTCTGCGGCGAGAGGCTCACCACCAGCGACTTCCCGGTGCCGGCGTACTGGGTGATGCCGCAGACCGGACCGGGGCTGATGATGATCTCGTTCTCAGGGTCGTTCCAGCGGGTCTTCCCACTGACCGCGTGCCACAGGTGCCAGAGGCCGAAGCCGCGGCCGCCGATGAAGATGTCCTTCATCTGCTGGGTGACCGGCTTCTCCTGCACCTCGAGGGTGTCGACGTTCACGTACAGGGTGCGGTTGTTGTAGCCCTTGTCCGGCAGGCTGGGCGCGTAGGCCAGCTCCTTGAGGGTGCGGCGCGAGGCGCGCACCGCCTCGAGCTCCGCGTGGTAGCCGGTGCGCTCGGTGATGCTGATGTCCATCACCTTGGAGGGATCGAAGACGAGCTGGTGCATGGCGAGGCCTCAGATGATCTTGTAGGCGGGTTCGGGGACGTCGACGATCTCGAGGGCGGCGTGCGGGCAGGCCTTCACGCAGACGCCGCAGGAGGTGCACTTGTAGGGCGTGACCCACTCCGGGTTGCGCTCGAAGATCTCCTTGTCGCAGAAGCCGATGCACATGTAGCAGCCGACGCAGAGCTTCTTGTCGAGGATCACCACGCCGAGCTTGTTGCGCTTCAGCGCCTCGGTGGGGCACACCACCACGCAGTCGCCGCACTGGTCGCAGAGCACGGCCTCCACGCTGCCGTCCTCCCGGCGCTTGACGTGCAGGGTCGCCATCGCCGGGTCGGTCAGCTTGAAGACCTTCTCCGCGCAGGAGGATTCGCACTCGTGCTGGCAGGTCTCCATGCCCGCTTCGCACTTCTTCAGATCGATTCGGAGCTGCTTCATGGGATCTCCGTGGCCGGACAAGCTCCATGATCCCCGGCGGAGCCGTGCTCCGCGGGCCGGATGTGATCGCTGGCACTGGCCCGGTTCTCGATGTATTCAATGGGATATTACCGTGGACCGGCACGTCCGGTGGTAGCGTGGCGTGACCCGGAGGCAGGCCATGGACTTCGATCGTGTGGACGTGCTGCGGATCCGGCTCCCGCATGGCGAGGCGATCGCGCTGGGACCGGGCAAGGCGGCCTTGCTGGAGGCGATCCGGCGCAGCGGTTCGATCTCCGCCGCCGGCCGCGAGCTGGGCCTGAGCTACCGAAAGGCCTGGCTGATGGTGGACCAGATGAACCAGTGCTTCCGGGAACCGCTGGTGATCTCCGTCAAGGGCGGGACCCGGGGCGGCGGCGCACGGGTCACCGAGCAGGGGCTCGCGGTGCTGGCGGCCTACCGCGACCTGGAAGCGGCCGCCTGGAAGGCCCTGCTGCCGGGGTTGAAGGGCCTGGGCGCGTTGCTGAAGCGGACCTGACCGGGCCGCTTGCCACCTTCCCGGTTGGCGCTGTATCCGACGGAAGCTATCGTAGGCAGGACCGCTTTCCCCTGGAGAGGTGATGAGGCGATTCCTGAATCCTGCATTGTTCCTGGCTTCGGTGGCGCTGGCCGCGGCGGAACCGGCGAAGGGCTGCCTGGTGCTGGCGGCCACCATCGGACCCATCGACGCCGGGGTGGTGCCGGACCTGGCCCAGGCCTTCCAGAAGGAGACCGGCATCCAGGTGCACCTGATCGGCCTGGGCACCGGGGCGGCCCTCGACCTCGCCCGCCGCGGCGAGGCCGACCTGGCGATGGTGCACGCCCCGGCGCTGGAGGAGAAGTTCGTCAAGGACGGCTTCGGCACCGAACGGGTGCCGCTGATGTACAACGACTTCGTGATCCTCGGTCCGGGCGCCGACCCCGCCGGCATCCGCAAGGCCACCGCGGCCGCGGCGCTCAAGGCGATCGCCGGGAAGGGCGCCCCCTTCCTCAGCCGCGGCGACCGCTCCGGCACCCACGTCGCCGAGCTCGACCTCTGGGCCAAGGCCGGGCTGCAGCCGGCCGGCGCCTGGTACCGGGTGTTCGACCGCGGCTCCCAGGGCAACAAGCCCACCCTTTTGGAAGCCGACCGGTTGCAGGCCTACACCGTCATCGACCGGGCCACCTGGCTCACCCTGAAGGGGCAACTCTCCCTGAAGGTCCTGGTGGAGGGCGACGAGGCGCTGCTGAACCACATCTCGCTGGTGCCGGTGGATCCGAAGCGCTTCCCGGCAGTGCGCGCCGCCGAGGCCGCCGCCTTCGTCGCCTGGCTGACCGACCCCGGCAAGGGCCAGCGGCTGATCGAGTCCTTTGGCCGCGAGCGCTTCGGCCAGTCCCTGTTCTTCCCTGAATCCCGGGCCTGGGCGGCCCGCACCCCGAGGCAGCCATGAACCGGTTCCTGTCCACCCTCCGCGGCGCCCTCGCCGCCCTGCTCCTGTTGGCGCCGCAAGCCGCCCGCGCCCAGAAACGGCTGATCCTGGCCACCACCACCAGCACCGCCGACACCGGCCTGCTGGACCACCTGCTGCCGGTCTTCGAGGCCAAGGCCAACCTGAAGGTGAAGGTCATCGCCGTCGGCACTGGCGAAGCCCTGGCCATGGGCCGCCGCGGCGATGCCGACGTGCTGCTGGTGCACAGCCGCAAGGCCGAGGACGCGTTCATGACCGAGGGCTTCGGCTCTCTGCGCCTGGATGTCATGCACAACGACTTCCTGCTGGTCGGGCCGGCCGCCGACCCGGCCAAGGCCAAGGATCAGCCGATCCTCGAGGCCCTCAAGCGCATCCAGGCGGCCGGCGCGGCCTTCGTCAGCCGCGGCGACGATTCCGGCACCCACAAGAAGGAGCAGGAGCTGTGGAAGGCCGCCGGCGGGACCTATGTGGGCAAGAGCTTCGTCTCCACCGGCCAGGGCATGGGCGAGAGCGCCCGCGTGGCCTCGGAGAAGCGCGCCTACCTGCTGATCGACCGCGGCACCTTCCTGGCCCTGCGCAAGACCCTGGAGCTGGTGCCGGTCGCCGAAGGCAGCAAGGAACTGTTCAACCCCTACGGCGTGATCGTGGTGAACCCGGCCAAGCACCCCAAGGTCAAGGCGAAGGAGGCCGAGGCCTTCGCCCGCTGGCTGGTGGGTGCGGAGGCCCAGTCCCGGATCGGCGCCTTCGGCAAGGACCGGTTCGGCCAGCCGCTGTTCTTCCCGGATGCGGTGAAGTAGGCGCGTGGCCGAACCCACCCTGCTGCACAGCCTGCTCGCCATGCGTGGCGAGCTGCTGGAGATCCTGGGCATGTCCCTACTGGTCTCCGGCGGGGCGGTGGCCATCTCCATGCTGCTGGGCGTTCCCCTGGGCATCTGGATGGGGCTGCACCGGTTCCCCGGGCGGCGCTTCCTGGTGACCCTGGTGAACACCGGCATGGGCGTGCCGCCGGTGGTGGTGGGCCTGCTGGTGTTCCTCCTGCTGGCGCGGTCCGGACCGCTCGGCGGGCTGGAGCTGCTGTACACGCCCATGGCCATGATCCTGGCCCAGGTGCTGATTGCCCTGCCGCTGGTGGCGGGGGTGACCCTGGCGGCGATCCAGGCCCTCGACCAGCGCCTGACCCTGCAGATCCTGTCGCTGGGCGCCTCGCGTCTGCAGCTTTACTGGAAGCTGATCCTGGAGGCGAGGCTCTCCATGGTGGCGGCGCTGGCGGCGGGCTTCGGTTCGATCATCAGCGAGGTCGGCGCGGTGATGATGGTCGGCGGCAACCTCAAGGGCGACACCCGGGTGATGACCACCGCCATCGTCCTGGCGACCCGCCAGGGCCAGTTCGCCCTGGCGATCGCCCTCAGCGTCCTGCTGCTGGCCCTGACCCTGGCGGTGAACGCGCTGTTCACCTCCGTCCAGCAGAGGAAGCGATGACCGCGCTGCTGGAACTGGAGGGCGTGCGGCTGGCGGGGCCGGTGCGGCCGCTGCTGGAGGTGGATCGGCTGGCGATCCGCGAAGGCGAGCTGCTGGTGGTGCTGGGCCCCACCGGCGCCGGCAAGAGCACCCTCCTGCGGGTGCTGAACCGCCTGCAGAAGCCCGACACCGGAACCCTGCGCTGGCGCGGGGAGGAGCTGCCCTGGCCGGCGCCGCTGCCGCTGCGGCGGCGGATCGCCATGGCCTTCCAGGACCCGCTGCTGTTCTCCGGGACGGTGGCCGACAACGTCGGCTACGGCCTGCGGATCCGCAGGCTTCCCGCCGCGGAGATCCGGACACGCACCGGCGAGCTGCTGGACATGATGGGATTGGCCGGCCTGGCCGGGCGTCCGGCCGACCGCCTCAGCGGCGGCGAGGCCCAGCGCGCGGCGTTGGCACGGGCCCTGGCGGTGCGGCCGGACCTGCTGCTGCTGGACGAGCCGCTGGCGAACCTGGACGCGCCGATCCGCGAACGGATCGCCCAGGACCTGCAGCGGGCCCTGCGCAGCCTGGGCATCGCCTGCGTCTTCGTCACCCACCACCAGCGCGAGGCCATGGCCCTGGGCGACCGGCTGGCGGTGCTGCACGAGGGCCGGATCCTGCAGACCGGAACCGCCGAGGAGGTGTTCCGCCGGCCCGCTACCGCCTTTGTGGCGCGCTTCGTGCGAACCCTGAACGTGCTGGCCGGCCGGGTGGAGGCCGGGCGCTTCCGCTGCGAGGCTGGCCCGTCCTTCGTCCTGGGCCCGGATGCCCCATCGGGTCCCGGCCACTTGTGCGTGCGCCCCGAGGAGCTGCGGCTGTCGGCGGACGAGCCGGATACGCCCAACCGGCTGCCGGTGACCGTCACCGCCCTGCGCGACCAGGGCTCCACGCTGGAGGTCGAGCTGACCGGGCGCCTGCCGTTGAAGGCGCTGCTGACCCACCGCGAGGCCCGGGCACTGGATCTGCATCCCGGACTGGAGCTCTGGGCGGAACCCGAGGACCTGCACGTCATCCCCGGTCATGCGATAACGGAGGGGACGCCGGAGCGGGCGTCCTGAGGCGGACATGGGCGGTCGCGACAACCCGGATGGCGGACCTCCCTCGCGGACCCGACTGCTGCAGGTGGCCCTGCGCACCATCCACATCCTGGCCATGGCGCTGGTCCTGGGGGCGCTGCCCTTCGGCGCCGGCCACGCCCAGCTGCGGGTGCCGATCCTGCTGACGGTGGTCAGCGGTGTGGCGCTGTTCGTCCTGGACCTCGCCAAGGACCCGGGGATCCTGGTCCAGGGCAGCGGGCTCATGGTGCTGGCCAAGCTGGCCCTGCTCGGGTGCGGGCTGCTCTGGCCTTCGCAGCGTCTGGCCTGGTACCTGGTCGCCACGGCGGTGGCCTCGGTGGGCTCTCACATGCCCGGGAGCTGGAGGCACTTCGAGCTGGGCGGAGGCCGGGCGAAGGGTTCCTGACCCGCGGACCGCTTCCGCTACAGTGGAAGCCTTGCCGGAGTTGGACCGATGCTCACCCCCCGCGAAGCCCTGGCGATCATGCTCGATGCGGTGGAACCGCTGGCGCCGCGGACGGTGGACCTGGCCGAGGCCCTCGGCCGCGTCCTCGCCGAGGACGTGGTCTCGCTGGAGGCCATCCCGCCCTTCCTGAACAGCGCCATGGACGGCTACGCCGTGCGCGGAACCGACCTGGGCGCCATCCCGGCCCGCCTGCGGGTGATCGGCGACCGGGCGGCCGGCAGGGTCGGCGACGAGGTGGTCGAGGCCGGCACCGCCCTGCGGATCATGACCGGCGCGCCCCTGCCCGCCGGCGCCGACACCGTGGTGCCGGTGGAACTGACCCGCCGGGACGGCGACCAGGTCGAGATCCTCAAGGCGGTCCGCAGCGGCCTGAACATCCGCCAGGCCGGCGAGGACGTGCAGGCGGGCGAGACCGTGCTCTCCCGCGGCACCCTGCTGCGGCCGGCGGAACTGGGCCTGATGGCGGCGCTTGGCCGCCCGCGGGTGGCGGTTGTGCCGGCGCCGCGGGTGGCGGTGGTGACCACCGGCGACGAGCTGGTGGACGTGGGATCGCCCCTTGGTCCGGGCCAGATCCGCGACGCCAACCTGCACTCCCTGTGCGCCCAGGTGCGGGCCTGCGGGGCGGTCCCGCTGCCGGTGCCGCGGGTGCCGGACGAGGCCGGCGTGCTGGAGGCGGCGCTGCGGGAGGCCCTGGAACAGGCCGACGCGGTGATCACCAACGGCGGCATCTCCATGGGTGAATTCGACCACATCAAGCCGGTCCTGGAACGGCTCGGCGCCCGCCAGCTGTTCTGGCAGGTGGCGCAGAAGCCGGGCAAGCCGCTGGCCTTCTCGCTCAAGGATCGCAAGCCCCTGTTCGGCGTGCCGGGCAACCCGGTGTCGGCGCTGATCTGCTTCGAGGAGTACGTCCGCCCTGCGCTGCGGAAGATGATGGGCCAGGCGCACCTGCATCGCCCCGAGCGCACGGCGCACTGGGCCGAGCCGCAGAAGAAGGGCGCCGACGACCGCCGGGTGCACTTCCACCGCGTGGTCCTGAGCGAATCTGAGGGCCGTTTGTGGGCCTCCAGCACCGGTCCGCAGGGCTCCGGCATCCTCACCTCCATGACCCGCGCCAACGCCCTCGCCCTGCTGGCGGCCGAGGCCCACGACGTGCAGCGCGGTGATCCGGTCACGGTGCACTTGATGGACCTGCCGGAGGATCGCTGAAGGCTGGAGGCTGAAGGCAGGAGCCTCCAGCCTGACCAAAATTTTTCGTTGAGGCCCTTGGCCGCCCCGACTCGGGCACCTCCTGTGCCGCTGTCGTACCCGCTTTGCGGGCACCCCTGCGGGGCGGCCATCGGCGTGCCGATGCCGTCCTATTCGCCAGTCCTGGCGAATGGTGACTCGGGCACATCCTGTGCCCTCGCCCCTTCGGGGCGGCAATGGCCTTCAGCCATTCCGTCCTATTTCGCAATCCTGCGAAATGGTGAAGCCGACCTTGCACGGCCGCAAGGTCGTCCGCTGCATGACGAAGGCCGCCTTGCGGCGGCCTTCTGTCGTTTGGGCTGGATCATTGGCCGTTCAGCCGGATCGCCCCTGGCATAAGCTCCGCGCCGGGTCCCGACTTCGCGGAGTCCGCTGGACTCCGCTCCGCTCCACCGAATGCAGGCCGCGTGTGCGGCCTGCTCCCGCTCGCGGGGCTCGCGGCGGTGGAGCCTCCCCGGCGGTCGCTTACATCTGCTCTTTGAGGCCCTTCGCCGCCTTGAAGACGACCTTGCGGCCGGCGGGGATGTCGATCTTCTCGCCGGTCTTGGGGTTGCGGCCGACCTTGGCCTTGGTGGCGCGGACCTCGAAGGTGCCGAGGCCGAAGATGCTGACCTTGTGGCCGGCGAGGAGGCCGCTGACGATGGTGTCGCGCAGGTCGTCCATCATCGCCTTGGTGCGGGCCTTGGTGAGGTCGTGGGTCTCGGACAGCTTGGCGGCCAGTTCGGGGATGCCGAGGGTCTCGAGTTTGGCGGGGGTCTTGCTCATGGTGGCTCCTGGGAATGAAGGGGAGAACAGGCGTCCCCGCGCCCGCCCCCGGGCGCGCAGGACGATCGGGATCGGGGGTTATTCGGCGGCCAGGGCGGTGACCTCGAGGGTCAGCTTGGCGTGCACGCCGGAGTAGAGGCGCACGTCCACGGCATAGGTCCCGACGTGCTTCACGTGCGGCAGGCTGATGGCCTGCTTCTCCACGGTGAAGCCCTGGGCCTTGAGCAGCTCGGCGACCTCCGCGTTGGTGACGGAACCGAACAGCTGGCCGTTCTCGCCGGTCTTCTTCGCGACCGCAAGGGTCACCTGCTCGAGCTTCTCCTTCAGCGACTGCGCGGCAGCCAGTTCGGTGGCCCGGATCTTCTCGGCGCGTGCCTTCTCCAGCTCGATCTGGCGCTTGTTGCCGGCGGTGACGGGCAGGGCGAGCTTGCGCGGGAGCAGGTAGTTGCGGGCGTAGCCGTCCTTGACGGTGACCACGTCGCCGCGGGCGCCGAGGCTGGCGACGTTGTCGATGAGCAGCACTTCCATGGGACACTCCTGGATGCGTCGGCCAGCGCATGTGCGCGGTCCCCGCTTGGTTAGGCAAGGAACCCGCCCTTGCCAGGGCCCGGATGCCGGGTCCCGTTCCCCCTTTGGGTTAGGCCTACCGAAGGACCAGGATACCGGCTTCCTGCCTGGGCCGCCACCGACTCCTTGTGCGGGCAGCCTGGATTTGCGACAGTTCTCTCGGACTCCAACGGATTCGAGGGCCGCATGGGCATGGAAAACCGGCAGTTCCGCCGAATCGTCGTCGGGCCGGAATTCACCGTCAGCTTCGTTCACGGCGGCGAGTCCTTCGCCGGAGTCCACCTGGGGAACATCAGCGAGGGCGGCTGCTTCGCCCTGGTGCCGGGCGCGCGCGCCGGGGGCTTCGAGGCCGGCGGGGAACTGGAGGAGCTGACCCTCCACCACGAACTCATGCCGCACCACCCGATCGAGGCGAGGATCGCCTTCGCCCTGGGCGCAGGGGATCCCGAACTGGAGTGGGTCGGGGTCGGGGTCTCCTTCGTCGGCCTTCCCGCCATCGTCCGCCGGTCCCTGCGGGATTTCGTGGACGCCATTCCCGACCAGCTCTGATGCCCGAACGCCGCAGCACCGACCGCGCCAGCCTCGGGCCGGACTACAGCCTCCGGTTCGTGGTGAAGGGCCACCCCTTCCAGGGGGTGCGCATGGCGAACCTCAGCCGCGGGGGCTGCTTCATCCTGGTGCCCCGCGCCAGCGTCGGGCTGTTCCTGCCCGGCGCGCTGCTGGAGCAGGTCCGCTTCGACGGGGAGGGGCTGCCGGATGCGTCGATCACCGGCGCCGTGAGCTACGCCTTCGCGCCCAACGCGCGGCTGGCGGTGGTCGGCGTGGGCGTGCACTTCGTCCAGCTGCCGGCGGCGGTGGAGTCGGCCCTGGCCGATTTCGTCGCAGCACGCTGCCGGACCTAGGGCATGAGCCGTACCGCGGCAGCACCCGGGGATGTCCCCGATCCGGTCCGCGCCGTCCGGTTCAGGGCACTGGCCCTGCTCGGCCTGGCCCGGCGCCAGGCCCCCTTCCAGGACCTTCCGCCCCGGCTCCTGGTGGTGGACGTGGCGGAGCAGCGGCTGGGCCTCCTCGAAGGCGGCCGCCTGCACCTGGACCTGCCCGTGTCCACCGCCGCGGCGGGCATCGGCGGGGCCGTGGACTCCCTCCGGACGCCCCCCGGGTGGCACCGGATCCTGGCGAAGATCGGGGAGGGGATGCCCACCGGGACCGTGTTCCGCAGCCGCGTACCCAGCGGCGAGCGCTGGACGGGTGGGGTTACCGCGGAGGACCTGATCCTCACCCGCGTCCTCACGCTCGACGGGCTGGAGGAGGGGGTGAACCGCGGTCCCGGGTGCGATTCCCAGGCCCGAACCATCTACCTCCACGGGACCAGCCGCGAGGACCTCCTGGGCCTTCCCGTTTCGCACGGCTGCGTCCGGCTGGGGAATGCCGATGCGGTCGCGCTCTTCGACCGCGTGGAGGCAGGCGACCCGGTGCTGGTGGCTGAAGCTCCCGCTGCCGGCCAAGGGCTCGGCCGGCTGCACTTCGCGGGGATCGCCGGCAGCGGAATGGCCGCCCTCGCCGCCTTCGTCGCGCTGCAGGGTGGCCGGGTCAGCGGCAGCGACCGCGCCTTCGACCGTGGCCAGCAGGCCGAGCTCCGGAACCAGCTGGAGGGCCTCGGCATCGCCCTGCATCCGCAGGACGGCACGGGCGTCGGGGGCGACTGCGCGGCCCTGGTGTGCTCCACGGCCGTCGAGGCCGAGGTTCCGGACCTCGCCGAGGCGCGGCGGCGGGCTGTTCCAGTCCTGCATCGCTCGGAGCTGCTGGCCCGGCTGGTCGCGGGCCACCGCACGGTGGCGATCACCGGCACCAGCGGCAAGTCCACCACCACGGCGCTGGTGTTCGGGCTGCTGCGCGGAGCGGGGCTGGACCCTTCCCTGGTGACCGGCGCGGAGCTGGTCGCGCTGCGGGACCGCCCGCATCCGGGCAGCGCCTTCGCCGGCGGTTCGGACCTTCTGGTTGTCGAGGCCGACGAAAGCGATGGTTCCCTGGTGCGCTACGCCCCGGCGGTCGGCGTGGTGCTGAACCTGCAGAAGGACCACAAGGCGCCCGAGGAGGTGCTGGCCTTCTTCGAGACCTTCGCCGGGAGGGTGCGCGAACGGCTGGTGCTGGGGGAGGGGGGGAACCTCTCCAGGCTCCGGGAGGGCGCATTGGTCTTCGGCCTCGGAGCGGCGGCGGAGCTGCGCGCCGAGCAGGTCGCGGTGGGCCCGGCCGGCTCCACCTTCACGGTCGACGGGCAGCATTTCCACCTGCCGCTGCCGGGCCTCCACAACGTCGAGAACGCCCTGGCGGCCCTGGCCGCCTGCCGTGCCCTCGGCGTGCCGCTGGACGCGCTGGCGGCCCCGCTGGCCGCCTTCCAGGGCGTGGCCCGGCGCTTCGAGCGGATCGGCACGGCCCGGGGCGTGCAGGTGGTGGACGACTTCGCCCACAACCCCGCCAAGATCGAGGCGGCGCTGCGGGCCGCCCAGGAAGGCTCGGAGCGGGTGCTGGCGGTGTTCCAGCCGCACGGCTACGGGCCGCTGCGGTTCCTGCGCGCGGATCTGGTGGAGGCCTTCACGCGCACGCTGCGCCCACAGGACCGGCTCTGGTTCCTGGACGTGTACTTCGCCGG
>JAYRFV010000148.1:0-25239 GCA_041908165.1 Holophagales bacterium | reverse complement strand
GTTCGTTTGTGATGGGGCTCCCGGGTCTGTTTGGGCAACCCCCCCCCCGGCCAAACCCGGCCCGGGGGCGGGGCCTGGCGGCCCGCCCCCCGGTCCGTCGCGGTGGTAGGGTCGAATTCAGCGGACCTTGGGCCAGAACAGGTTCAGGCCCTTGCGGGGAAGGCTCACGTCGACGGAGGCCGGCCGGGCCTGGCCGCCGGGCACGGCGACACTGAGCTCGTAGCGGGACGCCCACAGCGGGAGCAGCTGCGCGAACTGCGGCACCAGGGAGGTCCCGAACCGGAAGCTGAATCCGCCGGTGTTCATGGCGATGGCGGACAGGGCCCCGCCGTAGGCCGCGGTGGAGCCGCCGACGCTGTGCAGGGTCATGCCCAGGTTCGCGTACTTGGCCTTCAGTGACTCGAGCGCCAGCACCATGTCCTTGATCATCAGCGTGGTATGGACCTTGGGGTTGTACTCGGCGTTCGGGTCGGTGCCGAGGCCCAGCGGCTTGCCCCCGCGGCTCCCCTGGTCCTTCAGTCCGCCTCCCGCCATGGAGGACACGGACCGGGCCCACACCGGATTGGCGAGGTCGTCGACCTCGTTGCGGCTGAACACCACCAGGTGTCTTTCTCCGCCGGCCTTGGCCACCGCCTCCCCAAGGTTCTCCAGGGAGAGCAGGGCCTCCTGGGCCATCTTCGTGACCCCCCCAAGCTCGTTGGTCGGGTAGTCCTCCATGATGCTCCTCGCCCGCCCGGCAACCTCGTCGGCGCTGCGCTGCGGAGGGGCCGCAGCCAGCTCCTTGAGGAAGGCCAGCACCGGTTCCATGCCTTCGCCGGCCTCGTTGGCGGGTGGGGGCGGCAGGACGAAGGTCGGCGGGGCATTCCCCGCGAGGCGGGTGGGCAGTTCCTGGTAGGCCCGCTTCAGGCCTGCCGCCCAGAGGCTGGGGCGCGTGGTGAAGCCGGGCGTCAGGCATTCCAGCCCCTTGCTGCTCCGCATCACCAGCAGCACGGAATCGGAAGGCGGCAGATCCTTCATGAACTCGGCGATCGCCTGGATGGACAGGGCGCGGATGTCCGAGCCGCGCATCGGGAGCAGCACGAAGGCCCACTTCTGGCCCTCCTTGGAGACCTCGGCCGGGCTTCGCTGGGCGAGGACCTTGGCGTCCTTGCCGCCGACCTGCAGCCTCCAGTCCTGGGGCCCGATGTCGCCGACGACGCCCTTCTCGTTCATGGCCAGGATTTTCACCTGGAGGGTGCCGGGGTCGGCGGCGGTCAGTGCGGACACGCACAGGGCGGCTGCCGCGAGGTGACGGGCCAGTGTGGACATGGACATGGGGACTCCTGTGGTGGTCCTCGTTCGAGCGCAGCAGCGGGTCGCCCCGAGGACTCCCAGCCATGGTGGACCTCGACCGGGCCGTTTGCAATTGAACGGCGGCGGCGTGCGGTCCCGGCGCGGCCTCAGAGGTCGCCGATGCTCGCCACCACCCGGGTCCAGAGATCGCCGCCCTGGCTGCCGTTGGTGAGGATGACCAGGCCGGATCCGCGGGTTGGGGAGAACTGCGAGAAGCAGCGGAAGCCGGTGCGGTTGGAGCCGCCGTGGTGGGCGATGTCGCCCTGGCCGGTGGCGTTGAGGGACCAGCCGAGGCCCCAGAACACCTCGGTGCCGCGGGCCTCGCCCGGCCGTTCGATGGGCGGGCGGGCATCCAGGCGGACCTGGTGGGCGAGGGCGGCCTGGACCGAGGCCCGGGCCAGCAGGGGCGACCCGCCGCGCCCGGCCCGAAGGACCTCGACCAGGATCCGGGCGTAGTCCTCGGCGGTGGTGTACAGCGTATAGGCCGCATTGGGGTGGACGTACCGCGACCTGGGCAGCGGCCTTCCGCCGTCGCCGTGGCCGGTGGCCTGCCTGGACCCCAGCGCCGGGGTCCAGGCGAAGCCGGTGGCGGCCAGTCCCAGGGGCTGGAAGAGCCGCCCGTCGGCCCAGCGGTCCAGGGGCTGCCCGGTGATCCGCTCCAGCGCGCGCTGGAGGAGGAAGAACCCCTCGCCGGAGTAGTTGAACCTGGAGCCCGGCTCGAACAGAAGGGGCACCGGGCCTTCCAGTTCCTCTCCGCCGGGACGCCAGTTCGGCAGCCCCGAGGTGTGGGACAGGGCCATGCGAGCGGTGATCCGGTCCCGCCCGGGCAGGCTGGGCAGGTGCGGTTCCCCGCCGTAGTCCGCCAGGGGGCGGTCGAGGTCGAGCCGGCCCTGCTCCGCGAGTTGCAGGGCCAGCAGGGCGAACACCGGCTTGCTCATGGAGGCCGCTTCGAACACGGTTCCGGCGGACACCGCCTCCAGCCCGCCGGCTTCGCGCACGCCGTAGCCCCTGGACCAGGCCAGGCGGCCGTCCAGGACCAGGGCGACCGCCACCCCCGGGACCTTCAGTTCCGACATCAGTTCCGGGACCAGCCGGTCCAGGGTGACGGCCAGGGCCTCCCGGCCGAGGCCGGCGGTCCGCCCCTGCGGGTCCACGCTCCGCAGGGCCAAGGCTGCAGCGGCCCGGACCTCCTCCTCGCGGTCGGCCAGGAGCTTGACCAGGGCCGGAGCGGTCGCCTTGGCCGGGGCTCCCAGTCCGCCGACCGCCACCGCGGCGGCGTGCCGGACCTGGGCGTCAGGGTCCGCAAGGGCGTCGCGCAGGCCCGCCAGGGCGGCGAGGGCGGGACTGCCGACCCGGCCCAGGGCGATGGCCGCGGACCTGCGGCGGGCGACCTCGGGATCGCTCAGGGCCCGGGCGAGGGCGGCCACCGCCGGCGCGCCGATCCGCCCGAGGGCCAGGCTGGCGGCCCCGCGCAGGTACAGGTCCGGATCTCCCAGGGCCGCCACCAAGGCGGACACCTGGGAGGGCGTGTGCGGGCCGGGGCGGTCCAGGCCTTCCATGGCCGCCGCGCGCACCCGCGGATCCGGGTTCCGGAGGGCCGCCACCAGCCCAGGAGGGTCCTGCGCGGGCCCAGGCGCCGATCCGGAAAGCACGCAGGCCGCCAGGGCCAGCGCGGCGGCCGGTGGGGGCAGGAGGCGCCAGGTGGCCACGGCTACTCCAGCCGGGTCCGCTTGAAGTCCTGGTAGAGCGCCTGCAGCCGCGCCGTGACCGGGCCGATCCTGCCGCCATACAGGGTCCGGCCATCGACCTTCACCACCGGCATCACTTCCGACACCGTGCTGGAGATGAACGCCTCGTCCGCCGCGAGGAAGTCCTCCAGGTACAGCCGCTGCTCGCGGGCCTCGATGCCGTGTTCGCGGGCCAGCTCGAGTACGCAGGCCCGGGTGGTGCCGGCCAGGATGTTGTCCAGGTCGGGGGTGTGCAGCGCACCGCCGCGGACGCAGAAGATGGTGGAGCTGGGGCCCTCGGTGAGGTATTTGCCGCGCCCGTCCTGGCGCCAGAACAGCGCCTC
This sequence comes from Holophagales bacterium, assembly GCA_041908165.1. Classification (GTDB taxonomy): domain Bacteria; phylum Acidobacteriota; class Holophagae; order Holophagales; family Holophagaceae; genus JACQZU01. The sequence continues at coordinate 21,836 of JAYRFV010000148.1, read as the reverse complement.
GAAGGCGCCCTGCTCCTTGGCGTGCTGCTTGCCCATCACGTTCGGCAGCAGGTTGATGGTCTTCCAGCGGCAGCCGCCCCAGCGGATGTCCTCGAAGGTGACGGTGGACACGCCGACCGTCCAGCAGTCCTCCGGCATCTTCCGCAGCGGGATCAGGATCATGAAGAAGTTGGGTCGGACCCCGTCCGGGAACGGATGGTAGCGGGGCGCCTCGCCGCGGGTGAGCTGCAGGTACAGCTCGCCGTCGACGATGCCGTTGCGGTGCGCGAGCTGGCGGGCCGCTTCGAGGAGCTCCTCCGTCGTGCAGGGGAAGGCCATGCGCAGGTCCGAGGCGCTTTCCTGCATCCGGGCGATGTGCTTGGAGAAGAGCAGGAAGCGGCCCTCGACGCAGCGGATCACCTCGAACAAGCCGTCGCCGAAGCACAGCCCCCGGTCCTGGATGCTAAGGAGCGGGTCGGTCTCCTCGTGGTACCCGCCGTTGAAATAGATCTGCCGGCCCATGGGCGCCTCCCCTTCTGGATGGCCTCCATCCTCCCACGGCGTGGAGGGCCGGATCAGCCCTCCACGCCGATGCCGTGGGTGATGCTCTGGTGGCCGAACACCCCCCGCGCCAGGGAGCGGAACCGCTCGGTGTGCCCCCAATCGGGCTCCCGGTCCAGCCAGAGCTTGTAGTGCAGCAGCTCATGTTCAAGGATCCGCTGCTGGATCTCCTCCGGGGTCCGGCAGTGGAGGCCGCAGACCTGCTGGGGCCAGGGCCAGTCGCGGCGGCGCAGGAGCGGAATGGACAGGCGGATCTCCGGGTGGCGCCTGCCGAAGGCGTCCGGCTCGACGACGAACAGGCCGGCGCAGCGGACCATGCGCGAGGACCACAGCACCGGCGGAGGCGGCACCTCCCAGCCCGCGGCACGCAGGATCGCGGCTGCCCGCTGGCGGAGGGTCACCACGCCGGGTCCACCTCCCGTCCTAGTCCTCGAACTCGAAGGTGGGCGAGCCCAGGTTGGAGGTTTCCACGTTCAGCACCTCGCCGTCCATGCTGAGGGTGCTGAGGGTGGTGGGCCGGCGCAGGGCGGCCTGGCGCAGCGCGTGCACCGGAGCGGCCAGTTCCGGCGGCACGGTCTCGAAGAACATGACCCCGGCGCGGTAGGTCTGGGCCTGGATGGGCTGGATGCCGAGCTCGCGGTGCTGCCGGGGCGCCACCGGGGAGGGTGCCGCGGTCATCAGGCAGCGCGCCTGGGCGGTCTTCGGGAAGGCGATCACCTCGCGGATGTTGTCGGCGCCGGCCAGCAGCATGACCAGCCGGTCCAGCCCGAGGGCGATCCCGCCGTGCGGCGGCGCGCCGAAGGCCAGGGCGTCCAGCAGGAAGCCGAACTTCTCCCGGGCCTCCTCCTCGCCGATGCCGATGGCGCGGAACATCCGCGCCTGGGTTTCCGCGTCGTGGATGCGGATCGAACCGCCGCCCACCTCGTAGCCGTTCAGCACCAGGTCGTAGGCCACCGCCCGGCACCGGCCCGGGTCGGTCTCGAGGAGGTCCAGGTCGTCCGGGTGGGGGCTCGTGAAGGGGTGGTGGCAGGCGACCCATCGGCCGGGCTCCCGAAGTCCCCCGCCTGTGGCCTCGCCTTCGCTCCACTCCAGCAGCGGGAAGTCCACCACCCACAGGAAGGCGAAGCGGCTTTCGTCCAGCTGGCCCAGGGCGCGCGCCAGCCGGAGCCGCAGCTCGCCGAGCACCTTGGACGTCTGGTCGTCGCTGCCCACCGCGAACAGGACCAGCCCTTCGCCATCGATGCCGAACCGCGTCCTAAGGTCGGCCTCCAGGGTCGCGTCGATGAACTTCCTGAAGGAGCTGGACAGGCCATCCTTTCCCCACCTTGCGTAGGGCAGGCCGCCGGCACCGAGTTGGCGGGCGACCTCCTGCAACTCGTCGAGCTGCTTGCGGGAGTACCCGCCGGCGGCTTCGCCGGGGAAGGCCAGGGCCCGGACCCGGCGGCTGCCGCCGCTCTCGGCGGCGGCCCTGAAGAGGTTGAATCCGCTGCCGGCGAACAGGTCGGTGGCGTCCTGCAGCTTCACCGGGCAGCGCAGGTCGGGCTTGTCGGAGCCGTACCACTCCATGGCGTCCCGGTAGGCCAGCCGCGGGAAGGGACCGGCGACGGTCCGTCCGACCAGGCTGGAGACCTCGGTCATGAGGGGCTCCATGATCCCCTGGATGTCCTCCGCGCGGACGAAGCTCATCTCCACGTCGACCTGGGTGAATTCGGGCTGCCGGTCGGCGCGCAGGTCCTCGTCGCGGAAGCACCGGCAGATCTGGATGTAGCGCTCGAAGCCCGCCACCTGGAGCAGCTGCTTGAACAGCTGCGGGCTCTGCGGCAGGGCGAAGAACTCGCCCTTGTGGACCCGGCTGGGGACCAGGTAGTCGCGGGCGCCCTCCGGGGTGGACTTGGTCAGGATGGGGGTCTCGACTTCGATGAAATCGTGCTGGCGGAAGTAGTTGCGGACCAGGTTGGCGGTTTCGCTCCTGAGCGCCAGGTTGCGCTGGAGGCGCTCCCGGCGGAGGTCGAGGAAGCGGTACTTCAGGCGCAGGTCCTCGTTCGCCTCCTGGCCGGAGTCCTCCACCGGGATCGGCGGCGTCTGCGCGGTGTTGAGGATGCGAAGCCCGGTGAGCCGGACCTCCACGTCCCCGGTGGGCAGGTTCGGGTTCCGCGCTTCGCGCAGCGCCACCACCCCCTCGGCGGCGAGCACGAACTCGCTGCGGACCGAGCGGAGCCTGGCCAGGAGCTCGGCGTCCACCTGGGTCTCGTCCGCCACCAGCTGGACCAGACCCCAGCGGTCACGGAGGTCGATGAAGATCAGCGAGCCCAGGTTGCGGGCCCGCCGGCACCAGCCGAGGAGCCGAACGGCCTGGCCGGCGTGGGCCGGGCGCAGTTCGCCATTGCGGTGGGTTCGTTGGAAGTCGCCGAGCCGGTCCAGTCGCATAGGTCCCAGGATCTCACACCCGCTGTCCTGGCGCGGTCCGGGCACCCTCCGGTCCGGCCGAAATCACCCGGTTGACAAAGGTGCTCACATCCCTAACATGATGGAATTGATATCATTACCAGGCGGGCATGTTAGGAATCGGAAGACATACAGACTATGCGGCCAGGGTGGTCCTCCACTTGGCCTGCCTGGAGCCTGACGCCCGGGTCACCATTGCCGAGGTGGCGACGCAGCGGCTGCTGCCGACCGCCTTCGTCCGCCGGCTGGTGGGACGGCTGACCCGCGCAGGAATCCTGGCCACCGTCCGCGGCCTCGGGGGCGGCATCAAGCTCGCCAAGCCGGCCGCGCAGATCTCCCTGTTCGACCTGGTCAAGGCGATGGAGGGCGGGATCGCCCTCAACCACTGCGTCGACAGCCTCCAGTCCTGCCCCCTGGCGGGCTCCTGCCCGGTCCAGGGCGCCTGGACCGGCGTCACCCGCGACCTGGAGGCCAGCCTCTCCGCCGTGACCTTCGCCGACCTGGCCGCGTCCACGCCCCACCACATCGAGGCGCACCGCTCCAAGGCCGCCCAGGCCGGCCGGCCGTCCCGGCTGCGCCCCGCCTCCGGGGTCCGGTGATGGAGCTGACCTGGGTCGCCATCGCCGCCAGCCTCGCCATGGGGCTGGCCGCGATCTTCCTGTTCGTTTTCGCCGTCAAGCGCGGCTGGTTCAAGGACATCGAGGACGCTAAGTACCAGGTTTTCTGGACCGATCCGGATCGGGCTCCGGGATCGAAAAAGGAGGGGAGGAATGGCGGTCAACCTCAAGCGAAGTAGCACGGCGGGAGCGGAAGGGCCGTCCAGACGGACGGTGCTCGGCCTGCTGACCGGCGCCGGCCTGGCCGGTTCCGGGCTGCTGGGCGTGATCTCCAACCTGGTCTTCATCAAGCCGCGGGCGACCTACGGCCAGCCGCAGCGGTTCAGCATCGGCAAGCCCGAGGACTACCCCTCCGGTTCGCGGGTCGCCCTGCAGGCGCAGAAGATCTGCGTGGTCCGCGAAGGCGACAGGCTGGCCGCGGTCTCCACCGTCTGCACCCACCTGGGCTGCACGGTGGGCGTCAGCGAGACCGGCTTCGCCTGCCCCTGCCACGGTTCGCGCTTCGACCACGACGGCGTCGTCACCGGCGGTCCGGCCCCCAAGCCGCTGCCCTGGTTCAAGGTGACGCTCGCGCCCAACGGCGAGATCGAAGTCGACAAGGACGCCGAGGTCCCCTCCGGGAGCTACCTGACCCTATGAGCGCCGAGACCAAGCCCTCCTTCATCGCCGCCCTCCGCGCGTTCCCCCTGAACGTGTGGAGCTCCATCTTCCGCAACCCGGTCCCCTCCAACGACCTGGAGCGCTCGGCCACCACCTTCACCAACTTCTTCCTGCATATCCACCCGGTGAAGGTGCACCGCAACTCCCTGCGCCCCATCTACACCATGGGCCTGGGGCTGGTGTCCTTCTTCCTGTTCCTGATCCTGGTCCTGACCGGCGTGGCCCTGATGTTCTACTACGTGCCCGCCACCAGCCAGGCCTACGACCGGATGCTGGACCTGCGCGGCTCGGTCGCCTTCGGCACGATCCTGCGCAACATGCACCGCTGGTCTGCCCACGGCATGGTCGCGGTGGTGTTCCTGCACATGTGCCGGGTCTTCTTCACCGGCGCCTACAAGAAGCCCCGGGAGTTCAACTGGGTCACCGGCGTGGTGCTGTTCCTCCTCACCCTGCTGCTGAGCTTCACCGGCTACCTGCTGCCCTGGGACCAGCTGGCCTTCTGGGCGATCACCGTCGGCACCGCCATCGCCGGCTACGCCCCGGTGGTCGGCAAGGAGATCCAGTTCCTGCTGATGGGCGGCAACGCGGTCGGCCAGGAGGCGCTGCTGCGCTTCTACGTGCTGCACGTGGCGGTGCTGCCGGCGGTCACGGTGCTGGTGATCGCCGTCCACTTCTGGCGCATCCGGAAGGACGGCGGCCTCTCCCGTCCCGCCGAGGCCGAGGTCAAGCCCGAACTGGAGATGCCCAAGGCCGGCGTGGTGCTCGATCCCAAGCGGACCTACGGGCTGCAGGGCCTGGTGCGCGGCCCGCTCACCAAGGTCGGCAACGTGCCGGACAACGAGGTGTTCTCGTGGCCCCACCTGTTCAGGGCCGAGCTGTTCGTGCTGGTCGTCACGGTGTCGGTGATCCTGATCCTGTCGCTGGCCTTCGACGCGCCGCTGGAGGAGCCGGTCAACGCCCTGCACCCGCCCAATCCCGCCAAGGCGCCGTGGTACTTCCTGGGCCTCCAGGAGATGGTCAGCTACTCGGCCTTCTGGGGCGGCATCGGCGTCCCGGGGATCTTCGTGCTGCTGCTGCTGCTCACGCCCTACGTCGACCGTGACCCCAAGGGTGTCGGCAAGTGGTTCGCCAAGGAGCGCCTGCTGGCCAACACGATCTTCCTGACCTTCGTGATCGTGAACATCATCTTCGTCATCATCGGCACCTTCTTCCGCGGGCCCAACTGGGCCTTCGTGACCCCCTGGTGAGGCCCGACATGCGACTCGCCCTTGCCATCGGCACCTTCCTGATCCTCGCCATCCACGGCGTGGTGTTCTACAACCAGTTCTCGCACCGCTGGGAGCGCAACCAGACCGCCTACTTCGACCAGGCGCGGGCGCTTGCCAAGACCGACGCCGAGCGCGCCGCCCTCGCCGAGCGCCGGCCGAGGATCGAGCAGACCGTCGTGACCAGCTTCGGCGAGACCCGCGTCGACCGCTGCACCACCTGCCACATCGCCGCCGACGACCCGCGTTTCGTGAACCACGCCCAGCCGCTCAAGTCCCACCCCTACTCGGCCGCCCTGGGCGACGTCGAGAGGAACGGGAAGTGGGAGCGCCGGCACAAGCTGTCGGAGTTCGGCTGCACCGTCTGCCACGACGGCCAGGGCCGCGGCCTCTCGCCCGAGTACAGCCACGGCGCCGACCACTACTGGCCCGACCCGCTGCTCGGCTACACCGTCCAGGCCACCTGGCGCAAGGACTTCGCGCCCAAGCTCAGGGGCAAGGCCTACCTGGAGGCCAACTGCGCCCAGTGCCACACCGAGGCGGGCTTCAAGGGGACGCCGACGGTGGAACGCGGCCGCCAGCTGTTCTTCGCCACCAACTGCTACGGCTGCCACAAGATCGAGGGCCTCAGCGACGGCACCATCGGTCCCGACCTCTCGGAGGTCGGCCGGATCTGGAAGGTGGACTACCTGTGGGCCCGGATCGCCGACCCCAAGTCGGTGCTCGCCACCTCGATCATGCCCAAGTTCAACCTGTCCGAGGACGACATCCGGGCCCTGGTGGTGTTCCTCAAGAGCCGGAAGGGCAAGAACTTCACGGAGACCGAGATCCAGCGCTTCAAGGTCAAGCTGGCCGGCGGCGCGGAGATCGTGCAGGCCACCCTCAAGCCCGTGGAGATCAAGCCCGGCGAGATGGTCGCCCAGGGCGGCAAGCTGGTGGCGGACCGCGCCTGCACCGCCTGCCACAAGCTCGGGGCCAAGGACGGCGGCATCGCCCCCGACCTCAGCTTCGAAGGCCTGCTCAAGGACGAGGCCTGGACCCTCGCCCACTTCAAGAACCCGAAGTCGACCATCCCGGACTCGATCATGCCGGCCTTCCGGTTCACCGAGGACGAGTTCAAGGCGATGACCGCCTACCTCGGAACCCTGAAGACGCCACCTCCCGTCGCCACCCCCGAGGCGAGCTACCAGGGCCTCTGCCAGCGCTGCCACGGGGAGAAGGGCGACGGCCACGGCCCCATCGCCGAGCACCTGGACCCCTACCCGCGCGACTTCACCAATGCCGGCTTCATCAACTCGAAGCCCTACGAGCGGCTGCTCGAGTCCATCAAGAACGGCGTGCCGGGGACCTCCATGCCCGCCTGGGGCAAGGTGCTGAACGACGCCCAGGCTAAGGGCCTCCTGGACCACATCCAGAAGACCTTCACCAAGGAGGCCCGCAAGGAGCTGGTCAAGCGCCAGGTGGACGACCGCAACCCGGTCGCCATGGGCAAGGAGAGCATGGCCCGCGGCGAGGCGATCTTCGTCAACCGCTGCGCAGGCTGCCACGGCAAGAAGGCGGACGGCAAGGGCGCCAACGCCCTGGACATCCTGCCCCGGCCGCGCAACCTCAGGAACGGCTGGTTCGTGGACTCGGTGAGCGACCGCAGGCTCGGGGAGTCCATCCTCTACGGCGTCCAGGGCACCGCCATGCCGCCCTGGATCGACTACGGCCTCAGCAAGAACGACGTCGGTGATCTCATCAACTACATCCGTGGCATCAACCAGAAGCCGAAAGGAGGCCAGCATGCAGGATCAAATTAGCCGGGCGGAAGCGGCCGGAGCGGTCGCGACAGGGACCCTCGTCCACGAGGACACCACCGCCAAGTGGTTCCTGGCGAGCTCCGTCCTCTACTTCTTCATCGTCGGGATCATCGCCATCGTCATCGCGGCGAAGTTCTGCTGGCCCGACCTCATGGGCACCACGCCCTGGCTCACCTACGGCCGGCTCCGCCCCCTGCACGTGAACGGCATGCTGTTCGGCTGGCTGCTGGCCGCCGACATGGGCCTGGCCTTCTACATCATCCCCCGCCTGTGCGGCGTCCCGCTCTGGAGCGAGAAGCTGGGGGTCTTCACCGCGGCGCTGTGGAACGTGATCGTGCTCGGCGCCGTGGTGAGCCTGCTGATGGGCCGCAACCAGGGCTGGGAGTACGGGGAACTCGAGCCCGTGCTCGACGCGCTGGTGGTGGTGGCCTGGATCCTGTTCGGCGCCAACCTGCTGATGACCATCGCCCAGCGCAAGCACCAGGCGATGTACGTGTCGATCTGGTACATCATGGGCACCATCGTCTGGACCGCCTTCGTTTACCTGACCGGCAATTTCGCCACGCTGTTCACCACCGGCGTCAACCAGGCCAACCTGAACTGGATGTACGTCCACAACGCCGTGGGCCTGATCTTCACGCCCATCGGCCTGGCCATCGCCTACTACTTCATCCCGCGCACCTCGAACACCCCGCTGTTCAGCCACAAGCTGTCCATGGTCGGGTTCTGGTCGCTGGCCTTCGTCTACGTCTGGACCGGCGCCCACCACATGCTCCACGGCCCCATCTCCCAGTGGCTGCAGACCATCGCCATCGCCTTCTCGCTGATGCTGCTGATCCCGGTCTGGGCGGTGGTGTACAACCTGTTCGCCACCCTCAAGGGGCAGTGGCACCAGCTGCGGGAGAACGTGCCGCTCAAGTTCCTGATGTCCGGCGTGGTGTTCTACCTGCTGACCTGCTTCCAGGGCCCCATGCACAGCCTGCGCACCGTGAACGCCATCGTCTCCAAGACCGACTGGATCCCCGGCCACGCCCACATGGCCGTGCTCGGCGCCTTCAGCTTCTTCGCCATCGCCGGCACCTACTACGCCGTGCCCCGGCTCTGGAACCGCGCCATCCACTCCCAGGCCATGGCCAACTGGAGCTACTGGATGCTGATGATCGGCGGCCTCGGGTTCTTCGTGACCCTCTGGCTCGGCGGCTTCTGGCAGGGCTGGCAGTGGAACAACGTCTCCATCCCATTCATCGACACGGTCAAGGCGCTGCAGCCGATCTGGCTGGTGCGGTTCTTCTCCGGCATCTTCATGTTCGTCGGGATCGTGCTCTTCGCCTACAACATCCTGGCCACGGCCCTGGGATCCACCTCGGAGGCGGCCGCCTAGGCCGCGGAAAGGAGAGCCACCATGTTCAGGAAAGCCGACACCAGCGCCGCCTGGGCCTTCATCATCGCCACCGTCCTGTTCTTCATCGGCGGGCTGCTCACCACCGTGGTGCCGCCGATGGTCGACAAGAGCTGGTCGCAGCCCTTCAAGAACGCCGACATCGCCAAGGGCCCCACCGGGGAGCTCCGGCGCCTCAACGCCCTCGAACTGCAGGGCAAGGCCATCTACCAGCGCGAGGGCTGCTGGTACTGCCACACCCAGCAGGTCCGCACCATCCTCGCCGACACCAAGCGCTACGGATGGCGCGGCGTGGATGCCCCGATTTCCACGCCGGACGAGTTCGTCTACGACAACCCGCACATGTTCGGCACCAAGCGGACCGGGCCGGACCTCGCCCGGGTCGGCGGCAAGTACAACGAGCAGTGGCACCGCACCCACTTCAAGAACCCGCGGGAGCTGGTGCCCGGCTCGATCATGCCGCCCTACCCCTGGATCGCCAACGACCCGGCGGAGTTCAAGGCGCTGCTGGCCTACATGCAGTCCCTGGGCCGCGCCAAGAACTGGCGCCCGGCCGACGACTACGAGAAGTAGGATGCCCGCCGACTACACCTATCCCAGCGTGTACTTCGCGTACCTGTTCTTCTTCCTCTCCCTGGGCGTGGCCGTCTACCTCTTCTTCCGGAGCAGGCGGGACGGCTACTGGGGCGAGCACAGCGAGGACCCGAAGTACCACCTTTTCGAGGACGACGACCCTTCGCGGAGGAACCCGTGACCGAGCAGAAGAACACCAATGAAACCGAAGGCCTGAAGGACTACGCCGACGGCTGGATGACCGAACGCAAGGGCACCGACGCCCCGGGCTTCCTGAAGCTGGCCATCCCGGTCATCGGCCTGGGCTGCGTGGCCTACCTGGTCATGCAGATCTACGGGGACGTGGCCCACGACAGCCGCGGCACCCTCGTGCAGAAGTTCAACGAGGTGTCCCAGACCAGCCCGGCGCTGTCCTACACGGTCGCCGCGCTCGGCCTCATCTACGTGATCGCCGTGGTGATCTTCGCCATCGGCAAGCCCCACGAGGACTGACGCCGTGGATCATCCAAGCTGGCAGCTCCGGGTTCCCGACGAGGCCCAGTACTGGGTCGAGATGGTCAAGTGCCAGTACGCGTGCCCGGTCCACACCGACGCCTGCGGCTACGTGACCGCCATCGCCGAGGGGCGCTACCAGGACGCCTATCGCATCGCCCGCGCCACGAACCCGTTCGCCTCCATCTGCGGACGGGTCTGTGGCGCGCCCTGCGAGGCGAACTGCCGGCGGGGCTCCCTCGACGAGCCCGTGACCATCCGCGCCCTCAAGCGCTTCGTGACCGACAAGTTCGGTCCCGAGACGGGCGACTACGCCAGCTACATCGCCGGCTGCGACCAGCGCATGCTGCCCTCCAACCGGGGCGACTACGAGCGTGTGGCGGTGATCGGCGCGGGGGTCAGCGGGCTGACCGTGGCCCACGACCTGGTGCAGCTCGGCTACAAGGTGACGGTCTTCGAGGCCAACGCCGAGCCCGGCGGCATGCTCACCGTGGGCGTCCCGGTGTTCCGCCTGCCCCGGGACCTGGTGCAGAACGAGATCAAGGCGATCCTCTCCATGGGTGTCGAGCTGAAGTGCAACATGAAGCTCGGCCGCGACTTCACCATCGCGGACCTGCGCAGGCAGGGGTTCAAGTCGATCTTCCTGGGGGTCGGCCTGCCCAACGGCCGCAAGCTCAGCCTGCCCGGCGGCGACGCCGATGGGGTCTTCGACGGCATGGAGTTCCTCAAGGCCTTCAACGAGGGCCATCCGCTGCCCATGGGCCGGCGGGTGGTGGTGGTGGGCGGCGGCAACGTCGCCTACGACGTGGCCCGCTCCGCGGTCCGCCCCTTCGAGGCCCTCGGCAAGGAGGAGGCCCTCGAGGAGATCGGCCACGGCGAGAAGGTGGCCTACGACGTCGCGCGCTCCGCCCTGCGCATGAGCGCCGACAAGGAGATCCACGTCATCTGCCTCGAGTCCCTGGAGGAGATGCCGGCGGACAAGGTCGAGATCCACGAGGGCGAGGAGGAGGGCATCCGCCTCCACAACCGGGTCGGTCCCAAGGAGATCGTGGTCAAGGACGGCAAGGTCCAGGCGCTGCGCACCGTGAAGTGCCTGTCGGTGTTCAACGCCGAGGGCCGGTTCGAGCCCAAGTTCGACGAGGGCGTTCTCGAGGACATCGCCGCCGACACGGTGATCTTCGCCATCGGCCAGGTCTCCGACCTCACCTTCCTCAAGCCCGAGGATGGGGTCGAGTCCGAGCGCGGCCTCATCAAGGTCAACCGCGAGACCTACCAGACCACCGCCCCGGACGTGTTCGCCTGCGGCGACATCGCCCACGGGCCGCGGCTGTTCATCGACGCCATCGCCTCCGCGCACGTGGCCGCCCGCTCCATGCACGACTTCCTGCGCAGCACCCGGACCGACATCGCCGTGCGCAAGCGCTGGCTGCCGGCCGAGTACGCCATGGCCGAGGGCTGGCACCGGATGGAGCGCTGCAACGCGCCGGTGCTGGACGGCGACGTCCGCGCCGCCTCCATGGACAACGTCGAGCTGGCCTTCCCCGAGGACGAGGCACGGCGCCAGGGCTCCCGCTGCCTGCGCTGCAACATCAACACCGTGTTCGACACCAGCACGTGCATCGCCTGCAACGGCTGCGTCGACGTCTGCCCGGAGAACCTCATCAAGCTGGTCGGCCTGAGCCGGCTGCCCGACGAGGACGCCTGGCAGAAGCTCGTCCAGGCCGGGTCGGACATGACTTTTGGGGAATATAAGAATTTATCGGAAGCCGACAAGGACGAGATCGGCGGTGTCATGCTGAAGGACGAAAGCACGTGCATCCGCTGCGCCATGTGCGCCACGCGGTGCCCGACCCACGCGATCGTCATGAAGCGCTTCGAACACCATACCGAATGCGTGACCGTGCCGACGCCGAACTCGAAAATCCTGTACGCACCCGCGGCAGGCTGATCCGATAGGATCCAACCCATGCAGGACACACCGGTCCCCTCCACGGGCGCCGCGGCCGTTGGAGTGGCCGCAGGGGCCAAGCCGAAGGTGCAGCGCAAGCCGGCGCTGCCGCCGGTGGAGCACCCCCACCGGCCGCGACGCAAGCGGATCCACCTGGTCTGCACGCTGGTCTTCGTGCTGCTGCCCTTCACCAACCTGATGCGGGTGGACATCCCGAGGCAGCGCGTCTACCTCGCCGGCTTCGAGCTGTGGATCAACGAGTTCGCCATCCTCTTCTTTGCCACCATGCTGCTGATGTTCCTGGTGGCCGCCTCGGCGATCGTCTACGGCCGGATCTACTGCAGCTACGCCTGCCCGCAGATGATCTTCAGCGAGGCCAGCCAGGAGGCCGAGCGCTGGATCCGCAACCGGGTCCGGAAACTGCTCCCGAAGTGGCCCGCCGGACGCCGGGAGGCCTTGACCCTGGCGCTCTTCTACGCCGTGCTGCTGGCGGCCTCGACCTTCCTGGCCTTCGTCTTCACCGCCTACTTCGTCGCCCCGCGCGACCTCGCCAGCCGGCTGCTGCACTTCGACCTGGTCACCGCGGGCGGCATCACCGGGGCCTCGGTGACCCTGCTCACCTTCCTGGACTTCGCCTTCGTCCGGCAGAAGTTCTGCACCACCGTCTGCCCCTACGGCTACCTGCAGGGCATGCTGCAGGACCGCAACACCCTGCTCGTGGTCTACCAGGACCCGGACAAGGCCTGCATCGACTGCAAGAAGTGCGTCACCGTCTGCGAGATGGGCATCGACATCCGGAATTCGCCCTACCAGATCGAGTGCGTCCACTGCGGGGACTGCATCGACGCCTGCGAGGACGTGCTGCGGCGCGTCGGGCACGAGGGCCTGATCCACTATGCCTACGGCGAGCACGCCGTGCCTGCGCGGGAATCCTGGATCAAGCGGCTCGGCTTCCGCGACGGCAAGCGGGTCGCGATCATGCTGGTTCTGCTCTTCTACGTCTCCGGCCTCGCGGTGGCGCTGTCCATGCGCAAGCCGGTGCTGGTCCAGATCGCCCCGGACCGCAGCACCCTGTTCACGGTCGGCGCCGACGGCCGGATCGCCAACCGCATCCGGATCAAGCTCGCCAACCGGTCCTCGAAGCCGGTCGGCGTCCGGCTCTGGACCGAGGGCCTGCCCGGGGCCGAGCTGGAGCTTCCGGAGAACCCGGTCCAGCTGGCCCCGGGCGCGGTCTTCGACCGCACCGTCGAACTGCGCGCCGCCCCCTGGCCCGGCTCGGTGGACGTGAACCCGCTGAGGATCCTGGCCCAGCCATCCACCCAGTCGACGCCCGACGCGGAGGCCTTAAACTTCATCATGCCGGTGAAGCCCGCCGCCGAGGTCAAGCAGCCATGACGTCCGAACCGAAAACCAGGTCCCCCTTCCCGCTGTTCTTCCTGGGGGTGGGCCTCCTGTTCGTCGGGATCATGGTCTACGTCTACCTGGGCTCGCGGAAGGCCAACCCCGAGATGCTCAACGAGAAGGGCGAACGGATCCAGGCGCAGCGGCGATGAATCCCGCGGAGGCCTGCGACCTCTGCGGCGCCCCCACCGATCCTTCGCCGCCCTCCCAGTCCTTCGAGGGGCGGGAGCGGCGCTTCTGCTGCACGGGCTGCCTCAACGTCTACGCGATCCTGGTGGAGAGCGGCGCGCTCGCCGGAGGCGTCGACCTCCGCGAGACCGACCTGTTCAAGGAGAGCCTGCGCCTGGGCATCATCTCGCGGGCCCGGGCGGAGCTCCCGGAGGTGCCCGCCGGCGCCGCCACCGAGGAGGCGGTCTACCAGCTGGGCGGCCTCTGGTGCGCCTCCTGCGGCTGGGTGATCGAGGTCGCGCTGGCCAAGGAATACGGCATCCAGTCGGCGGAGGTGGTGTTCGCCTCCGACCTGCTGAAGGTCCGCTACTGCCCCCAGTACCTCAGCCCGGACCGGATCCCCGCGCGGGTGACCGCCCTGGGCTACCGCGCCCAGCCCTTCGGCAGCGGCCAGGAGGTCCGGCGCAAGGACTGGCAGGACCTGATCCTGCGCATCGGCGTGGCCGGCGCCCTGTGGATGAACGTCATGCTGTTCAGCCTGGTGATCTACGCCAGCTACTTCGAGGCCATCGCGGACTGGGCGCGGCGGGGCGTGCCGTTCATCCTGCTGGGGCTGTCCGCGCCGGTCGTGCTGTACTCGGCCTGGCCGATCCACCGCATCGCCTGGCTGGGGCTGCGCCGCGGCCTCCTGCGGATGGAGGCGCTGATCTCCACCGGCGTGTTCGCCGCCTTCGGCTACAGCACCGCCCAGGCCTTCCGGGGCGGGCAGCACTACTACTTCGACACCGCCTGCGCCATCGTCACCCTGGTGCTGGTGGGCAAGGCCATGGAGCGCCACGCCAAGGAGCGCAGCGCCGAGGCCGTCTCCATGCTGCACGGCCTGCTGCCGCGCAAGGCGCGGCTGCGGCGCGAGGGGCGCGACCACTTCATCGCCACCGAGGACCTGCAGCCGGGCATGGCGATCCTGGTCAAGCCCGGCGAGCGCATCGTCGCCGACGGCCTGGTCCTGGAGGGCGCTTCCACGGTGGACGAGTCGGTGGTGACCGGCGAGTCCGAGCTGCGCCCCAAGGCCGCGGGGGACCTGGTCATCTGCGGCAGCCTCAACGCCGCGGGCGTGCTGACGGTGGAGGTCACCCGCAGCGGCGAGGCCTCCACGCTGGCCCAGATCGTCCGCTCGGTGGAACTCGCCCTGGCCAGCCGCACCGACCTCGAGCGCAGCGTGGACCGGGTCTCGCGGGTGTTCATCCCCACCGTCCTCGGGCTCTCGCTGCTGACCCTCCTGGGCGGGCTGGCATTCCACCTGACCGCATCCGAGGCGCTGCTGCGGGCCACCGCGGTGCTGGTGATCGCCTGCCCCTGCGCCCTTGGCATCGCCACCCCCCTGGCCACCACCGCCGCCGTGGGCCGGGCCTCGCGCCAGGGCATCCTGATCCGCGACGCGCAGGTGCTCGAGACCTTCCGCCGCATCGACGTCATCGTCCTCGACAAGACCGGAACCCTCACCGACGGGAAGTTCAGCCTGCAGGAGCACACCGGGCCTTCGCTCGCCCTGGCGGCCTCGCTGGAGGCCTACTCCGAGCACCCCCTCGCGCAGGCCGTGGTGCGCGCCGCCGAGGCGCAGGGCCTTCCCCTTCAGCCCGCCGAGGGGATCGAGGTCCGTCGCGGCCAGGGGATCCTGGGCCGGGTCGGGGGATCCGCCGTGGTCGTGGGCAATGCCCGGCTGCTGCAGGCGGAGGGCTGCGCGGTCCCGGCCGACCTGCAGGCCCAGGCCGAGCGGAGCCAGGCGGATGGGAGGACCGTCGCCCTGGTGGCCGTGGACGGCCGGGCCACGGGTCTCCTGGCCTTCGGCGACCGGCCCCGGCCGGAGGCCGCGGCGGTGGTGCGGGAACTCAAGGCACAGGGCATCCACACGGCGATCATCAGCGGCGATGCGGCGGCCACCACCGCCGGCATCGCCGGCCTGCTTGGGGTGGACGAACACCTCGGCGAGATCCCGCCGGACGGCAAGGCCGACGCCGTCCGCGGCTTCCAGCAGGCGGGGCGGCGGGTGGCGATGGTGGGCGACGGCATCAACGATGCCCCGGCGCTGGCCGCGGCGGACCTGGGCATCGCCCTCGGCAGCGGCGCCGACCTCGCCCGGCAGGCGGCCCCCGTGGTGCTGCTGGCCGGCTCCCTGCAGCGCATCCCGGAGGTCTTCAAGCTGGCCCGCAAGACCTTCCGGATCGTCCGCCAGAACCTGTTCTGGGCCTTCTTCTACAACGCCCTCGGCATCTCCCTGGCGATGACCGGCGTGCTCAACCCGATCCTCGCCGCCGCCGCCATGGTCCTCTCCAGCGCCTTCGTCATCGGCAATTCGCGGAGGCTGGCGGGGTAGGGGCCCGGACTCGGAATCGGGGTCGGGCTCGGATTCGGCCACGGCCTCGGGCTCGGATTCGGATTCGGTCTCGAATTCGGCCTCGGGCTCGGATTCGGATTCGGAAACGGATTCGGAAACGGATTCGGTCTCGGATTCGGCCCCGGCCTCCGTCACGACCCCGGCCGGCACCGGCACGTCGTCGTTGGCCTTCACGGTGCTCACCACCGATCCGGTGATCAGCAGCTTCAGCAGCACCTTCAGCTTCATCGAACCGGGGCAGAGCGTGACGCTGAGCTGGTCGGCGGTCAATGCCGCCACCTTGGTCATGCAGGAGAACGGCGACCCGGGGACGGCGATCACGGCCAGCGGCAGCAAGCTGGTGACCCCGGCGGTCAGCACCACCTATCTGATCACTGCCACCGGTAACGGCAAGACCGTCTACCGGCACGTCACCGTCACCGTCCGCGGCAAGATGTCCTGGAAGCGCGACATCATCTACCTCGGCGGCAAGGAGGTCGGCGAAGTCGACGGCACCGGCGGCCGGAGCGTCTTGACGGACCACCTGGGCACGCCCAGAATCCTCGTCAACCCCGACAGCACCGTGATCGAACAGAAGTTCGCGCCGTTCGGTGAATCTTTGACAGAACCAGCAGCAATGAACTCGTTCGCCAAAGGCTTCACCAACCATGAGCAGACCGATCCGTCAGGGCTGATCTACATGCAGGCGCGGTTCTACGCCCCCATGTATCACCGGTTCCTGAGTCCGGATCCGGCGCTAGATCAACACTTCGAGTTCACGCAAAGCTGGAATATTTACAGCTACGTTCAGAACAGTCCCATCATGTCGGTTGATCCGGATGGGATGCAAGAACGAGGCGCATGGACAAAATTCCTCGATCGAACGCAGGCTGTACTTGATACAGCCGGATTATTCCCAGTAGTAGGTGAATTTGCAGACGGTGCAAGCGGACTGATTTCTCTGGGCCGAGGTGATTGGAAGGGTGCGGGGTTATCAGCATTGTCGCTCGTACCAATTGGAGGTCAGGCGGCTGGAGTAGCTAAACTGGCCCGGACAGCGACTAAGGAAAGTGCAGAAGTTCTCGCGAAAAAAGCGGCGCAGTTGAAAATAAATAAAGCTGCAGGTGAGGCCGCTGAAGAACTAGTTAAGAAGGAACTTGATGAGGCCGGTACTCTTCTAGCCAGCCGTGTTGGTGTTCAAACGTCTGAAGGCCTCAGAGTGATTGACCACTTGGCCGATGAAGGGGGAAAACTGGTAAACAAGGAAGTCAAATCAGGTGGGGCCACTCGGAATGCCAGACAGGTGCTTAAAGATAAAGCCATGGCAACAGAGGGTGGCAAGATTGTTGGCAAAAATGCCCCGCCAGATTTAAAGGGTCAAATCAGAAAAATCGAAACTGAAGTTGTTCAAAAATGAAAGATTTATCAAAGATGAAAGAACTAAGAGAATCGATTTTCAGGACTCTTCCACTTGGTCTTATTCCTATGGGCTACGATCCCAAACTCAAAGGTCAAGCCTTCAATAAAAAAATGTCTTGGGGTCGTTGGATATTTCACGTGGGTTTCGCCTCAATAAATGGCCCTCTAAAGTTAGTTGTAAACGTGGCAATCCGCGTGGACGCGGTGAACAACTTGGTGTTCGGAACGGACCCTTTATTATCCAAGGCGGAAGCCCGAGACACCGCCACCGTGGGGGCTGAGTTGGGGAATCTCATTGGGAAAGGGCCATTGATGTGGACCGTTTCAGACCCAGGGGAGGTTCCGAGTCTCGTTGCCTCCATGCTGGAGGCCTACGAGAAAATCGGCCTTCCTTATTTGTCTCGTTATTCGGATCTGGAGGAAATGCTAAGGGGTTTAAGGGGCAATGGTCAGGAAGCCTTTTTGCTTGATTCCTCTCTTGCCTATCGTTGTATGAAGGCGGTCGCCTTGGCAAAAGTGCTTGAAAAAGAAAATGAGATCGACACCCTTATTGGGGAATGTTCAATGGCCCTCGATCTAAAAGAAGACAAATTCGAATTGAATCAATTTAAGGGCTTCCTATCTCGAGGGGGCTTCGTCCCTTGCCCCGGCCAAGATCTCGCCTAAACAGGGAAGCCTTTAAAGCGAATGTGAACCCCCAACCTCTGGCGCCTTTCGCCATGTCTCAACCCATACCGAGATCAAAGGGCCTATTTTCAGCGCTGGCAAGTTGGCTATGGCGCCTGACTGTTGCACCTGGCGGGCATAGGCCCGCCGATGCTCATTTTGGGCATGGTGCATTCCGGTGGTGGCCGTGCCCGAGTGCGCCAGGATCCGCATCATGAACCCGCAGAAAGGCCGATGGAAGAAGCGTTCCCTGTGCGCCCAAGACCTTCCGCATCGAGAGAAGGGAAAAGGAAGTGGGTGCCGCCTTCGGCGGGCCAATCCTGAGCGCCCAACGCCCACCCGCGCCTGAGGGGGTGGCAGCATCGATCGGCGCCATCCAGGGCGGTCGGGCGTCGGCGCAGTGGCGATAATCGCCGATTATCTCAACTGGTCCGCTGCGCGGACTTCCGCCGCCGCCCTAGACATAACGGGCCGCTATGTCTCCCGCCCTGGATGGCTCCCGTCACCACCGGGCACTGGAGCGCGTTGGGCTATCAAAAGCAGGGCAAGCCCCGCGTACCGCCTGGCTCGCCCCACCCACCCCATCGCGCCGGCCGGCTCGCCCTCGCCAGGGTCCCGCCAGGGGAACCGCGCCCCTGTCATGCCCCCGGCTGTGAGGGCGCCCGTGGGGGCCTCCGGCAGCCCCAGCGGCACAAGACCCACGCCCAATCGTCCCGCTGTCCCGGCCCGCCGCCCCCAGGGTTTGCGAGGGGGTGACGGGCCGGGACGGACGCAGGAGGGGAAGCGTTCAGAGGAAACCCCTGACGACCTGCGAAAAGCGGGAGGGATCCCCCGATTCCGATTCCGAAACCGATTCCGAGACCGAAACCGATTCCGATTTCGAGGTCCGTTCTCCTTCCACGCGCGGCGCCACAACCGTGAAGGCATGCGATTCCCGTCGCCTCCTCTCCGGCTTCCCGCCCTCCGGCCGCCTGGTTCTGCCGAAGGCGGTCCTCGGGCGGGCTGCCGGAGAGGAGGGGGGTCATGTCGCATCCGTTCCACGTTTATGGGGCCGCGCTGGGGGTGGTATCCGGGTTGCGGCCGGTGCTCGGGGAGTTGGCGAAATCGGATCGCAACCTGGCGGATCAACTGCGGCGGGCGGCGTCGTCGGTGGTGTTGAATATTGCGGAGGGCAACCGGCGGGCCGGTCGGGACCGGCTGCAGTTCTTCCGGATTGCTGCGGGCAGCGCCGCCGAGGTGCGGGCGGCGCTGGACGTGGCCCGGGCCTGGGGGATGGTCGGGGCGGCGCCTGCGGCCGAGGCCGATTTGGACCGCGTGTTGGCGATGCTGTGGAAGCTCACGCACCGGCGGGGGTGAGAGGCCGAGGCCGAATTCGACTTCCGCGGCCGAGGCCGAGAGCCGATGCCGATGTCGAGGCCGTAACCGATGCCGAAACCGATTCCGAGGCCCGTCCGCGCCACGATCGTCCGGGCGGTTGGGCCAGGGGTTGACGCCCCTTCACCCCGCCTGGGCCCGGAACAGCAGCCAGGCCTGGTAGAGGATCCAGCCGCCCATGCCCGCCACCAGGAGCCCGCCCAGGCGCATCAGCCGGGCCTTCCAGGCCTGCGACAGGCGGGTGCTGGCGAGGCCCAGGCCGAGCAGCAGGGGCACGTTGCCGAGGCCGAACATGGCCATGCCGCCGGCGCCCATCTGCCAGCTGCCGGCGTCCAGGGCGCGCAGCAGCATCATGTAGACCAGGCCGCAGGGGATCAGGCCCCAGAGCAGGCCGAGCAGGAAGGGCAGGGAGGCCAGGCCCAGCCCCTTGCCCAGCAGCCGCTGCAGCGGCGCGGGCAGGCGGAACTCCAGCAGGGCGTCGAGACGGCGGCCGAACATCAGCACCACGCCCAGGGCGAGCATCAGCAGGCCGACGCCGAGCTTCACCCAGAGCTGCCAGGGCCAGGCCTGGGCGGCGACCAGCGCGGCGCCTTCGGGCTTGCAGCAGGCGTGCATGTCCTGGACCGTCTGCAGGCGGGCGAAGCCGCCCAGGAAGCCGATGACACCGCCGAGGACTGCGTAGGTGACCACCCGTCCGGCCTGGAACAGCAGGTGACGATGCCAGCTCGGCCCTTCCCGGCGGGCCTGGGCCAGGCCGAAGGCCGCCACGATCGGCCCGCACATGCCGGCGCAGTGGCCCAGCGAGCCCAGGAGCCCGGCCACCCACATCACCAACAGCCAGGGCAGGGCGTTGGGATGGTTGAGCCAGGCGTCGAGCATGCGGATCCTCTGCCGCAGTCTACCGGCCCTCCTGGATGGCAAGGGTCACCCCTGCCGCACTTTGCAACCACGCAGCCGAGGGGCGTGGCAGGCTGCGGCAGCCGGCTCCGCGGTGCGGCCGGTAAACCCAATGGGGGCATTCCCGGGTCCCTTGGCATGGAGCCTGATTACCTTGGCCCTTGCCCCATCGTGCAACAGCCCCGGTCGGGCCGCGGAGGTGCCGTGCGATCCCTGGTCTACCTGCTTCTGGTCGCGGCAGCGTGCCTGCTGCTGCCGGGAGCGCTCTGGCCCCGTCCGGGCTGGGAGGTCGCCAGCCAGGCCCGGGCTGCGGAGGACGGACGCTACCGTCAGCGCCTCCTGCCGGGGGAATCGCGGACCTACGTCCTGGACCTGGCCGCCCACAGCCTGCTGAAGGTCCAGTTCAAGGGCGCCGGGGCCGGAATGGGCCTGCGGATCCAGGACGCCGGGGATGGCCGCAGCCTGCGCCTGGAGGACCTGCCCGGGGGCGGCCGCAGCTGGCGGGGCCTGTTGAATGCCGGTGACGCGCCCCGCAGCCTGCGCCTGACGGTGCACCGCGCGGGCGGGCTCGGGGTGCACCGCGAGGTTCGCCGCGCCTGCGGTCCGCTGGAGGAGCCGGCCGGCACCTACGACCTGGAACTGGTCCGCGACGCGCTGCCCTGAACCGCGCTACCGGGCGGGCGGGGCCGAGACGATGTCGAAGAACCGCTCCCAGGTGAGGAAGCTGCCCATCGGCTTGATATCGCTCCAGGCGGCGTGGTCGAACCCGGCGTCCAGGTCCTTGCCGCCCTTGCCGGGATTGGCCTTGACATGGGCCTGGACGGCCTTGAGGAAGTCGCGGTAGCGGACCAGGTCCTTGTGGGTGCCGACCGGGCCGTGGCCGGGGATCAGCTTCGACCCTTCAGGAAGGAAGGAGAGGACGGTCTCCACGTTCTCCAGGAGTCCCGCCAGGCTGCCGCCGGCGGCGGTGTCGATGTAGGGCAGCGAGCCGTTGAAGAAGATGTCGCCCAGGTGCATGAACTTCAGGGCGGGGATGCCGACCAGGACATCGCCGTCGGTGTGGCCGGGGCCGAAGTGGGCCAGGTGGATCTCCATGCCGCCCAGGTGGATGGCGAGGTAGGCCCGCTGCTTGGGATCCGGCCAGCCGAAGGCCAGTTCCGGCAGGCCGCCGCGCTTCGCCGGTTCCAGCTTCGCCTGGGAGGTCTCGAGCCGCCGGCGGACGTTGGAGTGCGCCACGATGGCGGTGACCTGCTTCTCCAGCACCACGTTCGCCCCGGTGTGGTCGCCGTGGTGGTGGGTGTTGACCAGGTACTTGATGGGCTTGGAGGTGACCGACCGGATGGCCTCCAGCAGTCCGGGCGCGAGCCGCTCGAACTGGTCGTCGATCAGCACCGCGTGGGTGTCGGTCAGCACCAGGCTGATGTTCCCGCCCTCGCCGAAGATGCAGTAGATCCGGTCATCCAGCTTCTCCACGCGGTGCACCTTGGCGGGGGACGCCGGGGCCTGGTGCCGGGCGTGGGCGGCCAGGGGCAGGGAGGCCAGGGCGAGGAGGGCGGCGAAGGCTGCAGGGCGCATGGGGACTCCAGGAGGCACGGGACCATCATAGGTGCGGACCGCCCGGCCCGTGCATCCGCCGGGGCAGGCCGTGCGGAGGACGGGGCGGGTTCGCCGGTCCCCGCTAGGCTCCGGCGGGTTCCGGCCGCGCCCGCAGCGCCCTCCACGCGCGGCCCGCGGCCTTGCGCAGGCGGTCCATGTACAGGTAGATCACCGGGGTCGTGTAGAGGGTCAGCAGCTGG
>JAYRFV010000147.1:0-1609 GCA_041908165.1 Holophagales bacterium | reverse complement strand
TTCAATGTGCTCGTGCCGTTCAGCCTTTGCTGAAGGCCTTCAATCCATCGAACGTCGCTCTGACGCGGCCCCTCCTGGGCCGCGCCCTTCGGGCGGCAACGGCCTGCGGCCGTTCCGTCGCCCTCCGCTCCTACTCCGGGCTCATGGCCCCAAGGCCATTCCAGCTCAGGTCCCCCGCCAACGCGAAGGGGCGCCTGCCGGCGCCCCTTCTTCAATGTGCTCGTGCCGTTCAGCCTTTGCTGAAGGCCTTCAATCCATCGAACGTCGCTTTCATGGCCTTGTCGCCCTTCTTCCAGTTGGCGGGGCAGACTTCGCCGTGGGTGTTGGTGTAGTCGATGGCGTCGATGAGGCGCAGGACCTCCTCGACGTTGCGGCCCAGGGGCAGGTCGTTGATGGTGGCGTGGCGGATGGTCTGCTTCTCGTCGGCGTCGATGATGAACAGGCCGCGCAGGGCGATGCCGGCGGGCAGCAGAACGCCGTAGTCCTGGGCGATGGTCTTGTTGAGGTCGGCCAGCAGCGGAATCTGGATGCCCTTGATGCCGCCTTCCTTGCGGTCGGTCTGGGCCCAGCCCCAGTGGCTGAACTTGGAATCCACCGAGCAGCCGAGGACCGCCGTGTTGCGCGACTCGAACTCCTTGAGGGCATCGGAGAAGGCCAGGATCTCGGTCGGGCAGACGAAGGTGAAGTCCAGGGGGTAGAAGAACAGGACCACCTTCTTGCCCTTGTAGTCGGCGAGCGAGACGGTCTTGAAGGAACCGTCCGCCATGAGGGCGTCGGCGCTGAAGGCGGGGGCGGGCTGGGTGACGAATGCGGCCATGGGGCTCTCCAGGAAACGGGTGCGGGCACCCTCGTGAATGAACAGGGAATCCAAGCATGACGGGCTTCTTGACCGCCATCAAGGGAAATAACCAACCAAATCAGTAAACAATACGTGACGGCCGTGCCTGATATCCTCGCCCCTTCCTGGCCCCCACGGAGCAGCCCATGACCCCCATCCAGCTGTCGGTCTTCTCGGAAACCGGGCGGTTGCGGCAGGTGGTGGTCCACCGCCCCGGGCCGGAGGTGGACCTGATGGTCCCGGCGATGATGGAGAAGCTCCTCTTCGACGACATCCTCTACGGCGACGAGGCGCGCCGCGAGCACGACCTGTTCCGGCAGGTGCTGGGCAAGGTCGCCGAGGAGGTCCTGGACGTCCAGGACCTGTTCGCGGAGGCGCTGGCGGAGGAGGCCGTGCAGTTCGCCTTCATCGACGACCTGCGGCGGCTGGTGAACCTGGACCTGGACAGCTGCCGCCTGCTGGAGGCCATGTCGGCGAAGGAGGTGGCCCGCTCGGTGATCGGCGGGGTCACTTGGGACGACATGCCCGGCCACACCCACTGGCAGAACGAGTTCGACTACCGGCTGCGGCCGATCCCCAACCTGCTGTTCATGCGCGACCCCGCCAGCGTCATCGGCGACGGCTACAGCGTGAACTCCATGGCCACCTGGGCCCGGGAGCGCGAGCCGCTGATCCTCAGCTACGTGTTCCGCCACCATCCGCGGCTGCGCCACCACAGCGACCACGATCGCTGGTTCGACCAGGTGACCCCGCTGGTGCATGGTGAGATCC
>JAYRFV010000146.1:0-1505 GCA_041908165.1 Holophagales bacterium | reverse complement strand
GGGCCGCCACGTACAGCACATCGCTGCTGCGCGGGTCGATGAGGATCCGGGCGATGTGCTCGCTCCCCTTCAGGCCCAGGTTCTCCCAGGATTTCCCGCCGTCCTGGCTGCGGTAGATGCCGTCGCCGAACCCCACCGAGCGCTGCGAATTGTTCTCCCCGGTGCCGACCCAGACGGTGGCCGGGCGCTTCGGATCGATGGTCACGCAGCCGATGGAATAGCTGCCCTGCTTGTCGAAGAGCGGCTGCCAGGTCGTGCCGGCGTTCACCGTCTTCCAGAGGCCTCCCGAGGCCACCGCGACGTACCACACCGCCGGGTTCCGCGGGTCCACCGCGAGGTCGCCGATCCTCCCGGAGGCGACCGCAGGCCCGATGCTGCGCAGGGGAAGGGAGGCAAGGGCCCCGAAGCGGGTTGCAGCCGCGTCCGGCCGGCCCGGATCGGCCGCCCAGGCAGGCAGGACGAGACAGGTGGCCATCAGGGGCAGCCAGGGACGGCGCATGGATTCCTCCGGGGACGGCCTTCATCCTAGCGGCGGAGGGTGCCGGCTACCTCGACTTGTGATGATTGCCCGGAGTTCAGGCCTCGGCGATGAAGCGCAGGCCCTGGAGGGCCCGTTCCATGGAGAAGAACACCGGCAGGCCGGCGGATTCCAGCGCGAGCCGGTAGGGTTCGTACAGTTCGCCCCCCTCCACCGCACAGCCCACGCGCTTCCCGCTCGCCTGGGCCAGGTCCGCGAGGGACCGCGCGAAGGCCCGCATCGCCCCGGGGTCCTGGGTTTCCAGGCGGCGGGTCAGCGGCACCAGCCCGAGCACCAGGGTGTCGGCCTCGGACCCGAGGACGACCTTGGCGCAGTCCAGGAAGGCCCGCTCGTCCGCCATCGGCGTGATGTCGAGCGGCAGGCGCGGATTCACCAGCTCCGCCAGACCGTGTCCTTCCAGGCAGGTCCGCAGGTTCCCGGTCTCGGCTTCGGTCAGGGTGGCACCCGCGATCCTGCCCTCGAGCAGATCCGCGGAGACCACCGACTCGTAGCCGGCGTTGGTGAGCACGGCGACCTTGCGGGGCTTGCCGTCCGGGTGGGTCGACAGCCAGGACAGGGCCGCGTTGAAGATCTCCATGGTCGGCGTCAGCACCACGCCGGCGCGGTGCAGCACCGCCTGCTGCAGGGCCCAGTCGCCAGCCAGGGCGCCGGTGTGGCTGCTGGCGGCGGCCTGCCCTTCGGCGGTGCGGCCGCCCTTGTAGACGAAGACCTGCTTGCCGGCGCGCACCAGCTCCCTCGCCTCCTGGGCGAAGCGCAGCAGGTCGCGGGGGCCGAAGCCCTCCACGTAGACGCCCACCACCCGGGTTCCCGGGTCCCGTCCGGCCGCGCGGAGGAAATCCGACAGCCGCAGGTCGAGCTGGTTGCCGACCGAGCAGGCGAACCGCACCGGCAGCGTGGGCGTGCAGGACAGCCGGGTGATCAGGAAGGCGCCGCTCTGGCTGATCAGCGTCAGCGGCCCTCCGGGGGC
>JAYRFV010000145.1:0-3051 GCA_041908165.1 Holophagales bacterium | reverse complement strand
TGCATTTCGCGGACCGGCTGCGCGAGGCGGCCGGCCCCGAGGCGGTGCTCCGCGTGCTGGCCGAGGCCGCCTCCCGCAACGACCCGGGGTTCAACCACGCCAGCCAGGTCCTGGCGGTGGCCGGCGCGGCGGAGGTGGTGCCCGAGGTGGGCGCCGAGGCCCAGGCCGCCCTGCTCGCCGCCCTCGCCAAGAGCCTGGCCAACGGCCAGGGGAGCTCCGACCTGGGACGCACCGCCGACCGCGCCCTGGGCGGCCCCGCTAGGCTCTGAGCATGGACGCCGCGGGACCCGCCCCCCGGACCGAGGGCCACCAGGCCCCGGAAGTCGCCTTCTGCCTCGAGCTCGGCCGGGCCTTCCTGACCTACGGCATCCCCGCCCACCGCTTCGAGGAGGGCATGGCGCGGATCTGCCGTAAGCTCGGGCTGGAGGGCCAGTTCTTCGCCCTGCCCACGGCCTTCTTCGCCAGCCTCGAGAAGGACGGCCAGCGCTGGACCTTCTTCGAGCGCCTCAACGCCGCGGACCTGGACCTGGAGAAGCTGACCCGCCTGCAGGACCTCACCGACGACCTCCTCGCCGGACGGCTGGCCGCGGACCGCGCCGCCGCGGCGGTGCGCGGGCTGGTCTCCGCCCCGCCGCGCTGGGGCGTGGCCCTGACCGTGGCCTGCTTCGGCCTGGGTTCGGTGCCCGCCGCCTGTTTCTTCGGCGGCGGCTGGCGCGAACTGGCCCTCACCGGGTCCCTCGGCCTGCTGGTGGGGACCTGCGCCTGGCTGCTGGGGCGGAGCAGGGGCTCGGCCCGGCTGCTGCACCCCGTTGCAGGGCTGCTGGTGGGCTTCCTCGCGGTGCTGGCCGCCTCCCGGTTCCCCCACGTCTCTCCGCAGATCGTCACGATCTCCGGGCTGATCATCCTGCTGCCCGGCCTGCGGCTGGTGGTGGCGATGAACGAGCTCGCCACCGGCAACGTGGTGGCGGGCACCTCCCGGCTCATGGACACCGCCATGACCTTCCTGGCGCTCGGCTTCGGCGTGGCCCTGGGCCAGCGGCTGGCGGCCCCGTGGATGGAATCGGCCCTGCGCGGCGCCCCGGTCCCGCTGCCGGCCTGGACCCTGGCCCTGGCCCTGCTGGCCGCGGCCGCCGCCCTGATGGTGCTGTTCCGGGCCCGCCCGGCCGACTTCCCCTGGATCCTGGCCGCCTGCGTGCTGGCCTTCCTGGGCGCCCGGGGCGGCTCGGTCTGGCTCGGGCCCCAGTTCGGCGTGGGGTTGGGCGCCTTTCTCCTGGGGCTGGCGAGCAACCTGTTCAGCCGGCTCCTCCGGCGGCCGTCGGTGGTGCCCCTGCTGCCGGGCCTGATGGTGCTGGTTCCCGGCGGCCTGGGATTCAAGGGCCTCGAGTTCATCATCCAGAAGCAGCTGATGGCCGGCCTGGACACCGCCTTCCAGGCGCTCTTCGTGGCCATCGCCCTGCTCACCGGGCTGCTGCTGGCCCACGCCACGGTGCAGCCGCGCACCTCGCTCTGACCCCTCCGCTGGCCCGCTCCCGGGCCCCGCTCGTCGCTCCCCAGGCCCCGGCCGCCGGCCACTCAACCGCCGGGCCCGCCGGTCCGTATCCTGGGCAAGCATTCCTCTGTCCACCCGCAACCCTGGAGGCCCCCCCGATGCCGACCCGAACCCCCCTCTCCCGCCTGCTCTGCGCCGCGGCCCTGCTGCTGCCCCTGGCGCCCGCCCGCGCCGCCGACGTCCCGGCCAAGCAGACCGCCGCCCAGGCGCCGCCGCTGCTGGACCGCGAACTGTTCTTCGGCAATCCGGAGATCGCCGCGGCCCAGATCTCGCCGGACGGCAAGTGGATCGCCTTCCTCAAACCCTGGAAGGAGACCCGCAACGTCTGGGTCAAGAAGACCGGCGAGCCCTACAGCGCCGCCAAGCTGGTCACCGCCGAGCCCAAGCGTCCGGTCGCCGGGTTCTTCTGGAGCCGCGACTCCAAGCGGATCCTGTTCGTCAAGGACAACGACGGCGACGAGAACTTCAACGTCTGGATGGCGGACCCTGCGGCGGTGCCGGAGGCCGGCAAGCCGGCGCCCGCCGCCAAGAACCTCACCGAGGCCAAGGGCGCCCGCGCCATCATCTCGGCGGTTCCCAAGTCCGATCCCGACCTGATCTACGTCGGCCTCAACGACCGCGACCCGGCCTGGCACGACCTCTACAAAGTCCGCATCAGCACCGGCGAGCGCACCCTGGTGCGGAAGAACACCGAGCGCATCGCCGGCTGGGTGTTCGACACCAAGGGCCAGCTGCGGCTGGCCCTGCGCACGACCGAGAAGGGCGACACCGAGATCCTGCGGGTGGACCCGGACGCCTTCAAGGTCGTCTACACCTGCAACGTGTTCGAGAGCGCCGGCCCGGTGGGGTTCCACAAGGACGGCAAGCGGGTCTACATGGAGACCAACAAGGGCGACCGGGACCTGGCCCAGCTGGTGCTGTTCGATCCCGAGACCGGCAAGGAGGAGCTGGTCGAGACCGATCCCTTGAAGCGGGTGGATTTCGGCAATGCGATGTTCTCGGAGCGGACCGACGAGCTGGTGGCCACCACCTACGAGGACGACCGCACCCGCATCTACTTCAAGGACAAGGCCCTGGAAGCCGACTACAAGCTGTTGCAGGCCAAGCTGCCGGGCCACGAGATCGCCTTTGGCTCCGCCACCGCGGATGAGCAGGTCATGCTGGTGGCGGCTTTCAGCGACACCGATCCCGGCGCCCGCTACCTGTTCGACCGCCGGACCAAGCAGCTGACCCAGGAGTACGTGGTCCGTGAGCGCCTCCCCCGCGAGCACATGGCGGCCATGCAGCCGATCCGTTACAAGTCCTCCGACGGCCTGGAGATCCCCGCCTACCTTACCACCCCCCGCGGCGCGACGGGCCCGCTGCCCCTGGTGGTGTTCCCCCACGGCGGCCCCTGGGCTCGGGACTCCTGGGGCTTCAACAACTACCACCAGTTCCTGGCCAACCGCGGGTACGCGGTGCTGAGCCCGAACTTCCGCAGCTCCACCGGCTACGGCAAGGCC
>JAYRFV010000144.1:0-1945 GCA_041908165.1 Holophagales bacterium | reverse complement strand
TCGCTGCCGCCCATCTGCAGCTCGCACCCGGCGGTGCGGAAGAGGTGCCAGAAGTCGTACGCCTGGACCAGCATGTAGGCGAATTCGGTGAAGCTGATGCCGGTCTCCATCCTGCTCTGGACCGACTCCTTCTGCAGCATGTAGTTCACCGTGAAGTGCTTCCCGGTGTCACGCAGGAACTCCATCAGCCCCAGCCCGCGCAGCCAGTCGGCGTTGTTCATGACGCGGGCCGCCGCCGGTCCCTCGAAGTCGAGGAAGTGGGCCAGCTGCGCCCTGAGAGCCTCCGCGTTCCGGTCGATGACCTCCACCGACAGGATGGGCCGCTCGTCCCGCTTGCCGCTCGGGTCTCCCACCATCCCCGTGCCGCCCCCCACCAGGGCGATCGGCCGCCCGCCGGCGCGCTGCAGCCAGGCCAGCCCCATGACGGGGAGGAGGCTGCCGACGTGCAGCGAGTCGGAGGTGGGGTCGAAGCCGATGTACGCCGTGACCGGCCCCTCCTTGAGGCGGGCCGCCAGCCCGGGCGTGGCGTCGTGGACGAGGCCGCGGGCGGTCATGGTGTCGAGGAGGGTGGGCATGGTGAACAAACCTAGGGGGACGATTAGTTTCCCTCAATGCTCCGTTCCCGGCTCGCCGCCCTCCGCGACACCCTCCTCCGCTGGTGGCGCACCCCGAACATCCGCCGGAGATTCCTCCTCACCCTCCTCGGCGTGACGGTCTTCGGCGCGGCGCTGGTCTTCGGCGCCTGGGCGCGCGCCTGTTCCGGCAACCGCTGCCCCTCGATCGAGGGACTCGACAGCTACGACCCCGACCAGGCATCCAAGGTCTTCGCCGCCGACGGGCGGCTCATCACCGACCTCGGCATGGAGCGCCGGACGGTGCTCGGCCTGCAGGAGATGTCGCCGGCGCTGGTGGCGGCCTTCCTGGCCACCGAGGACAAGCGGTTCTACCAGCACCACGGCATCGACTGGATCCGCTTCTTCGGGGCGGTCAAGGCCAACATCCTGGCCGGCGGGGTGAGCGAGGGCTTCTCCACCATCACGATGCAGCTGGCCCGGAACCTCTTTCCCGAGGACCTCAACCGCCGGGAGCGGTCGCTGGACCGGAAGATCCGCGAGGCCAAGGTGGCCACGCAGATCGAGGCCCGGTACGACAAGGACAAGATCCTGGAGCTGTATCTCAACCAGATCGACCTGGGCAACCGGGCGTTCGGGGTGGAGACGGCCTCCCAGCGCTATTTCGGCAAGTCGGCGAGCGACCTGAACGTGGCGGAGGCCGCCACCCTGGCCGCCATCCCCAAGTCGCCAAGCCGCTACAACCCGCGGCGGCACCCGGCGCGCTCGCTGCAGCGGCGCAACGTGATCATCAACCTGCTGGCGGAGCAGGGCTCCATCACGCGGCAGGAGGCGGAGCGGTGGAAGGCCTATCCGCTGCTGCTCGCGTCGCGGGACGACTTCAGCGGCGTCGCGCAGTACTTCGTCGAGTACATCCGCCAGCAGCTCGACGCGCGGTTCGGCCCGCGGCTCTACACCGACGGCCTCCGGATCTACACCACGCTCGACCTCGAGGTGCAGCAGTCCGCCGAACGCGCGCTCGACGCGCAGCTCAACGCCATCGAGGCGGGCACCTACGGGCCATATCGCCACCTGACCTACGCCGCCTACCTCGAGCAGAAGGCCGAGAGCGAGGACGAGGCGGGGCCCACGAACTCACCCTACCTGCAGGGACTGGCCGTCACCCTCGAGGCGAAGACCGGCTACATCCTGGCCATGGTGGGCGGACGCGACTTCGTGGACAGCAAGTTCAACCGCGCCACGCAGGCGCTGCGCCAGCCCGGCTCCACCTTCAAGCCGATCGTGTACACGGCGGCGCTGCGGGCGGGGATCCCCCTCACGACCGTCATGGTGGACGAGCCGATCACGGTCCAGATGCCGGGGTCCCAGCCGCC
>JAYRFV010000143.1:0-2513 GCA_041908165.1 Holophagales bacterium | reverse complement strand
CTCCTGCTGCAGAAGCTCCTCGCCCTCTCCCAGCTTCTCGAACAGCCGGAAGCGGAAGCCCAGGTCGGCGCCGACGCCCTGCACGCCCTGGACGTGGAGATCCACCGTGGTGCGGGCCTCGAAGGTCCGCAGCGCCGACCGGTCGCGCAGCTGGGCGGCGCGCATCCGCGCCAGGAGCGCCCCGACGTCGTAGCGGTCATCGGCGGTGACCGCCACCTCGTGGCGGAGCTTCGGCAGCGGCTCCGGTCGCCACTCGCCGGCCTCGAAGCGCCAGCGCCGCGCTTCGCCTGCGCGGGCGGCGGGGGGGCGGAGGGTCAGGTCGCCGAGGCCGCCCTCGACCTCCGTGAACCCGGCCGGGACCTGCGCCGCCAGCCGCGCCGCGGGCCCGCCGGCGGGCACCACGACGTGGCCGCCGTCGCCGGCGAGGGCCCCCAGGAGCGGGCCGGGATCGGCCGGCAGCCACAGGTGCCAGGGCCGGCCGGGCAGAAACTCCTGCGCCCGGGCCAGGTGTTCGCGCCACCGCCCGGGCTCCGGTCCGAGCTCCTCCGGGAGCAGTGCGCCCCCGTCGAGGGTGCCCCAGGCGCCTTCGTCCCAGAGGGGCGCCGCCCCGGGATCGAAGGCCAGGAACACCCGCTGCTCCGGGTTCTGCGCTTTCAGCGCCTGGGCCGCCGCCAGCAGGATGGCCCGCCGCGACTCGCCCCCGGGGATCCGGATGCGCACCGAGGGCAGGTGCCGCAGGGGCCCCACCCGGGCCTGCCAGGCCTTCCGCACCTCCTCCATGCCCGCCGCATCGCGGTCGTCCTTCGGAACCAAGCGCGCCGGGTCGGCATCCCTCAGGTCGAGCAGGACCGGCTGCGGCGCCCCGACCCCAAGGGGCGCTTGCGCCGCGAGCGGGAGGAGGGACATGAGGACCAAGCCGATCGGGCGCATGCGGGCATCCTGGACGAACCCCGATTGTACGATCCGCCGCCCCCCTGCCCAGGCGCCCGCGGCACCTGGGGTATCCTCGTAGTTCCCGCACAGGATCCGAATGCGCTTCACCGTCAAGTACACGTCCCCCGCCGGCGAGGTCCTGGTCCGCGACTTCGAGGGCCTCCACGCCGACGAGGTGCGCCAGCGCATCCTCTCCGAGGGGAACTTTCCCATGGAGGTCAAGGCCGCCAGCAGCGCCTTCCGCCGCCAGCGCCAGTTCAAGACCGAGAGCCTGGTCGTCTTCAACCAGGAGCTGCTGGCCCTGCTGAAGGCCGGCATCCCGCTGCTGCAGTCGCTGGAGCTGCTCATCGGCCACGGCCGCGACCCCCAGCTGCGCGCCAGCCTGGAGCGGGTGGTTGAGTTCGTCCGCGAAGGGATGAGCTACTCGGAGGCCCTCGACCAGGCCGGCGGATTCCCGCCGGTGTACCGCGCCAACGTCGTCGCAGGCGAGCGCAGCGGCACCCTGCCCGAGGTGCTGCTGCGCTGGCTCGCCTTCCAGAAGTTCGCCCTCGCCAGCCGCCGCCGCATCGTCGAGGCGCTGTTCTACCCGGGCTTCCTGGTGGTGGTGCTGTTCCTGGCCCTGGGCGTGCTGTTCAACATCGTCCTGCCGCGCTTCTCCGAGATCTACCAGGGCGCCGAGGACATGCCCCAGGCCACCCGGGTCCTGCTCTCCTTCGGCAACTTCATGCGCAGCACCGCCTGGATCCAGCTGCTGCTCCTCGGGGTGCTGGCCTTCCTCGGCCGGTGGATGGTGACCACCGAGGCCGGCCGGCGGATCTTCGAGCGGGTGCTGCTGGCCCTGCCGAAGATCGGGACGCTGTACCGCATGTACCACTCCTCGGTGTTCGCCCGCACCATGAGCGTCCTGCTGGCCGGCGGCCTGCCCGTGCTGCAGGCCCTGGAGGTGATCCAGCGCACCAGCTCCAGCGAGCGGATGAAGCTCAAGCTGCTGACGGTCACCGAGCAGGTGCGCGCCGGCGCCTCGCTGAACTTCGCCCTCGAGCAGTCGCGCATGCTCGACCCGCTGGCGGTGGAGATGGTGCGGGTCGGCGAGCAGAGTTCCGCTCTGCCGGACATGCTCTCGCACGTCTCCGACTTCTTCGACTCCGAGGTCGAGAAGGCCACCACCGCCGTCACCAGCCTGATCGGCCCGATCCTGATCCTGTTCATGGGCTTCGTCGTGCTCGGCCTGCTGCTCGCCGTCTACGTGCCGCTGTTCAACATGGGGCAGACGATCCGGTAGCGCCGGGTCCTCCGCCCGCCTGGCTGCCAGCTACCGGTACCGCCGCTTGAACCACTTCTGCGGGTCCTGCGGCTGTTTCTGGAAGCGGATCTCGAAGCCGACGCGGGGACCGTCGGCGGTCTCGCCGACGTAGCCGACCCGCTCGCCGGCCTTGAGCACCTCGCCCTTGCGCAGCAGCACGCCCTGCAGGGGGGTGTAGAGGGTGAACCAGCCTCCGCCGTGCGCCAGGATCACCATCGGACCGTCGCTCTGGTAGAAGTCGGCGAAGGCGACGCGGCCGTCGGCCACGGCGTGGACG
>JAYRFV010000142.1:0-14340 GCA_041908165.1 Holophagales bacterium | reverse complement strand
CGAAGGCTCCGGGTTCATGGTGGGTCGGCGCCCGGGGGAACGCCAGAGCCGTGCCAGCCAGCCTACCAGCCGGAATCCCTGGGAAAGGGCTCGAGGGCGGTCCCGGCCCGGGGCCGTTCCGCCGGCGGCGCCAATAGGGCCAGGAACGGCACCAGCGCCACCCAGGGCAGCATCCACCGCCGCACCCGGCCCGGGGTCCCGTCCCCCTGGGCGGGGCGTTCGGTCGCCAGGAGGCCGGCCGGAAGGAACCTGAGGTCGATGCTGACGCCCTCCGGCAGGGGGAGGAATGCAACCTTGCCTGTGGCGGGATGCACCAGGCTGAGCATCCGCTCGCCGTCGTCCTGGATCCAGAGCAGCCCCGCCAGGCCGAGCCGTGGATCCTCCTGGGTCCAGAAGGCCGCACTGAACAGCGGCGAGGGGACCGGGGACGGGAACGGGATCGCCGCCCAGGGCCCGGGGACCGGCACGCCGCCGTCCCGCCAGATCCGCAGGGGCCGGCCCGGGAGCCCGGTCCGGAGCCGGAGGACGCCGCGGCGGTCCGCCACCCGCAGGGCGCCGTCCGCCCCCACCCGAACGGTCAACTGGACCTCCGAGGAGGGAAACAGGGGCGGCGGCCGGTCCACGGGATCCTCGAAGAGGCCCTGCCAGTGCGGGGCTGGTTGCCCCTCCCAGGGCAGGGTACGCGGCACCTGTGCAGGCCGCACCTGTGCAGGCCGCACCTGTGCAGGCCGCACCTGTGCAGGCCGCACCTGTTCAGGCGGAACCTGTGCGCAGACGGCGCTGCCCGCCAGGGCGCTCAGGAGGGGGGTGACCAGCCGCACAGGACCTCCAGGTTGCGGGTGCAGCGCTCGGCCAGGCGCCCGGCGGAAACACCCCTCAGGTCCGCCAGCTCGGCGGCGGTGTAGCCCACGAAGGCCGGCTCGTTGGTGCGCCCGCGCTTGGGCACCGGCGCCAGGAAGGGGGCATCGGTCTCCACCAGGATCCGGTCCTCCGGCGCCCAGCGTGCGGCCTCGCGCACCGCCTCGGCCTTCCTGCCGAAGGTGACGATGCCCGAGAAGCTCAGGTGGAAGCCCAGGTCGAGGGCGGCCTTGGCGAAGGCCAGGTCCTCGCTGAAGCAGTGGATGATGCCGCCCACCTCCCCGGCCCCTTCTTCCGCGAGGATCCGCAGGGTGGCCTCAGGGGCCGACCGGGTGTGCACCATCAGCGGCTTGCCCAGCCGCCGGGCCATCCGGATCTGGCCCCGGAAGGCCTGCTCCTGACGGTCCCGGGGGCTGTGGTCGTAGTGCCAGTCCAGGCCGGCCTCGCCGACGAAGCGGGCCCGGGGGTCCCGGAGCAGCTGCTCCAGCCCGGCCTCGACCTCGGCATTCCAGAACCGCGCCTCGTGGGGATGCAGGCCCAAGCTCGCCTGGACCTGGGGGACGCCGCGGGCCAGCTCCAGCACCCGGCGGGAGTCCTCCAGGTCGGTGCCCACGGCGATGAATCCGCCCACGCCGGCGGCGCGGGCGCGGTCCAGGGTCTCCCCGAGGGCCTCGGCGGCCAGGTATTCACCCGTCAGGTGGCAGTGCGCATCGACCAGCATCGCGATTCATGGTACCGAGGCCGGCCGGCGGCCATGGGTTACCAGTTCGGTCCTGCCCCCGCGGGGGCGGAGGTCAGCGCCGGCGAGAACTGGTAGTGGATCGTGGCGTAGGAGGGGGTCTCGGCCGGGACCGGAGGCGTGCCCGTGCCGCCGTTCCAGTAGTTCCCGCCGATCTGCACCGTGGCTGAGCCCGGAGGGAGGAAGATGCCCGCCTCCTTGGTCCCGTCGAAGTCGTTGGAATCCACCTGACCGAGGTTGAATCCCGCCAGGGTGGCGTCCCCGACATAGAAGGCGTAGTAGCCGCCGCGGAACCGGTTGAACGACAGCTTGAAGGCGGTGGCGCGGAGGTCCGCGTTCACCGAGGGCGCGACCTTCGTGAACAGGCAGTTCTGCACAAGCGCGCCGCACCCCTGGGTGAACAGGATGTAGACCGTGCCTGTGGCGGAGTTCCCTGTGAGCTTGCAGTGGGCGAGTTTCGGAGCGCAGTTGCGGATGGTGACGCCGCCACCGGGGGTCACCGACTTCAGGTTCTGGAGGTTCGCATTCTGGACCAGGGTGCCGCTTCCGTCGGCGGGATTGAAGTTCACCGCGCCGTCGAAGAAGAGGTGGAAGCCCTCGTCGTTGGCCAGGGCGCCGCCCGCGCGGTGGGAGGTGAAGGTGGCCGGGGCGGAGCTGGCCGCCAGCACCCGCAGCAGGCCCTTCACATAGAGCCGTCCGGCGGTGATGCCGTTGCCCTGCTCGACGTCGATGCTCGCCCCGTCCGGGACATACAAGGCGGTGCCGGTGTCCACCACCAGGTCGCCGCCGTTGATCACCACGGAGCCTTCAGCCACGTAGGGGCTGCCGGCGACGAGGGTGGTGAACCCTGCGCTGCTGGAGGCCGGGATCCGGGTGCCGTGGAGGCCCTTGACCCTGGCCGAGGCGGCGGATTCCAGCGCGCCCACCGCGGTCACCTGGTAGTGGTAGACCACGCCGTCGCCGGCCGGGGAGGCGATGGCGTCGTCGTACAGGGTCGCCGCAACCGGCGCAGTGTTGAGCTTGGCGAAGGAGTTGCCGTCGGTGCTGCGGTAGACGTTGTAGCCGGTGAGGCCGGCGCCGGTGCTGGCGGTCCAGGTGAGGCGGATGTTGCGGAGCGACCCGGCGGCAGCCAGCGACGTCGGAACCGATGGGGCCGAGGGGGCTGGCGCAGGGGAGGAGGATCCGCCGCCTCCACAGGCGAAGGCGAGGACGAGCAGACCGGCCCCGAGGGCCGTTCGGGAGGTGCGCCGCAGCATGGTATCTCCTACTGATTGAACTGAGTTCCAGGTCGGGTGGAAAACGATAGCCGGTTTCGGGAGCAACGGGGAATCACCGTTCCGCAGGACGTTCACGCCGCGGCCCCGGCACGGGGACGGGGCCCTGGATCCTGACCCCCAGCACGTCCACCACCGGGCGCTCCAGCCGGAGCCCAGGGTAGTCTGCGGAACGCTCCGAGGGCCGGTTGGCGACCGCGTGAACCCCCGAGGCCGGATCCTGGAGCACAAGGGCGGAGCTGCCGCCGCCGTCCAGGTTGATCGCCTGGTGTGCGCCCAGGCCCTTCATCAGCTCCCCCAGCTCGGCCAGGGTGACGCCGCGGCTGTGGTCCTGGCGACCATCCACGGCCACCAGCAGCAGGGTTGCACCGTCCCGGCTGAGCCCGACCGCGGTGCGCGGGTGCCGGGGGCCGCCGGGCGCGACGGCCACCGTGCCGTCGGCCAGCGCCATCGCGTTGCCGCTCACGGCGCAGCGGGCGTCGGGGGGCATCTGCTCGA
Source organism: Holophagales bacterium (assembly GCA_041908165.1). Taxonomy (GTDB): domain Bacteria; phylum Acidobacteriota; class Holophagae; order Holophagales; family Holophagaceae; genus JACQZU01. The sequence continues at coordinate 10,971 of JAYRFV010000142.1, read as the reverse complement.
GCCGGCGGTGCATCGTGACCCGGCCCCCCGGGTGCACCACGAGGGTGGCCTGGATGGTCGCCTCGCTGGGCCGCGTCCGGACCCTGCCCTCGGACACGTGCCAGCCCACCGGCGTCCCGCAGTTGCCGACGAAGTACGGCACCTTGCGGCCGGCCACCTCCTTGGCCTCGGCGCGGAAGTAGCTGGCGTTGATCGCCGCCGCGAAACCGTGCCGGCGGGCGACCGCGCTGGGGACTTCCAGCCGGCCGGTGCATCCCTGCGTGCCGGCGGCGGACTCGTCGGCCAGGACCAGCTTCACCTCGACGCGGGGGTCGCGCAGGTCCACCCGCGCCACCACGCCGGCCACCGGGCCGGGCTTTGAGAACCGTTCGACCACGAGCGGAGGACGGTCGTCGGCGAGGGCCCCAACGGCTAGCAGCCGTCCACCCTGCAGCGCGGCGAGGACCAGGCGCAAGGCCGGCCGGGGGATGCGGGGGATGCCCATCGACGCAGGCGGGTCAGCCTCGATCATCGCTGGATGATAGCCCAGCCCGCGGGCCGGACCCGGCCTGCGGTGGCCGGTCCGCCCCTGCTAGGCTCTATCCATGCCGTCTCCCCTGACCATCCTCATCGTGGATGACGAGCCGGGCATCCGGCGGTCCCTGGGTCAGAGCCTGTCGGAGGAGGGCTTCGGCGTCCTCAAGGCCGAGCGCGGGGAGCAGGCCCTGGACCTGCTCCAGGGCCCCGACGGGGATGGCATCCACCTGATCCTGCTGGACATCTGGCTGCCCGGGCTGGACGGCCTGGCGACCCTCAAGGAGGCCCGGCGGCTGCGGCCGGACCTGCCGGTGGTGATGATCAGCGGGCACGGCAGCATCGAGACCGCCCTGCAGGCCACCCGCCTGGGCGCCTTCGACTTCCTGGAGAAGCCCATCGACCTGGACCGGCTGCTGCTGGTGGTGGGCAATGCCCTGCGCCACGCCCGGCTGGAGCAGGAGAACCTGCGCCTGCACCAGGTGATCGAGGGCGAGCGGTTCTTCATGGCCGAGAGCCCGTCGATGAAGCGGCTGCTGGCCGACGTCCAGCTGGTCGCCCCCACCGAGGGCCGGGTCCTGCTGAGCGGCGAGAACGGCAGCGGCAAGGAGGAGATCGCCCGGCTGATCCACGCCCTCAGCGCACGGAAGGACGAGCCCTTCGTCGAGGTGAACTGCGCCGCCATCCCCGAGGAGCTGATCGAGAGCGAGCTGTTCGGCCACGTGAAGGGGGCCTTCACCGGCGCCCTCCGCGACAACAAGGGCAAGTTCCGCGAAGCCCACGGCGGAACCCTGTTCCTCGACGAGATCGGGGACATGAGCCTGAAGACCCAGTCCAAGGTCCTGCGCGCCCTGCAGGAGGGGCGGATCGAGCCGGTCGGCGGCGGCGGCGCGGTGGGGGTGGACGTCCGCGTGGTCACCGCCACCAACAAGGACCTGGCCGAGGAGATCAAGGCCGGGCGCTTCCGCGAGGACCTCTACTTCCGGCTGGCGGTGGTGCCGCTGCGGATCCCGCCCCTGCGCGAGCGGCTGGAGGAGCTCATCCCCCTGGCGGAGGCCTTCGTCCAGCGCATCGCCGCCAGCTACGGCCGGCCCCCCAAGCGGCTGTCCCCGGAGGTCCGGGACACCCTGCTGCGCCACGACTGGCCCGGCAACGTCCGGGAGCTGAAGAACCTCATGGAACGGGCGGTGATCCTCGGCCGCGGGGCCGAGGTCATGCCGCGGGACCTGGGTCCGCTGGCGGTCCGGCACCTGGCCGAGCCGGACCCCTTCGCGTTCCCGGAGTTCCCGAGCCTGCGCGACGCCCGCGACTGGTTCGAGTCGGTCTACATCCAGCGCGAATTGAAGGTGCAGAACGGCAACATGACCCGGGTCGCCGAGCGGCTCGGGCTGGACCGCTCGAACCTCTACAAGCGGCTCAAGGCCCTCGGCGTCGAACCCCGGGAGGCGCCATGACCGGAAGGGTCTCGACGCAGGCGTCGCGTCCAGGGATGGAAAGCGGGCCGGCATGATCGAGAAGAACTGGCTCAAGATCGGGGAGGTCTCCAAGTCCCTCGGGATCTCGCCCAAGGAGCTGCGCTACTGGGAGAGCGTCATTCCCGAGATCCGCCCACGGCGCAGCAAGGGCAACCTGCGGTACTACCACCGCGAGGAGCTGCCGCGGCTGGCGCACATCCGCGACTGGCTCGGCGAGGGGCTCACCGTGGCCGACTGCCAGCAGCTGCTGCTCACCGGCCAGCTCAAGCGCGGCCTGGGGCTTGACCTCCAGGCCCCGTCCCAGGCGCCGGAAGCGAAGGCCCCCGGCGCGCCTCCGGCAGGCCTGGAGCAGGCCCGCCGGGCCCTGGCGGAGCTGCTGGAACGCCTCAACGCCCTGCCCGCCCGCCCGCCCCGCACGCGGCGGCGGCGCGAACCGCCGGCCCCGGCCGAGGCGCCGGCCGTTCCGGAGCCGGCCGCACCGGAGCCGGCCGCACCTGAGCCGGCCGCACCTGAGCCGGCCGCACCTGAGCCGGCGGCCAAGCCCGCGAAACCGCGCAGGAAGTCCCCGGCCGGACCCGGCGACTCCACCAGCTTCGGCCCGCTGTTCGACCTGGTCTGAACCGGGACGCGGTCCGGCACCGGACGCGCGGCCGCCCTCAGGGCAGGTAGGTCTGGCCGTACATCAGGTAGCGGTCCACGCTGCGGGCGGTGTTGCGGCCGTCGTGGATGGCCCAGACCACCAGGGACTGGCCGCGGACCATGTCGCCGGCGGCGAACACCCCGGGCACGCTGGTCATGCGCTGGCCGTCGGCCACCACGTTGCCGCGGTGATCCAGCTTCAGCCCCAGGTCGGCGATGGGCCCGCGACGCTCGGGGCCGAGGAAGCCCAGGGCCAGCAGCACCATGTCCGCCGGCAGGCTGCGCTCCGAGCCGGGGATCTCCTCCTGCTGCAACCGGCCCTCGGCGGTGCGGGACCAGGCCAGGTCGGCCACCTGCACCGCCCGGACCCCGTCGGCATCCCCCGTGAACCGCTTGGTGAGCACCGCGAACTGGCGCGGATCCCGGCCCTGAAGGGCGGCGGCCTCCTGCTGTCCATAATCCAGGGCGGCCACCTTGGGCCACTGCGGCCAGGGATTGTCCGGGGCCCTCGCCGCCGGAGGCTGGGGCAGGATCTCGAGCTGGACCACCGACCGGGCGCCGTGGCGGAGGGCGGTGCCCACGCAGTCGGTGCCGGTGTCGCCGCCGCCGATCACCACCACGTCCTTGCCCTGGGCGGAGAGGTAGGCGCCGTCGGCGAGGTTGGAGTCCAGCAGGCTGCGGGTGTTGGCCTGGAGGTAGGCCATCGCCAGGTGGATCCCGGGGAGCTGGCGGCCCTCGACCTCCAGGTCCCGGGCCTGGGTCGCGCCGCAGCAGAGCACGGTGGCGTGGTAGTCCGCCAGCAGCTTCTCCGACGGGATGTCGCGGCCGATCTCCACGCCGGTGACGAAGCGGATGCCGTTGCGCGCCATCAGCCCCACCCGGCGCTCCACCAGGCGCTTGTCCAGCTTCATATTGGGGATGCCGTACATCAGCAGGCCGCCGATCCGGTCGGCGCGCTCGAACACCGTGACCGTGTGGCCGGCGCGGTTCAGCTGCGCGGCACAGGCGAGGCCGGCGGGTCCGGAACCGATGATGGCCACCTGCTTGCCGGTCCGCACCGCCGGCACCTCGGGGCCGATCCAGCCCTCCTCGAAGGCCTTGTCGACGATCGCGCACTCGATCGCCTTGATGGTCACAGGGTCGCCGTTCAGGCCGACGGTGCAGGAACCTTCGCAGGGGGCCGGGCAGACCCGGCCGGTGAACTCGGGGAAGTTGTTGGTCTTCAGCAGCCGCCGAAGGGCCCGCTGCCACTGGCCGCGGTAGACCAGGTCGTTCCAGTCCGGGATCAGATTGTTGAGCGGGCAGCCCGAGGCCATCCCGGCCATGGGCTTGCCGGTGTGGCAGAAGGGCGTGCCGCAGTCCATGCAGCGGGCCCCCTGGCGGCGCAGCAGCTCGTCGGGAACCCGGGGGTGGAACTCCTGCCAGTCCTTGACCCGCTCCAGCGGATCGCGGTCCGGCGGCAGTTCGCGGCGGTGGTCGAGGAATCCCGTCGTCTTGCCCATGTCAGTTCCCGTCCGCCCGTGCCAGGCTCCGCGCGTTCTCCTCGAAGGCGGCCAGCACCGCCTCGTCCTCGGGCAGGCCCTTCTCGCGCATGCGCGCCTGGCTCTCCAGCACCCGCTTGTAGTCGTGCGGCATGACCCGGACGAATCTGGGCAGCCACGCGGCCCAGTCGCCCAGGATCAAGGCAGCCCGCCGGCTGTGGGTGGCCGTGGCGTGGCGGGCGATCAGGTCCTTGAGGTGCGCCGCCTCGGCCGGGTCCTGCACCGGTCCCATGCCCACCAGGTCGCGGTTGGAGCGGGCCGGGAAGTCGCCGCTCTCGTCCAGCACCCAGGCGATGCCCCCGGACATGCCGGCGCCGAAGTTGCGACCGGCCCGGCCCAGCACCACCACCTCGCCGCCGGTCATGTACTCGCAGCCGTGGTCGCCGATCCCCTCGACCACGGCGGTGGCGCCGGAGTTGCGGACGCAGAAACGCTCGCCCGCCAGTCCCTGGATGAAGCCCTCGCCGCCGGTGGCGCCGTAGAAGGCGACGTTGCCGACGATCACGTTGTCCTCGGCGACGAAGCTGGACCCGGCCGGCGGCTGCACCGCGATCCGCCCGCCGGAGAGGCCCTTGCCGAGGTAGTCGTTGGCCTCGCCTTCCAGGAACAGGCTCAGGCCGCGCGGAATGAAGGCGCCGAAGCTCTGCCCCGCGGAGCCCTGGAAGCGCAGCCGGATGGTGTCGGCGGGCAGGCCCTCGGCGCCCCAGCGGCGGGTGATCTCGCTGCCCAGCATGGTGCCGACGCTGCGGTTCTTGTTGCTGATCGGCAGGGTGGCGGTGACCGGCGTGCGCGACTCGACGGAGGGCCGGCACAGCGGGATCAGGGTGCCGTGGTCCAGGGACTTCTCCAGCTGGTGCTCCTGGTTCATGCGGAAGGTGCGCTTCACGTCCCGGGGCACGCTCGGCTTCCAGAGCATCCGCGAGAAGTCCAGGGTGCGGGCCTTCCAGTGGTCCACGCCGCGCGGCATCTCCAGGTTCTCGGCCCGCCCCACCATCTTGTAGAACTGGCGGTAGCCGAGGTGGGCCATAAGCTCCCGCACCTCCATGGCGATGAAGCGCATCAGGTTGGCCACGTGCTCCGGGTCGCCGGTGAAGCGCCTGCGCAGTTCCGGGTCCTGGGTGGCGACGCCGACCGGGCAGGTGTTCTTGTGGCAGGCGCGCATCATGACGCAGCCCAGCGCCAGCAGGGGGGCGGTGGCGAAGCCGAATTCCTCGGCCCCGAGCAGCGCCGCGACCACCACGTCGCGGCCGGTCTTCAGCTGGCCGTCGGTCTCCAGCACCACGCGGCTGCGCAGGTTGTTCATCACCAGCACCTGGTGCGCTTCCGCCAGGCCCAGCTCCCAGGGCGCCCCGGTGTGGCGGATGCTGGTCAGCGGGGCCGCCCCGGTGCCGCCGTCGAAGCCGCTGATGAGGATGACGTCGGCGTGGGCCTTGGCCACGCCGGCGGCGATGGTGCCCACCCCGCACTCGGACACCAGCTTGACGCTCACCCGGGCGCCGGGGTTGGCATTCTTCAGGTCATAGATGAGCTGGGCCAGGTCCTCGATGGAATAGATGTCGTGGTGCGGCGGCGGCGAGATCAGCCCGACCCCGGGGGTGGCGTGGCGGACCTTGGCGATCCACGGGTACACCTTCGGCCCGGGCAGTTGGCCGCCCTCGCCGGGCTTGGCGCCCTGGGCCATCTTGATCTGGATCTCGCGGGCCTCCACCAGGTACTGGCTGGTGACGCCGAAGCGGCCGGACGCCACCTGCTTGATGGCGCTGTTGCGCGAGTCGCCGTTGGCCATGGGCGCGAAGCGGGCGGGGTCCTCGCCGCCCTCGCCGGTGTTGCTCTTGCCGCCGACCCGGTTCATCGCGATGGCGAGCGCCTCGTGGGCCTCCTGGCTGATCGAGCCGAAGGACATGGCGCCGGTCTTGAACCGGGCCAGGATCGCCTCGATCGGCTCGACCTCCTCCAGCGGAACCGGCCGCGCCTGGGTGCGGAAGTCCAGCAGCCCCCGCAGGGTCACCGGCTGCCTGCCGGGGTGGTCGACCAGTTCGGAATAGCGCCTGAACAGCTTGTAGTCGCCGGTGCGGCAGGCGGTCTGCAGCAGGTGGATCGCCTCCGGGCTGTTGAGGTGGGCCTCGCCATCCCGGCGGTACTTGTAGCGGCCGCCGGAACCGAGGCCGGGGGCGTCGGCCGGCCGCTTGGGGTAGGCCAGGTCGTGGCGCAGCTGGACCTCCCGGGCGACCGCGTCGATGCCCACCCCGCCGATGCGGGTCGGGGTGCCGGAGAAGTACTCGTCCACGAAGTCCTGGGACAGGCCCAGGGCCTCGAAGGTCTGCGCGCCGTGGTAGCTCTGCACGGCGGAGATGCCCATCTTCGACATCACCTTGACGATCCCCTTGTTGACCGCCTTCACGTAGCGCCGCTCCGCCTCGCGCGGCTCGCCCTGGATCATCTCCTGGCGCAGCTGGTCGTGGATGGTCTCGAAGGCCAGGTAGGGGTTGACGGCGCTGGCGCCGTAGCCGATCAGGGTGCAGAAGTGGTGGACCTCGCGCGGCTCGCCGGTCTCCAGGACGATCCCGACGCGTTCCCGCGAGCCGGCCCGCAGCAGGTGGTGCTGGATCGCCGCGATCGCCAGCAGCGCCGGGATCGGCGCGTCGGTGGCGTCGTGGCCGCGGTCGGTGAGGATGAGGATGTTGTGGCCTTCGGCGATCGCCTCGCTGCAGCTGCGGCGGAGGTCCTCGATGGCCTTGCGCAGGCCCTTGCCGCCGGCCTCGGCCTTGAACAGCATCGGCAGCGTGATCGAGCGGAAGCCGCGCGATCCGGGCCGGCCGTCGAGGCTGCGGATCTTCTCCAGCTCCGCGTTCAGCAGCACCGGCGTGGGCAGCTCGAAGTGCAGCGCCGATTCCGGGACCGGCTCCAGCAGGTTGCCCTCGGGGCCGATGGCGGTGTCCACCGCCAGGACGATGCTCTCGCGGTCGGCGTCCACCGGCGGGTTGGTGACCTGGGCGAACAGCTGCTTGAAGTAGTCGTAGAGAAGCTGCGGCCGCTCCGAGAGCACCGCCAGCGGGATGTCCGTGCCCATGGAGCCGATCGGCTCGGCGCCGTCGCTGGCCATGGGGTTCACGATCATCCCCACGTCCTCGAGGGTGTAGCCGAAGGTCTCCTGGCGGCGCAGCACGGTCTCGTGGTCCGGCTCGTTCACCCGCGGCGGATCGGGGATCTCCCCCAGCCGCACCAGGTGCTCCTTCAGCCAGTCGGCGTAGGGTTCGGCGGCGGCCAGGGTGTCCTTGATCTCGTCGTCGGGGACGATGCGGCCCTCAGCGGTGTCCACCAGGAACATCCGGCCGGGCTGGACCCGTCCCTTGCGGGCGATCCGCTCCGGGGCGATGTCCAGCACGCCGGCTTCGGAGGCCATGACCACCAGGCCGTCCCGGGTGACCACCCAGCGCGCCGGGCGCAGGCCGTTGCGGTCGAGGATGGCGCCGATCCGGGTGCCGTCGGTGAAGGCGATCGAGGCCGGGCCGTCCCAGGGCTCCATCAGGCACGAGTGGTACTCGTAGAAGGCCCGTCGCAGCGGGCTCATGGACTCGTGCCGGCTCCACGGCTCCGGCACCATCATCATCAGCACGTGCGGCAGGGACCGCCCGGCCATGAACAGCAGCTCCAGGACGTTGTCGAACATCGACGAATCGGAGCCTTCCAGGTCCAGCACCGGCAGCACCTTCTGCAGGTCGTCGCCGAACAGCCGGGAGGCAAACAGGCGCTGGCGGCCCTCCATCCAGTTGACGTTGCCGCGCAGGGTGTTGATCTCGCCGTTGTGGGAGATGTAGCGGTAGGGATGGGCCCGCGACCAGCTGGGGAAGGTGTTGGTCGAGAAGCGCGAATGCACCATGGCGAGGGCGGAGAGGAAGGCCTCGTCGCCCAGGTCGGTGTAGAAGGCGGCCAGCTGGTCGGAGTTCAGCATGCCCTTGTAGACCACGGTCCGGCTCGACAGGCTGGACACGTAGAAGGTGCCGCGGCCCTGCAGCACCGACCGTGACACCCGCTTCTCCGCCAGCCGGCGGATGACGTAGAGCTTGCGCTCGAAGGCATCGCCCGCGGTGGTGGCCGCACCGCGCTGGAGGAAGACCTGGCGGATGACCGGCTGGCTGCCGCGGGCGGTGGCCCCCAGCGAGGCGTTGTCGGTGGGCACGTCGCGCCAGCCGAGGACCCGCTGGCCCTCCTCGACCGCCGCCGTCTCCAGGATCCGCTCGCAGGAGAGCCGGTCGACGTCCGCCGGCAGGAACAGCATGCCCACCCCGTAGTCGCCGGGTGCCGGCAGCTCGAAGCCGAGGGCGCGGCAGCGGGCCTGCAGGAACCCGTGCGGGATCTGGGCCAGGATGCCGGCGCCGTCGCCGGTGTCCTTCTCGCTGCCCGAGGCGCCCCGGTGCTCGAGGTTCGCCAGCACCTGCAGGGCGTCGCGAACGATGGCGTGGCTGGCCCGCCCCTGCACGTCCGCCACGAAGCCGAAGCCGCAGGCATCGTGCTCGGCGCGCGGATCGTAGAGGCCCTGGGCGGGGACCAGGCTCATGCCGTCACCGCGATGCGGGGCGCCCCGGCGCAGTGCCTGAAGTCCATCCGTCCCATCCAGCAAGGTAGCGGGGAAGCCCGGAATGGAAGCATCAATCCTCGTTATCGGCTCCGCAAGGGTCGCGCGGCGGATGGGATGGGGGGTGGGCGTTTTTCCAGGGCCTCGACTCCCCGTAGGATCAATGCGGGGAGGAAGGGTGCCGAAGACCGCAGCGCCGGGGACCCGGCTCAGGGGAGCCAAGGCGTGGATCCTGCACCGGCGGGCTCCGCTCCTGTTCGCGGTGCTGATGGCCGCCCTGCTGCCGGCCCACGACCTCTGGGCCCCGGACGAGCCGGATTTCGCCCAGATCGTCCGGGAGATGCAGGAACGCGGCAGCTGGTCGCTGCCCTACCTGAACGGCCTCCCCTACAGCGAGAAGCCCATCCTCTTCTTCTGGCTCCTGCGCCTCTGCTCGGAGGCCGTCCTCGGGATCGCGGGACGCGGGGGGGAAGCCGGCGCGATCCTCCCGTGGGCCCTGCGCCTGCCCTCGGCGCTGGCGGCGGCGGGCTTCGCCTTCGCCTTTCGAGGCTGGGCCCGGCGCTTTTTGGGGCCGGACCGGCACGAGGTCCCCTGCGCCATCCTGTTCAGCACGCCGATCTGGGTCTGGCAGGCCCACACGATCCAGATCGACATGGTGTTCGCCTCCCTCCTGGCCTGGGGCTGGCTGTCCTGGCTCGGGGGCTGGCTGCTGGTAACGGGGGCGATCTCCCCGGCAGCCGGTGCGCGGGGCTGGTTCCTCTCCGCCTACCTGAGCCTGGGCCTGGCCACCTTGGCGAAGGGGCCCCTCGCCCTGGTCCTCAGCGCGCTGGTCCTGGCCGCCTTCCTGCTCGGGCAGCGGAGCCCGCGGGGCTTCCTCCGCGCCCAGCTGGGCTGGGGCACCCTGGTGGTGCTCCTGGTGGTGCTGCCGTGGTACCTCTGGGTCGGCTGGACCGCCGGAAGCGCCTTCCTGTACGAACTGGTGATCCACCAGAACGTCGTCCGGGCAACCCGAGCCTGGGACCACATCCAGCCCTGGTGGCGGTACTTCGGGTACCTCGCCGGGGACTTCTTCCCCTGGGTGCTGCTGCTGCCGCCGGTGCTGCTGGGATCCTGGCGCCGCCGGAGAGAACTGGGCGCCCCTGAGAGGTTCTTCCTCGCGGCCTTCCTTGTTCCCCTGGTCCTCCTCTCCCTGTCCCAGAGCAAGCAGGGAAAGTACCTGCTGATGTCCTACCCCTTCCTGGCCCTCCTGATCCCCGAGGGCCTCGCGCCGGAATCCACCAGCCCGATGCCCTGGGTGGCGAGGTGGCTGCGGCCCGCCCTGCTCGGCAGCCTGTGGCTGCTGGCTGGAGTGCTCTTCGGCCTGGCCTGGCTGGACCTCGGCGGGCCGTCCGTTCGGGCCCAGCTTGTGCCCTTCCTGCCCCTGCTCCGCACCCTCTCCCTGCTGGCGGCCGGCAGCGCCCTGCTGGCCGGTTCCCCGTCCCTGCGGAATCCGCCTTCGCGCCTCATTCGGGCCACGGCCCTGGCCCTGGCGACCCAGTTCCTGGTGGCAGGCGCCTGGGGGTTCCGGATCCTGGACGGGACCAAGAGCTACCACCGCTGGACAGAGGCCGTCAGGCCACTCATCCAGGGACGCAAGGTCTACTTCTGGCAAACCCTCCGCAGCGGGGCGATGGTCTACACCGGGCAGCGCATGCCGGAACTGCGGACCCTGGCCGACCTGGAACGCACCCTGGGCCCGGAGGACCGCCTCGTCTCCCAGAAGCGGGAGTGGGACCAGGATGCCTGGGGCATGACCCCGGAGGCCAGAGGCCACTTCGAGGTGCTCCTTCGCGTGCCCACCGGCGGTTCCGAACTCCTGCTGCTCCGCCGGATCCCTTCCGCTCCGCCAGCCCCGCCGCCCGCGACCCGAAATCCGGCGGGCCTTCCCTGAGCGCACGATCCACCCGGACGACCTTGCACAGTCAACGGTGCGAAAGGCGGTCCACCACGGCGGTGATGAAGCCTTCGCTCGGATTCGCATCAGGCCGCGCCTTGAAAGGGCGAGGTCGGCGCCACCCGGGTCCCAGGCGGCTGGCTGCGCCCGGGCCTCCGGCTTCGCCGGACCGCCCGGGAACGCTCCCCGCGTTCCCGGCCTGGCCCTACCGGCGCGCCATCCTTCTCGCTGGTTCGCATCCAGCCGCGCCTGGAAAAGGCGAGGGCGCCTCTCGGCGCCCTGCTTTTCCTTGGT
>JAYRFV010000141.1:0-11387 GCA_041908165.1 Holophagales bacterium | reverse complement strand
AGCCAGCCCGCGGCTGCAGTCACCCCTGCAACGCAGGGCCATTTTGGCGGATCGGGATGGCGCGCAGGTAGGGAAAGGTCCTGGACGCGCAGCGTTCAGGACCGGTCCGCAAAGCGGATTCCCGTGCGCAGCCAGCCCGCGGCTGCAGTCACCCCTGCAACGCAGGGCCCTTTGGGCGGATCGGGATGGCGCGCAGGTAGGGAAAGGTCCTGGACGCGCAGCGTTCAGGACCGGTCCGCGAAGCGGATTCCCGTGCGCAGCCAGCCCGCGGCTGCAGTCACCCCTGCAGCGCAGGGCCCTTTGGGCGGATCGGGATGGCGCGCAGCCAGGGAAAGGTCCTGGACGCGCAGCGTTCGGGGCCGGTCCGCGAAGCGGATTCCCGTGCGCAGCCAGCCCGCGGCTTCAGTCACCCCTGCAACGCAGGGCCCTTTGGGCGGATCAGGATGGCGCGCCGGTCGCCGGTCCCGGCGGCCACGGTCAGGCGGGCAGCGTTTCGGCGGCAGGCATCCCCACCTCCCGTTCCCGCTGGACCTTGCGCAGCCGCATCAGCGCCTTGACCAGGTGCAGGGCCTGGTCCTCGGGACCTGCGGGCACCAGCCCGGACCGGGCGGCCAGGCCGCACAGGTAGTGCAGCTCCTGGGCGGCTTCCGCCGCCTTCGCCAGCCCTTCGGTGAAGCCGCTGCGGCCGGGCCGCCGGCAGGCCTCCTGGATGCGCAGGGCGGGGCGGATCGCGGCGGAGGAGAGGGTGCAGCCGATCGGCGACAGGGGGCTGGCGGAGAGGGCGCGGACCAGGGTCAGGGCAAGCGCGTCGGCGAGCTGGTGGACCTGCAGCTGGGAGGGGTCGCGGAACATGGGGGCTCCTTGGGGTTCAGGGTTGGCTGTCCCAGCCTTCGGCGGCGCGGAAGCTGTGGTAGCGGTCGGCGCCGAGGATGAGGTGGTCGGCCAGGGGTACGCCGAGGCTGTCGCCGGCGGCGCGCAGGCGGCGGGTGAGCAGGGTGTCTTCGCGGCTCGGGGTCGGGTCGCCGCTGGGGTGGTTGTGGAAGGCCAGGGCGCTGGTGGCGCCGTAGCGGAGGGCCTCGCGGAAGAACTCGCGCGGGCTGATCAGGGTGCCGGTGCTGGTCCCCTGGCTGAGGATCCGCTCCGCCAGGAGTTCGCCCTTGGCGTTCAGGGCGAGCAGGCCGAAGCGCTCCTCGGTCCAGCCCTGGCAGCGCGGGAGAAGGTGGTCTCCCGCGGCCCGCGGGGAGGTGATGCGGGGACGGCTGCCGCCGCGCTGGGCGCGCCGGGAGAGCTCCAGGGCGGCCCACAGCTGGCAGGCCTTGGCGGGGCCCAGCCCGGGCTGGTCGATCCAGTCCTGGAGGCCCAGGGCGAGCAGGCCGCGGAGCCCGCCGGACGCGGCCAGCAGCGACTGCGCCAGGTCCAGGGAGGACTGGCCCCGGCATCCGGAACCCCAGAGCAGGGCCAGCAGGTCGGCCTCGCTCAGGCCTTCACCCTGGCCCGCCAGCAGGCGTTCACGGGGGCGCTGGTCGGGGGAGAGGTCGGCGATGCGCATCAGCCCATCCTTTCCCAGCGGTGCTGGGCGGCGCGGAAGCGGAGCACCTGGAGGCGGCCGTGGCCGTTCAGGCGGAAGCAGAGGGCATCGGTTCCGTTGTTCAGGAACCAGGCGGAGGCGGTCACCGTGCGCCGGGGGGTGACGGTGATCCGGCGATGGGCCTCACCGGTCCGGTCCGCACCCTTGGGGGCGTCCATCCCGGGGGGCAGCGGGATGGCGGCGGGTTTCCCCCACTTCACCTGGCGCGGCAGGAGGACGGGGATGACCCCCGGGCCTCCGCCTTCGCCGGCCGGGACGAGGGTCACGTTGCGTCCGGAGGCGCGAGCCAGGACGAAGGCCTGGTCCAGGCAGCCGCGGAGTTCCTGCTGGGCCATCGCCAGGTCGACCCCTCCCCTGAGGTCGACGGTGGCCAGGCCGGCAAGGGTCAGCACCCCGGCGATGCCGAGGGTGACGACGGTCTCGAGGAGGGTGAAGCCCTGGCCGGCCGGGCGCCTGCGCGCCGGGACGCCCGGGTCGGGGGTGCGAAGCGTCGCGCAGGCGCCCATGTCTACCTCACTTCCCGGCCGGCCGGGCGGCGGGCCTGGGCGCAGCGGGGGTTCCGACGGTGAGGTAGGGCTTCAGCTTGAGGAAGGACTTCTCGCCGATCCCCTTCACCGCGAGGAGGTCCTCGGGGCGCTGGAAGCCGCCGTGCTGCTTGCGGTAGGCGATGATCCGCTCGGCGGCCTTGGCGCCGACCTTGGGCAGCTGGGTCAGCTCGGTGGCGGTGGCGGTGTTGAGGTTGATCGGACGGGTCGGAGCCTTGGGCTTGCCGGTCCCCGCAGCGGCGGCGAGGGGCAGGGCCAGCGTCAGGGCCAGTCCGAGGAGATGAAGGGTGGGTTTCATGGGCGCCTCCTTTCAAGGGCACCCATCGAATTGCCAACCCAGTGCCAGAGTTTTAATATTGTTATTATTGTATTTAAAAAAATATTATAAATTAAATTTGTAATAATTTAATTACAAAATTTTAAAAAAATTTATAAACTATAATATTTTAACAATTAAATTTAGTAGTGAATTTTTAACAATTAAAAAATTTATTACTAGTTCAAAATCAATCCGCTTTCATTCCTGGGTGGGCAGGTGCTGGGATGGAGCCGATGCCTTTCATCGATGCCCACAGCCACCTGCAGGATCCCCGCCTGGCGGGCAACCTGGACGGGGTCCTGGCCAGGGCGGAGCGGGCGGGCGTCGAATCGGTGGTGGTCTGCGGAACGGCGGAAGGCGACTGGGACCGCGTGGTTGACCTGTGCCGGACCCGGGCCCGCCTGGTCCCCATGCTCGGCCTGCACCCCTGGCATGCCGCCGAGGCCCGGCCGGGCTGGGAGGTGCGCCTGGAGGAACTGCTGCGGGCGTCCGGCGCCGGGCTGGGCGAGTGCGGCCTGGACTTCGCCCGCGAAGGCGGCGACCGGACCGTGCAGGAGGCGGCGCTGCGCCACCAGCTGCGGCTGGCGCGCGCCCTGGAGGTGCCGCTGGCCCTGCACTGCCGGAAGGCCTGGGAGAGCCTCGGCAGGCTGGTTCGCGAAGAGGGGCTGCCGGCCTCGGGGGCGCTGCTGCATGCCTTCGGCGGGTCGGCTGAAACCGCCCAGGAGATGCAGCGCCTCGGCTTCAGCCTGTCCTTCGGGTGCCCCATCGCCGATCCGGAGAACCGGAGGGCTGCCAAGGTCCTGCCGAAGGTGTGGCCGGACCGGCTCCTCTTCGAAAGCGACGCCCCGGACCTGCCGCCGCGGCACCTCGGGTCCTGGCCCCCGGAGGCTCCGAACGAACCGGCCCAGCTCGCCGGGGTCGCCTCGGCCGCAGCGCGGCTGCGCGGCGAACCCCTGGCCCACGTGGCCGGCCTGGCCCATGCCAATGCCCGGCGGATCTTCGCGCGGTGGCTGCCATGAGGTGGTGGGCGCGGACCGAGATGCTGCTCGGGGCCGAGGGTTGCGCGCGCCTGCGGGCCTCGCGGGTGGCCGTCTTCGGCATGGGCGGCGTGGGCTCCTTCGCGGTGGAAGCCCTGGCGAGGGCGGGGGTCGGATCGATCCGGGTGGTGGACCACGACGTGGTCAACCCCACCAACCTGAACCGCCAGCTGTTCGGCCTGCACTCCACGATCGGCCTGCCCAAGGTCGAGGCGGCCCGCGCCCGGATCCTGGACATCCATCCGGACTGCCGGGTGGACGCACGGCACGCCTTCATCCACAACGACACGGTGGCGGAACTGCTGGAGCCGCGGGTGGACGTGGTCCTCGACGCCATCGATTCGCTCAACGCCAAGACCGCCCTGCTGCAGGCCTGCGTCGAGGGGGGCATCGCGGTGGTCTCGAGCATGGGGGCAGGGGGCCGGATGGACGGCGGGGCGATCCGCGTCGGCGACCTCTCCGAGACGCGGCTCTGCCCGCTGGCCGCGAAGCTGCGCCAGCGGCTGCGGCGGCGCGGCATTCCCGGGGGGATCCGCTGCGTCTATTCGCTCGAACCGCGGCGCGCGGCCGGCGCGCCCCAGGCCGAGGATGTGGACGCGCATGTGGGTCCTGGGCGGCGCAGGACGCCCCTGGGGACCGTCTCCTACATCCCGGCCATGTTCGGGCTCCGGGCCGCCCAGGAGGTGCTGGCGATGCTGCTCGGGGAAGCCGACCGGGGTGGGTCCGCGGAGTGATGACCGGGCGATAGCCGACCGGCAGGCGCGCTATCGCGGGATCTGGCGCGGTTTTCCGTCACCCTTCGCCCGGATCGCGCATCCTAGGCTGGGGAGGTTGACCCGCATGCGCCGACTTCGATGGATCGTTCCGGTTGGAGTCCTGGCCGCTGCCCTGTCCCTCCTCGCCTGGCGCGGTCCCACCGCGCCAGGGCAGCCCCGAACCGCAACCCCCCAGGAGGTCCCGACCGTGAACCCGCGGAAGCCCGACAGCAAGGAACTGAAGGCCAAGCTCACGCCGATGCAGTACCAGGTCACCCAGGAGTCCGGCACCGAACCGCCCTTCCAGAACGAGTTCTGGAACAACCACCGCGAGGGGCTCTACGTCGACGTGGTCTCCGGGGAGCCGCTGTTCTCCAGCAAGGACAAGTTCGACTCGGGCTGCGGCTGGCCGAGCTTCACCCGGCCCCTGAAGGAGGCCGAGGTGGTGGAGAAGCGGGACCTCAGCCACGGCATGGTGCGGGTGGAGGTGCGCAGCGCGTCGGCCGACAGCCACCTGGGCCACGTCTTCGACGACGGCCCCCGCGACCGGGGCGGGCTGCGCTACTGCATCAACAGCGCCAGCCTGCGCTTCGTCCCGGTGGAGGAACTGGAAGCCGCCGGCTACGGCCGGTTCCTGCCGCTGTTCGGCAAGGCCGCGCCGGCGCCGAAGGAGGAGCTGGCGACCCTGGCCGGCGGCTGCTTCTGGGGCATGGAGGACCTGTTGAGGAAGCAGCCCGGCGTGCTCCGCACCGAGGTCGGCTACACCGGAGGAAAGGTGGACCACGCCACCTACCAGAACCACGAGGGCCACGCCGAGGCGGTGCGGATCTGGTTCGACCCGGCGAAGACCAGCTACGAGGCCCTGCTGAAGTTCTTCTTCCGCATGCACGACCCGACCACCCTCAACCGCCAGGGCAACGACCTCGGCACCTCCTACCGTAGCGCCATCTTCTTCCACTCGGAGGCGCAGCGGCAGACCGCCGAGCAGGTGAAGGCGGCGGTGGACGCCAGCGGCAAATGGAAGCGGCCGATCGTCACCGAGATCACCGCCGCCGGCGCCTGGTGGAAGGCCGAGGCGTACCACCAGGACTACCTGGTGAAGAACCCCGGCGGCTACACCTGCCACTGGGTACGGGATTGAGGATCTCCTGACGGCTAAACCGGCTACGGGATTCTTCGTATCCAGGCCTTTCCGGCGCCTGGCCGGGCATCGCCCCGGCCCGGACCGGTCCCTTGAACCTCGGCGCCAGCGGCGCCACTGCATGGGCAGGAGGTGCCAGACATGGCGACGTGGGATTTGACCCGCAGGGAGATGCTGGGTGCCGGCAGTGCGCTCCTGGGGGCCCTGGCCCTGCCGGGGCTGGCGCTTGAGGCGGCCGGGAGCGCGGCGGTGAAGGGCATCGGCCATTTCGCCCGGTTCGGGGTCACCGAGGAGTTGATCCGCACGACCCTGGCGGAGGCACTGGCGAAGGGCGGGGACTATGCCGACATCTATTTCCAGCACCAGATCTCCAACAGCCTCGGGCTGGAGGACGGGGTGGTCAACCGCGCCTTCACCGGCGTGGAACTCGGGGTGGGCGTCCGGGTGGTCAAGGGCGACCAGACCGGCTACGGCTACACCGAGGAATTGACGCTGGAGGCGCTGAAGCAGACCGCCCGGACCGCCGCGGCAATCGCCGACGGCCCCGCCAGGACCGGGGCGAAGGGCTTCAAGGTGGGCCCGGCGGGGGCCAACCGCTATCCGGTCGCCCGCCGCTGGGAGGACGTCCGGCCCGCCGAGAAGCTGCCCTTCCTGACCGGGCTGAACGAGCGCGCCTTCGCCGCGGATCCGCGGATCAAGAAGGTCAGCGTCCGCTTCTCGGATTCGTCCAGCGTCATCCTGATCGCCGACTCCCTCGGGCGCCTCGTCGAGGACATCCAGCCCATGACCAGCCTGGGGCTGAGCTGCGTTGCCGAGGACAAGGGCAAGCGCGAGTCCGGGGACTACGGCGTGGCGGGTCGGGCCGACCTCGGCTACTACTCCCGCGAGCGCCTCGACCGGATGGTCAAGGAGGCGGTGGACCGCACGATGATCCTGTTCGAAGCGGTCCAGGCGCCGGTGGGCGAGATGCCGGTGGTGCTGGCGGCTGGCGCG
Source organism: Holophagales bacterium (assembly GCA_041908165.1). Lineage (GTDB taxonomy): Bacteria > Acidobacteriota > Holophagae > Holophagales > Holophagaceae > JACQZU01. Next base: position 5,009 of record JAYRFV010000141.1, on the reverse strand, counting down.
TCCGGGATCCTCCTCCACGAGGCGATCGGTCACGGCATGGAGGCCGACTTCAACCGCAAGAACGTCTCCATCTATTCCGACAAGATCGGCAAGCCGATCGCCCAGAAATTCGTGAACATCGTCGACGACGGCACCCAGCCGGGCGCCCGCGGGGCGATCAACGTGGACGACGAGGGCAACCCGGCCGGGAAGACCCTGCTGGTGGAGGGCGGCGTCCTCCGCACCTACCTGCACGACCGCATCTCCGCGAAGCACTATGGCGTCGAGCCGACCGGCAACGGCCGGCGCGAGAGCTACAAGTACGCGCCCATGCCGCGCATGCGCTCCACCTACATGCTGCCTGGGCCGCACCGAAAGGACGAGATCATCGCCTCGGTGAAGAACGGCATCTACTGCACCAACTTCACCAACGGCCAGGTAAACATCGGCGCCGGGGACTTCACCTTCTACGTGAAGAACGGCTGGCTGATCGAGGACGGCAAGCTGACCCGTCCGATCAAGGACGTGAACATCATCGGCAACGGCCCCAAGATCCTCGAGAAGGTGGACATGGTCGCCGACGACCTGGTCATCGACGAGGGGGGCTGGACCTGCGGCAAGGACGGCCAGAGCATGCCGGTTTCCCAGGGCATCCCCACCGTGCGGGTGGCCTCGATCACCGTCGGTGGCCGCGGAAGGAAAGGGTGAGGTGAAGCCATGACCAAGCAGACCCTCCTCGACGTCGCCCAGTCCGCCGTGAAGACCGCCCTCGCCAAGGGCGCCCAGGAAGCCGCAGCCAACATCAGCCGCACCCGCGAAGTGGAGACCGTCTGGCGGGACGGCGCGCTGGAAAAGACCCAGGAGGCCACCTCCCGGACCCTCCGCCTGTCGCTCTACGTCGACGGGCGCTTCTCCAGCGTCGCCTCCAGCGACCTCCGTCCGGAGGCCCTGGAGCGGTTCATTGCCGATTCGGTGGTGCTGACCCGGGCCGTGGGGAAGGATCCCTTCCGTTCCCTCCCCGACGCCAAGCTCTACGGGGGCCAGGCGAAGCTCGATCTGCAGCTCGCCGACCCGCGCCATGCCGCCTTCACCAGCGACGAGCGCCGGCGCCTGGCAAAGGAGCTCGAAGCCGCAGCAAGGACCGTTCCCGGCAGCGACCGGATCCTGTCGGTCACCGGCAGCGTCAACGACAGTTCCACGGAATCCTTCAAGGTCCACTCCAACGGCTTCGTCGGCAGCCGGATGGACACCACCTACTTCCTGGGCGCCGATGTCAGCGTCAAGGACCCGGATGGGCGGCGCCCGGAGGACGGTTCCTACGCCGGTTCCCGCTTCCGCGGCGAGCTCCCTGCCGCGGCCACGATCGGACAGGAAGCGGCCCGGCGGACGCTGGCCCGGGTGGGCGCCCGGAAGGGCGATTCGGCCGTCCTGGCGATGGCCATCGACAATCGCGCCGCCGGGCGCATGGTCGCCTTCCTCCTGGGGCCGCTTTCCGGAGCCTCGCTCCAGCAGAAGCGGTCCTTCATGGAGGGCAGGATCGGCCAGGCCATCGGCAGTCCCCTGCTTAATCTGACCGACGATCCGCTCATCCCCAAGGCCTTCGGCTCGCGTCTGTATGACCAGGAAGGGATTGCCGCGAAGCCGCGCCCGGTCTTCGAGGCGGGCATCCTCCGCTCCTGCTTCATCGACTCCTACTACGGCAAGAAGCTGGGCCTGCCGCCCACCAGCGGCGGCGCGTCCAACCTCGTCTGGAAGCTGGGGCCGAAGCCGCAAGAAGGGCTCCTCGCCGACCTCAAGGAAGGCATCTTCGTCACCGGCTTCCTGGGCGGCAATTCCAACGGCACCACCGGCGATTTCTCCCTGGGGGTGCAGGGCTTCCGCATCCGCGGCGGCCGCCTCGCCGAACCGGTGGGCGAAATGAACATCGCCGGCAACCACCTGGAATTCTGGAAGAGGCTGGCGGCGGTGGGGAACGATCCCTACCCGTACTCCGCCCTCAGGACGCCCACGCTCGTGTTCGAGGGCGTGCAGTTCGCCGGGAACTGATCGGCTTCGCGCCGCAGGTTCAGGGCTTCAGGCCCTCCAGCCAGTCCAGCAGCATCCGATTGAAGGCATCCGGCTTTTCCATCATCAGGAAATGGCCGGTGCCTTCGATCCGCTTCAGCTGCGCCTGCGGAAACCTCCGCCGCAGGGCCTCCTCGGACATCCAGGTGCTGGTGCCCGCGGCGATCTGCAGGAACGGGACGTCGACCGTGCCCTCCTTCCAGAAGGCCGGCGAGAACATGCTGCGCATGGCCGGGACCGCCACCGCCTCGGGGGCGCCCAGCATGGCCTTGAGGACCTGCTCCTGGACCGCTTTCGGGGTGGTCGACGTGAACATGGACCGGACCATCTGCTCGCGGGCTTCAAGGCCCTTCGGGCCGCTGAACCGGTCGGCATGGTCCTTGAATTTGCGGGCGGCGTCGGCCTCGAGGAAGGCGGCGTCCACGGCGGCGATGGCCTTCACCCGCTCGGGCTGGCGGCGGATGGCGGCGAGCATCACCGCGCCGCCCATGCTGTGGCCCACCAGGGTCGCGCGCGGCACCCCGGCCGCGTCCATGACGGCGAACACCGCGTCGCCGAACTCGTCCATGCTGCAGGGGGCGCAGGCATCGCTCCGGCCATGGCCCGGGAGGTCCAGGGTGATCACCCGGTAGCGCTTTGCCAGCGCCGGCACGTTCGCCGACCAGAAGCCGCCGTCGCAGGTCCAGCCGTGGATCAGGACCAGGGTCTCCGGGCCGGCGCCCTGCACGGTGTACTTGACCTTGCGCCCTTTGAGCTCTGCGGTCCCGGCCGACGGCCCCTCGGCGACGGCCTTCGGAGCCTGGGCGGCGATCTCCGCCGTGCAGGCACCGAGGCGCTGGCGGAAGGCCTCGCTCTTGCTCAGTTCGGCGTGGAGCGTCGCGGCCAGCAGCCGGCCGCCCTCGAGGTCGGTGGGGTAGTGGATGCCGCCCTGGACCCGGGCCCAGGCCGCCGTCCGGGCGAAGGCGAGCAGGGCCTCCTTGCGCTCCGGGAACAGCCCGGCCAGCAGGCTGGCGGTCAGGTAGGCGCGGGTGGCGTGGCCGCTCGGGTAGGAGGGGGAGGTCGACAGCTCCACGCAGGGCTTCACCCGCGGATCCTCCAGGTGCGGTCGCTTGCGGGTGAACACGTCCTTCAGGGTCAGGCTCACGGCGTAGGAATCGGTCAGCACCGTCTTCAGCAGGTCGGCGGTGCGCGGGAAGTTCGCGTTGTTGAACCGCGCCCCCAGGACCTCCGAAAAGCTGAAGGGATCCTCCAGGACCAGCCGCTGGGCGAGGGCGACCTGGTCGGGCGATCGCCAGGCCTGGACCTGGAGCACCGTTTCCAGGTCCGACTGGGCGGCCAGGCTGCCCGGGACGGGGGGCTGCGGCAGGGCTTCCCGGAAGACCGGCGAGGCGGGGTTCAGGAAGGTGGCGACGGGTTTGGGCCAGGCCTTGGTCTGGGCGAGGGCGCAGGGGCTGGCCGCCAGGCCAAGGGACAGGGCAATCAGCAATGCCGGTCGGAAGCGGCGCATGGGGGCTCCAGGCTGGGAATGCAGCATAGCCGGGGAGCTGGCATCCCGCATCCGGGGAATCAGGCTCATGTGAGCAGGACCGTCTGCCGATACCATGAAGACCGTCCGAGGAGCGCTGCGAGACGTCCGTCCCAGGCTCGGACGCGGCCCCGTCAGCGGGGCCCGGTTCCAACGGCGCTCACCTTCCACAACTCCCGGGGGAGCTGGAATGGTGGGCTGCGCCGCCGTCCTCCCTCGACCGTGATGAGGTGAACCCCATGACCACCGCCACCGCCGATTTCCACGTCGCCGACCTCTCCCTGGCCGACTGGGGCCGCCGCGAGATCGCCATCGCCGAGAGCGAGATGCCCGCGCTCATGGACATCCGCCGGGCCCACGCCGGCGCCCGGCCGCTGGCCGGGGCGCGGATCGCCGGCAGCCTGCACATGACCATCCAGACCGCGGTGCTGATCGAGACCCTCAAGGCCCTGGGCGCCGAGGTCCGCTGGGCCTCCTGCAACATCTACAGCACCCAGGACCACGCCGCCGCCGCCATCGCCGCCGGCGGCACGCCGGTGTTCGCGGTCAAGGGCGAGACCCTGGAGGACTACTGGGACTACACCCACCGGATCTTCGAGTTCCCGGATGGCGGAGCCAACATGATCCTCGACGACGGTGGCGACGCCACCCTGCTGCTGCACCTGGGCGCCCGGGCCGAGCTGGACCCGTCGGTGCTCGACCATCCCGACAGCGAGGAGGCGCGGGTGCTGTTCGCCTCGATCCGCCAGCGCCTGGCCGCGCAGCCGGGCTGGTATTCCCGGCAGCTGAAGGGGATCCGCGGCATCACCGAGGAGACCACCACCGGCGTGCACCGGCTCTACGAGATGGCGAAGAAGGGCGAGCTGAAGGTGCCGGCCATCAACGTCAACGACAGCGTCACCAAGAGCAAGTTCGACAACCTCTACGGCTGCCGCGAATCGCTGGTGGACGGCATCAAGCGCGCCACCGACGTGATGATCGCCGGCAAGGTCGCGGTGGTCTGCGGCTACGGCGACGTGGGCAAGGGCTGCTGCCAGGCGCTCAAGGCCCTCAGCGCCCAGGTCTGGGTCACCGAGATCGACCCGATCTGCGCCCTGCAGGCGGCCATGGAGGGCTACCGCGTGGTGACCATGGACGAGGCCTGCGACAAGGCCGACATCTTCGTGACCGCGACCGGCAACAAGTCGGTGATCACGCACGAGCACATGCGGCGCATGAAGCACCAGGCGATCGTGTGCAACATCGGCCACTTCGACAGCGAGATCGACATCGCCTCGCTGAAGCAGTACCGCTGGGAGAACATCAAGCCACAGGTCGACCACGTGGTGTTCCCCGACGGCCGCAGACTGATCATCCTGGCCGAGGGCCGGCTGGTGAACCTCGGCTGCGGCACGGGCCACCCGTCGTTCGTGATGTCGAACTCGTTCACGAACCAGGTGCT
>JAYRFV010000140.1:0-26506 GCA_041908165.1 Holophagales bacterium | reverse complement strand
GGCCTTCACCAGGACCGGATCGTTGGGATCCACTCCGGGAAGTTCGCGGCGCGGCTCGGCGGCACCGGCGGAGGGGGCCTGGCGGATCGGCGCAGCCAGCTTCGGCAGCAGGTCGGCCCAGGCGGCCTCCGGCAGCTTGGTCACGGTGAGCCACTTGTCCTGCATGTACACCGAGGTGACGGAGCCGGTGTCGAACAGCGCCTGGGCGAGCGGGTCCTGGTCGGCCAGCAGGCGGGTCGGGAAGCTCCTCGGGAAGCCGACGGCCACGGCCTCCTTCAGCACGAACTTCACCGCGTTCGGGTTGGGCGTGTACTCGATCTCGGCAATCTTGGGCATCACAAGACCTCACCACGAAGGCACGAAGTGCACGAAGGAAAGCCATGGCTTGGAGTCTTCCTTCGTGGCCTTGGCGCCTTCATGGTTCATTTTCTACTCCGTCGAGGCCACGGCTTCGCCGGCGAGGGCGCTGTGCAGGGTGGCCCAGGGAAGGACCGCGCACTTGACCCGCACGGGCAGGTCCTTCACCCCCTGGAACAGGGTGAGCCTGCCCAGGGAGTGGGGTTCCCGGGCCGGGTCCAGTTCGCCGCGGACCATGGCGCGGAACTGCTCGGCGAGCAGGCCCGCCTCCTCCAGGGACCGGCCCTTGATGCTGGTGGTCATGAGCGAGGCCGAGGCCACGTCGATGGCGCAGCCGTGGCCCTGGAAGCGCACCTCCTCGATGATCCCGTCCTTGACGAACAGGGTCAGCTCGAGCTGGTCCCCGCACAGCGGATTGTGGCCCTCGGCGGCATGGGTGTGCGGCTCCAGCCGGCCGTAGTTCCGCGGCTTCTTGTTGTGCTCCAGGATCACCTGCTGGTACAGCTCGCGGGGGTCACTCATTCAGGCACCGGAAGAGGAATCATCAACACAGAGACACAGAGGCACAGAGAACAAAAGGGGAAAAGAATGAAAACGATTTTTCAACGCAAAGGCGCGGAGGCGCAAAGGAAAGCAATCGGAGCCACCACCTGCTTTCCGCGTGCATTGCTTTGCGTCTCTGCGCCTTTGCGTTAATGAAATCCCTTTTCCATATTCTCTGTGCCTCTGTGCCCCTGTGTTGAGAATCATCCGAAAAGCTCCTTCACCTTCAACACCGCCGCCACCAGGGCGTCGGCGTCCTCGCGGGTGTTGAAGTAGGCGAAGGAGGCACGGGTGGTGGCGGGCACGCCGAGCCGCTGCATGACCGGCTGGGCGCAGTGGTGGCCGGCGCGGACGACCACGCCTTCACCGTCCAGCAGTGTGCCGATGTCGTGCGGGTGGATGCCGTCCAGGGTGAAGGAGAGCACCGCCGCCTTGTGCCGGGCCGTGCCCAGGATGCGCAGGCCCGGAATGCGCTCCAGCGCAGCGCTGGCGTAGTCCAGCAGGGCCTGCTCGTGGGCGGCGATGCGGTCGAACCCGAGTCCCTGGAGGTAGTCGATGGCGGCCCCGAGGCCGATGGCGGCGGCGATCGGCGGCGTGCCCGCCTCGAAGCGGCCGGGCGGCGGCATGAAGGTGGTCTTCTCCCAACTCACCGAGAGGATCATGTTGCCGCCGCCCTGCCAGGGCGGCATGGCCTCCAGGTGCGCCTTCTTGCCGTAGAGGACGCCGATGCCGGTGGGACCGGAGAGCTTGTGGCCGCTGAAGGCATAGAAGTCGCAGTCCAGGTCCTGGACGTCCACCTGCAGGTGCGGCACCGCCTGGGCGCCGTCCACCACCACCGGCACGCCGCGGGCGTGGGCCCGGGCGACGATCTCCTTGACCGGGTTGACGGTGCCGAGGGCGTTGGACACGTGGGTGAGGCCGAGCACCTTGGTGCGGTCGGTGATCAGGCCGTCGAGGGATTCCAGCAGCAGTTCGCCCGAGTCGGACATGGGGATGACCCGGATCGACGCGCCCCTTTCCTGGGCCAGCAGCTGCCAGGGGACGATGTTGGCGTGGTGCTCCAGGGCGGAAAGCAGGATCTCGTCGCCCGGGCCCACCCGCGTCCGGCCGAAGCTCTGCGCCACCAGGTTGAGGGCCTCCGTGGTCCCGCGGGTCCAGACGATCTGCTTGGCCGAGGGGGCGTTCAGCAGGCCGCGCACCTTCTCCCGGGCCTCCTCGTAGCGATCGGTGGCCTCCTGGCTGAGGGTGCTCACGCCGCGGTGGACGTTGGTGTGCTCGTAGCTCTGGTAGCGGGAGACCCGCTCCACCACCGACCGGGGCATCTGGCCGCTCACGGCGGAATCCAGGTAGACCATCGGCCGGCCCTGGAAGGGGGTGGTCAGGATCGGGAAGTCCTCGCGGATCCGGGCGACGTCGAGGGGCGGGGCCGTCATCCGAGGCCCTCCAGTCCGGCCCCGGCCTGGGTGCGGGCGAGCACCAGCTGGCGCAGCCTGCGGCGCAGGCTGGGGACGGCCAGCCGGCCGAGCAGGTCGGAGGCGAACCCGTAGGTGAGGAGGTTGCGCGCCAGGTCCGGGCCCAGGCCGCGGCTCTGCAGGTAGAACACCTCCTCAGGGTCGAGCTGGCCGATGGCCGCGCCGTGGGCGCACTTGACGTCGTCGGCATGGATCTCCAGCTGCGGCTTGGTGTCCACCCGCGCCGCCTCGGCCAGCAGCAGGTTGCGGCTCTGCTGGCGGGCGTCGGTCTGCTGCGCGCCGGGCCGGACCACGATGCGGCCGTTGAAGATGGCGCGGCTCCGGCCGTCGGCGATGCACTTGTGCAACTGCCGGCTGCTGCAGCGGGGATGGGCGTGGTCGATGCAGCTGTGGGTGTCGGCCGCCTGGGTGGCGTCCAGGAGCGCAAGACCGTCCAGTTGCAGTTCCGCCTCCTCGTCGGCCAGCAGGACCCGGGGCGACTGCCGGGACAGGGCCGCGCCGAAGGACACGGTGCGGCTTTCGTAGTGGCCGCCCCGTTCCACCCGGGCCGCCAGGGAGGCCATGTGGAAGGCCTCCTGCGAATCGCGCTGGATCCGCTCGTGGCGCAGCCGGGCCCCGGCATGGACGAGGACCTCGACCACCGGCGCGCTGAGGTAGCGGCCCTCGCCGGCGTGCTCCTCCACCAGGGTGAGTTCGGCTCCGGCCTCGAGCACCACCAGCAGGCGGGGCAGGGTGACCGCCGCCCGGTCCGGCCCGGCCTTGGTCAGGAACAGCACCTGCAGGGTGGTCCCGACCTGGACCCCCTTCGGCACCAGGACCAGGGCGCCCTCCTCGAAGCGGGCGGTGTTGAGGTTGGCAAAGAAATCCGAGGATTCAGGGTCGGCCAGGGTGCCCAGGGCGCAGGCCAGTTCGCTGCACTGCCGAAGGTGCAGGAAGCGGACCCCGGCCGGCAGGCCGGTCACCGAGGTGTGGTGGGCGTCGAAGCGGCCGTTGACGAAGACCAGGCGGCTGCCCTTGGCCTCGGGGAGGACGAAGTCCTGGACTTCCGCCTCGGCGGGGGCGGCGGGCACCCAGTCCAGCGACGCCAGGGGCCGCAGGTCCAGGTACTTCCAGTCCTCGGTCGCGGAGGTGGGGAACTCCTGGCGGGCCAGGCGGGCCTCCGCCCGGGCCCGCAGGTCCGCCCAGTCGGCGGGACGGGGGGCACCGAGCAGGGCCTGCCTGAGCGTGGGTTCCACCGCAAGGGCGGGCATCAGCCCCTCCCGGAAGCGGCGGCTTCCTCTTTGACCCAGTCGTAGCCGCGCTCCTCCAGTTCGTGGGCCAGGGACGGGCCGCCCTGCTTGACGATCCGGCCTTCGCTCAGCACATGGACGAAGTCGGGCGGGATGCTTTCGAGGATCCGCGGGAAGTGGGTGATCAGCAGCAGCCCGCGCGCGGGCCCCATGAGCCGGTTCACCGCCTCGCCGAGGATCCGGAGGGCGTCGATGTCGAGACCGGAATCGAGCTCGTCGAGGATCGCCAGCTTCGGCTCCAGCACCGCCATCTGCAGGATCTCGTTGCGCTTCTTCTCGCCGCCGGAGAAGCCCTCGTTGAGGCTGCGGTCGAGGAAGGCCGGATCCATGCCGACCTGCTTGACCTTCTCCTGGATGAAGTCCTCCCACTCCAGCGGATCGAGCTCCTCGCGGCCGTCCGCCTCGGCCTTGCGGTTGTAGGCCAGGCGGAGGAAGGAGGTGTTGGACACGCCGGGCACCTCGATCGGGTGCTGGAAGCCCATGAACAGCCCGGCCCGGGCGCGCTCGTCCGGCGCCAGCTCGAACAGGTCGCGGCCCTCGAAGCGCACCTCGCCTCCGGTGACCTCGTAGGCCGGGTGGCCCACCAGCACCTTGCCGAGGGTGGACTTGCCCGAGCCGTTCGGCCCCATGATGGCGTGCACCTCGCCGGCCTTGATCTCCAGGTCGATGCCCCTGAGCACCTCTGTGGCGCCGATGCGGGCGGTCAGATTGCGGATGGATAGCATTGAAACTCCAGAAATTTTCACCGCCAAGACGCCAAGACGCCAAGAAAGACAACAAAGCTGTTTTCATTTCTTGGTGACTTGGCGTCTTGGCGGTGGATCATTTTTTCCTTACCCCACGCTGCCTTCAAGCTTGAGCGAGAGCAGCTTGGTGGCTTCGACGGCGAACTCCATGGGGAGCTCGCGGAAGACGTCCTTGCAGAAGCCGTTGATGATCATCGAGACCGCGTCCTCGGCGGAGATGCCGCGCTGCTGGAAGTAGAACAGCTGCTCCTCGCCGATCTTGCTGGTGGTGGCCTCGTGCTCGACCTTGGCGGTGCGGTTCTGCACCTCGATGTAGGGGAAGGTGTGGGCGCTGCACTGCTGGCCGATCAGCATCGAGTCGCACTGGCTGAAGTTGCGGGCGCCGTCGGCCTTGGGGTGGACCTTCACCAGCCCGCGGTAGGCGTTGGAGCTGCTGCCGGCGCTGATGCCCTTGCTGACGATGGTGCTGCGCGAGTTGCGGCCCAGGTGCACCATCTTGGTGCCGGTGTCGGCCTGCTGGTGGTGGTTGGTGAGGGCGACCGAATAGAACTCGCCGACGCTGTCCTCGCCGAGCAGCACGCAGCTGGGGTACTTCCAGGTGATGGCGCTGCCGGTCTCCACCTGGGTCCAGCTGATCTTGCTGCGCGGCCCCTTGCACAGGCCGCGCTTGGTGACGAAGTTGAAGATCCCGCCCTTGCCATCCTTGTCGCCGGCGTACCAGTTCTGCACGGTGCTGTACTTGATGCTCGCGTCCTCGAGGGCGACCAGCTCCACCACCGCGGCGTGCAGCTGGTTGGTGTCGAACTGCGGCGCGGTGCAGCCCTCCAGGTAGCTGACCGAGGCGCCCTCCTCGGCGACGATCAGGGTCCGCTCGAACTGGCCTGATTCCTTGTTGTTGATGCGGAAGTAGGTGGACAGGTCCATGGGGCAGGCGACGCCCTTCGGGATGAACACGAAGGAGCCGTCGGTGAACACGGCGGAATTCAGGGCCGCGTAGAAGTTGTCCGCCGATGGCACCACCGAGCCCAGGTACTTCCGGACCAGCTCCGGATGCTCGCGCACCGCCTCGGAGAAGCTGCAGAAGATGATCCCCACCGAGGCCAGCTTGTCCTTGTAGGTGGTGGTGACGCTCACCGAGTCGAACACCACGTCCACCGCCACCCCGGCCAGGGCCTCGCGTTCGTGGATGGGCACGCCGAGCTTCTCGAAGGTGCGGAGCAGTTCCGGGTCGACCTCCTCCAGGGAGCCGAGCTGCGGCTTCTTCGGTTTCGGAGCGCTGTAGTACACGATCTTCTGGAAGTCCGGCCGTTCGTAGCTGACCCGCGCCCAGTCGGGCTCCTCCAGGGTCAGCCAGTGGCGGTAGGCCTTCAGGCGGAAGTCCAGCAGCCAGTCCGGCTCACCCTTCTTGGCGCTGATGAAGCGGATCACCTCCTCGGACAGACCCGCGGCCACCGAATCGGAATCGATGTCGGTGACGAAGCCGTACTTGTACTCCTGGCTGGTGACGGACTGCAGGCTCGACACGGGGGCTCCCCAATCCAGCTATTCTCTAATCCCGACCAAAATTGTCAACTTAAACCCCAGCCGGTCCGGACGCCGGGGGCGGCTCCAGCTCCTGGATCAGGGCCTCCATCTGCTCGCGAACGCCCTTCAGCTGGTCTGGCTGCAGGTCCCCCGGCTCGGCCTCCAGGCCGCCCCGCAGCAGCTCGAGGGCCTCCTCCCGGCGGCCCAGGGCGGCCAGGGCCGTGGCCAGCTGGAAGTGGTTGATGACGGTGGGCTCCTTGTCAAGGATCGGGTCCAGCAGGTCGATCACCTCCGCGGGGTGCTGGAGCGCGAGCAGGTATTGGCTCAGCAGCGTCCGCGCCCGGGCCTCCTGGCCCGGCAGCGGGTGCGCCTGCAGCCGGCGGACTTCCGCCAGGTCCCGCTCCTGGACGGTCCCGCCCAGCAGGCGCCAGGCCTGGCGCATGAGGGCGGCCTCCCAGGCGCCGCTGCTTTTCGGGTGGGCCGCCAGGTAGGCCTCGAGCACCTCCTGCACCGCGGCCTCGCGGCCGGCCTCCATCTCGAATTCCAGCAGCAGCCGGAGGGCGAGGAAGCACAGCCTGGGGTGCCGCTGGGAGGTGGCGAAGGCCAGCACCTTCTTGCGGGCTCCCTCCGGGTTCTTCAGGAAGGCGTGCTGGACCTCGAGGAAGTCGAGCCGCTCGCTCCGGCCCTTGCGCCGGGCCCTGCGCAGCAGCGCCTCGGCCTCGTCCCGGCCGCCCTCGGCCATCCAGTCCTCGGCCTCGTCCAGGAGCTGCTGGGCGGCCAGGGCGCCGCCGCGGGCCGACTTCAGCTGGGCGGCGTTCTCGGAATCGAGCAGCAGCATCAGCTCCTCGTCGCCGGGGTGCTGGGCCAGCAGCTCCTCCAGGATCCGGAAGGCCTTCTGCCGTTCGCCGGCCAGCAGGTAGCCCTCGGCGAGCAGCTCCCGGATGCGCAGGTCCCCGGGCAGGTGTCCCGAGGCCTCCTTGAGCAGGGGGATGGCGCGGGTGTGCTCGCCCCGCGCGACCAGCACCTCCCCGAGCAGGGTCAGGGTCTCCGCGTTGCGCTCGAGGGCGGTGGCGGCTTCGGCCGACTCCAGGGCGCCCTGCAGGTCCTCCTCGTCCAGGTGCAGCTCGGTCAGGCGGATCCGCGGCTCCACCTCCTCGGGACGGAGGTCGGCAGCCTGGTGGAGGGCCTCGAGGGCCTGGTCGGTGCGGTCGGGCTGCTCCGAGAGCAGCCGGGCCAGCAGCATCCAGGCCTCGTAGTGGCGCGGGCTCAGCTGCACCGCCTTGCGGGCCAGCTGCTCGGCCTCCTCCGGCGCCTTGGACACGTCCTTCAGGGAGGCCACGGTGTACAGCAGCTCGTAGTTCCGCGGATCGAGGGAGAGGGCCTGGGCCAGGCGCTCCGCCGCCTCCGGGAGCTGGGCGTTCTCCAGCAGGGCCGAGGTCTCCAGCAGGGCCCGGCGCAGCTGCGACAGCGACTTGGGACGGGCGATCGGAAGGATCCGGGCGCGGTAGCGGGTGAAGGTCTCGCGGGCCCCGATCAGCTGCAGGTTCTCCTCGACGAGGTGCTCCCAGCGGGCGGTGAAGGCCTGGGCGTCGAGCTGGCCCTTCTGCTCCATCTCCCCGACCAGGGCCATCAGTCCGTTGCGCAGCATCACTTCGGAGCGCTCCAGCTTGCCGAGCTGGTCGGAGACCGTCTCGAGGTAGGTCTCGACCCGGCGCAGGCCCTCCTCCAGGCCGGTGATGCGCTCCAGCAGGTGCTCGTCGAGGTCCTCCACCTCGTCCTCGCCGGGCTGGTCCGGCTCCTCCCAGCCCTGGTCGCCGGTGACCAGGAGCAGGCGGGTGCCGCACTTCCGGCAGGTCTCGCGGTCCCCGGGGTTCCAGGAGAGGCAGTTCTGGCAATAGGTTCCCGGGGTCTCGGCCGCCATCCCTCCAGGATAGGGGCGAACGCGGCCCCAGGGGGCGCCGTGTGCGGATCCGGAGGCGGGAGGCGCCCGCCCGCATCCTTTTTCCTCCCGGTGCCGGGGCTCGCATTATCCTGTGGGGACCCAGGAGGCGGCGCGCCGGTGAGCCAGGACGACAAGAGGCAGGAGGCGATGGAGTGGGTCGGCAAGGCCTACCAGCTCCACATGAAGGGCGACGTGGACAAGGCCGTGGCCTACTACGACAAGTCCCTCGGCATCTGCCCGACCCCCGAGGCCTACACCTTCCGCGGCTGGGCGAAGAGCTTCCACCACGACTACACCGGGGCCATCGAGGACTGCCACGCGGCGATCGACCTGGATCCCGAGTACGGCAACCCCTACAACGACATCGGCGCCTACCACCTGGAGATGGGGCAGCCGGAGGACGCGGTGCCCTGGCTGCGGATGGCCCTCAAGGCCCGGCGCTACGAAAGCTACTGCTTCCCCCACTTCAACCTCGGCCGGATCTTCGAGGGGGAGGGAAGGCTGGACGACGCCCTCCGCCACTACCGGTTCGCCCTGGACGAGAATCCCGGCTACGCCCTGGCGGCCAAGGCCGTGGAGCGGGTGCAGCAGAAGCTCGCCGCCCGGGACCAGGCGGCGGCGACCTGATGAAGGACACCCCATGACCATCGACAAGGGCGCCATCGGCCCGGCCCTGGGCCGGCTTCCCAGCGGGCTGGCCGTCGCCACGGCCCGCCATGGATCCGAGCGCACCGGCTTCCTGGCTTCCTGGATCCAGCAGCTCGGGTTCGAGCCGCCGCTCGTCGGGGTCTGCATCAAGGCCGGCCGTCCGATCGGCGGGCTCATCGAAGCCAGCGGCGGGTTCGCGCTCAACCTCCTGGCGGAGGACGACGCCCCGGCCCTGAAGCGCTACGGCAGGGGGTTCGAGCCGGGGGTCGATCCCTGGGCGGCGGATCCGGAGGCGCTGCTGGCCGGCCCGGAACAGCCGGTGCTCGCGTCCGGGTTCGCCTACCTCCTGCTCCGCCATGTCCGCACCCTCGAACCCGGCGGGGACCACCTGCTCTACGTGGGCGAGGTGACCGGCGGGGGGCTGCTCAGGCCCGAAGCCCGGCCCTGGGTCCACCTGCGCAAGGACGGATTCGGCTACTGAGACCGCCCATGACCCGCCTGACCATCGCCCACAGCCCCGATTCCGACGATGCCTACATGATGGTGCCGCTGGCCCTCGGCTGGCTCGACCCGGAGGGGTTCAGCTTCGAGTTCATCCGCAAGGACATCGAGACCCTGAACAGCGAGGCCCTCGCCTGCCTGCACGACGTCACGGCCATCAGTTTCGGGGCCTACCCGGAACTGGTCGACCGGTACGACCTTCTCTCGGCCGGCTCCAGCATCCAGGAGGGCACCGGCCCCCTGGTGGTGGCCCGGCAGCCGATGGGACCGGCGGACCTGGGCGCGGCCGTGGTGGCGGTCCCCGGGCTCAGGACGAGCGCCTTCCTGGCCTTCCGCAAGTGGGCCCACGGCCACGGCATCGCCCCGCGTCACGCCGTGGTCCCCTTCGACCGGATCCTGCCGGCCGTCGCCGGCGGGGTGCACGAGGTCGGCCTGCTGATCCACGAAAGCCAGCTGATGTACCGCGACCACGGGCTCGAACTCGTCGCCGACCTGGGGGCCTGGTGGAAGGACGTGCACGACCTGCCCCTGCCGATGGGCGGCAATGCCATCCGGAAATCCATGGCACCCGAGACTAAACACCGTTTCGCTGCCCTGATGCGGAAAAGCGTGGTCATGGCGCGGGCAAGGCACGAGGAGAGCGTGGATTACGCCCAGGGCTTCGGGCGCGGCATGGACCGCGGCCTGGTTTCCCACTATGTCCAGGCCTGGGTCAATGAATTCACGGTGGACCCGGGGCCCAGGGGCAGGCTGGCCGTGACGCGGCTGCTCGACATGGATCCTGCCTGGATCCAGGGGTGAAGGTCGCAATCCCGGTCATTATCTGGTACGATGCTTGCAAAGATCCCTGGATTTGTGGGAACCATGTCAAGAACCCGACCCATGCCCCCGGGGGCCAGGCCCGCCGATTCCGGGAAGTCCCGGGCCGCAGGACCCCCCCGGGTCCGGACGGGGCGACCGGCAGGAATATTCAAATTCTTATCCGTGATAGGATTGACGAACGACCTGCCGAACCTATTCCTGATTCCATCCTGGCCATCCAGAGTCGTGAACATCCGTTGAATCGAGGCGCTTATGTGGCGTTGGCACCGAGTCCTCACGATCACCGTCGGGTCTGCCCTCCTGGGCGCGTTCTCCGGTTGCGGCGGGGGGCAGTCCGTCACCAACTCGGCCGGCCTCGAGAAGCCGAACAACCCGCCGGTGGCCACCCTGCTCGGGTACGCGCCGGCCGACGCCCCCCTGGTGAGATATAAGGTCTACACTTTCCAGGCATCTGCGAGCGACCCGGACATCGGCGACAGCATCACGAAGTACGAATGGGACTTCGGCGACGGCTCCGACCTCGTCCAGACGACCGCCCCCTCCGTGTCCCACCTGTACGCCAACGTCGCGGGCGGGGGCAGCCAGGTCATCCCCAAGGTCCGGGCCTACGACAACCACAACCAGGCCGGCGGCTACTCCTCCCGGACCCTGAGCCTGGACAGTTCCGCCTCGCCGATCACCGTGACCTTCAAGCTTCCGACCGGCCCGGTCAGTGTCCAGGCGGACCCCTCAGGGGGCGTCCAGGTCACCTTCCAGGTCCAGGTCAGCAGCGCCGCCCCGGGCGCCATCTCGCTGTCCGGCATCACCTTCAACCCGGGCGACAGCAAGGCCACCGTCACCAGCCAGACGGACCTGGGCAACGGGCTCTACAGCTTCCTGGTCCGCTACCTCGGCGACGCGGTGCCGGGCGTCCGCATCGCCTCGCCCACGATCCTGGTGAAGGATTCGGGCGGGGTTCCGAGCGAGATCACCTCCGGGCCCCAGATCACCGTCACCACCCTGGCCCTGGCCAACCACGCCCCGGTGATCGCGGTGACCGAGCCGGTCACCCCCACCGCCCAGGGCTACACCTCCAAGCCGGTCACCCTCGGGTTCACCATCACCGACGAGGACGGCGACGTGGTGGGCTACACCGTCAACTGGGGCGACGGCACGCCGATCACCGAGAGCAGCACCTCCGGCGACACTAAGGCCGGCGTGGCCGTCACGCTGACCCACGGCTTCCCTGACACCTTCACCTCGACCTCGCGCAATTCGACCGTGGTGATCAACGCCACCGACGGCCGCTCCAACAACGGCACGGCCGTCTCGCAGAGCCGCACCTTCACCATCTCCTTCAACAGCTTCCCCACCGCCTCCATCACCTCGCCCCAGGCCAGCGCCAACCTTCCGAGTCCTGCGGAGCTTCCCTCGAACCCGTCCATCGGCCTCGTGAACCCCCCCGGGGCCAACGATCCGGACATCCTCGTCATCCCCAGCGGCGGCAAGCTGAAGTTCAACGGCACGGCGACCCTCCCCGGCAGCCAGGACGCCATCCAGGCCTATGCCTGGACCTTCCAGGGCGGCACCCCGGCGGTTTCGTCGTTCCTCACCCCCGAGAGCGAGATCCAGTTCCCGGTGACCCCCGGGGCGATCACGCCCTACCTGGTCGAGTTCAAGGTGATCGACGCCCTCGGACGTTCCTCCTCCCAGGCCCCCGGCGTGAACCCCAAGACCTTCCGCAAGTGGATCGTGGTCGACGGCAAGAACACCCAGCTGTTCAAGCTGAACTTCATGTACCGGCAGATCAGCGACAACAACGGGATCGCGACCCTGACACCGATCGCCCTGGGCTCCAACGGCCTCGGTGCGAACATCCGGATCTTCCAGGACGGCGTGACCAACACCTACGCGGTCAAGGACCCGGCGGCCACCAAGGCGCAGGTCGCCATCCCGGTCCGCTCCGACCTGCCTTTCTACGCGCTGCTTCCCAACTACAACAACTCGGTGGACAACCGCAGCTACCTGATGCGCATCCCCAACGCGCCCACCGGAGCGAGCGCCGACCCCGCGCTCGGAGTCACCCTCAACGCGAACACCTCGAGCTTCGGCTTCGAGAACACCAGCGCCCCCTGGAACCCGACCCTGCAGGTGGTCACCGCCCAGGGCTTCGCAGCGGAAACCGCGCCCTCCCCGGAGCGGCGGCTGCTCGGCACCGTGTCCTTCGTGTGGGGCAACTCGCCCCCCAACAGCCGGTACTTCGACCGCCTGTCGATCCCGCTCGACGGCACGGACAGCTTCGGCGCCATCGACGGTGCCTGGGTCTGGAACAACAACTTCGTCTACACCATCAATGGCGCCCGGGCCCAGCAGAGCATCGCCGAGTGGGTGTTCGAGGTGGGCAACCGGTCGACCAGCGACACGCCCTCGACCGCCGGCGGTCCTCCCCAGATGCAGTTCACGGTGAACTACCCCAAGTACACCGGGGATTCTCAGCAGTCCGAGACCTTCGCCCACGAGCGCATGCAGGTGTTCCGGGTGCCCCCCGGCGTCACCGACCCCTACAACCTGGACGTCGGCGGCTGGCAGAACAGCAACCTGAACATCAGCCTCAACCCGACCGTCCTGCCCGGCACCTTCAACGGCTTCATCTCCAACGCGGTCTACGGCGGCTTCGGCAGCGCCGCGTTCTCCGGCGGACTGCAGGGGATCCCGATCCCCTACGACGCCAATGACCCCAACCGCAGCCCCTACGCCCCGGCGCGGACCTACGACCTGTTCCCCACCCGCTCCGTGCTCGGCTACGCGGAATACCTGTGGTCCAGCGTCTGGGCCCGGCCGTTGATCCTGAACGTGGCCAACCCGAACTTCATGGACTCCTGGACCGGCCTGGCCTCCTTCGGGTACTTCCGGAAGAGCAGTCCGGCCGCCTGGCCGGCGGTTTCCGGGATCGTGCCCGACCTGAGCGCCTTCAACATGAACGTCACCGGCGCCGGCACCTTCAACGCCTCCTCGCCGGTGGCCATCGGCGGGGCCACGCCGGGCAACAAGGGCGTGGGACGGTTCTACTGGACCGCCTTCACCCCCTTCTACAACGCCGCCGTGGACTCGATGATCTCCCGCACCTGGCTGTCGGAGGATGCGACCGGGTTGCCGCCCATGGCCATCACCGGGAGCACCGGGGATTCGCGCAACGCCTTCGGGTTCCTGCCGCCCCAGGACACCGTGGTGGACAAGCGCGGCCGCAACGCGGACGGGTCCCTCAACGGCAGCAACCTGGGCGGATACCGGGTGACCTGGTTCAATCCCACCAAGGACCCGGCCGGAAACCCGGTCCCGCCGGATTTCTGGGTCGTGGAGTTCGAGACCCCCAGCGGCACCTTCCACTACCTGCTCCCATCGAACTTCCCGAGCGGGACCCAGCAGGTGGGCGACCTGGTGCTCACCGACGCCCGGACCTACCTCCCCTCGGGCAGGACCGCCGCCCAGGGACCGATCGCCGGCAACACCGACAAGGTCGCCCCGGGCTACTGCTGGTTCGACGTTCCGCCGGAACTCCGGCCCAGCCTGCAGTCCCCCGATGCCACCTCCTACCTGCGCGTCTTCGGCCTCAAGTCGATCCTCAAGAACTCGCCTCCGGCGGGCGCGCGCGCCCTCAACCGGCCGGACTGGATCGACGCCATCAAGACCGCCCTGCCGGAGATCTCCGTCCAGACCCTCGGTGGCGACATCTCCTACGCCCACAAGATCCCCTTCAATTTCTACTGGGACATCGTGGTCGTGAACGGCCCCCGGACGCCGGTGGCACCCTGATTGCTCACGTCTCCGCGCAGGCTATTCCCCTGACAGAGCCCTTCCAACATCCCGACCCGCAGACCGGCCCGCTTTCCAAGGAGGACCCGTGAAGACCTTGACCACCCTTGCCGCCGCGCTCGTCGCGTGCACCCTCGCCGCCCAGTCCCCCGCGGCCCAGGGCGAAAAGCGCGCCCAGATCTTCGGGGAGTTCTCCAGGCCCAAGCAGGTCACCATCGCCCAGATCAACGGCGGGGACGTGAAGGACCAGGCCGACAACCAGATGGGCCTCGGCCTGCGCTTCCTGGGCGAAATGCCCGGGACCACGAACTGGTACTTCGAGTTCGGAGGCAAGCTTGAATCGTCCTCGAAGCTCGGCTTCGACAAGGCGGTGGGCGGGGTCACCATCAACACCTCCAAGGTCAGCGTCCGCTACTCCTACTGGGAGGTTGGCGGCGCCTACCTGTGGGACCTCGCGCCCGGCTTCAGCCTCGGCGCCCACCTCGACCTCCGCAGCGAGACCATCGACGCCAGCGGCCCGGTGGTGGTCACGGGCAGCGAGGGCAGCGGGAACGTCAGCCAGCGCACCTCCATGGTGAGGCCCTGGATCCGCCTGTCCGGCGACTTCAGCTTCGGCAAGGGGAGCCTCGCCCCCTACATCGGGCTGGACGTGGCCTACACCCCCATCCAGACCTCCCAGACCCAGGTGGTCGCGCCCAGCTACATCGACGAGCGCACAACCAAGGCGATGGCCCCGCAATTCGGCGCCACGGTCTACTTCGGCCTCAAGTTCTAGGGCGGCGGCGGCCAGGATGCCCCCGGGGGAGCGCACCCCCGGGGGCATCGCCGCGTCTCGGGGCGGACCCAGCTAGCTCCACTCCCAGAGCACGTTGGCGATGGCCCAGCCGCCCTGGCGGGCCGCCAGGTGCAGGTAGGCGATCCAGGGCCCCAGGTCCATCCTGACGCTGGCGCTGCGGCCCTGGACGTCGAGCACCCGCACGTCGGTGCGGCGCCGGTCCTCCGCCACCGCCCGCCCGAGCGAGGTAGGGGCCCCCAGCGGGTCCCGGCCCTCGGCATTCTGCAGGATGAGCACGTTCAGGTCCGGGTGGAGGCAGGCGCGCATGCCCTCGACGTCCCCCCGGTGCCAAGCCAGGGCCCAGGAACGGGCGGTGCCGACGATGGACTCCAGGTCCGCCGGATCGCGCAGGCTGATGGAGGAGGCGTGGGGAACGGAATCCCGGGCGGCTTCGGCCATGCCCAGGGTTCCGACCAGCAGCAAGGAGGACTTGAGTGCGCCGCGCGGCATGGCGTTCTCCGGATTCTGAAGGAACAGTGCGTCAAGGCTACGAATGCCCGGATCGCGCGGTTAGTTCCCTCAGGCCTCGGGCTCCAGGCGCAGGGCGACCTTCAGCTTCCGGTTCCCGCGAAGGACGTCGAGCTGGACGGTGGAACCGATCGGCTCGTTCTCGATCAGGTCGAGGAGGCTGTCGTAGCTGGTCACGGCCTTGCCGTTCACGGCGGCGATGACATCCCCCAGCATCCACCGCTGGCCGCTGCGGGAGAGGCCCTCGAGGCCGCTGCGGTCGGCGGGCCCGCCGCGGTGGACGCGCATGACGGCCACGCCCTTGGGGGCGTCGAAATAGGACGCCCAGTTCGGCGGCAGCGGGTCGAAGCCGAGGTCGGGCCGGGCGAGGCGGCCGCGGGCGATGAGCTGGGGCACCACCCGGTTGATGGTGTCGGCCGGCACCGCGAAGCCGATCCCGGCGCTGCTCCCGCTGGTGCTCTGGATCGCCGTGTTGATGCCCACCAGCCGGCCGGCGCTGTCCAGCAAGGGACCGCCGGAATTGCCCGGGTTGATCGCCGCGTCGGTCTGGATCACCCCGCTGATCCGGCGGCGGGTTGCGCTCTGGATCTCCCGGCCCAGGGCCGAGACCACGCCGGTGGTGAGGGTGTGGTCGAGCCCGAAGGGGTTGCCGATGGCCAGGACGCTCTGGCCGACCTGCAGTTCCGAGGAACTGCCCAGCGGGATCGGCCTCAGCTTCCCCGGAGGGGTCTCCAGCTTCAGCACCGCCAGGTCCTTGTCCGGCGCCAGCCCGACCACCCGGGCCCGGTAGCCCTTGCGGTCCTTGAAGCTGACGTCGAGTTCCTGGGCGTTCTCGATGACGTGGTAGTTGGTGACGATGTGGCCCTGCTCGTCCCAGACGAACCCCGAGCCGGTGCCGGTGGGAACGGCCTGCACGTCGAAGCTGAACCAGTCCCGCTGGTAGGAGATGGACGTGATGTAGACCACCGAGGGGGCGGCCTCCTTGAACCGGTCGATCACCGACTGCTCCGAGGCGGGCAGCGGCCCGCGCGGGACGACCGCGCGCGGTGCCGCCGCCGAGCCGCGCTGCGCCAGCGCGTTGCTGCACCAGCCCACCAGCACGCCGGTGAGCAGGATCGTCGCGATCAAGGTGGCTTTTCGCATCAGGACCTCGTTGCGGGCTCGTTCCGTTCCACGCGGCGCCGCCGGCCCGGGCGGCGAAGGAAGTTCCCCGTTCCCGGGCGGAGCATGCGCGCGACCTTCCTCAGACCTCCTCCACGGTGACCGCCCAGGCGATCTCCTCCCGCGGGATCAGGGCGGGCCAGTAGGCGACGATCTCCTGGGCCTTCGGGCGGCCTCCGGCGAAGCCGGTCACCCCGGCGGGACCGGCGGTGACCAGCGGGGCGATCTCCCGGCCGAAGCGCTCGACCGCCGCCCGGTTCGCGTCCTTCACCGAGAGCCGCAGCACCACCTCCGGCGGATCCTCGGGCGCCGGGGAGATGCCGGCGTGGACCTCGGAGGCACCCAGGAACTCCGCGTCCCGGTGCGCGTAGCGGAAGCCGGCCCGCTCCAGCCGCTTCCAGACGATGTCCGCGCAGAGCCGGGCCTTCTCCAGCGCCCGCGGGCCGCTCAAGGTGAGCTGGCCGGTGGCCTTGTAGCCCTTCAGGTAGGCGCCGCTGACCTTCAGGAACGGGGTTCGCGGCCGGCCCTTGATGCCGCCGACCCGAACCCGGTCGGGGCCCGCCTGCGAAAGCCGGATGCTGGTGAAGTCTGCCACGCAGTCCGGCGTGATGTAGTTGAGGGGGTCGCCCATCTCGTAGACCAGCTGCTCGCTCACCGTGTCGACGGTGACGAGCCCGCCGGTCCCTTCCGGCTTGGTGACCACGAAGCTGCCGTCCTCGGCCACCTCCGCGACCGGATAGCCGACGTTCCAGAGATCCGGCACCTCCCACCAGCGCGAGAAGTTGCCGCCGGTGCACTGGGCGCCGCATTCGAGGATGTGGCCGGCCACGGTGCCCGCCGCCAGGAGGTCCCAGTCCTCCCAGCCCCACCCGAATTCGTGCACCAGCGGCGCCAGGGTCAAGCCGGGATCGGTGCAGCGCCCGGTGAGCACGATGTCGGCGCCCTGGTCCAGGGCCTCCACCATGCAGGCGGTGGGCAGGTACACGTTGGCGCTGAGAATGCTCCGCTCCGCCTCGAACAGCCCTTCCCCGGTGTCCATGTTGGCGAGGGCCAGCCCGCGCGCACGGAACTCGGGCAGCCGCGCCAGGACGTCGTCACCGGTGACCGTGGCGATCCGCAGGCCGGTCACGCCGAGCCGCCGGGCCACGGCCCGCACCGCCGCCCGGCAGGCCTCCGGGTTGACCCCGCCGGCATTGGCGATGACCCGGATGCCCTTGGACTTGAGCTGGGGGAGGACCCGCTCCATCAGGTCGACGAAGTCGGTGGCATAGCCGAGGGCGGGATCCTTCCGCCGCTGCTTCTGCATGATCGAGAGGGTCACCTCCGCCAGGTAGTCCAGGGTCAGGTAGTCGATCCGGCCATACTCCACCAGCCGCACCGGGGCGTCGATGCTGTCGCCCCAGAAGCCCTGGCCGTTGGCGATGCGGATCGTGCGGGTCATCCGAACCTCGAGGCCACCAGTCTACCGGCAGTGGAGGCCGGGCCGTTCGGGGCCCCCTGCGGCTTGACGCCCTGGCCTGGGTTGGCCAAGGTCGATTCCGATGCCCGAGCGGAACCCATGACCCCACGGCTCCACCTGGTCTGCGTGGCGGGAGGTGTCCACGCCGACCCGATGCTGGTCGACCACTTCCTCGCCCACTACCGGGACAAGGTCGGGGTCACGGATTTCCACGTCTTCGTGCACCGGGCCCCAAGGTCCCAGGAACGCCTGCGCGCCCACGGGGTTCACGCCGAGCCGCTGGCCGAATTCAGCGAAACCCGGAAGCAGGCGGCCTTCAACCGCACCATCGACGGCCTTGGACAGGAATGGTGCCTCACCTGCGACCTGGACGAGTTCCACGACTACGGCGGGAGGTTCTTCGACGTCCTCCCGCCGGGGCCTATCGACCACGTCTTCGGGGTGCTGGTCGACCGGTTCGCCCTGGAGGGGTTCCCGCCGCTCACCCGGGCGCCCCTGGACGAACAGTTTCCCTTGCGGACAGCCTTCACCCGGCTCGCCCTGCAGGGCCAGGACGCCAAGATCCTGGCCGTGAAGGGGGTGCATGTGCGGCCCGGACACCACCGCTGCCAGGGCACGCGCGGCGCCGGCCCGGTGCCGGTGGACCACTACAAATGGGATGCCTCGGTGCTGCCCAGGCTGGCGGGACCGCGGGGCAACGCCTGGTCGGACCGCGAGGCCGCCCGCTTCCAGGCCCTCCGGGCAGGCGGGCGGTTGCCCGACGCCATCCGGGCCTGCCTGCTCCCGTCCCAGGGGCCGGAATCGCGGATCCAGGCCCGGACGGCCCCCCTCCAGGTCACCGGGCCTGGAGAGACTCCGGGTCGCGCTGGAACAGGCTCGCAGGCCACCGGCGACCCGAGACCGAGTCCCTGAGGGTCCGCTTCAGCACGAAGTCGAAGAGCAGGGGGTTGCGCGTCCAGATCTCGTTGAGGGCCGCCCGTTCGGCCCGGGTGATCATCCCGAGGTCGACCAGGCGCCGCGTCCAGATGACCAAGTCGACGCCGGGAAGGGGATAGTCGCTGCCGTTCAGCAGCCGGCCGTCCAGGTCCGGCCGCCTGAGCAGGGTCTGCAGGGGGGCGGGCAGGCGGTTGATCTGGGTGATGGCGGAAAGGTCGCCGAACAGCCGCCCGCGGTACCGCGGCTCCTCCAGGAGCCGCAGGAACAGGTCGAAATTCCTAGCCACCTTCCCGGGGTGGTCCAGGTCGGGGTTCCGGCCGAGGCTGGCGCAGTGGGCCACGATGACGGTCACACCGAGGTCCAGGGGGCGGCGCAGGCGCAGGGGGTTGCCGAAGGCCTGGGCGCCCTTCACGGCCACCGCCCGTTCTTCGCCCGCGTGGGTGAGCAGCACCACGCCCAGCTCCCGCATGCGCCGGTAGAAGGCGTCGTGGCGGGGATCGGCAGGGTCGATCGCCTGGGCGTTGGGCAGCCATTTCAACAGCCGGCCGCCCTTGGCGGCGCAGGCTTCCAACTCCTGGAGGGCGTCCCGCCGGGCCGGGTGGATGGACATCACCGGGACGAACCGTCCGGGATGCCGGGCCGCGGCCTCGAAGACGTAGGCATTGGGCACGTGGAACTCGGTGCGGACCGGATCGGGGGTGCCGTCCTCGTGGGTGGCCCGGTCCATGGCGAGCAGGTGGACCTTCAGCGGTCCCGGGAAGGCCCGGGCGCGCGCCGCCAGCACCTCCAGGTAGTCGCGGTCGAAGCGGCGAAGGTCCTTCACCCCCGTGGCCTTGAGGTAGAGGCCGGTTTCCACCCGCTTGAACGGGTGCCTGGGGCTGAACTTGTCCGGGTGCACGAAGGTGCCGTCACCGTCCTGGCCCAGTCCGAGGGCGTGGACGTGCAGGTCGATGGCGGGCCGCCCCGGCTCCAGATCGGCGAAGGCCCGGTCGATCAGGCCCTGGGCGGAAGGGGAATAGGGCTTCGCACCGGGGACCTCCGTGCTGCCCGGCAGGCCGACCAGGGCCAGGGCCAGGAACAACCGGCGGACGTCGCTTCGATCCATCCGAACCTTTTACCAGGGGCGGGGCCCGCCGGGGGTTCAAGGGGCCGGGATCGGCTTGGCGAGGCCGACGTCGGCCAGGGCCTTGGCCAGGTGCGCCACGGTGCGGTCGACGTTGTGCAGTTTCTCCAGGCCGAACAGGCCGATCCGGAAGGTCATGAAATCGGCCGGCTCGTCGCACTGCAGCGGCACGCCGGCGGCCACCTGCAACCCCGCGGCGAGGAACTTCCGTCCGCTCTGGACCTCCGGATCGGTGGTGTAGCTGACCACCACCCCCGGGGCCTTGAATCCCTCCGCGGCCACGCTGGGCAGGCCGCAGCCTTCGAGCAACGCGCGGGCCTTGGCACCCAGTTCCGCCTGCTCGGTGCGCAGCCGCTCGAATCCGTAGGCCTCCATCTCCTGCATCACCGCGCAGACCCGCGCGAGGGCGTCGGTGGGCAGGGTGGCGTGGTAGGCGTACCCGCCCTTCAGGTAGGCCTCCATGATCGCCGACCACTTCTTCAGGTCGCAGGCGAAGCTGGTGCTGGTGCTGGCTTCCAGGGCCACCCTGGCCCGCTCCGAGAGCATCACCATGGCGCAGCAGGGACTGCCGCTCCAGCCCTTCTGCGGGGCGCTCACCAGCACGTCCACGCCGAGGGCCTGCATGTCCACCCACATGCAGCCGGAGGCGATGCAGTCGAGGACGAACAGGGCACCGACACCGTGGGCGGCCTCGGCCAAGGCCTTGAGGTAGCCGTCCGGGAGCATGATCCCGGCGGCGGTCTCCACGTGCGGGGCGATCACCAGGTGGGGCTTCTCCGCGGCGATGGCGGCCACCACCTCTGCGACGGGGGCGGGGATCCACGGCGACTGGCGGTCGCTGCCGGTGCGGCGGGCCTTGAGCACCGTGTGGGAGGACGGTATCCCGCCCATGTCGAAGATCTGCGACCAGCGGTAGCTGAAGAAGCCGTCGCGGACCACCAGCGCCTTCTTCCCGGTGGCGAACTGGCGGGCCACCGCCTCCATGCCGAAGGTGCCGCTGCCGGGCACCAGCACCGCGGCCTGGGCGTGGTAGACCTGGGTGAGGATGCGGTGCATCTCCCGCATCACCTCCTGGAAGCGCTTGGACATGTGGTTCAGGGCGCGGTCGGTGTAGACGACGGAGAATTCCAGCAATCCATCCGGATCGACGTCGGGGAGCAGGGCGGCCATGGATTCCTCCTCGGCTCCAGCGTAGGCCATGGGGACCGCCGGTCGAGGGTCTTCGTGGGGTCGCCCCGCCGTGGGGGCGCCCCGCCTACTCGTAGCGCAGGGCGTCGATGGGATCCAGCTTGCTGGCCTTGGCGGCAGGATAGAGGCCGAAGACGATGCCGATGACGGCCGGGACGGCGAAGGCGCTGACCACCGCCCAGAGGGGGATCGCCCCGACCACGCCGAACAGGGCCTGGCCCAGGGCCGCGCCGCCGGCGTAGCCGAGGACGATGCCGATGGCGCCGCCGAAGACCGACAGCAGCGCCGCCTCGATCAGGAACTGGGTGAGGACGTCGCGGCGCTTGGCGCCCACGGCCTTGCGGATGCCGATCTCGCGGGTCCGCTCGGTGACACTCACCAGCATGATGTTCATGATGCCGATTCCGCCCACCAGCAGCGCGATGCTGACCATGCCGCCGGCCACCGCGGTGATGTAGCCCGTGATGTTGCCGATGATCCCGGTGATCTGCTTGGGACTGAAGACCTGGAAGCCCGCGCGCTCTTTTGAGCGGATCCCCTTGACCCGGCGCAGCGCGTCCTTGACCAGGTCGGCACCGTCGTCGGCGCTCAGCCGCGGGTCGATGCGGGCCTGGAAGAAAAGCTGGCGGCGCTGCGCGTCGGTCAGGGTGGCAAGGCCCGTGGTCAACGGGATGGCCATGTTGTTGTCGGGGTCGTTGCCCATGGAGGCGCCCTGCTCCTCCAGCACGCCGACGATCTCGAGGCTGAGCTGGGGCGTGCTGATCAGCCGGCCGACGGGGTTGCCCTTGATGCCCAGCTTCTCGAGGATACGCGGGCCGACGATCGCCACCTTGTTGCCCAGGCGCAGGTCGGACGGGACGAAGTTCCGGCCGGCCTTGAGGTTCAGCCCGTTCTGCTCGATCCAGGAATCGTCGGTCATGACCAGGCCGGCGGAGGCGCTGCGGCCGTTGGCCTTGACCTCCGAGCCGAGGAAGAAGATCGGCGTCACCGACGTGATCTGCGGCACCGCGCGCTGCAGGGCCCGCATGTCCTCGATGGTGAGGTCGCGGTTCTTGATCTTGGTGAACTCGTCGAAGGGCATGTCGGTGGGGAACACCGGACGGATAAACAGGGTCTGGCTGCCGGCCTTCTCGATCTGCTTGAGCACGCTGCGCTCGAGGCCGCGAACCAGGCTGACCACGACGATGACCGCGGAGACCCCGATGATGATGCCGAGGGTCGTCAACGCCGAGCGCATCTTGTTGGCGCGCAGGGCCTTCAGAGCCGCCAGGAAGGGCTCGGACAGGACCGTCACGGCTTCCCTTCCTTCTTCCGGCGGGCCTCCTCCTCCAGCTGGGTGTCGGACTTCTTCCGGAGCTGGACGCTGGCGCGGTCCTTCAGTTCCTTGAGCTTGCGGACCGGCCCGGTCAGGACCCGGTCGCCCTCGGCAAGGCCCTCCTTCAGGTCGAAGAACTGGGTGTTGGCGATCCCCACCTTCACGGTCCGCTCCTGCGCCTTCCCGTCCTTGAACAGGAAGACCACCGAGCGGCTGTCGGCGGCCAGGAGGCCCTTCTTCTGCGCCTCCTCGAGGGTGCCCTCGCGCTCGAGCACCGACTGCAGCGGCACCCGCAGGACGCCCTTGGCCTCGGAGGTCAGGACCACCGCCCGGGCGTTCATCCCGGGGCGGAACTGCGCCACCTCCGGGTTGGCCATGTCGAGGGCGACCTTGACCTTGTACATGTTGGCGTCCTGGCCCGTGCGCTCGGAGGCCGAGGCGACCTCGAAGACCTTTCCCTGGAAGACCTTGCCGGGCAGGGATTCGACGGTCACCTGGGCGCTCTGGCCGGGCCGCAGGCGCACCACCTCGCTCTCGTTGACCTTGATCTCGGCCATGATCTCGGCCATGTCGGAGATCACCATCAGGGTTGCGCCCGGCAGGTTGGTCATGCCCGGGATCGCCATCTCGCCGCGTTCGGCCTTGAGGCCGGTGACCCGCCCCGAGATCGGCGCCCGCAGTTCGGTCTTGGTGACGATGTCGCGCATGCTGGCGGCGTTGGCCCGGGCCTGCTCGACGTTGGCCTTCGCCGACTGGGAGCTGAGGACGGCGCTGTCGCGGTTCAGCTTGGCCTGGCGGAACTCCTCGTCGCTGAGCAGGCCCTGCTTGAACAGCGATTCCATCCGGGCGAAGGTCTGCTGGGCCTTGTCGCGGGCGGCTTCGAGGCGCTCGTGGTCCTTCTGCGCCGCGTGGAACCCGGCCTCGGCCTGCTCCAGCTGCTGCCGCACCCGTACCGAGTCGATGGTCACCAGCAGGTCGCCGGCCTTGACGTCCTGGCCGTCCTCCACGTGCCGGCGCAGGATCTCCCCGGCGACGGTGGTGCCGATGTTGATCTGGGTGCGCGCGCGGATCTCGCCGGAGGCGGAGATGGTCTCGCGGATGTCGCCGCGGGAGACCGTGTCCCAGCTGTAGCGCTCGGTCTCGTCGGTGGGGCGGAAGGCGACGCCCAGGCCCACCAGGGCCGCCAGGCCCAGGCCCAGGCCGAACAGGATTTTCGCTTTGCGGGAAGCCATCTAGCGGGCCCCCATGACCCGCATGGCGACCCCGGCGCCGGCCACCAGCACGGTGCAGACGGTCGCCCCGGAAGCCTTGAGGCCGAGGATGTGGCGGGTGGCGAGCCAGGTCAGGGCCCAGGAGGCGATCACGAAGGGGTCGATGAAATTGAGCAGGGCGAAGAGCTTCGGATTCTCGGGGTGGAGGAAGTAGGCCAGGGACGTGGGCGCGAGCTTGTCCGGGGTGGCGCCGCCCACCTCGCGGGCGAAGCACATGGCGAGCACCGCCAGGGAGTGCGGCAGCATCACCAGGCCCGGGACCGCGGCGGCGCTCATCGCGTGCAGGTAGCTGGGGGGCTCGCCCTCGGCGGTGCCCTTGCCCACCAGCCAGTAGATGAAGGCGATGATCGCCACCACCACCGGCACGCCGAACAGGCTGCCGAGGATGCCGAAGGGGACGACGAACTTCTTCTGCATGCTGATGATCGTGTCGATCTGGCCGCTGTCGATCTTGGGATTGGCCTCCAGGATCGGGCGCAGCATGGCGTCCATGTCGACCTTGAGGCCCCAGACGATGGTCACGATGATCGCCATGAAGGCGGTGGCGCCCGCGGCCCAGGCCCAGCTGGGGGCCTTGTTCAGCTTCTGGAACAGCGCCACCGGCTCGGTGAACACGCCGACGATCTGCTCGAACAGGCCGGGCGCCTTCGGCCCGGCCACCGGAGCCGGCGCTTCGCCATACAGGGAGGGGTTGGGCTGATCGCTCATGGAAAGACCTCGCGCAGGGGCTCCCACCAGGGTACCTCCGGGGCCGGCAGGGGGCCATTCCGGGGGGCGAACGGGGCGGAACGGGCGCCGAACGGGGTGCCCGGCGTCGGTCTGGGCGGTGGCCGGGCCCGATTCCGGTGCCTCGCGGTCGCTACCCCTTGGCCCCCGGCACCAGGTCCCGGGCCCGTTCGGCGGCCTTCACCACCGCCTTGATGAGGGTCACCCGCAGCTTGCCCTCCTCCAGCTCCATCAGCCCGTCCACGGTGCAGCCGGCGGGGGTGGTGACCGCGTCCTTGAGGAGGGCCGGGTGGGACCGGGTCTCCAGGGTCATCCGCGCGGCGCCCAGCATGGTCTGGGCGGCCAGCAGGGTGGACACGTCGCGCGGGATGCCCAGCTTCACGCCGGCCTCGGCGAGGGACTCGATCACCACGTAGAGGAAGGCCGGACCGCTGGCCGACAGTGCCGTCACGGCGTCCATCAGGTACTCGTCCACCTGCACGGTCAGGCCGACGCAGCCGAACACCGCCTCGGCCATGGCCAGGTGCTTCGGCTTCGCGTGCTCGCCGGCGCACAGGCCGGTCATGCCGGCGTTGATGATGGCCGGGGTGTTCGGCATGGCGCGCACCACCGGCTGCGGTCCGGCCAGCCGCTGCTGGATGAAGGAGGTGGAGGCGCCGGTGGCCACCGACACCAACAGCTGGTGGGGTTCCAGCACCGGGGCGATCTCGCGGACCACGGCGTCCATGTTCTGCGGCTTCACCGCCAGGATCACCATGTCCGCGCCCCGGGCCGCGCCGGCGTTGTCGCGGGAGACGGCGATGCCGAGCCCCTTCTTCACCCGGGCGACGTGGTCGGGGTGCGCCACCGTGCCGCGGATGTCCTTCGGGTGCAGCCGGCCCTGCTTGAGCAGCCCCGACACCAGGGCTTCGCCCAGCTTGCCGACGCCGAGGACCGCGAGCTGCTTGGGGTAGGGCATGGGACCTCCGTTGACCGATTCTGGCACCCCGGGGCCTCCCGGGGCGACGGCAGCGGCTGGACCCGCTAGCCTGGGGACTGGAACGCCCATGCACGAAGCGCACCGATCCAGCCACTGCCAGAACTGCGGCGAGGCCCTTTCAGGCCCCTACTGCGCGGCCTGCGGCCAGAAGGACGAGCCGCAGGTCCCCACCCTGGGCCACCTGGCCCACGAGGCCCTGCACGAAGTCTCGCACCTGGACGGCCGCTTCCTCGGGACCCTGCGGCTGCTGCTGCGGCCCGGCGCGCTCACCCTCGAGTTCCTCCAGGGCCGGCGCGCCCGCTGGTTCCCGCCCTTCCGTCTCTACCTGCTGGTGAGCCTGCTGTTCTTCGCCTTGGCCACGGTCCGGCCCTCTCCAGGGGAATTCCGGATCTCCATCGCGGCTCCAGCGGCGGGCGAAGCCGTGGCCGTACCCGCCCCAACCAGCCGCCTGCGCCAGCGCGCCGAGCAGATCAACGCGGACCCCAGGCCCTTCGTGGCCAAGCTCTTCGCCTGGCTGCCGCGGGTCCTGTTCGTGCTGCTGCCGGTGTTCGCCCTCCTGCTCAAGGCGGCCTACCTCCGCCAGCGGATCCCGCTGGTCGCCCACGCGGTCTTCTCCCTGCACGAGCACGCCTTCGCGTTCCTGGTGTTCACGGGGATCAGCCTGCTCGGGCTGGTCCCCTACGTCCGGCATCTGCGCGGGCTGCTCATCCTGCTGCTGCCGTGGCACCTGGTGCTCAGCCTGAAACGGGTCTACGGCCAGGGCTGGGCCCTGACGCTGGCCAAGGCCGTCCTGCTCGGAACGGTCCACCTCGGCCTGGCCCTGGGCGTGTTCGCCGCGACCGTGCTGGGGCTCCTCCTGCTCGGCTGAGCACGGCGGGCCGCCCGGTCCGGGATGTGACCCGGTGCCCTGCGGGGGGGTGCCATCCTCCCAGGGAGGCCGGAGACCGGCGGCAAGGCGGGCCGGACTGCAGCCTCCGGAGTCACGGATGTTCGAAAACCTGGTGCGCTTCTTCGCTTCAAGCCCGCTGCTGCTGCTGTTCGCGGTGGTGGCCCTGGGCTACCCGATCAGCCGGATCCGGATCGCCGGGGCCAGCCTGGGCATCGCCTCGATCCTGTTCGCGGGGATCGCCATCGGCGCCCTCGACCCGCGCCTCAAGCTGCCGGAGATGACCTACCTGCTGGGCCTGGCGGTGTTCGTCTACGCCATCGGCCTGTCCAGCGCGCAGAGCTTCTGGAGCTCCTTCACCGGCCGCGGCCTGAAGAAGAACGCCCTCGTGGCCATCGTCATGGTCGTCTCCACCGGGCTGGTGGCCCTGCTCGCCCACCTGCTGGGCTACACGCCGCGGCTTGCGGCCGGCCTGCTGACCGGGTCCTTCACCAACAGCCCGGCCCTGGCCGGCGTCATCGAG
>JAYRFV010000139.1:0-2857 GCA_041908165.1 Holophagales bacterium | reverse complement strand
GAGAAGCGGCAGAAGCGCCTGAACCGGGACGCGAAGCCGGACGCGGCGGAGGAGACCCTCGCGGTTCCTCTGGAGGGCGAGGCCGGCACCGACACCCCCGAATAGCGGTCCCATCCCTTCGCCATGCCGCAGCCGCTCACCGACGCCCGCTTCCTGGTTTCCGCTTCCGATGCGAGGACCCTGGGGGTCTGCCACGCCGAGGTTGCCTTCGTCGGACGCTCCAACGTCGGAAAGAGTTCCCTGCTCAATGCCCTGGCCAACCAGCGGCAGCTGGCGCGGGTCTCCAAGACCCCCGGCCGGACCCGGCTGATCAACGTTTTCCTCACCGGGCCGGACCGCTGGATCGTGGACCTTCCGGGCTACGGCTTCGCCACCGGGCCGGCCAAGGAGCGCGCCGGCTGGCAGGCGATGATCGCGGGCTACCTCACCGGCCGGCCGACCCTGCGCATGGTCTACCAGCTGGTGGACGCCGAGGTGGGACCGACCCGCCTCGACCACCAGACCCTCGATTGGCTGCGCGGCCAGGGCCTGTCGATCCGCGTGGTGGCCACCAAGGCCGATCAGGTGAAGCCGAGCCGACAGCTGGCCCAGCGCCGCGATGTGGCCGCCGCCCTCGGCCTGCAGCCCCCGGACATCGCCTGGGTGAGTGCCGCCAAGGGCACCGGGATCGCGGACCTGCGCAAGGAAGTGGCGGGGATCCTCGACCTCGACTGAACTCAGCGCTTCGACTCGGCCACCGCGGCGTGCAGGTCGCGCAGGGCGGCCGGTTCCGGGTCCAGGCCCTGGGCGCCTTCAAGGCCGGCCAGTTCGCCGACCGGGACCAGTTCGCGCAGGGCGTTGGCCAGCACCGCCGCCCGCGCCCGGCGCAGGTCCTTCAGGTCCAGCGGCACCTCGCGGACCAGCCCGGCCTCCACCAGCAGGGCGCGTAGCGTCCCCGGTAGCGCGCCCTCCTCCACCGGCGGGGTCATCCAGCCGCGGTCCAGGTTCACGAGCAGGGTGGTCCGCGAGCCATCGGTGAGGCGGCCGTGCTCGTTGCAGGCGAGCAGCTCGTAGACGCCCTGCCGGCGGGCCTCCCGTCCGAGCAGGCTGTTCTCGAGGTAGGCCAGGGTCTTGTGGCGGTTCAGGGGGCTGCTGCTGGAGCGGCGGAAGCCCGAGGCGAGCGCGGCCCGCACCGGGCCGGGCGGCTCCTCCGCCAGGGGTTCGGCCCAGGCCAGCAGCCGGCCGTCCACCGCCACCAGCCGAAGCACGCCCAGGGCCAGCGCCGGCGTGTCCGTCTCCCGGACCAGGAAATCGCGCAGGACGGCCTCCTCCGGCACCGCCTCCATGCCCAGGAAATCCAGGCCGCGGGCCAGCCGGGCCAGGTGGAGGCCGAGCCGCAGCGGCCGCCCGCCCTCCACCCGGATCGTCTCGAACAGGCCGGCGCCGTGGCGGGCCGCGCTGCGGGCGAGGTCGAGGGTGGTGCCGCTCAGGAGTTCAAGCATTGGACCAGGGTCCTCCCCTTGTGGACCGTTTCAAGGTATTCCGCCTGAGGGTCCGAATCCCAGGTGACGCCGCCACCCAGGCCCAGGCGCAGTTCCCCGGGCCCGAGGCTGAGGGTGCGGATCGCCACCGCCAGGTCGAGCTGGCCGAGGTCGTGGCGGAACCACCCGAGGGCGCCGGTGGAGGCCAGCCGGGGATGCGCCTCCAGGCCGCGGAGCAGCGCCATCGCCGCCAGCTTCGGGCAGCCGGTGATGGACCCGGCCGGGAACAGGGCGCGGAACAGGTCGTCGAGGCCAAGCCCCGGCCGCGGCGTCCCGGACACGGTCGCCACCAGGTGGTGGACGCTGGGGTGGGTCTCCAGCCGCGGGAATCCGTCCACCGTCACCGAGGGCCGTTCGCAGACCCGCGCCAGGTCGTTGCGCACCAGGTCGACGATCATCGCCAGCTCGGCGCGGTCCTTGGCGCTGGCCAGGAGTCCCGCCGCCAGGGCTGCGTCCTCCTCGTCGCTCGGCCCGCGGGGCGCGGTGCCCTTGATCGGACAACTCTCCAGGCGACCGTCCTGCACCCGCAGGAACCGCTCCGGCGAGGTGGACAGCACCGCCCAGCCCGCCCCTGCGAGCAGCGCCGAATGCGGTGCCGGGTTCGCGGCGCGCAGCCGTCGGGCCAGGTCCAGGACGTCTCCCTCCCAAGTCCAGGCCTCCTGGCGGCACAGGTTGGCCTGGTACACCTCGCCGCGGCGGATGGCCTGGCGCACCCGTTCCACCTTGGCCGCATAGGCCTCGGGAGCGTCGCTGTCCCATCGCTTCCGGGCCTGGAAGGGGCGAGGGTCACGGGCACAGGCCAGGCCGAGGGAGGCCGGGCCTTCCCGATGCGCCTCCCAGGCCGTGCCGGTGGGCCGGTGGCGCAGGCGGACCCGCCGGTGCAGGGCGAAGTGGATCCGCGGGAAGGGCCACGGCTCCGGCTCCGGTGCCGGCAGGTCCGGGGCCAGGGCGTAGCCGGCCTCGTAGCCGGCGAAGCCGAGGAAGTCCGGCAGGATCGGTGGCACTTCGCCGCTGCGGGTGAACCTCAGCTCCGGAACCTGGAATCCTTCCAGAAGAATGAGCGGGTCCTCACCGAAGATCTCCCACTCCCCCTCGCCGTGGAGCAGGGCGAAGGCCATGGCCCCGGGCCAGTCCAGCGGATCGCCAGGATCCGCCCGCAGGCGGGTCCAGCGTTCAGGGATCTCCGGCCCGGGCATGGGCCATCATCGCCCGCCTGGAGGGCGGCCGGAACCCCATCCGGGACTACCAGCAGTCGTTGCCCTCGAAGCGGGTTGAAAGGATGACACCGTCCGGCCCGGTCTGCAGATGGATCCGGCAATAGAACGTCACCTCCGATT
>JAYRFV010000138.1:0-24318 GCA_041908165.1 Holophagales bacterium | reverse complement strand
CGCCCCGACTACTGACTGGACTTTGGCCGATTGCCGGCACAGGGGAAGTCAACTACGCTCGATCACCGCTGGTGATTGAGTGGCGCGCCCGAGACGACTTGAACGTCCGACCTTTGGCTTCGGAGGCCAACACTCTATCCAACTGAGCTACGGATGCCCGGGAGCCCATGATGCGCTGATCACCGGCGGGGATCAAGCCGGCGGTCCGGGGGCGCGGGAGAATTCGCTTGAGCCGGCGCCGTGTCCCGGCGTTAGCTGATCCATGCCCACGACCCGCCGCCTGTCCTTCTCGGTCACCATGGTGTCCTTCCTGCTCCTGCACGCGGCCTGCTTCACCGTGCTCCTGGTCGGCTTCTCCTGGGCGGGGCTGGCGCTGATGGCCGTCCTGTACGTCGCCCGGATGTTCGCCGTGACCGCGGGCTACCACCGCTACTTCAGTCACCGCAGCTACCGGCTGGGCCGGTTCAGCCAGTTCCTGCTGGCCTTCGCGGCCCAGACCTCGGCGCAGAAGGGCGTGCTGTGGTGGGCCGCCCACCACCGCGACCACCACCGCTATTCGGACACCGAGCGGGACATCCACAGCCCGGTGACCCAGGGCTTCTGGTGGTCCCACGTCGGCTGGGTGCTCTCGGACGCCTACGAGGCCTACGATCCGGCCAAGATCCAGGACTTCGGCCGGTTCCCGGAACTGCGCTTCCTCGACCGCCACCACTGGATCTGCCCCTGGCTGCTGGGG
This sequence comes from Holophagales bacterium, assembly GCA_041908165.1. Classification (GTDB taxonomy): domain Bacteria; phylum Acidobacteriota; class Holophagae; order Holophagales; family Holophagaceae; genus JACQZU01. The sequence continues at coordinate 23,582 of JAYRFV010000138.1, read as the reverse complement.
ATCGCGACCTTCGGTTTCGGCCTGGCCACCGGCATGGGCGGCTGGACCGCGCTGGTCTGGGGCTTCGTGCTCGGCACCGTCCTGCTGTTCCACGGCACCTTCTTCATCAACAGCCTCACCCACGTCTGGGGCACCCGCCGCTTCGAGACCCCCGACCAGAGCCGCAACAATTTCCTGCTGGCGCTGATCACCCTCGGCGAGGGCTGGCACAACAACCACCACCACTACCAGGCCGCCTGCCGGCAGGGGATCCGCTGGTGGGAACTCGACCCCACCTACTACGTCCTGAAGGCCCTGAGCTGGATCCGGGTGGTGCGCGACATCCGCCCGTTCCCGGCGCAGTGAGTCCGGCGGCGGGTCCAAACCCCTTGCTGTGGAGGAGGAGGCCGGATGGAATAGTCCGGATGCGCCGCCCCAGGGGCGGGGCCTGCCTTTGACAGGGGGAACCATGGCCGCAGGGCCTGAGCAAGCCTTGAAGCGACCCGATGGCAACCGCAAAGCCCTGGTGCGCCGGCGCTTCCCCTGGGGCTGGGTGGTCTTCCTCGGGCTCGGGGTGGTGGCCCTCGGGCTGTTCGTCCGGATGAAGAATGCGCCGGTCCGGCTGGCGCTGTCCCGTCCCAGCGTCTTCAAGGCCGGGGAGCGCAATCCGGTGGTGTCGGCCTCCGGCTACATCGTGGCCCGGACCCGGGCGACGCTGTCCAGCAAGGTGCTGGGCCGGGTGTCGGAGCTCCACGCCCAGGAGGGCAGCCGGGTGTCCAGGGGGCAGGTGCTCGCGCGCCTGGAATCGCCCGACCTGGAGGCCCTCCGGCTCAACATCAAGGCCCAGCTGGCACAGGTGGACCTGGACCTCGGCCGCAGCGAGCGCCTGGTGAAGGAGGGGATCGCCGACCAGGCCGGGCTGGACCGCCTGCGCAACCAGAAGGCGGCGCTCAAGGCCCAGCTCGAGTACCAGGAGGCGCTGCTGGAGAGCATGGTGCTGCGCGCCCCCTTCAGCGGGGTGGTCACCCAGAAGCTGTCCGAGGTCGGCGAGACGGTGGCCCCGGGCAGCGCCGGCGGCGCCAACGCCATCAACGCGATCCTCACCCTGGTCGACTTCAACACGCTCGAGGTGGAGGTGGAGGTGAGCGAGAACGGGATCGCCCGCCTGCGCAGGGGGATGCCCGCCGAGGTCCGGGTGGACGCCCTGGAGACGCTCCCGGGCGCGCGGCCCCTGGAGGGCCGCCTGCGGGAGATCTACCCATCCTCGAACCGCCAGAAGGCCGTGGTCATCGTGCGGGTGGCCTTCCAGTCCATCGATCCGCGGCTGGTGCCGGACATGGGCTGCAAGGTCACCTTCCTGGGCGACCCCTACCGCGAGGACACGCTCATCCTCGGCCGCGAGCAGGTGGTCCGGCAGAAGGGGAAGCCGCACGTCTGGATCCTGGACAAGGGCGTGGCGGCGCTGCAGCCGATCGAGATCGCCGGGGAGAACCCGCTGGGCTACGAGGTGAAGGGGCTCGCCGCGGACGCGCCGCTGCTGGTGCTCCCGCCCGACTTCACCCTGAAGCCGGGCAGCCGGGTCGAGGTGAAGGACCGATGATCGAGCCGCAGGGGACGAGCGGCCCGATCATCCGCCTGCGCGGGGTCGCCAAGAGCTACTACCGCGGCTCCCTGGAGATCCCGGTGCTGCAGGGCGTGGACCTGGACGTCCCGGCCGGCGGCTACGTCGCCCTCATGGGTCCCAGCGGCAGCGGCAAGACCACGCTGCTGAACCTGATCGCCGGCATCGACCGGCCCAGCGCCGGGGAACTGGAGGTGTGCGGCAGCCGCCTCAACGACCTGGACGACGACGACCTCGCCACCTGGCGTGCCGGGCACGTGGGCTTCATCTTCCAGAACTACAACCTGGTGCCGGTCCTGAACGCCTTCGAGAACGTCGAGCTGCCGCTGCTGCTCACCAGCCTCGGCCGGGGCGAGCGCCGCGACCGGGTCGAGGAGGCGATGGCCCTGGTCAACCTCACCGACCGCATGAAGAACTACCCGCGCCAGCTCAGCGGCGGCCAGGAGCAGCGGGTGGCGGTGGCCCGGGCGATCGTGGGCGACCCCGACCTGCTGGTGGCGGACGAGCCCACCGGCGCCCTGGACGCTCGCAACGCCGAGGAGGTCATGGGCCTGATGGAGCGCCTCAACCGGGACCTCGGCAAGACCATCCTGATGGTCACCCACGACCCCAAGGCCGCCCACCACGCCCGCGTCCAGATCCACCTGGAGAAGGGCGTGCTCGAGAAGACCGTCGAGGTGAACCGGTGAACCCGGCCCCGCGCCACCAGCCACCAGCCACCAGCCACCAGCCCCCAGCCCGGTGAAATACCTGCACCTGGTCCTGCGCTCCCTGCTGCGCTCGCGGCGGAGGACCCTGCTGACGGTGCTGTCGCTGGCCGTCTCGGTGTTCCTGGTCGCGACCCTGGAGAGCATCCTGTTCACCCTCGACAGCTTCGCCAACAACCCCAACTCCAGCAACCGGGTGGCGGTGCGCCACAAGGTCTCGATCACCAACCTGCTGCCGATGCGCTACGAGGAGTGGATCCGCCAGCAGCCGGAAGTGGAGGCGGTGATGGGCCTGCAGTGGTTCGGCGGCATCTACCAGGACCCCAAGAACTTCTTCGCCAACTTCGCCGCCGAGCCCGAGGAGATCATCCGCATCTTCAAGGAGGAGATCACCTCCTACAGCGAATCGGAGTTCAAGGACTTCCTGCGCGACCGCAACGGCTGCATCGCCGGCGAGAGCATCGCGAAGAAGTACGGCTGGAAGGTGGGCGACGTGATCACCCTGCAGGGCACGATCTTCCCCATCAACCCCCGGCTGACCCTGCGGGGCATCTGGCGGTCCAAGCGGGCGGCCGACGAGCAGGCGCTCTACTTCCACTACAAGCTGCTGGAGGAGGGGGTGCCGCGGATCGCCGGCCGGATCGGCAGCTTCTGGGTGAGGGTGAAGCGGGCCGACGACGTGCCGCGGCTCTGCGAGCGGATCGACCGGCACTTCAGCGACGCGGTCGAACCGACCCTCAGCGAGACCGAGAACGCCTTCCAGCTGGCCTTCCTCCGGATGATGGGCGACTACGCCACCATGATCCACGCGATCACCGCGGCGGTGCTGCTGGCGATCCTGATCGTCACCGCCAACACCATGGCCATGGCCATCCGCGAGCGCACCACGGAGATCGCCGTGTTCCGGGCGATGGGCTTCACCAGCCTCCAGGTGATGGGCATCCTGCTGGCGGAGGGGGTCCTCCTGGCCCTGCTCGGCGGGCTCTCGGGGATCGGCCTGGCCTCGCTGGCGGCCGACGGGCTGCGGGTCGGCGTGGGCACCTTCATCCCCTGGCTGGCGGACTTCCAGATCCCCAACGACACCCTGGTGTTCTGCCTGAACGCCACCATGGGCCTGGGGATCCTGTCCACCCTGGTCCCGGCCTACCGGGCCACCCGGCGGCCGATCGTCGAGGGCCTGCGGAGCCTCTGATGCCCTTCGTCTTCGTGCTGGTGCTCCCGTACCTGGCCTGGCTGGCCTGGTCGGCCCTGCGCCACCCGGTCCCGCTCAGCTACAACTGGCGCAGCCTGTGGCAGCGGAAGGTGAGCACGCTCAGCACCGCCGGCGCCATCGCCGTGGTGGTCGCGATCTTCGTGGTGGTGCTCTCCCTGGCCCAGGGCCTGTCGCAGGCCTTCGTCAGCAGCGGACGCCCCGACCAGGCGCTGGTGCTGCGGCCGAGCGCCCGGGTGGAGCTGAACAGCAGCGTGGAGCGCGAGCGGGCCCGGATCCTGAAGACCTCCCCGCTGCTGGCGGCGGACCCGCTGGGTCCGCTCGTCTCGGCCGAATGCTACGTGGTCCGGCTGGTGGACCTGGCCGACGGCAGCGGTTCGGTGAACGTAGCCGTGCGCGGCCTGGAGCCGACCGGCATCCGCATGCGCGACCAGGTCCGCCTGGTGGAGGGCCGCTGGTTCCGGGCCGGGCTCAACGAACTCGTGGTGCCGCGCAAGATGCAGGGCCGCTTCGCCGGCCTGGGGCTGGGCCAGGTCCAGTCCTTCGGCGGCCGGCACTGGACGGTGGTCGGCGTGTTCGAGGCCGGAGGGTCCGCCTACGAAAGCGAGATGTGGGGGGACGTGGACATGGTCATGCAGGCCTACAAGCGGCAGTCCTACTCGGCCGTGCTGGTGCGGCTGAAGGCCGCCGAGCAGGTTCCGGGCTTCGCCGCCTGGGCCGACCAGGACAAGCGCCTCAAGCTGGAGGTCAAGGGCGAGCCGGCCTACTTCGCCGAGCAGACCGAATCGGGCAGGCCGATCCGCATCCTCGGCAACCTCATCACCGTGATCCTCACCATCGGGGCGATCTTCGCGGCGGCCAACACGATGTTCGCGGCGGTGGCCAGCCGCAGCGTCGAGATCGGCACCCTCCGCGCCATCGGCTTCCGCCGCGCCGAGGTGCTGGCCAGCTTCCAGTGGGAGGCGCTGATGCTCTGCAGCCTGGGCGGCATCGCCGGCTCGCTGCTGGCGCTGGTCTTCAACGGCTACCAGACCGGCACCGTGAACTTCCAGACCTTCTCCGACGTCAGCTTCGCCTTCACGATCACCCCGGGCCTGATGCTGCAGGGGGTGGCCTTCAGCATCGTGATGGGCATGGTCGGGGGCTTCCCGCCCGCCTGGCGCGCCAGCCGGATCCCCGTGACCGAGGCCATGAAGGGCGGGTGACCGGGCGGGGGAGGTTGCACCCATCACCTTGCGAGGTATACTTGGGGGGAGGGGAGGGCCCATGGACCGAGAAATGCTTAAAGGCAGCACGCCCCTGCTGCTGCTGTCGCTGCTCGAGGACGGGCCGATGTACGGCTACCAGATCATCGAGACGGTGCGGGAGCGTACCGACGGCTCCTACACCCTCAAGGAGGGCGCGCTCTATCCCGCCCTGCACAAGCTCGAGGCCGCGGAACTGATCACGTCCTACTGGCAGACCCAGTCCAACGGCCGCGACCGCCGCTACTACTCGCTGCAGCCCGCCGGGCAGGCCTTCCTGCAGAAGAAGAAGAAGGAGTGGAACCAGTTCGTGGCCATGGTCTCCGGATTCGTGGGCCCGAATTGATCTCCGCCCTCGCCGCCTACCTCGCCGAGCTCGAGCGGGGCATGAAGGGCGTTCCGGCCCGGCGGCGCCGGCTGATCCTGCGCGAGATCGAGGCCAACCTCCTGGACGAGGCGGAGGCCCGCGGGCTCGCGGGGGACCGCGACTTCCGCGACCTGCTCGCCGAGAAGGAGGCGCCGGAGGTCCTGGCCGCCCAGTTCAACCAGACCGACGGCGAGGAGGCCTCCCACCGCGGCGGTTCCGCGCTCCTGGCCGGGGCCCTGATCGGCCTGGCCACGGGCGGCCACCTCTGGATCGACCAGTGGCGCTGGTACATCTGCCTCTCCTTCGGCCTGGCCCACGGCCTGGCGGTGGGGGCGGGCTTCTTCTGGCTGCGCCGGCACTGGCAGAAGCTGGGGCCGGCCCTGCGCGTGGTGACTGCGATGGCCATGGCCACGATCCTGGCGATCCCGCTGGGCTTCACCAGCCGCCACGGCTTCGTGCCGACCCGGCTGCTGTACGGCACCTACACCGGCTACCTGCTGGAGGCGCACTCCGGGTCGCGGCGCCCCTGGTGGCTGCTGATCGAGTCCGGACTGTTCACGGCGGCCATGTTCTTCGCCGAGATGGTGGTCTTCCAGCGGATCCGGGTGTTCCGGTGGTCCTCCCTGTTCGGCGAGCTCAGCTTCAACCTGACCCTCGGGCTCGGCGTGATCGCCGCCCTCTGGCTCAAGCGCCTGCTGTCGGAGCGGTGGCTGCTCTCCGCCCAGGGGCAGGAACGCTAGCGGGGCGGCCGCTGGCTCCGATGAATTGCGGTTGAGCTTCAACGGCCTTTGCGGTAGGATGGCTGTCTTGCGTGTGGACAAGCCGCGGTCCAGCAGGTTCCGCGGTCGGCCCCTGGAGGTTCCGATGAAGGAAAAGATCCATCCCGAACTGCATGAAGTCCTGGTGCACTGCACCTGCGGCAACGAGTTCAAGACGCGGTCCACCAAGAAGGAGATGCGCGTCGAGATCTGCGCCGCCTGCCATCCGTTCTTCACCGGCAAGCAGAAGGTCCTGGACAGCGAGGGCCGCGTGGAGAAGTTCAACCGCAAGTGGGCGAAGAAGCCCGCGGTCCAGCCCAGCCCCGAGGCCGCGCCGGCCGACGCGCAGTAGCCGCCTTCCCGACCAGGACGGGCCGAACCCTCGGCCCGTCCTTTTCGTGTCGATTCCCTGCCCTGCCGGCGAACCCCATGAACCCGCAGCTCGATTCCCTTGAGGCCCGCTTCCTGGAACTGGATGCCCAGCTCCAGGATCCGGCCGTGGCCTCGGACCCGAAGCGCCTCCGGGAGCTTTCCCGCACCCGCGCCGAACTCGAGCCGGTGGTGCAGGCGATCCACCGGCAGCGCTCCCTCCAGCACCAGCTGGAGGAGGCCGAGTCGATCCTGGCGGACCGCGACCAGGACGCCGACCTCCGCGGGATGGCCGAAGCCGAGGTGCCGGAGCTGAAGGCCGCGCTCCGGGAGGGGGAGGCGGACCTGCGGCGGCTGCTGGTCCCGAAGGACCCCCGCGACGCCCGCAACGTCATCCTGGAGGTGCGCGCCGGCACCGGCGGCGAGGAGGCCGCGCTGTTCGCCGGGGAGCTGTTCCGGATGTACACGCGGTTCGCCGAACGCCGCGGCTTCCGGGTCGCGGTGCTGGACCACAGCGAGGCCGAGCGTGGCGGCATGAAGGAGGTCATCGCCGAGATCACCGGCGAGGGCGCCTACTCCTTCTTCCGCTTCGAGAGCGGCGTGCACCGCGTGCAGCGGGTGCCCAAGACCGAGACCCAGGGGCGGGTCCACACCTCGGCGGCCACGGTGGCGGTGATGCCCGAGGCGGAGGACATCGACGTCCAGATCAACGACAAGGACCTGCGCATCGACGAGTTCTGCTCGGGCGGCAAGGGCGGCCAGAGCGTGAACACCACCTACTCGGCGGTGCGGGTCACCCACCTGCCCACCGGCATGGTGGTCCAGTGCCAGGACGAGCGCAGCAAGATCAAGAACCTGGCCAAGGCCATGACCGTGCTGCGCTCCCGCATGCTCGAGAAGGCCCAGGCCGAGGCCGACGCCGAGGCGGCGGCGATGCGCCGCTCCCAGGTCGGCAGCGGCGACCGCAGCGAGAAGATCCGCACCTACAACTTTCCCCAGAGCCGGGTCACCGACCACCGGGTGAACGTCACCACCCACCAGCTGGACCGGTTCATGGAAGGCGAACTGGAGCCGATCCTCGAGCCGCTGCGCGCCGCCCACGAGGCGGAACGGCTGCAGCAGCTGGAGGCCTGAACCTCCGCCGGCCGGCAGTTTCCAAGGGGCGGCGAGGCTTCCCCGGCGGCCGGGCCGGGCCCGAGGGCGGCCGGGCATGGGCCGACCGGGGCGCTCTGGGCTATAGTGGAGTCCAGTCAAGCCTGACGAAGCCGTCCCCGTGCACAGCCGTCCCCTCAGCCCCCGCAGCGAAGCGGTCCTCAAGACCCTGATCGAGATCTATCTGCTGGAAGGCGAACCGGTTGGATCACGCCTCCTGAGCAAGCGGTATCCCGAGGCGCTGAGCTCGGCCAGCATCCGCAACGTGCTGTCGGACCTGGAGGAGGAGGACCTGCTGGCCCAGCCCCACACCTCCGCCGGGCGGATCCCCACGGAACAGGCCTATCGGTACTACGTCGACCGCTGGGTGAAGCCGGAACCCCCGGACGCCGCGCTGGGGGCGCGCTTCGCCCAGGTCCTCGACCGCATGCCGCCTGACCCGGAGGCCTGGGTCCGGCACGCCACCCGGGTGCTCTCGGAGGTGCTCCAGGGCGCCTGCGTGGCGCTGCCCCTGCACCTGAAGCGGAGCCGGCTGGTCCGCCTGGAGTTCGTGCCGCTGGGCGCGCGCAAGGTGGTTGCCGTTTGGGTCGGGTCCGGCGGCGAGGTCGAGCACCAGCTGATGGACAACGCCTGGGACTTCCCGGCGGAGGTGCTGACCGAGCTGGGCAATTTCGCGACCCGCCACTTCCTGGGCTGCACCCTCGGGGAACTGCGCGACCGCCTCCTGGGGGCCCTCCGCGAGCGCACCGACGAGGCGCACCAGATCCGCGAGCGGCTCGCCCTCCTGGCCGGGCAGCTGGCGGAACCCGGGCCCGCCGAGGAGCCGTCGCTGGTGGTGAGCGGCGTGGGCCGGCTCGGCCGGCTGCCGGAATTCGAGGACCTGGAGCGCTTCCGCGCCCTCGTGCAGGCCTTCGAAGAGCACGAACGGCTGGCCCGGCTGCTGAACGCCTTCGCCGACGCCGCCGCCCGGGAAGTGACCCTGCTGCTGGGGTCCGAGAACCCCTACCTGCCCCCCATGCCCCTGGCCACGGCCCTGGCAACCGCATCAATCGGGCAGGAAGATTGCATCACATTTGCCTTCATGGGCCCCCTCCGCCTGGACTATGCCCGGCTCCTCGGAAGCATGGCCTGGTGGTCCGGGGAACTGGCCCGCCGCCATCCCCGGGCCCATTGACCCCACCGCACCGCACGGACCCCACCTGACCCCGATGAATGCCCGACCCGATCCCCTGGACCCCCTGGACAGCGACCTGCCCCCCGTCGGGGAAACCGAGGAGCTGGTCGACCTGAACCTCGACGTGGACGGCACCACCGACCTGCAGGCCCTGGCCGACGCCGTGGCCGAAGCCACGCCGGAGCCCGGGGACGAGCCCCTGGTGGGCGATCCGCTGGAGGACCTGCAGCGCGCCTTCGACCACGCCCAGGAGCGGATGAAGTCCATGGAGGAGGCCCAGGCGGAGATGGTGGAGCAGCACCGCCGGCTGGCGACCGACTTCACCCACTTCCGCAACCGGGCCAGCCGCGACACCCAAATGGCCGTGGACATGGCCGAGCGCAAGCTCCTGCAGGAGATCCTCCAGGTGCTCGACAACTTCGAGCGCAGCCTGGCGGCCAGCTACCCGAGCATCGAGGCCCTTCGCGGCGGGGTCGAACTCATCCACAAGCAGTTCCTGGACACGCTCCGGCGGCTCGGCGTCACGGCGGTGGACCTGAAGGTGGGCGACCCCTTCGACGCCTCCCACGCCGAGGCGCTGACCACCATCAGTTCCGCCGACCTGCCGGACCATTCGGTCGCCAACGTCTTCGAGCGGGGTTTCCTGCTCCGCGACCAGCTCCTGCGGCCCGCCCGGGTGGTGGTGAACCACCTGCCGGATCCTCCTTCCCAGGTTTCCGACGCACAGGCTTCCGTCCCCGGGCCTGAACTGCCGGTACAGTAGACAGTCACCCCCCCACGACCCGGAGTCCTGTCCATGCCAGGAAAGCTGATCGGCATCGACCTTGGCACGACCAACAGCTGCGCCTGCGTCATGGAGGGCGAGGAGACGCGGGTCATCCCCAACCGCGAGGGCAGCCGGACCACGCCCTCGGTGGTGGCCTTCACCGACAAGGGCGACCAGCTGGTGGGCCACATCGCCAAGCGCCAGGCCGTCACCAACCCGCAGCGGACGCTGTTCGCGGTGAAGCGGCTGATCGGCCAGAAGTTCGAGTCGCCGCGGGTGCAGGACGCCGTGACCCGGCTGCCCTTCCCGGTGGTGAAGGCTCCCAACGGCGATGCCTGGCTTCGGGTCGGCGACCGCGACTACGCCCCCCCCGAGATCAGCGCCATCGTGCTCCGCTCGATCAAGCAGAGCGCGGAGGCGTTCCTGCACGAGGAGGTGGTGGACGCGGTCATCACGGTGCCCGCCTACTTCGACGACGCCCAGCGGCAGGCCACCAAGGACGCCGGGCGGATCGCCGGGCTGAACGTGGTCCGCATCGTCAACGAGCCCACCGCCGCGGCCCTGGCCTACGGCCTCGACAAGAAGCACCTGAAGAAGACCCTGGCGATCTACGACCTCGGCGGCGGGACCTTCGACTTCACGCTCATGGACATGAACGACGGCGTCTTCGAGGTGCTCAGCACCAGCGGCGACACCTTCCTGGGCGGCGAGGACTTCGACCAGGCGGTGCTGACCTGGCTGGTGGACCAGTTCAAGGCCAAGACCGGGATCGACCTCACCCAGGACCGCATGGCCCTGCAGCGCCTCAAGGAGGCCTCCGAGAAGGCCAAGTGCGAGCTCAGCACCCTGGACAAGGTGGACGTGCGCCTGCCCTTCATCGCCCAGGGCCCCACCGGTCCCCAGCACCTGGAGGCGACCCTCACCCGGGAGACGCTCGAGAACATGGTTCGCGAGCTGGTGCAGCGGACCCTCGACCCGATCAAGGACGCCCTCGAACAGGCCAACCTGGGCCCCTCCCAGGTGGACGAGGTCATCCTGGTCGGCGGCCAGACCCGGATGCCGCTGGTCCAGCAGGTGGTCAAGGAATTCTTCGGCAAGGAGCCGAACCGCGACATCAACCCCGACGAGGTGGTGGCGACCGGCGCCTCGATCCAGGGCGCGGTCCTCAGCGGAGACGTGAAGGACCTGGTCCTCCTCGACGTGACGCCGCTCTCGATCGGCATCGAGACCCAGGGCGGCGGCTTCGTGAAGATCATCCAGCGCAACACCACCATCCCCTGCCGGGACAGCCGGGTGTTCACGACCGTGGCCGACAACCAGAGCCGGGTGGAGATCCACGTCCTCCAGGGCGAGCGCGAGCTGGCGGAGTACAACAAGAGCCTCGGCCGCTTCGACCTGATCAACCTGCCGCCGCTGCCCAAGGGCGTGCCGCAGATCGAGGTGCTCTTCGACATCGACTCCAACGGCATCGTCCGGGTGAGCGCCAAGGACCTGATGACCGGGCTCGAGCAGAGCATGAGCATCCGGCCCAGCTCCGGCCTCAGCGAACTGGAGATCCAGCGCATGGTGCGCGAGGCCGCGGTGAACGCCGAGGCGGACTTCCGCCGGCGGGACGAGCTGAAGTACATCGCTTCCGCCGAAGGGCTGCTGTTCTCCTGCGACAAGAGCTTCTCCGACTGCGGCAAGTTCCTCGCCGAGGACAAGCAGGCCTTCGTCCGCGACGCGCTCAACCGGGCGCGCCAGGGGGTCGCCTCCAAGGACGCCGATTCCCTCCGCGCCATCGAGGCGGACCTCCTCGAGGCGCAGCGGCTCCTCACCGATGCCGTCCTCGCGGCCAGCGAGGCCATGATGAACGCCCTCGGGGAGGAGGGCGAACAACCCCAGTAGGGCCTTGGACCCTTGAAGGGTAAACTGGCCGGATGAGCACGAAACGGGACTACTACGAGGTCCTCGGCGTGGCCCGCGGCGCCACCCTGGACGAGATCAAGAAGGCCTACCGCAAGCTGGCGATGCAGCACCACCCGGACCAGAACCCCGGGGACAAGGCGGCCGAGGAGAAGTTCAAGGAGGCGGCGGAGGCCTACAGCGTCCTGTCGGACCCCGAGAAGCGTCCGCGCTACGACCAGTTCGGCCACGCCGGGCTCGGCGGGGGCGGCGGCGGCCAGGGCTTCCAGTTCGATCCCAACCAGTTCGCCGACTTCGAGGACATCCTCGGCCAGTTCTTCGGGGGCGGGCTCTTCGGCGACCTCTTCGGCGGCGGCCGGCGGCGCGGCCCGGCGGGCTCGGAGCGCGGCTCGGACCTGCAGTACACCCTGCGGATCCCCTTCAAGGAGGCCCTGTTCGGGGTGGACAACAAGGAGGTCACCATCCCCCGGATGGAGGCCTGCGGCACCTGCGGGGGCGACGGCTGCGCGGCCGGCACCCGGCCGCAGACCTGCCCGCAGTGCCGGGGCCAGGGCCAGGTGGCGATCCGCCAGGGCTTTCTGCAGATGTACACCGCCTGCCCGCGGTGCGAGGGCCGCGGCCAGGTGATCCCCAGCCCCTGCCGGGAGTGCCGCGGCGAGGGCCGCCTGCACCGGCAGGCCAAGGTCGGATTCCGCATCCCCGCCGGCGTGGACCGCGGCACCCGCCTGCGCCTCCAGGGGCAGGGCGAGGCCGGGCGTGGAGGCGGCGGCAAGGGCGATCTCTACGTGGTCTTCGACGTGGAGCAGGATCCCCTCTACGAGCGCGACGGCATCCACCTGCACCGGCTGCTCGAGGTGCCCTGGCCGCTGTTCGTGCTGGGCGGGTCCCTGCCCGTGGACACCCCCTACGGGGCGGACGTGGTCAAGCTGCAGCCCGGCACCCCCGGCGACCAGGTGGTGAAGCTGCCCAACGCCGGCGTGCCCCGGATCCAGGCCAGCGGCCGCGGCGACCTGTTCCTGCACCTCAAGGTGGCGGTGCCGAAGAAGCTCAGCCCGGAGCAGGAGCAGCTGGTCCGCCAGCTCGCCTCCAGCTTCGAGGGCGGTGGCGCGGCCGTGACCGAGGAGGGCTTCCTCGCGAAGGTCTTCGGTTCCGACAAATCCAAGAAGAAAAAGAAGAAGTAGCGCGGCCCCCGGGCCGATCAAGCCAGGGACCGGCTTCGCCGGTCCCGGAGCGCGAGGTGGGGGGGTGTGCCGGTCCGCCGTTGCGGCGCAGCGCGGAACCCCCGCCCTAGCTGACCACCACGACCCGCCCCTTGCCCTGCGCCTTCGCCTGGAACAGCGCCCGGTCGGCGCGCTCAAGCAGGCGCTCGGCGCCGTCCGCGTGCTGCGGGAAGGTGGCGATCCCGGCGCTCACCGAGATGGTGATCCGGTCCTCGCCGACCGCCAGCGGGCAGTCCCGCAGTAGCTGGATCAGGCGCTCGCCCAGCTTGGCCGCGCCGGCCTGGGTGGTGCCTCGCACCAGGATGCAGAACTCGTCCCCGCCGTAGCGGTAGATCCGGTCCTGGGCGCGGATGATCCGCTTCGCCTCGGTGGCCACCAGCTCCAGCGCCCGGCTGCCCGTGGGGTGCCCGTGGCGGCTGTTGAGGTCCTTGAGGTTGTCCACGTCCAGGAAGATCAGGGCCAGGGTCTCGCCGCGGGCGGCGGCGTCGCGGACCGCCTGCGGCAGTTCGACCTCGAGGCAGCGGCGGTTCTGCGCCACGGTCAGGTCGTCCTTGTAGGACAGCGCCCGGCTGCGCTCCAGGTTCCAGGCGTTCAGGAGCAGGTACTCCACCTCCTTGACCCAGTCGAGCACCTCGGAATCCGGGTTGCGGGGCAGCTTGAGCCGCAGCAGGCCCATCTGCTCGGAGGGGCAGAGCAGCCAGGCCTCGCCCTTCCGGACCAGGGCGGCGGCCTCCTCGAGGGGGATGGGCGCCTCGGGGAACCCCTCGCCCATGCGCTGGTAGAAGCCGTCCTCCTGGCGCAGCCAGATCGCTCCCGACTGGGCGCGGCCGAGCCGGGTGGCGCGCACCAGCACCAGCCGCAGCAGTTCGTCGAGGGTGGCCAGGTGGAGCATCTGCCGGAGCCAGCCCTCGTGCCCCAGGTCGCGGTTCTGCAGGGCGCGGATGGCCTCGCGGATGGCCTCCGGCGGGGCGTCCTGGCGCACCACCCAGCCGGCCCGCAGGGCGAGGACCTGGCTCACCGCCTCCGGCGAGCCCTCGCGGACCCACCAGAGGATGTCGCTGCCCTGCTCGGGCAGCAGGCGCGGGTCGGGGTGGTCGGCGACCAGCACCACGGTGCCCGGCCCGGCCCCCGGCTGCAGCGTGTAGCCCCAACCCTCCAGCGCCTCGCGCAGGCGCGGCGCCCCCTCGGCGGGCTGGGCCTGGATCCAGAACAGCTCGGGCATGGCCGCGCGCTCAGCTCAGGGCGGTCTCGAGCCGGAGGCTGAGCCGCTCGAGGTGGGAGGCGAGGGTGACCAGCGGCCCGAGGACGTCGCGGTTGCCGCGCTCGGAACGGACCCAGCGCTTCAGCAGGGCGAGGGCCTGCGGGTCCCGCACGCCCAGGCGCTTGGTGGACTGGATGAGCCGGTGCGACATCCGGCTGCGCTCCGGGGCGTCCCGGCCGGTGCTGCTGAGCTGCCGGGCCAGCCGGCTGGACTCCCGGGCCACCGTGAGGTCGTGCCGGATCAGCGGCACCCGGGCGTTGATCCGCAGCAGGAACAGCTCGAGGAAGCGCAGGAGCTCGCCGATCAGCTCGGTGCCCTCGGCGAGGGCGGCCTCGATGTCCGCGGGGTTGTCGAGGGTCCGGGTGAGCTGGGCGTTGAGGCGCTCGAACTCCTGGCGGTCCTGGGCACGGATGAGCAGGAACTCGGGGCTCCGGCGGAAGGCCGCCACCTGCGCCTGGGCCTGGGCGAGCGACAGCGCCAGCCGCGGCAGGTCGCGCAGCTCGAGGTGGAGCTGCAGCTGGCCCAGGCCGGGGTCGAGGAATTCCCAGAGCCGGTGCAGGCGCTGCCGCAGCCGGTCGCCCTCCTCCATCAGCGAGGGGGAGTCGGGGAACAGCCGCTGGCGGAGTTCCGGAGAGAACAGGCCGACCAGGTCCCCCATCAGCTGGCGCTGGTGGTTCAGCAGGAGGGTTCGGAGGCTGTCCATGGTCAGGGCCAGCTGGTCGGTGTCGTTGTTGACCAGCGCCTGCTGGAGCATGCTGCGGATGGTGTTCTGGTCCTGGAGCAGGGAGAGCACGGCCTGGCGCAGGAAGGCCCCCAGCAGCAGCCCCTCCTCGCTGTCCTTAGGCAGGGCGTCGGCCTCCTTCGGGTGGTAGGCGCGCTCGGCGAGCCGGCCCAGCTCGGCCTCGACCACGAAGAACACCGGGATGGCCGAGAACCGCTCCTGGAGGGAGGCGTTGGCGGCCGGTTCCATGCGCTCGACCAGGCTGAGCAGGGCGAAGTGGTTCGCCAGGGCACGGGCGACGATCCGGAAGGCGCCCGGGTGGTCCCTGCGCAGCTGCTTGAGGAGGGTCCGGACCTCGGCGGGGAAGGCCGACTCCAGGACCTGCTCCTCGACCCTCGGCAGCGACCAGCCGAGGTGGTTCCAGAGCCACTGGAGGCTGCCGCGGACCTGCTCCACGGCCGGCCAGTGCACCCCCCGGTCGAGGGGGCGGAGCAGGGACAGGCGCAGGGTGGCGAGGACGTGCTGGACCAACAGCAGCGGCTCGCCGCGCGACCGGGTGGCCTCGGGGAGCGCCTCCTGGAGCATCTCCGCCAACCGGCGGATCGCCTCCAGGGGCCGGCCGGTCCCGCTCTGCAGGGTGCGGTTCAGCGCCTTCATCTGGCCGTTCAGCTTCGTCGCCAGCGGGGCCGCCGAGGGGTCCTGGCCGAGCTGCTGGAAGAACTCCCGGAAGTAGTCCCGGTGCTCCTGGATGAACAGCGCCCAGTGCTCGCGGATCTGCGGCTCGCTCTCCGCGCCGACCGAGGTCGACAGGGTCCGCAGCGAGGCGATCAAGTCAAGCAGGTGGAGGACCCACTGCGGCTCGTGGTGGGCGCAGAGCAGGTCCTGGTGGGCGGCTTCGGCCATGCTGCCGAGCCGCGCCAGCCCGTGCTGCAGGACCATCCCCATGGCCGCCCGGGCCTCGCCCAGCCGGCGGTCGGAGAACTGGTTCAGGAAGGCCAGGAAGAGTCCGAAGTTGCGCCGGAGGCGGGCCAGGTGGACCGATTCCTCCAGGGCCGGGAGCGCCGCCGGCGCGGCCTCCAGCAGCGGCGTGAGGTCGGTGGCCCCGGCCTGCAGGATCTCCTCGAGCAGCTGCAGGTCCTGGCGGGACAGCCCCTTCTCGCGGACCAGGTCCCGGGCCTGGTTCAGCCGCTGGCCTTGCGCGACCGGGGGACTCATGACCCCAGGATAGCCTCTGGGCCTCCGGCAAGCAGCGGAGAATGAACCCGGCCTGGAGGGTGGCCCTCCCCCGCGGCCCCGGAGCGGCCGGAAGGGCCCGGGGGGCAGGTAATTCCCAACCAGGCCCGAAGTGCTACACTGCGACCATCCCCCCATCCGGAGGCCCATTTGGCTAGCAAGCTCGGCGAAATGCTCGTCAAGGCCCAGCTGATCACCGAACCCCAGCTCGAAGAGGCCATGAAGATCCAGCGCCGGGATGGGGGCAAGCTCGGCAGCATCGTGGTCCGGCAGGGGTTCTGCAGCGACCAGGACATCGTCAGCTTCCTCGGCATGCAGTACGGCGTCCCCGCCGCCGACCTGGACCAGTGGCCGCCCATCGACGGCGCGGTGGTGGCGCTGGTGCCCGCCGAGCTGGCCCACAAGCACAAGGTCCTGCCCCTGCAGCGGTCGGGCAACGTCCTGACCCTGGCGATGTCCGACCCCACCGACATCTTCGCCATGGACGACGTCCGCTTCCACACCGGCTACAACGTGGATCCGGTGGTCTCCTCCGAGATGGGCCTGATGCGGGCCATCGAGAAGTACTTCGGCGGGACCAGCGCCCTCAAGCTCCGCGAGGAGGGCGCCCAGCGCTCCTCCAGCTCGGGGACCTCCGGCGCCGGGCCTTCGGCCCCGGAGGCCTCGGCCCCCTTCAATTTCGACGAGGCCGGCGACGCCCTGGACCTGAAGTCCTTCGAGGAGGACTTCGATTCCGACGCCACCATGGACGAGCTGCAGGACGAGGAGGAGCAGATCAACCTCTCCGCCCTCAAGAAGGGCAGCGAGGACGCCCCGGTGGTCCGGCTGGTGAACATGGTCCTGATCGACGCCATCAAGCGCGGCGCCTCGGACATCCACGTGGAACCCTACGAGAAGACCTACCGGATCCGGTTCCGCATCGACGGCCTGCTGTCCGAGGTCATGCGGCCGAACCTCAAGCTCAAGGACTCCCTCACCTCCCGGGTGAAGATCCTGGCCAAGCTCAACATCGCCGAGAAGCGGCTGCCGCAGGACGGGCGCATCAAGCTGCGCGTGAACCTGGGCGGCAAGCAGAAGGTCATCGACTACCGGGTCTCGGTGCTGCCCACGCTGTTCGGCGAGAAGATCGTGCTGCGGCTGCTCGACAGCGACAAGCTGATGCTCGACCTGACCAAGCTGGGCTTCGAGCCCGAGAGCCTGGAGAAGTGGGACCGGCAGATCTCCAAGCCCTACGGGATGGTGCTGGTGACCGGGCCGACCGGGTCGGGCAAGACCAACACCCTGTATTCCTCGATCGCCAAGCTCAACCAGGTGGACGTCAACATCATGACGGCCGAGGACCCGGTGGAATTCAACTTCGCCGGCATCAACCAGGTGCAGATGAAGGAGCAGATCGGCCTGAACTTCGCCGCCGCCCTGCGCTCGTTCCTGCGGCAGGACCCGAACATCATCCTGGTGGGCGAGATCCGCGACTTCGAGACCGCCGAGATCGCCATCAAGGCCAGCCTCACCGGCCACCTGGTCCTGAGCACCCTGCACACCAACGACGCCCCCAGCACCATCAGCCGGCTCATGAACATGGGCGTGGAGCCGTTCCTGGTGGCGACCTCGGTGAACATCATCTGCGCCCAGCGGCTGGTGCGGCGCATCTGCGCCGCCTGCAAGCAGCCCGATCCGCACCAGCCGCCGCCGGAGGCGCTGAAGAAGATCGGCTTCACCGACGACGAGATCAAGCGCGGCGTCACGGTCATGAAGGGCGTGGGCTGCGACGTCTGCGGCAAGAAGGGCTACAAGGGCCGGGTCGGCCTCTACGAGGTCCTGGAGATGTCCGAGACCCTGAAGGACATGATCCTCACCGGCGCCTCCGCCATCGAACTGCGCGAGCAGGGGGTGAAGGAGGGCATGCTGACGCTCCGCCGGTCGGGCTGCCGGAAGGTCCTGGACGGCGTCACCACCGTGGAAGAGACCGTTCGAGAAACCGTGCTCTAGCACCAAGGAGAACCCATGGGCGACAACAGCGGTGCGAACTACGTCGTTCCCCTCCAGCAGCTCCTGAAGACCATGGTGGAGTACGGCGGCACCGACCTGCACATCACCACCGAGTCGGCGCCGCAGATCCGCATCGACGGCCGCATGGTGCCGCTCAAGCTGCCGCCCCTCGACGCCGCCCAGACCCGGTGGCTCTGCTACGGCGTCATGACCGACCAGCAGAAGCACCGGCTGGAGGAGGACCTGGAAGTGGACTTCTCCTTCGGCCTCCAGGGGGTCGCGCGGTTCCGCGCCAACGTGTTCAACCAGCGCGGCGCCAGCGCGGGGGTGTTCCGGACCATCCCCGAGAACATCCGCAGCTTCGAGCAGCTGGGCCTGCCGCCGGCGGTTCAGACCCTCTGCGAGAAGCCCCGCGGCCTGGTGCTGGTGACCGGGGTGACCGGCTCGGGCAAGTCCACCACCCTCGCCGCCATGGTCGACAAGGTCAACGAGGACGAGCCCCTGCACATCCTGACCATCGAGGACCCGGTCGAGTACGTGCACCGGCACAAGCGCTGCCTGGTGAACCAGCGCGAGATCCACGCCGACACCCACAGCTTCAAGAAGGCGCTGCGCTCGGCCTTGCGCCAGGACCCGGACGTGGTGCTGATCGGCGAGATGCGCGACCTCGAGACCATCGAGGCGGCCCTGACCATCGCCGAGACCGGGCACCTCACCTTCGGCACCCTGCACACCAGCTCCTGCGTGCAGACCATCAACCGCATCATCGACGTGTTCCCCGCCCACCAGCAGCCGCAGATCCGCGCCCAGCTGTCCCTGGTGCTGGAGGGCGTGGTCTGCCAGTCGCTGATCCCCCGCGCCAGCGGCAAGGGCCGGGTGCTCTGCCTGGAGGTGATGATCCCCAACCCCGCCATCCGCAACCTGATCCGCGAGGACAAGATCCACCAGATCTACAGCTCCATGCAGACCGGTCAGATGAAGTTCGGCATGCAGACCTTCAACCAGAGCCTCGCGGAACTGGTGCTGAAGAACGAGATCACCCAGGACATGGCGATGTCCTACTCGAGCCTCCAGGACGAGCTGCGCGAACTGATCAACCGCGGCGTGGGCACCATCAACATGGCTCCGCCGACCCAGGCCTCGAAGCCGGCCGGCGTGGGCGGCCTGCTCGGGCAGCGCAATCCGAACATCAAGTACTCCTGAGGTCGGCTTTGCATCCGCAGGTTTTCGGCATATGCTGATTCCACGAACCTTTGACGCGCACCGGTAGACGGCGAGGTCCCCATGCCCTCATATGCTTGGAAAGGCAAGAACCGTATCGGTGAGATGCAGGAAGGGGTCATCGTCGCCGAGACCCGCGACGCGGCAGCCGCGATGCTCCGCCGCAACAGCATCCAGGTGGTCTCGGTCAAGGCCCAGGCGGCCGCCGGGACCAAGAGCCTGGGCAGCGTCAAGGCCAAGGACCTGGCCATCTTCACCCGCCAGTTCAGCGTGATGATCGACGCCGGCCTGCCCCTGGTGCAGTGCCTGGAGATCCTCGGCGCCCAGCAGCAGGACAAGGGCTTCAAGAAGATCATCGACGCGGTCCGCCGCGACGTCGAGCAGGGCGCCACCCTGCAGGCCGCCCTGTCCAAGCACCCGAAGGCCTTCAACGACCTGTACGTGAACATGGTCGGCGCCGGCGAGGCCGGCGGCATCCTGGACGTGATCCTGCAGCGGCTTTCGGGCTACATCGAGAAGTCCGTGAAGCTGACGGCCAAGGTCAAGTCGGCCATGACCTACCCGATCTCCGTGCTGACCATCGCCGTCGGCGTGGTGATCATCATCATGGTCAAGGTCATCCCGGTCTTCTCGCAGATGTACGAGGGCCTCGGGGCCAAGCTCCCCTACGCCACCATCATCTGCATGCAGATCTCCAACATCATCATCAACTACAGCTACGTCCTGGTGGCCTTCTGCGTGGTCGCCTGGCTGGGGATCCGGCAGTACTACCGCACCAACCAGGGCCGGCTGGTGCTGGACCGGCTGCTGCTGAAGACCCCGGTCCTCGGGGATTTGATCCTCAAGGTCTCTGTGGCTCGCTTCTGCCGCACCCTCGGCACGCTGACCAGTTCGGGCGTGCCGATTCTCGAGGGCATGGACATCACCGCCCGCACCTCCGGGAACATGGTGATCCAGAACGCCATCCTCACCGCCAAGACCGCCGTCGAGCAGGGCCGCAACATCTCCACCCCGATGGCCGAGACCAAGGTGTTCCCGCCGATGGTGGTGCAGATGGTCGGGGTCGGCGAGGCCACCGGCGCCCTGGACGCCATGCTCAGCAAGGTCGCCGACTTCTACGAGGACGAGGTGGACAACGCCGTGGCCTCCCTCACCAGCCTGATGGAGCCGCTGATGATCGCCGTGCTGGGCGTGATCATCGGCTTCATCGTGATCGCCATGTACATGCCGATCTTCCAGTTGGCCAACGTCTTCGGCAAGGACTAGCCGGCGGCGGTTGAACCGACACGGAACTTGCCCTAGATTGGGACCGTCATCGCCAGACCCCAGGGGAACCCATGGCCATCCGACCCACCGCCTCCCGCACGCCGTCCCGGAACGGGTTCACCCTGATCGAGCTCCTGCTGGTGCTGGCGATCATCGGGATGATCAGCGCCATCGCCATCCCCACCTTCCTGGGCCAGCGGCGGAGGGCGAAGGTGATCGGCGACGCCTCCGCCAACGCCCGGGTCCTGGCGATGCAGCTCGAAACCTACAAGACCGACCGCGGGACCTACGGCACCGAGGGCGCCTCGGTCGTGTGGAAGGCCTCCGACGCGACGCCGCCGGCGGGCTACGAGAGCGTCCAGTTCACCGCCAAGGGCAACTCCAAGATGGACTACACCCTGGACGTGGGGGCCGGCGGGGTGACCTACACGATCACGGTCAACGAGATCGGAGGAGGCACCAAGTACTACGCGATCAACCAGGCCGGCACCGAGCTGTACCGCTACCAGTAGGCCTAGGGGGCGGCCGGCAGGTTCCGCGGCCGCGAGCCCCGGAACCGCGCCAGTTCCTGGTCCCGCTCCGCCTGGGTCACGGTCCGGGCGTCGGTGCGCCGGTAGCCTTCGAATTCCTCCCGGGAATACCGTCCCTGCGGCAGGGGGTTGAAGGTCACCAGCCGGGTTCCCACCGCGAGCCCGGTGGATTTCGGCCCCTTGGAGATCTCCTCGGCCTTCAGGTTGTCCAGGAACCAGTAGCCGTTGGGACTGAGGAGCATCCCGTCGGCGATCTGGGCGACCTTGGCCACGCGGGCCGAACCGCTTTCCGGCACGGTGGACCGGTGCTCCCCGGTCACCGCCGACGGGTCGATGGTGGGGAACTGGATCATCCAGCCTTCGGGATTCCCCTGGATCTCCAGGGGGCCCGGCCGCAGGACCCAGCGCTGGATGGCGTCCCGCAGGTCGAACCACGACACGGTCTGCGGGCGGGCCGCGCTGAACCGCGCCTGTCCGAAGGGCCGCATGGGGATCCAGAAGGTGTCCGGGTCGGCCACGTAGCCATGGATGGCGCCGAGGTGGCTGCGGACCTCCCCGTCCGCGGTCTGGATCGGGACGTGCAGTTCGCCGTGGTCCGAGGTGAAGACGCCGGAGAGGTTCGGGTAGCGGGCGGACCAGCGGTCCAGCCAGGGGCCCAGGTCACGCATGGACCGCCGCAGCCGGACCCGGTAGTGCCGCTCGGCATCGTTCCGGGGCGAGGCCCGCAGGCCGTTGTCCTTCTCGACCGCCGCCCGGGTGGCGTAGACGCGGTACTTCCAGGCCGGCTGGAGCAGCCAGCCCCAGCCGCCTTCCAGGTCCTGCAGCTCCTGCCGCTGCAGCACGATCGGGCTGTGCAGCTCGACGTTGTGGGCCGAGGTCCAGTGGTGGCGCGCCAGCAGGCGGTCCAGGTCGCGGAGGAAGGCGGCCCGGTCGCTCCAGGTGTTGGTCGTCTCGATGGGGGACAGGAAGTTCTGCGCCCAGGTGTTCGCCGGCCAGAGGGTGCCGAAGCCGAGCATGAACCAGTAGGTCCAGCCGCCGGGGGGCTCGCTGACCTGGGCGAAGCGGTTCTGCAGCATGCCGAAGCTGAGGGTGGTGGGGTCGTTGATGGCCCAGGCCGCCTGCAGCCCCCGCTGGCGCGCCAGGGACACCAGGGCCATGCCGTCCGGGTCGAGGAACTCCTTCCAGGTGGGGATCACCGTGGTGATCAGGCTGTACTCGGCATCGCTGCCCATCAAGGTGAGCCACGCCTTGCGGGTGGCCGGCACCGACGGCACCGCCGACACGCCCTCCGGAAGCCGCCAGGCGGGCACGGCCTCCTCGGCCAGGTCCCGGCGCACGCCGTCCAGGCCGAAGACCAGCAGCCGCGGGGTGGCGTCCGGGAGCTCGGCGGCCGCCGGCGAGCGGCGGAACAGGTCGTGGGGCGTGAGCGACAGCAGGACCAGGGCCAGGAAGGCCGCGCCGAGGCGCAGGGGCAGCAGCCTCTTGTGGATTCGGCGGTAGGCCAGGAACAGGCAGGCCAGCCCGGCGCCGGCGAGCACGAGGAGGGCCGCGCCGATCGGCAGGGCCCGGAGTCCGTGCAGCGAGTGCAGGGCCATCGGCACCTGACCGTAAAGGGCGGCGTGGAAGAGCAGCAGGGCCCCCAGGCCGGTCAGGAGGCCGCCGCGGAAGCCGAGGCCGTCCGGGTCCTGGTCCTCCCGGCCCGCCAACCCGGCCACGTGCACCACGAGGCCGAAGAGCAGCCCGAGCACGAGGTGGACCACCAGCGCCTCCCGGGCCCAGTTGGCCACCGCCTGCAGGATCGGGCCCTGTAGTTTCAGGTTTGGCAGGAAGGGCTGGGGGTTCTCCCGGAGGATGGCGAGCCCGCGGACACCCAGGAGGGCCCAGGCGAGGATCCAGGGGACCGCCGTCCCCAGCAGCCACAGCGCGCGCGATCCCAGGGCCCGGAGCAGATTGTTCATGCAGCCTCACGAAACACAGCCCCTGGCGCAGGGCCAGGGGCTGGGAGAAAACCCGTGCTGAAGATCAGTCGAGGGCGACGACCTTGGTGATGGTGCTGGTGCCGTTGGGGCCCTTGAAGGTGGCGGAGAGGACCACGGCCGGGAAGGTCTTGCCGGTGGCCGGGTCGGAGTAGCTGGCCTGGGGAACGACGCCGACGTTGCCATCGCCCGAAGCGGAACCGTTGAAGTAGGGGGTGGCAACGCCACCGTAGGGGTTCTTGGCGGCCGGGTACTTGTAGTTGTCGAGGGCCAGCATGGCGCTCACGACCACCTGAGCGGTGACGGTAGCGGGGGTGCTGGAATTCTCCTTCATGGTGTCGCTGATGCGGGCCAGTTCGGAGGCGGCGTTGGCCACCAGGGACTGGGTCGCCTTGGCCTTGGCGCGCTCGCGCTGGCCGAGCAGGGCCGGGATGGCGATGGCGGCGATGATGCCGATGATCGCGAGGACGAGCAGAAGCTCGATGAGGGTGAAGCCGGACTGTTTCTTCATGGGCGCCTCCTAAGTGAATTGGCCAAGGCCCAGGGTATCGAATTCCATGCCAGATTGTGAAGGGATGGAAATCAAGGCGAAAGGGCTCCCTGCGTCGTGGCGATCGACAGTCCCTTGGGGCCTCCCCAGGGGCGAGGTGCCCCATGGCGTCCAGGAGGGTGACGCAGAAGGTCAGTCGATCCTCCGGGCCGTGACCGATCCACCCGGTTGCCCGTGCGGCATCCTGGGAACGGGGCGCTAGACTGCAGCATCCCGCCCTGCGCTGGGCGGCCCGGGAGGCGCACGGAATGATCGGGGACCGCAGGGTGGTGGTGGTGATGCCCGCCTACAACGCCGAGCGGACCCTGGAGCGGACCTGCGCCGAGGTCCAGGCGCAGGGGGTGGTGGACCTGATCATCGTCG
>JAYRFV010000137.1:0-28472 GCA_041908165.1 Holophagales bacterium | reverse complement strand
CTGGCCGATGGCGTGGGCGGGCGGCTCACCGCCTCGCCGGCCTACAAGGCCGCGGCGGACTTCCTGGTGGAACGGATGACCGCCTGGGGCCTGGCCAAGGCCGCCCTGGAGCCCTGGGACTTCGGCCATCCGGGCTGGACCAACGAGCATTGCGCGGTGCACGCCCTTGCCCCCTACCGCGCCCCGCTGCACGTCGAGGTGACGGCCTGGACGCCCGCCACGCCCGGCGCCGTGAAGGGCGCGGCGGTGCGCCTGGACCTCCCCGAGGAGCCGCTGCCGGCGGAACTGGACGCGGCCTTCAAGGGCCTGGAAGGACGGCTGAAGGGCAAGGTGCTGCTGGTCGGCCCGCGCAAGACGCCCCCGGTGCTGCTGTCCCGCTACGCTCCGCGGCTGGAGGAGGCGGACCTGCTCAAGCGCTTCGACCCGGCCCAGCCGCCGGCACCGCCCCGGCCCCCCGCCGACCGCGGCGCGCCCAAGCGGGCCGGGGCGCTCCGCGCCAAGGACGTGGACCAGCGCATCGACGCGTTCTGCGTGGCGCAGCGGGCGCTCGCCCGGGTCAACGACGCCGGCATGCGCAACGGCCTGATCCGCGCCTTCCACAACCGCAGCTACGACCCGGCCAAGGCCGTGCCCACGGTGGTGATGCGCAACGAGGACTTCGGCCGGCTCTGGCGGCTCATGGAGGATGGCAAGGCCGCCGAGCTCGAGCTGGACATCCGCAACACCCTCCACCCCGCGTCCACCCGGGGCTACAACGTGGTAGCCGAGCTGACCGGGACGGAACGGCCGGAGGAAGCGGTCCTGCTGGGCGCCCATCTGGATTCTTGGCACACCGCCACCGGGGCGACCGACGACGGCGCCAGCTGCGCGGTGATGATGGAGGCCCTGCGCATCCTCAAGCGCGTCGGCGCCGCGCCGCGGCGGACCGTGCGGATGGTGCTGTTCGACGCCGAGGAGCAGGGGCTGCTGGGCAGCCAGGCCTACGTGAAGGCCCACTACGGCTCCGACGCCGAGCCCAAGGCCGACTTCGGCAGGCTGATCGCGTACGTCAACATGGACGCCGGCGCCGGGCAGCTGCGCGGGCTCAGCGTGTTCGGCCCGCCGGCGGCGGCCCAGGTGCTGCGCGAGTGCCTGGCGCCCTTCAAGGACCTCGGCGCCGTGGGCGCCAGCGCCCACCGCTCGCGCCTGCCCAAGCCCGACAACGCCGACATCACCGTGTTCAGCCACGCCGGGCTGCCGGCCATCGGCCTCACCCAGGACGGCCTCGAGTACTTCGAGGGGACCTGGCACACCAGCGTCGACACCGTCGAGCGGGTGCCACCGGAGGACCTGGCCCGCACCGCCACCATCCTGGCTTCGGTGGCCTACCACCTGGCCAACCGGGAGCAGCCCCTGCCCCGCTTCGGCAAGGAGGACCTGCCGCCGGTCCCGGCGCTGCCAGCCCCGCCACCCGGCTCAGGGAAATAGGAACAGTCCCGCCGCTCCAGCGACCGTCAGCAGGGTTCCGCCCACCGACCGTGCGGTCAGCGGTTCGTGGAAGAAGATCCGCGCCAGCGGCAGGAGGAACACCGGGGTCATGAACAGCAGCGTCGCCGCAACGCCCATCGGGGCGTGGGCGAGGGCGTAGAGCGACAGCGGCACCCCCAGCACGGAGCCGAGGAAGGTGCCGCCGAGGAACTGCAGCCGCGACGACCGGTCGGCCCAGGCGCTGCGAAGCTCGCCGGCGGTCCCGCGCAGGGCCAGCAGCCCCAGGGCGCCCGCGGCGCCGGCGCTGATCCGCACCACGGTGGCGGACAGCGCCGGCACACCGCCCTGCATCCCCTGCACCGAAGTCAACTGGCCGACCGCCTGGCACAGCGCCGCCAGCAGCGCGAACAGCAGGCCCATCCAGCGGGTTCGCGCCGCGCCGGGGTTGCCCCCGCGGTCACGGCCGCCCACCACCAGGGCGATGCCGGCCAGGGTCGCGGCCACCGCGCCCAGCCGCAGCAGCGACAGGCGCTGGCCGAAGAGGGCCCAGGCGAAGGCGGTGGAGAACACCGGCGCCAGGGTCTGCACCAGCATGCCCAGGCGCGGGCCGATGCGGACGAAGGATTCCAGGCCGAAGCCGTCGCCGAGGGTGAAGCCGATGAAGCCGGAGCCCAGCAGCCAGAGGCTCCGGGTCGTCCCGAGCCCGGCCGGCCAGGGTGAACCGGTGAGCCCGGCATGGCCGGCGGCGAGCAGGGTCGCCGCCAGCAGCAGCCGGGCGCCGTTGACCACCTGCGGACCCAGGCGCCGGGCGGCGAAGGTGAAGATGGTGATGGTCACCGCCCACAGGGCGGCTGCGAACACCGCCGCCGCCTTGGCTGCTGCTTCCTCGCCCACCCCGCCTCCGAAAGTCACTAGACTTGACCATCGTCTCACGAGGTTTGTATGCGCCAACCCCTCCGTGGCCTGCTCCTCCCCGTCCTCGCCGTGACCGCCCTCGCCGCCGGCGACCGCGTCACCGGCCGGGCCTTCGCCACCCGCTCGGAGGTGGCGGCCCAGCACGGCATGGCCTGCACCAGCCAGCCGCTGGCCACCCAGATCGCCCTGGACATCCTCAAGCAGGGCGGCTCGGCGGTGGATGCGGCGATCGCCGCCAATGCCGCCCTCGGCCTGATGGAGCCCACCGGCAGCGGCATGGGCGGCGACCTCTACGCGCTGGTGTGGGATCCGAAGGCGAGGAAGGTCCGCGGCCTCAACGCCAGCGGCCGCTCGCCGAAGTCGCTCGCCCTTGAGGAATTCAAGCAGCGGAAACTGACCCACATTCCGCCGCACGGTCCCCTGCCCGTCTCCGTCCCGGGCTGCGTGGACGGCTGGTTCGAACTGCACGCGAAATTCGGCAGGCTGCCGATGAAGACGATCCTGGCGCCGGCGATCCGGTACGCCGAGGAGGGCTTCCCGGTCTCGGAACTGATCGCCTACTACTGGGAGCGCAGCGTGCCCGTCCTCGGCAGGTTCCCGGGCTTCCTGGAGACCTTCACCGTCGACGGGAAACGGGCCCCGCGCAGCGGCGAGGTATTCCGGAACCCGCGCCTGGCGAAGACCCTGCGGGCCCTCGCCGAGGGCGGCCGGGACGCCTTCTACAAGGGCGACATCGCCCGCAGGATCGCCGACTACATGAAGGCCCAGGGCGGCTTCCTCGCCTACGAGGATCTCGCCGCGCACCACAGCGACTGGGTCGAGCCGGTGAGCGTCGCCTACCGCGGCGTCGACGTCTGGGAGATCCCGCCCAACGGCCAGGGCATCGCCGCCCTGCAGATGCTGAACCTCCTCGAGGGCTACGATTTCTCGAAGATCCCCTTCGGCAGCCCGCGCCACGTGCACCTGTTCGCCGAGGCGAAGAAGCTGGTCTTCGAGGACCGGGCGAAGTTCTACGCCGACCCCGCCTTCGCCCGGGTGCCGCTGAAGGGCCTGCTGTCCAAGGCCTACGCCGAGGAACGGCGCAAGCTGATCAACGACCGCCGGGCCGCCCGCCGCCTGGAGGCCGGCAACCCGGCCCTGAAGGAGGGCGACACCATCTACCTGACCACCGCCGATGGCGACGGCATGATGGTCAGCCTGATCCAGAGCAACTACCGCGGCATGGGCAGCGGCATGACCCCCGGCGACCTGGGCTTCTGCCTGCAGGACCGCGGCGAGCTGTTCAGCCTGCAGGAGGGCCAGGCCAACAGCTACGCCCCCGGCAAGCGGCCCTTCCACACCATCATCCCGGGCTTTCTCACCAAGGGCGGCGAGCCGTACCTGTCCTACGGCGTCATGGGCGGCGAATTCCAGCCCCTGGGCCACGTGCAGATCGTCATGAACCTCGTCGATTTCGGCATGAATGCCCAGGAGGCGGGCGACGCGCCGCGGATCTCCCACGATGGCTCCCCCGAGCCCACCGGCGAGCCGGGGAAGCTGCCCGGAACGGTCCAGCTGGAGAGCGGCTTCCCCTACGAAACCGTGCGCGAGCTGATGAACATGGGCCACGGCGTCGGCTGGCTGCTGGGCGGCTACGGCGGCTACCAGGGCATCCGCTGGGACCCGCGGCAGCGGGTCTACTTCGGCGCCTCGGAGAGCCGCAAGGACGGTCAGGCCGCCGGCTATTGAGAAAAGGGGCACGGATTCCGTGCCTTTTTTCGTCCTGCCCGGGCCGGTTCTCGTGCTACAAAGGTGGGCCTGCCTCCGGCAGGTCCCAAAAACACGCTATGACGGCTTGGTCTGGAAGTGGTCACAGCATTCCCCGTTCCAGACGCAGCACAGGAAGTGAACATGCCTCAAGGCACCGTCAAGTGGTTCAACGCCGAGAAGGGCTTCGGCTTCATCACCCCCGAAGGGGGCGGCCAGGATCTCTTCGTCCACCACACCGCGATCCAGGACAAGGGCTTCCGCACCCTGGACGAGAACCAGCGCGTGAGCTTCGACGTCACCCAGGGACCCAAGGGCCCCCAGGCCTCGAACGTCGTCAAGCTCTAGCCTGACCTTCATCCCGGACGGGCGGCTTCGGCCGCCCGTTCTGCATTCATCGGGGCGGGGCCGCCGCGCAGGCGGCCGCTAGGGGCCCTGGCCGGCCCCTGCCACCGCCGCCAGGTGCTGCCGCAGGTCCTTCATGCTGAACGGCTTCGGGATGAGGGTGACGGCCGGGAAGGCCCCACTCATCTCCAAGGCGGAGGCATCCACGCAGCCGGTGGCCAGGAACACCGGCAGGTCCGGATTCCGCTTCCGGAGCAGGGGAAGGGTCCCCCTTCCCCCCAGGCCCGGCATGTTCATGTCGAGGATGACGACATCCGGTGTGGCGCTCCCGGCGAGCAGTTCGAGGGCCTCCTCGCCACAGGCCGCCAGCCGGACCCGGTGCCCCAGGCAGCGGATGACCGGGCCGAAGGTGGACCGGATCAGCTCATCGTCGTCCACCAGCAGGACATCCAGGACCCGGGTGGCCGTTCCGATCGCGGGGGGAGCCGGTTCACCGCCCTCGGGGGGCGCGGCCTCGACCGCCGGGAAGCGCAGGGTGACCTTGGTTCCCTGTCCCTCCCGGCTTTGCAGGTCCAGGGTCCCCTGGTGGGCGGTCATCGTCCCGTACACGATGGAGAGCCCGAGGCCGGTGCCCTTGTCGGCCGGTTTGGTGGTGAAGAAGGGATCCAGGGCCTTCTCGAGGACGTCCGGGGCCATGCCGCTGCCCGAGTCCTCGACTTCGAGCTCGATCCAGCCCTCGGTGGGCCGCAGCGTGCGCAGGACCAGGCTGCCGCCCTCGGGCATCGCGTCGACCGCGTTGAGGCAGAGGTTCATCACCGCGTGGAGGATGGCGTTGGCGTCCCCGCGAAGGAGCTGCGGTTCCGGGGCCAGTTCGGTGGTGCAGCGGACCCGGCTCAGGGTCGTCCGCTCCATCAGCTTGAAGGTCTCCAGGACCAGGAGGTTGAGGTCGACGACCCGCTGTTCCGAAAGGTCATGGCGGGCGAAGTGGAGCAGCCGCCTGACCAGGCCGGCACCCCGCTGGCAGGCCCGGGTGATGAGGCTGAACGCCTCGTGCGCGGCCGATTCGGGCGGCAGCAGCTCCAACTGCATCGAAGCCATGCCGAGAACGGAGCCGAGCACGTTGTTCATGTCATGGGCGACGCCGCCGGCAAGGCTTCCCAGGCTTTCCATCTTCTGCGATCGATGCAGCTGGCGTTCCAGATGAAGGCGTTCTTCTTCGGCCAGCTTCAGGTTGGTGATGTTCTGGTGGGACATCACCAGCCGCGCAGGGCCATGGCCCAGGAACGGGGTGACCTGGACCTGGAACCAGCGCGTGCAGGCGGGCGAATCGCAGGCGTACTCCAGGGTGAACTCCGACCGCTCCCCGGACAGCAGGTCCTGGATCGCGCGGGCCACGGCCTTCGCCTGCTCGGCACCGAGGCCGGTCGCCTGGGCGCAGGTCCCGAGGTAGTCCACGCCTTCCCAGCCGACCCCCGCGGGCCATCCGTTCTCGGTGGCGAAATCCCGCCAGGCCTGGTTGACCTTCAGGATCCGTCCGCTCCCGTCCAGCACCGCCAGGTTGTCCCGCAGCGTGTCGAGGATCCGGTCGGCGAACAGCTCGGAGTCGCGCAGCGCGCGCTGGGCCTCCACGCGTCCGCTGATGTCCCTGGAATTGACCACGATGGCCTGGACGCCCGGATCATCCAGCATGTTGACGGCGACCGCCTCCATCCAGATCCAGCTGCCGCCCTTGCGTGCGTAGCGGTATTCCACCCGCACCGGTTGGCCCGGCGTGGCGAGGCAGGCCTGGAACGCCTCGGCCACCTGGCCGGCGTCCTCCGGATGGAAGAAGTCGAAGGTGTTGCGGCCTTCCATCTCCTCCGGTTCGAAGCCGTGCAGCCGCTGGGCTGCGGGCGAGTTGTAGATGAGCCGCCCCTGGCCGTCGAGCAGCGAGAGGATGTCCCAGGAATGGGCCAGCAAGGCCTGCAGCCGCTCCATGCTGACGATCGTCCTGCCCGCTGGGGACGGGTCCTGCGCCTCGCCTGGGTGATCCATCTCCGCGGTCCTTTAGGACCACGACTATACCCGCGGCCGGTCGGCCTTCGTCGCGCGCTTTTCGGTCTCGCGCAGGGACCGTCCGCCCTGCCTTCAGGGGCCCAGCAGGCGGGGGAGGGCCCGGCCGGCGTGGTTCAGGCCGAGGGCGAGGGCGAGGATGGCGCCGCCGAGGGCCAGCCGGGGCCAGTCCACCGGATCGCCGAAGACCAGGCCGGAGGCCAGGATCGCCAGCGGGATCTTGGCGTTGTTGAGGACCGCCAGGGTGCCGAGGTCGGTGCGCCGGGCTCCGGCGTTGAACAGGAAGAAGCCCAGGCCGGAGGCGATCACCCCCAGGTAGACGAGCACCAGCGCCTGCCCCAGGTCCACGGTGCGCAGACGGTCCAGGGGCGCGAAGGGCGCGGCGAGGGCGCAGGTCACTGCGGCGGCGCCAAGGAAGAGCAGGCCCATGAGGTCGCGGTCGGTCCGGCCGGAGGCGGCGGCGGCGCGGCGGTAGAGCACCTGGCCGAAGGCGAAGCAGAGATTCGAGGCCTGCATCAGCAGGAAGCCGCGGAGGAACCCGGTCCGGCCGAGGCCGGTCCAGACGCAGATGCCGGTGCCGGCCACCGCGAGCGCCGCGGTGACCAGGAACAGCGCCGAGAAGCGCCGCTCGACCAGGTCGCCCGCCAGGGTGACGTAGAGCGGGGTGAAGATCGTGAACAGCGCCACCTCGGAGGAACGCAGCCACTGGAAGGAGGCGATGTAGAACAGGTACATCAGGCCGAACTGCAGCGCCCCGATCCCGACGAAGGCCCAGGCCCGCCGCGGCGGCAGCCCCCGGACCTGCAGGAAGGGCAGGAACACCAGCGCCGCCAGCACCGTCCGCACCGCCGCCACGAAGGTCGCCCCCAGCCCGCCCACGGTGGCGGTGAGGCCGAAGGACAGGGCCCAGAGGACCGAGACGAGCAGCAGCAGGAGCATGAGGCCAGTGTGCACCAGGCCCGCGCGGGTCGGGGCTCGGGCCTCGGACCCACGGATCCGAGGCCGAAGCCGGTCGCCGAAGCCGACCGCGGCCGGGGCCCGCGGCCGAATCCGACGTCCGCGGCCGAGGCCGGGGCCGTGGTCCGCTGCCGGATTTTGACTGTCCGTCCCCAGCCGCCTCCTTCCTGGCAAACGGACTCGATCTCGGTTACCCTTGGGTATCGTGCTCGGAAGGCGCTCCGGTCTGCGCCCCCTGCTGTGAAGTTCTTGGTACGAAACCAACCTGCCCGGACCGGGGCCGGCGCAGCGGAACGCGCGCAGGTGGGCCCCCTCCAGGAGACTTCATGTCCTTCGATACCTTGGGCTTGATGCCCGAGCTGCTGCGCGCCGTGCGCGAGCAGGGCTACGAAACCCCCACCCCCGTGCAGAGCAAGGCCATTCCGGTGGTGCTCTCCGGCCGCGACCTGCTGGCCGGCGCCCAGACCGGCACCGGCAAGACCGCCGGCTTCGTCCTGCCGATGCTGCAGATGCTGGCGCCCCACGCGAGCCACAGCCCGTCCCCGGCGCGCCACCCGATCCGCGCCCTGATCCTCACCCCCACCCGCGAGCTGGCCATGCAGGTGGAGGAGGCGGTCGGCACCTACGGCCGGCACCTGCCGTTCCGCTCCACCACCATCTTCGGCGGGGTGAACATCAACCCGCAGGTGAAAGCGCTGCGCGCCGGCGTGGACATCCTGGTGGCCACCCCCGGGCGGCTGCTGGACCACCACGGCCAGGGCAACCTGCACTTCGGCTCGCTGCAGTTCCTGGTGCTGGACGAGGCCGACCGCATGCTCGACATGGGCTTCATCCGCGACATCCGGAAGATCCTGGCGCTGCTCCCGGCGCAGCGGCAGAACCTGCTGTTCTCGGCCACCTTCAGCGACGAGATCCGGCAGCTGGCGGCGGGCCTGCTGCACGACCCGGTGTTCATCGACGTGGCCCCGCGCAACGCCGTCGCCGACCTGGTCGAGCACCGGGTCCACCCGGTCGATCGCGAGCGCAAGCGCGCCCTGCTCTCGCACCTGATCCGCAGCCGGCGGATGGAGCAGGTGCTGGTGTTCACCCGCACCAAGCACGGCGCCAGCCGGCTGGCCGAGCAGCTGGAGCGGGACGGCATCGCCGCCGCCGCCATCCACGGCAACAAGAGCCAGCCGCAGCGGATCAAGGCCCTGGCCGACTTCAAGGCCGGCGGGATCACCGCCCTGGTGGCCACCGACATCGCCAGCCGCGGCCTGGACATCGACCAGCTGCCGCACGTGGTCAACTTCGAGCTGCCCTTCGTGCCCGAGGACTATGTCCACCGCATCGGCCGCACCGGCCGCGCCGGCGTGGAGGGCGAGGCCCTCAGCCTGGTCTGCGTCGACGAGTCGCGGCTGCTCAAGGACATCGAGAAGCTGCTGAAGCGCACCCTGCCCAGCGAGGTGGTGCCCGGCTTCGCCCCGGATCCCACCGTCAAGGCCGAGCCGATCGTCCAGGGCCGTCAGGGCGGCGGTCGCCCCGGCGGCGGCCGGCCCCCGGCCCGGTCCGGGTCCGCCCCCCGGCGCGGCGCCCCGCGGGGGAAGTGACCCCCGGTAAACCGACCCGCAGGTCTTGCAACTCCGGCCTCCCCGGCGCATGATGACGGCGCTTCGGGGAGGCTTCTCGGTCATCCCGGCGAGGTGATGGTCCGACGGGATCCCCTGCATCCAGAGGAGGGCATCCCATGTCGAACAAGGCCGCCGACCTGGCCGGACCAGGCATCAGCACGTACGAGGAGGTGGCGAAAATCCTGCCCGAGGGCTACGCGCCGCTGCTGGACCGGATCGACACGCAGCGGGCGATCTTCGCGGTGAAGCGCTACATCGAGGACCACCTGTGCAAGGAGCTGAACCTGGACATGGTCCAGGTTCCGCTGATCGTCGACCGCGACAGCGGCGTCAACGACTACCTGGACCGCGACGGTTCGCGCACGCCGGTGGAGTTCCCCTGCGGCCTCGGCCTCGACCGCCGCATCACCGCCCAGGTGGTGCAGGCCGCCACCAAGTGGAAGCGCATGGCCCTGGCCCAGTTCGGCTGCGCCGTCGGCGAGGGCATCTGCACCGACATGCGGGCGGTGCGCAAGGACTACTTCCTCGACCACGACCACAGCTCCTACGTCGACCAGTGGGACTGGGAGCGGCGCATCACCGCGGACATGCGCAACCTCGACACGCTCAAGGAAACGGTCAACCGGATCTGGAAGGTGATCCGCGGCGCCGGCCTGTATGCCCAGGAGCTGTTCCCGGCGCTGAAGACGGACCGCTACCCCGACCTCCCGGAGCACCTGACCTTCATCCACGCCGAGGACCTGCTGGACATGTACCCGGACCTGCCGCGCAAGCAGCGGGAGACGGCGATCCTGCAGGATTGCCCGGCGGTGTTCATCATCGGCATCGGCTGGGTGCTGAAGGACGGCTTCCCGCACGAGATGCGCGCCGCCGACTACGACGACTGGGCGACCGACACCCGGGCCATGACCGGGCGCGACACCCATGGCATGAACGGCGACATCCTGGTGTGGAACCCGGTGACGAAACGCCGCCACGAGCTGACCTCCATGGGCGTCCGGGTCACCCGGGAGACGCTGCGGACCCAGCTGGAGCTGTCCGGCCAGCTCGACTTCCTGCAGCTGCCCTACCACCAGGCCATCCTGGACGACCGCATCCCCCTCAGCATCGGCGGCGGCATCGGCCAGGCGCGCACCTTCATGTACCTGCTGCGCACCGCCCACCTGGGCGAGGTCACCGTCTCGGTCTGGCCCAGGCAGCTCAAGGAGATCTGCGCGGCGCGCAACATCCACGTGCTGGAATAGCCCCGACCCCGGGCCCGCGCCCGCCGGCGCGCCTCGTCAGACCTCGACGAGGCTCGCCGGGGCCGGATTGTCGAAGGCGATCCGGCCGCGCTCCAGGCCGATGACCCGCTTGCGCATCCGCTGGATCAGGCCGCGGTCGTGGGTGGCCACCAGGACGGTGGTGCCCTGGGTGTTGATGCGCTCGAACAGGGCCATGATCTCCTGGGCCAGGTCGGGGTCCAGGTTGCCGGTGGGCTCGTCCGCCAGCAGCACCAGCGGGTCGTTCACCAGCGCCCGGGCGATCGCCACCCGCTGCTGCTCGCCGCCGGAGAGCTGCAGCGGGTGCGCCGCCAGGCGGTGCTGCAGGCCGACCATCTTGAGGGCCCGGAAGGCCCGCTGCTTCTGCTCCGCATAGCCGACGCCGAGGATCTTGAGGACGAAGGAGACGTTCTCGAACACGGTCATCGTGCGGATCAGCTTGAAGTCCTGGAACACCACGCCGAGCTTGCGGCGCAGGAAGGGCACCTCGCGCCGCGGCATCGCCGCCAGCCGGTGGCCGGCCAGCTGGATCTCGCCCCCCGAGGGCACCTGGTCGCGCATCAGCAGCTTCAGCAGGGTGCTCTTGCCGGCCCCGCTGGGCCCGGTCAGGAACAGGAACTCCCCCGCGGCGACGTGGAAGCTCACGTCGTGGAGCGCGATGTGGATGCGGTCGTACTGCTTGGCGACGTGGGTGAGGGTGATCACCGGGAAAGCTAACCATGAAACGCGGCCGAACGGTCCGCGCTACAGCCGTTCCACCGCCAGGGCCAGCCCGGTGCCGTCGCCGGCGTCCAGGGCCGCGACCCCGAACCTGAGGTCCTGGTCCTGCAGGATGTGCAGCAGGGTGACCAGGATCCGGGCGCCGCTGGCGCCGAGGGGGCGGCCGAGGGCGAAGGAGCCGCCGCGGACGTTCACCCGGTCCGGATCGACCTCCGGAAGTCCGCCGAGGAGGTCCAGGTGCCGCGCCGCGTGCACCTCCTCCAGCTCCCAGCGGTCCACCCGGTGGAGCGGAAGCCCGGTCTCCGCGAGCAGGCGGCGGATGGCCGGGACCGTGGCGGGCAGGGCCGCCGCGGGATCGCCCGCGGCCTGGGCAAAGCCGAGCAGGCGGGCGATGGGCCGGGGCCCGGAGGCCCCGGCACCGAGCAGCACCGCGGCGGCGCCATCGGCGGGCGGGGCGCACCGTCCGCCCGGAGCGCCTTCATCCACCGCGAACACCGACTCCCCGCGGCGGCCCCGGCGATGCACGGGCACGATCTCCCGCGCGAAATCCGCGGAGGCGGCCTTCCGCCGGCTGGAGGCGACGCAGGCGTCCTGGGCCGGTCCGCCGGGACCGGGCGGGGCGGCGGGGTCCTGGGTCGGCTCCTCCACGACGACCCCGCCATCCTGGAGCACGCTGTCCACCACCTCCACGGGCCCGATCGGCGCCCCCCACCGGGCCCCGGGCAGCAGGTAGGGGCTGCCGGACATGCTCTCGGTCCCGCCGCCGATCGCGAAGGTCCCGGCCACCCGGTCCCGGGCGGCCAGGGCCACGGCCCGCAGCCCGGAGCCTCCGGCCTGGTTGAGGGTCAGGGCGGGGGTCCCCTGGGACAGCCCGGCCCGGAGGGCCGCCTGCCGGGCCCCGTTCGGCCCGCCTCCGGCCTGCAGCACCTGGCCCAGCACCACCTCGGCCACCTGCTCCGGCTCGACCCCGGACCGCTCCAGGAGGGCGCGCAGGACGGTCGAGCCCAAGTCGACGCCGGTCACGTCCTTGAGCCCACCCCCGAAGGCGCCGAGGGCGGTCCGGGCGGCGGCGAAGATGAGGATGTCCATGGCAGCCTCCGGAACCGGCTGTCCAGATTAGCATTCGGGCTAAACCGTCCGGCCCCGCCTGCGTTTGCCCCTCTGCAGGCCCGACCCGCCTCCCTGCCTCCGGAGCCTTCCATGCGACCCGCGAAGCTGACCGCCACCCTCACCGCCCTGACCCTCGGCGCGGCCCTGCTCGCCCAGGCGCCGCCCGCCCCTCCGCCGCCCCCGGAGCCCCCGGCGCCGCCGGCCGTCCCCGAGCCGCCCACCAGCGGCCCCTCCCGGGTGGAGAACCGCACGGAGAAGCTCGCCTTCGGCTCCAAGCTCTGGGTGAAGAACCGCAACGGCAGCATCAAGGTCACCGGCTGGAACAAGGAGGAGGTGTCGCTCCGCGCCGAGATCCGGGACAACGAGCACCGTCCGATCACCCTGGTGGTCCAGCGGAAGGGCGCCGACCTGGACATCGAGGCCCTCACCGAACCCGCCAAGTGGCACCTCAGCTTCGGGTTCACCCGGAGCCCGGCCTGCCAGATGACCCTTTCCGTTCCGCACAAGCTGCTGGCCCACCTTCGCACCACCAACGGCTCCCTCTCGGTGACGAACCTCGAGGGCTACGCCCGCTGCGAAACCACCAACGGCAACGTGACGCTCAAGGAGGTCTCTGGCGAGGTGCTGGCGGAAACCACCAACGGCACCATCGACGCGCGCAAGCTGAACGCCCGGATCAAGGGCGGCACCACCAACGGCCGGATCCTCCTCGAGGACGTGCTGGGCGGCGTGCGCATGGAAACCACCAACGGCAGCATCGTCGCCCGAGGCCTGGACGGCTGGGGCGAGGGCATCAGCCTGGAAACCACCAACGGCTCCATCGACCTCGACCTGGGCCGCGCCACCGGCGACCTGGAGGCGGGGAACACCCACGGCGGCCTGGACATCAAGGTTCCCGCCGCCCAGATCCTGGAGCAGACCAAGCACAGCGCCAAGCTGAAGATCCCCGGCAAGGTCCAGCGCATCGTCCTCGACACCACCAACGGCTCGATCAAGGTCCGGTGAGGCGGCCGGAGGCTCTCCTGGGGCGGCCCCTCCGGGGCCGCTCCTGTTCTTGAGGGCCTCCGGCCTCCAGCCTCCAGCCTCAGGTATCCTGGCCCCATGGTCCTGCCCCTCCTGATGCGGCGAACCGCGCCGATGCTGGTCGCGTTCGCGGTCGCTGCGCAGCCCCCGGAAGTTGTCGAGGGCCGGCTCCGGAACGGCATCCGGGTGCTGCTGGTGGAGCGGCCGGGGAGCGGCATGATCCGGGCGGGGTTGTTCTTCCGCGGGGGGTGTGCGGATACCGGCGGACTGCCGGCGGTGGCGGCGACCCTGCTCGCCCGGGCGATGTTCACGGAACTGCGCCCCGAAGACCTGGGCCCCCAGCCCGAACTGGATGCCCTGCTCGAACGTGCCGACCACCTGCGGGAGTCGCTTCGCGTCGAGGAGCTCCGCAGCGGGCGGATCCCGGGAGCGCCCGGGCCGGACGAGCACCGGC
Organism: Holophagales bacterium; assembly: GCA_041908165.1. Lineage (GTDB taxonomy): Bacteria > Acidobacteriota > Holophagae > Holophagales > Holophagaceae > JACQZU01. The sequence goes on along the minus strand of JAYRFV010000137.1, from coordinate 14,811 downwards.
GCAGCCTGGAGGCCTCGCTGCGCGACACCCTGGCGCGGACCGCGCCCTGGACGACCGCGCCGGACAGGCCCGACCTCCTGGACCTCCTGGGGGCGGTGCGGAGGGAGGTTTCGGTCGAACCCGACGCCCTTGCGTCCTCCCTCGATCTTCCCGCGCCGGCGCTGGCCGCCTGGGCCGACCTGGAGCAGCGCCGCCTGCGAGCCCTGCGCCTCGCCCGGCTGCCCCGGGTCCGCCAGGACCTCGATGCCGAGGAGGCGGCCCACGACCCGGCCGAAGCCCTGCTCCTGGAAAGCGCCCTTCCCGGGCTCCCCTACGGCCGGGTGCGGGAGTCGGGACGCCAGGCGGGCGTCCTGCTGGCGGACCTGAAGGCCCACGGACGCGAGGCGCTGTCGCCGTCGCGCCTGGCGATCGTGCTCGTCGGGGACCTGAAGTCCGCGGAGGCCCAGGCGATCCTGGAGCGCAGCTTCGGCACCCTGGAAGGCGGCGACCCGGCGGAGCGCACGGACGCAGGCCTCGACCTCCGCCGCCGGCCCGGAGGCCGGCGCGTGCAGGTGAAGGCGGCCGGACGGCCGCGCCTGCGGATGGGCTGGCTGGTTCCGCCGGCCACCCACCCCGACCGCCTTCCCCTGGAGGTGCTGGCGCAACTGCTGGAGCGGCGTTCCGGTGGACAGGGCCTGGCCCTGCCGGCCTACCTGGGGGGGACGGCCAGGCTCGGCGTGCCCGGAGGGCGCTTGGGGAACCTCTTCGTGATCGCCGCCCGGCCCGAGGAAGGGCACGGACTGGAGGCCTGCGAACAGGAGATCCAGCGGACCCTGCTCCGGCTGCAGCAGGGAGGGCTCTCCCCGGAGGCCTTCGAAGGCGCCCTGCGCCGCCTGGAGCTCGCGGCCCTGGCGCACCAGGCCGACCCCGCCGACCTGGTGCGCCGGCTCGGGCTGGGCTGGTGCCAGGGCGGCGACTGGCGGACCGCCTTCCCCGACCTTCGTGGGCTGCGCCGGGAGGGCCCAGCGGCCATCGCCCGGGTGGTCCGCGTCTACCTGGGAGCGGAGGCGGCGACCCGGGTCCTGCTCGAACCCGACCTGGCCCAGGACCCGGGCGATGCCGCCCAGGCCGAGCTCTACCACCTTCTGCGCGCCCAGGCGCTGGCCCGCCTGGACGATCCGGTCAAGGCCGAGGCCCTGGCCCTGCAGTCCTTGCAGCAGCTCCGCATGCTGTCCAGGGAGCAGCGCGACCAGGTGCTCCAGGTCCTGAAGCCCGGTGGGAAGCGGCCATGATCGCCGGGCTGCGGCTCCCGGTCCTGGTCCTGGCGGCCGCCGCGGTCCTGCCTGCGGCCGAAGCGCCTCGCCGGCACGTCTTCACCCTGCCCAGCGGACTCCAGGTGGAACTGCTGCAGGACCATGACCGGCCCTGCCTCGAGCTGCACCTGGAGGTCCGCTGGCCCGTGGGGGAGGAGCCCGCCGGCCGCGAAGGCTCGGCCTCCCTGCTGGCGCGCGTGCTGCAGGCCGGCCACGCCGGTCCCCACGATGCACAGACCCTGGCCCGGATCCTCGAGGAACGCGGGATCGAAAGCGGCTTCCAGGCCGGACCGGGCCGCTTCCAGTGGACGCTGCGGTGCTCGAGCACCCTCCAGGAGGAGGCCCTGTCCCTGCTGGCCCACCGGGTCCTGCGCCCGGGCCTGGGCGGGACCGATCTGGAAGTCCAGCGCGCCCAGGTGTGGCAGGAGCGGCTGTCCATGGGCCTGGGCGAATGGGCCGACCTGCGGTTCCGCTGGGAGCTCCTGGAGGGCCGCCCTGAAGGACTGGCCACCGAACGAAGCCTCGGCGAGGTCGGGATCGAGTCCCTGGCCGCCCTGCACCGGCGGATCGTCCGCCCCGAGCGCGCCCGGCTCACCCTCCGGGGCGACCTCAACCTCGCCCAGGCCCGGCAGCTGGTGCTGCTGCACCTGGGCACCTGGGGTCCGGCCCCCGAGCCGGCCCTGCCGCCCGCGCCCAAGGCCGGGCCCCGCCCCCTCCACCCTCCGGCCTGCCTGGTCCTGGGAACGGGCCGGCCGGAGGCCTCCCTGGCCCTGCTGCCGCCGGCGGGCCCGGGGGACCCGGCCGTCTCGCTGCTGGCGGAGCTGATGCCGCGGTGGCTGCAGGCCCGGCCTGCGGATCTGCCCGGCGCCGAGGGCCGGCTGCAGGCCCTGGAGGACGGCACCCCCTACGTGCTGCTCCGGACCGCCGCGCCGTCCGGGGGCGACCCCGCGGACCTGCTGCTGCGGTTGCGGGCCTGGGCGGCGCAGGTGGCCAGCCGGGCCGTCGACGCTGAGGACCTGGCCCTGGCGGGCCGGCTCCGGGCCCACCGGGAGGCGGCGCTGACCGGCACCCCGCCCGGCCCGCCCGCCGCCGTGTCGGCCGCCGAAGCGGCGGCCCTCCTGCAGCGCTGGTTCGCGCCGTCCAGGCAGCGGGCGCTGCTCACCGGAGTCGCGGCCATCGCCCCGGACCACCCTGCCTTGCAAGGACTGGGGCCGATGGCGTGGGTCCGGTCCAAGGAGTGACGGCGGAGCCGGCGCTCAGGGCGTGATCAGGATGTCCAAGGTGAGGTCGTCCCCGGCGCCGGGCTTCACGGTGAACAGCCCCATGCGGCCGCGGGCGTCGAGGAAGATGAAGCGCCGGTTCTCGAGGTCCCCGGTGCGGTTGTTGGAGACCGTCGCGGCAAAGGAGAAGGAGTTGGCGGTGTAGCTGCCGGTCATGCGCTTCAGGTCGTCGGTGGTCCGGCACCGGGCCACGAGGTCGTCGTCCCAGCCGAGGGCGACGATGCCGGCCCGGGTGCCGAGCACCCCGGCCGGAAGCCGGGTGTCCTTGCCGCTGAGGTTGAAGAACTCGCGCCGGAGGTAGCCGCCGTCCCGCACGGCCAGGTAGACGAAGTCGAGGTCGTCCTTCCGGGCCGTGGCCTCCCGTTCCGGAAGGGCCTGGCCACTGTGCAGGCAGAGGTAGGACCCGGGCTTGACCGTCAGGGTCCGGACCAGGAGCGCCGTCCCGCCGGGCCTGGCCTTCGGGGGCGCCGACGCGGGCAGCAGCCCCGGAAGCAGGAGGGCGGCGGTGAGAGAGGCGAAGCTGCGGAGGCGCATCCGCCATTGTCCCTCCCGTCCTGGGCCGACGGCAACCGGGCGGCTCAGCCCAGGTCGACGCCGAACCGCGTCGCGAGATCCAGGTAGCGGGCGCGGATGCCGTCCACCACCTCCGTGGGCAGGTCCGGCGCCGGCGGCTGCTTGTTCCAGCCCGGGAGCGACTCCAGGTGGTCGCGCAGGAACTGCTTGTCCAGGCTCGGCGGGTTCCGCCCCGGCGCCCAGGAATCGGCCAGCCAGTAGCGGCTGCTGTCGGGGGTGAGCACCTCGTCGATCACCAGGATCGAACCACCGGGAAGCTCGCCGAACTCGAACTTGGTGTCGGCCAGGAGGATCCCCCGTTCCGCGGCCAGCTCCGAGCCGCGGGCGTAGAGGGCGAGGCTGAGGTCGCGCAGCCGGGCCGCGAGGTCCGGCCCGACGATCCCCGCCATCCGCGCGAAGGGGATGTTCTCGTCATGCCCCTCCTCGGCCTTGGTGGACGGGGTGAAGATCGGCTGCGGCAGGCGGTCCGCGAGGCGGAGGCCGGCGGGCAGGGGGATCCCGCAGACGGTGCCGCTGGCCTGGTACTCCTTCCAGCCGGAGCCGGCCAGGTAGCCGCGGACGACGCACTCCACCGGCAGCGGACGGGTCCGCCGCACCAGGATCGAGCGCCCTTCCAGGACCGCGGCGTGGGCCCGCAGCTCCTCCGGATAGTCGGCGACCCGGGTCGCAAGCAGGTGGTTGGGAAGGATGTCGGAGGTGGCGTTGAACCAGAAGTTGGCCACCTGGGTGAGGATCCGGCCCTTGTCCGGGATGCCGCGCGGCATGACGCAGTCGAAGGCGCTGATGCGGTCGGTGGCCACCAGCAGCAGCCGGTCGCCGAGGTCGTAGACGTCGCGCACCTTGCCGCGGCGGAACACCGGGAAGGGGAGATCGGTGGAGAGGAGGGCAGCGGCCATGCCCCATTGTCCCTTGGAGCCGAGCCCCTGGGGAGGGTGATCAGGCGCGCGCGGCGGTCCCTCGCCACCGCCCGAGCAGGAGGCAGGCCCCCGCGCAGGCGAGGGCGCAGATGAGGGTGCCCTCCAGGCCGAAGGCGCCTCCGTGCAGCCAGTCCGGACGGTCGGGGCGCAGCAGCGGCTTCAGGAATCCGCCGGAACCGGTGCCGCTGACCTGGAAGCCCAGCAATTCGCCCTGGCACCAGTTCCAGCCGAGGTGAATGCCGATCGGCAAGGCGAGGCTGCCGGTGCGGAGCCAGGCCAGGCCCAGCAGCACCGCCGCCAGGGCGATGTTCAGGGTGGCCCAGGCCTTGGCCGTGCCGGCCAGCCCCGGGTTGCCCCAGTGGGCGATCCCGAAGAACACGGCGAACAGGGCCAGCGTCCGGGCCGGGCCGAGGCCCCCCTGCAGCAGCCGCTGGAAGGGGTAGCCGCGGAACACCAGTTCCTCGAAGGTGGCGGCCCAGAGGTAGACCCAGGCCCCGCTCAGGAGCTGGCCCGCTCCCCAGGCGGCGTTGCGTTCCCAGTGGAAGGCGCCGGTCGCGCGGACCGCCAGGGCCACCGCCGCCATCAGGACCACCCCGCCGGCCGTCCCCAGCAGGAAGGCCCCCAGCCACCGCCGGTCGATGCGCAGCCCGATCGACGCCAGCGGGCGCCGCTCCAGGCGCAGGCAGACGGCGCTCGCGCCCAGGGCCAGCAGGACCGGAAGCAGGGGGCCGACCTGGTTGATGGCCGCCTTCAGGGCGGGGCCGAAGACCCGCTCCAGGCCCTTCGCCCCGAGGTTGAGGAGGACGACGAACCCGGCCAGGAGCAGGACGTAGCCGCCGGCCTTCCAGCCGCTGCGAACCTCGCCCCGGGCGTTCCTGAACCAGCGCCTCATGCCCCCTCCTGCCCTGCTGGAAGGTACGCGGGCGCAGGCTAGCGGTTCAGCGGTTCGTCCAGCGCCGGCAGGGCCCGGGGGGTGGGGGCCGTCCAGTGCATCCCCGAGGCACGCAGGCCGCAGCGGTTCTGGATCCCGACCCAGCGGGCGAGTTCATCCTCCCGGACCGTCCCCTCCGGGTCGAGCGGCAGCCCGTTGTGCGCGGCGAGGGTGCGCAGCTCCGCCGAGGAGACGCCGAGCAGCGCGGGTAGGTCCTCGAAGGCCAGCCGCCGCTCCTGGGCCCGGTGGGCGTGGATGCGGTAGTCGAAGGTCTCCTCCAGCACCGACCGGGTGACCCGCGGATCCAGCTCCAGCGCGGCGTCCAGGTGGGGGAAGGGATCGCCGCCGAGCATCGCCTGGGCCTGGGCCGCGCCCAGGTGGGCCAGCACGTGGAGGGGCTGGGCCTTCAGCACGGCCAGGAAGTCCTCCAGGCCCTCCGCCGGCCGGAGCAGGCCGAGCAGCGCTTCGCCCCTGCGCAGCCTCGCCTCGGCGGCGGCGGGGTCCGCCCCCAGCCAGCGGCCGGCGATCTCCAGCAGCTCCTCGAGCATGCCCTGCTCGCGCAGCAGCGCCGCCAGCCGGGACAGCGCCGCGGCGTGCCGCGGCGCCAGCAGGAGCAGCCGTTCCAGGAGCTCGACGGCGCGCTGGGCGTCGCCCTCCTGCTCCAGCCGCAGCGCCCATTCCCACAGGATCTCGGTCTGCGCGGCGACCGGGTGGTTGAGGGTGCTGCGCTTCGGGTCGCTGGGGTGGAGGATCTGGGTCGTCACCCACAGGTAGCGCACCGGCTCGCGGCCGCCGGGGCCCTCCAGTTCGTCCTCGACCGCCCGGATGATCAGCTTCAGGCCCTTGTCCCAGGCCGGCGGCAGGGGCATCTGCACGTGGCTCTGCAGCTCCCGCCGGAGCGGCTGGAGGGCGTCGCCGCTGCGGCCGAGGTGCAGCTTCAGCCGCAGCAGCTGCGCACCCAGCTCGTCGCCCCCGTGCACGCCGACGCGCAGCGCCAGCTCGCCGGTGTCGGGGTCGAACCCGTCGAGCAGCAGGAAGCGGAGGAAGGGGCGCGGCATCCGGTCCAGGGTAGCGTGGCGGGGCCGCCTTGACCGCCCGGCCCCGGAAGGGGACCATGGGCGCACCGCTCCGGAGCCCCCATGCGCGCTGCCCAGCTGTTCCCCACGGTCGCCCTCGCCGCCCTGCCGGCCTTCGCCGGGACCGAGATCGGCCTGCTGCTCGACCGGCAGACCACCAAGGCCCACTCGGTGCTGGTGAGCCAGACCTCCGTCAACGGCAGCTACGACGCCGGAAGCCTGTCCGGGGTCGGTTTCCGGATCGGCACCAGCTTCCTGGACGTGGGCATCCTGGCCATCGGCGTGAACGCCACCTACCACCCCAAGTCCGAGCAGGACCTGACCTTCAACGGCGCCAAGCTCGGCAAGTACGGCGCCCAGTACGTGGCCATCGGCGCCGGCCTGGACTGGAAGCTTCTGCTGAACCTGCACGCCGGCGTGGAGTTCCGCCGGGAGTCCTACAGCGCCGACTTCCCGGCCTGGGGCAGCCTGGGCAGCACCAGCCTCACCCGCCCCTGGGCCAAGTTCGGCATCGGCTTCAGCGCGCCCCTGCCGGTGCTGAGCCCCTTCGTCCGGCTGGAAGTCGCCTTCCCCACCACCAAGACCGACAAGACCGGGACCCCGGACGACCTGCGCCAGGCGCTGGCGCCGCAGGCCCAGTTCGCGGTGTACGGCGGGATCCGGTTCTGACACTCCGCTGGGCACCGCTGCGCTCGGCCCGCTTCGGCGGACGGCCCGCACCCCGCCCCCTGCGGGCCTTCGATGCAGCTACCGTGGTCCGGGCCTTCCCGGTATGATTCCGGCATCCCCGAGGAATCATGGAGCTACGCATCCTGGGCTGTTCCGGTGGCGAGGCCGAGGGCGAGCGCCTGACCGGCCTGCTGGTGGACGGCCACGTGGCCATCGACGCCGGCTCCCTGACCCAGGCCCTCACGGTGGACGAGCAGATCGCGGTGCGGCACATCTTCCTCACCCACTCGCACCTGGACCACATCTGCACGCTGCCCTTCTTCACCAAGAACATCTTCGGCCACACCGCCTCGCCGGTGGGCATCCGCGCCCTGCCCGAGACCCTCGACGCGCTGCGCCGGCACCTGTTCAACGACGAACTCTGGCCCGACTTCTCCGTGATCCCCAGCCGCGACGATCCCACCATCGTCTACAGCGGGATCGAGCCGGAGACCACCTACGCGGTGAATGGCCTGCGGATCACGCCGATCCGGGTGAACCACCTCGTGCCCTGCGTCGGCTACAAGGTGGAGGATGACCGCAGCGCCTTCATCTTCAGCAGCGACACCGCCGAGACCGACCGCATCTACGAGGTCGCCAACGCCACCCCGAACCTGAAGCTGTTCATCACCGAGGCCAGCTTCCCCAACGAGCAGGCCTGGCTGGCGGAGGCCAGCAAGCACCTCACCCCGGCCAAGCTCGGGATCGAGCTGAAGAAGCTGAAGGTGGACGTTCCGGTGGGCATCTACCACCTCACCCCCGGCGACCGGGGGGCGATCCTGCCGCAGATCGAGGCCATCGGCGACCCCCGCGTGCACCTGCTGGCGCAGAACGCCCGCTACAGCTGGTAGCCGCTTCCCCTCACCCGGGCAGGCAGGCGACCGCGTCGATCTCGACGCGCAGCCCCGGCACCGGCAGCGAGGCCACTTGGACGGTGGTGCGGGCCGGCCGGTGGCTGCCGAAGCGCCGCCCGTAGACCTCGTTCATCCGTTCGAAGTCGCGCATGTCCACGAGGAAGACACCGCAGCGCAGCACCCTCGAGAGGTCGGTGCCCGCGGCCTCGAGGATCGCCTGGAGGTTGCGGAAGACCTGCTCGGTCTGGGACTCGACGTCCAGGCCGGCCAGCTGCCCCGTGCGCGGATCGGTGGCGCCCTGCCCGGACACGAACACGAGGCGGTCGAAGGTCATCGCGGGGGAATAGGGCCCCACCGGGGCGGGCAGGTCGGCGGCCTGGACCGGCCGGGGCTCGGCGGGCACGGCCGGAACCCTCAGTCGCCCCGGCCGGCCTGCAGCCGTACCAGGGCCCGCTGCAGGGCGGCGCGGGCGCGGTCCATGTCGATCTCGGCGCTGTGCGCGGCAAGCCGCTGCTCGGCCCGCTGGCGGGCGGTCTCGGCGCGGTCCAGGTCGATCTGGTCGGCGGTCTCGGAGGCCCGCGCCAGCACGGTGAGCCGGTCCGGCCCGATCTCGGCAAAGCCGCCGAACACCGTCAGGCCATGGGAGCGGCCCTCCTTGACGAAGCTGATCACGCCATCGCCCACCTCGGTCATCACCGGGGTGTGGCCGGGCAGGACGCCGTAGTAGCCGCGGTTGGCGGTGGGGAACTGGACCTCGGAGACCCGGTCCGAGAGGACCTGGCGGTCGGGGGTCACCACTTCCAGCTTGAGGGTGTCGCTCATGGAATCTCCGCCGGGCATGGCCATGGCCGCATCAGACCGAGGCGGCGAGCTTCTCCGCCTTCTCGACCGCCTCCTGGATGGTCCCGACCATGTAGAAGGCCTGCTCGGGCAGGTGGTCCCACTTGCCGTCGCAGATCTCCTTGAAGCTCTGGATGGTGTCGGCCAGCTTCACGTACTTGCCGGACATACCGGTGAAGGTCTCGGCCACGTGGAAGGGCTGGCTGAGGAAGCGCTGGATCTTGCGGGCGCGGGACACCACCAGCTTGTCGTCGTCGGACAGCTCGTCCATCCCGAGGATGGCGATGATGTCCTGCAGCTCCTTGTACTTCTGCAGGATCGCCTTGACCCGCATGGCGGTGGTGTAGTGCTCCTCGCCGAGGATGCGGGGGTCCAGCAGGCGGCTGGTGGAGGCCAGCGGATCCACCGCCGGGTAGATGCCCAGGGCGGCGATCTCGCGGCTCAGGTTGGTGGTGGCGTCGAGATGGGCGAAGGTGGTGGCCGGCGCCGGATCGGTGTAGTCGTCGGCGGGCACGTACACCGCCTGCACCGAGGTGATGGAGCCCTTCTTCGTGGAGGTGATGCGCTCCTGCAGCTCGCCCATCTCGGTGGCCAAGGTCGGCTGGTAGCCCACGGCGCTGGGCATGCGGCCGAGCAGCGCGGAGACCTCGGCCCCCGCCTGGGTGAACCGGAAGATGTTGTCCACGAACAGCAGCACGTCCTTGCCCTCGGCGTCGCGGAAGTACTCGGCGACGGTGAGGCCGGACAGGGCCACCCGCGCGCGGGCGCCGGGGGGCTCGGTCATCTGGCCGTAGATCAGGGCCACCTTGGACTTGGCCAGGTCGTCCTTGACGATGACGCCGCTGTCCATCATCTCGTGCCAGAGGTCGTTGCCCTCGCGGGTGCGCTCGCCGACCCCGGCGAACACCGAGTAGCCGCCGTGCGCCTTCGCGATGTTGTTGATCAGCTCCATGATCAGCACGGTCTTGCCGACGCCGGCGCCGCCGAACAGGCCGGTCTTCCCGCCCTTGGCGTAGGGCTCGAGCAGGTCGATGACCTTGATGCCGGTCTCGAACATCTCGGAGGCGGTGTTCAGGTCCTCGTACTTGGGGGCCTCGCGGTGGATCGGCAGGGTCATCCTGTGGCCGATGGGGCCGCGCTCGTCCACCGGGTCGCCGACCACGTTGATGATCCGGCCCAGCGTTTCGGGCCCCACCGGCACCATGATCGGCTGGCCGGTGTCGGTGACCTGCTGGCCGCGCACCATGCCGTCCGTGGGCTGCATGGAGACGCAGCGCACCCGGTTCTCGCCGAGGTGCTGCTGGACCTCGAGGGTCACCGACAGCACCGCGCCGTTGGCGTCGGTCACCGGCGTGGTGAGCGCCGACATGATCTCGGGGAGGTGGTCGTCGAACTCGACGTCCACGGCGGGGCCGACGATGGCGATGACGCGGCCTGGCTTGTGCTCGGACATGGGAAACCTCGTTGAAAATTCAGGAAAAAAGAATCACCACCAAGACACGGAGGACACGAAGAAAAAATTCACGCTTTCCTTCGAGAACTTCGTGACTTCGTGGTTCACGTTCTTACGCATTTGCGCCGCTCACGATCTCGATGATCTGGTTGGTGATGCTGGCCTGGCGGATCTTGTTCATGTTGAGGGTGAGCTTGGCGATCATCTCCCCGGCGTTGGTGCTGGCCTTGTCCATGGCCGCCATCCGCGCGCCGTGCTCGGAGGCGCTGCTCTCCTGCAGGCAGCGCAGCAGTTCGGTCTCGACGAAGCGCGGCAGCAGGGCCTCGAGGACCGCGTTCGGGTCGGGCTCGAGCAGGTGGGCCACCTCGGAGGGTCCCTCGCCGACCGGGTCGACCTCCATCGGGAACAGCCGGACGACCTTCGGGACCTGGCTCACGGGGGAGTGGAAGTAGTTGTAGACCACGTAGAGGGCGTCGATCGTCCCCGCGGCGTACTGGGCGGCGGCGCCGGCTGCGATTTCCTGGGCCACCCGCGCCAAGCTTCCGGCGGGCAGCGCGACGTGCTCGGCGTCCGCCTGCATGCGCCGCTTGCGGGCCCAGTCGGCGGCCCGCTTGCCGACCACGTCCAGGTGGACGATGTCGCCGCGGTTCTCGTCGAGGAAGGCCTGGGCTGCCTTCAGGACGTAGGCGTTGAAGCCGCCGCAGAGTCCCTTGTCCGAGGCGACCACCACCAGCCGGAGCGACTTCTCCTCGCGGGGGGCGAGGAAGGCCTGGGCCACCGGTCCGGGAACGATCTCGGTGCTCCCGGCGATGCGCGAGACCACCCGCCCGACCACGTCGCGCAGGCGGCCGGCATAGGGGCGCATGGCCACCAGGCGCTCCTGCGACTTCCGCAGCTTCACCGCGGAGATCATCTTCATGGCCTTGGTGACCTGCTGGGTGTTCTTGACAGATCGGATACGTCTTCGAATGTCCTGGAGACCGGCCATGGCTAGTTACTCCAATTCGAAAGGTGTCGACAAGGCAAGCTCATGGCCTTGGTGACCTGCTGGGTGTTCTTGACCGACCGGATGCGCCGGCGGATGTCCTGGAGACCGGCCATGGGACTAGGCTCCGGCGGCCGCGCCGAGTGCGGCCACGAAGGACTCCTTGAAGGCGCCCACCTGGGTCTTCAGCTGGGCCTTGGCGTCGTCGCTGATCGACTTGGCCTCACGGATGGTGCGGAGCAGGTCCGGCGCGTTGACGTCGAGGTACTCCAGCATCTCCTTCTCGAAGCGGCGGACGTGCGGCACGGCCAGGTCGTCCAGGTAGCCGCTGGTGGCGGCCCAGATGACGGCGACCTGCTTCTCCACCGGAAGGGGCTGGTACTGGGGCTGCTTGAGGACCTCCACCAGCCGCTGCCCGCGGTTGAGCTGCGCCAGGGTGGCCTTGTCGAGGTCGGAGCCGAACTGGGCGAAGGCCGCCAGCTCGCGGTACTGGGCCAGTTCCAGCTTGATCGAGCCCGCCACCTGCTTCATCGCCTTCACCTGGGCGGCGCCGCCCACGCGGCTCACCGAGATGCCGACGTTCAGGGCCGGGCGGACGCCGGCGTTGAAGAGGTCGCTCTCGAGGAAGATCTGGCCGTCGGTGATCGAGATGACGTTGGTGGGGATGTAGGCGGAGACGTCACCGGCCTGGGTCTCGATCACCGGCAGGGCGGTGAGGGAGCCGGCGCCGCGGTCGTCGCTCAGCTTGCAGGCGCGCTCGAGCAGGCGGCTGTGGAGGTAGAACACGTCGCCCGGGTAGGCTTCGCGTCCCGGCGGCCGGCGCACCAGCAGGGAGATCTCGCGGTAGGCGGCGGCCTGCTTGGAGAGGTCGTCGTAGATGCAGAGCACGTGCTGGCCGGGGTTGTCCTTGCCGGCCGGCTGGCCGTCCTTGCCGTGCCACATGAAGTACTCGCCCAGGGCCGCGCCGGTCATCGGCGCCAGGAACAGCAGCGGGGCGGCCTCGGAGGCGGAGGCGGCGACCACGATGGTGTGCCCCATGGCGTCGTACTCCTCCAGGGTCTTCACCACCTGCGCGATGGTGGAGCGCTTCTGGCCGATCGCGACGTAGATGCAGATGACGCCGGTGCCCTTCTGGTTGATGATCGTGTCCACCGCCACCGCGGTCTTGCCGGTCTGGCGGTCGCCGATGATCAGCTCGCGCTGGCCGCGGCCGATGGGGATCAGCGAGTCGATGGCCTTGAGGCCGGTCTGCATGGGCTCGTGCACCGACTTGCGGTCGACGATGCCGGGGGCGATGCGCTCGATCGGGCCGAAGCCGGCGCCCTGGATCGGGCCCTTGCCGTCGATCGGGTTGCCGAGGGCGTCGACCACGCGGCCGATGAAGGCCGGCCCGACCGGGACGTTCATGATGCGGCCAGTGCGCTTGACCGTGTCGCCCTCCTTGATGGCGTGGGCCTCGCCGAGCAGGATGATGCCGACGTTGTCCTCCTCCAGGTTGAAGGCCAGGCCCATGACGCCGTGGGGAAGCTCGAGCAGCTCGCCGGCCATGGCCTTCTCCAGGCCGTGGGCGCGGGCGATGCCGTCGCCGACGCTGACCACGGTGCCGACCTCGGCCACGTCGACCTGGGCGTCGAAGCCCTCGATCTGGCTGCGGATGATGCGGGAGATCTCTTCCGCGCGGATGTCCATCTAGTCCTCCAAACGGGGCGAACGATTAGGCAGTGAGGAGCTGGGCCTTCAAGGTGCGGAGCTGGCCCTGCAGCGAGGCGTCGAAGACGGTGGAGCCGACCTGGACCTTCAGCCCGCCGAGCAGGGCGGCGTCATGCTTCCAGCGCACCCGGATGGTCTTCCCGGTGCGGGCCCCGAGGGTCCGGATCAGGGCCTCGGTCTGGGCCTCGCTGAGGGGGTGGGCCGAGGCCACGTGGGCGTCGAGGATCCCGGCGCGCTGGTCCACCAGGTCGCGGACGGCGGACTCGATGTCGAACAGCAGGTTCAGCCGGGCCGCCTCGGCCACCACCCGGGTGAACTGCTGGAGGGTGGGCGTCGCGCCCACCGCGGTCAGCAGCCGCTCGAACACCTGCGCCTTCTGGCGCGGGGCGAAGATCGGGTTCTGGACCACCCGCAGGAGGTCGGGGTTCTCGCGGACCAGGTTGGCGATCCGGGTCAGCTCGCCCTGGAGCTGGTGCAGCTGGCCCTGCTTGACGCCGATCTCGACGAAGGCCTTGGCGTAGCGGCGGGCAACGAGGCGTGCGGACATTACTGGACCCTCCCCTCGGCGGCGCGCTGGCTGATGCTGTCGATCGCCCGGTCGACCAGGGCCGCGGCGGCCGGACCCTCCATGCGCGCCTGCAGGCGGTGGGTGGCGCCCTCGACGGCCAGCTCGGCCACCAGGGCGCGCAGTTCCTGTTCGGCGCTGCGGCGCTGGAACTCGATCTCGGCGCGGGCCTGGGCCAGGATCGCCTCGGCCTCGACGCGCGCGGCCTCGAGGACCCGCTCCTTCTCCGCGGCGGCGTCGGCATCGGCCTTGGACAGGATGCCGCCGAGCTCGCCCTCGAGGCCGGCCATCTTGGCCTCGAGCTCGCGCACCTGGGCCTCGCCTTCGGCCTTCTCCTTCTCCGCCAGGGCCAGCCGTTCCTCCAGCTCCCGGGCCCGCGCGGCGAAGGCCGCGGAGAGGGCGCCCTTGAGGGGGAGGACGAGGACCAGGGCGAACACCACGAAGTTGAAGACCTTCAGGCCCAGCTGCTCCCCCGGGGTGAGGCCGCGCTTCATGAAGGGCAGCTTCACCTCCGGGCCGTGGGAGGCGGCGCCATGGTCGGCACCGTGTCCGGGCGCCGCGTGGGCCGCCGGCTGGGCCGCGTGCCCCGTGCCTGCGGGCGCGGGATGATCCTCGGCGCAGAGCGGTGCGCCGGCGAGACCGAGGGCCAGCAGGAAGGCGGTGAGGCAGGTCGGGATCCGCATGGCTCAGGCCCCCTTCAGCAGGTGCTGGGCCATGGATTCGGCCAGGAGGTCGACCTGGGCCATGAGGTCCGCGCGGGCGCGCTCGCCGGCGGCGGCCAGCGATTCCGCGGACTGCCTGCGCTGGGCCTGGGCGGCGGCGCGGGCCTCGTCGAGGATGCCGTTCTTCTCCCGGGTCACCGCGTCCGACAGCTCCTTGCGGCGGGCGAAGGCGCGGGCGCGGAGGTCCTTGAGCCGCGCGGCGTAGTCCGCCTGGCGCTGCTCGATCAGGACGGCGGCCTCGCCCTTGGCGCGGACGCCGGCGGCCATGTCGCGCTCGCGCTGCTCCATGAGCCGGGAGATGGGATGGAAGAATCCGCTGCGAAGGATCGCGTAGAGGACCGTCACCAGGACCAGGACGAAGACCACCTCCGGCCAGGTGGGACGCATGGGATCCGGCAGGGCTTCCAGGAAGCCCCCGCCTTCCGCTCCCGCAAGGAGGGCCGCTCCGCACAGACTCGCCATCGCCGCTTCCACGTACGCCCCCCGAACAGTGACCCCGCCCGACTCCAGCGGAGGCGCAGGCGCACCCCGACGAAGCCTATCGCAGGCGAGGACTTCCCAATCTAGCACCGCAGCGCCCCCGCCTCAATTGGCCCTTTTCCCCTTGACCCCCCGGGCCGCGCATGTGAGCATCGTGGTTCGGCGAGACGGGCGATTAGCTCAGTCGGTAGAGCGGCTGTCTTACACGCAGCATGTCGGCGGTTCGAGTCCGTCATCGCCCACGCAGGACAACTAGGGGTTGTAGCTCAGTCGGTTAGAGTGCCGGCCTGTCACGCCGGAGGTCGCGGGGTGGTGCCCCCAGAGCCCCCCCCAAAACGCCCCCCGAGGGCCGGATTTTTTGGGGGGGGGGGGGGGCCGGCCCCGCGGGTGGGGTGGGGAGGGGGGCGCGGGGGGGGGCCGGGGGG
>JAYRFV010000136.1:0-96413 GCA_041908165.1 Holophagales bacterium | reverse complement strand
GCTGGGCGCGGCCGTGACCTGGCACGGGGTGCTCCCGGTCGAGCTGAAGGCGATCCGCCACCGGGACCCGGACACGAAACAGGAAGGAGCGGAGTTCCAGGCCTGGCTCGGCAGCCGGAACCGGCCCTGGTGGCCGCAGGTGGGCTACGTGTGGCAGCGCTTCGAGGCACGCGGCACCTTCACCCCCCTCAATGGGGACGACTGGTGGTTCATCGCCAATGCCCGCGGGCCGCGCTACGAGGCGGCCCTGCCGCTGCCGCGCAAGTGGCTGCTGGTGGCCACCTACCTGCGCCACCGCAGCACCCTGCCCTGGACCTACCCGGTGGACCGGCGCCTGCTGCAGCTGGTCAAGCGGTTCTAGGCCGCACTACAGGACCGCGATCCCCTCGGCGCCGGCCACCTCGTGGGCGTTGAAGCTGCTGCGCACCAGCGGCCCGGCGTAGACCGTGCGGAAGCCGAAGGCTTTGGCCCGGCGGCCGAGCGCTGCGAATTCCTCCGGCGGCACGTAGCGCCGCACCGGCAGCTGGTGGCGGGTGGGGCGCAGGTACTGGCCGAGGGTGAGGATGTCGACCCCCGCCGCGGCCAGGGCGGCGAACACCTCCACCAGTTCGGCCTCGGTCTCGCCGAGGCCGAGCATCAGCCCGCTCTTGGTGCGGAAATCCGGGCCGAACAGTGCGCGGCCGGTGGCCTTGGCGTGGCGCAGCACCGCCAGGCTGCGCTCGAAGCGGCCGGCCGGGCGGACCTCGGGGTAGAGGCTGGGCACGGTTTCGGTGTTGTGGTTGAACACCGCCGGGCCGCTGGCGACCACCGTGGTGACCGCCTCCAGGTCGCCGAAGAAGTCCGGCGTCAGCACCTCGACCCCGGTGCCCGGGTTGCGCCGGCGGATGGCGCGCACGGTCGCGGCGAAGTGGCCGGCGCCGCCATCCGGGAGGTCGTCCCGGTTGACGCTGGTAAGCACGGCGAAGCGCAGGCCCAACTCGGCCACCCGCGCGGCGGTCTGCTCCGGTTCCCCGGGATCCAGGGGATCCGGCCGGCCGCTGGCGATGCTGCAGAAGCCGCAGGCCCGGGTGCAGGTGCCGCCCATCAGCAGGAAGGTGGCGGTGCCCTGGGTGAAGCAGTGGGCGCGGTTGGGGCAGCGCGCCTCCTCGCAGACGGTGTGCAGGGCGGAGTCGCGCAGGCCGCGCTTCATGGCGTGCAGGTCGGCGAGCCGGACCGGCTCCTTGACGATCCACTCCGGAAGCCGGGGATGGCCTTCCAGGACCTCCCGGCCGGCGCGTCGCGGGTAGCGGGGCATGGCACCTCCAGGGCCAGTGTCCCAGATTCGGCTAGGGTGGAGGCATGGGCGGCGTCATCGGCCAGCTGCTGGCCCGGGAGCAGAAGGCCTTCCTGGGCCGGGACCGGGCGGCCTGGGGCGAGCACCTCAGCCGGGTCCGGGCCTTCCTCGGCGCCGGCCTGGCCCGCGCCGACCGCGACCAGCCGCTGTGGGTGCTGGGCGCCGGTTCGGGACTGGAGGTGCCCTGGTCGATCGCGCCGCCCCGCACCCTGGGCTGGGACGCCGATCCCTGGAGCCGGCTCCGAACCTTCCTGCGGCACCGGCGCTGGCCGGCCTGGTCCTTCGAGGACCTGACCGGGGGGCTGGCCGGCCTCGACCGGCTGGCCCGCCGCTGTGCCCAGGAGGGCTGGGGGAGGCAGCGGATGCGTCCGCTGGACACGGCCCGTTCCCGCCTGGCGGGGCTGCTGCCGTCGCTGCCCGCGGAGCCGGAGCCGCTCCGCCACCGGCTTTGCATCGAGAGGCCCGGCACGATCCTGTCCGCCAACGTCATGGGCCAGTACGGGAGCGTCGCGCAGCAGTTGCTGGCCCACCGGCTCGGCGCGTGGTGGGAGGACCCCTTCCCGCCGGAGGACCTGGCCGCGGCCCTGGAGGCCTGGCTGGCGAGGCTCATGCGCGCCCAGCTCCGGGTCCTGGCCGGGAGCGGGGCCGAGCTGTGGCTGGTCTACGACCGCGGCGTCCTGCACGGCGGCCGGGATCTCTCCCTGGGTGTGTGGACCGATCCGTGGCCCGGTCAGATCGGCGGGTCCGGCACCGCGGAACTGGAGGATCCCTGGGCGGGGGTGGACCCGAACCAGGAACTGGCCGCGCTGGGGCTGGGCATGCACCAGCGGGAACGCTGGCTGTGGCCGGTGGCCCCGGGCCAGGCCCACCTGGTGGAGGCCACCGCCTGGCGGCCTGCTCCTGCGGGTCGGCGGCGGGTGGGAACCTCGCACCACGGCAGCGACGGCGACACGGCACCATTTGCAGTGGAGCCCGGCGTCCCGGGTCTGTAGGATCAACCGAATGCCAGACCTCAAGCGCTTCCTGTTGGGCCGCCGGCTCGCCTCCGGGGAAACCCAGCACACCAAGGTCAGCAACGTCATCGGCCTGTCGGTGTTCAGTTCGGACGCGCTGTCGTCGACCGCCTACGCGACCCAGGAGATCATGGCCAGCCTGTCCACGGCAGCGGGACACGGGGGTGCCGCAGCCATCGGGGGCGCAGCTGCCGCCGCCCTGTTCGGGCTGTCGGTCCCGGTGGCCCTCGGCATCGTCGGCCTGCTGGCGATCCTCGCCGTCAGCTACCGCCAGACGATCATGGCCTACCCGGGCGGGGGCGGCGCCTACCTGGTGGCCAAGGACAACCTCGGCGAACTCCCGGCCCTGCTCGCCGGCGCCAGCCTGCTGGTGGACTACATCCTCACCGTGGCGGTGTCGGTGTCCGCGGGCATCGCCGCGATCACCGCGGCGGTCCCGGCGCTGCGCGGGCACAACGTGCTGCTCACCCTGGTGGCGATCGGCCTGGTGGCCCTGGCCAACCTTCGCGGGATCAAGGAGAGCGGGGCGGTCTTCGCGGTGCCCACCTACGGCTTCCTGGTCTCGATCCTCTCGATCATCGTGCTCGGGTTCTTCCGCTGGATCTTCGGTTCGGGCGCCCCGGCCTCCGCGGAGGAGGTCCACGCGGTCGCGGGCAGTGCGCACACGGTCACCGGCCTCGCCCTGATGTGGGTGTTCATGCGCGCCTTCAGCGCCGGCTGCACGGCGCTGACCGGGGTCGAGGCGATCTCGGACGGGGTCACCGCCTTCCGCGAGCCCACCGCCCACAACGCCGCCAAGACGATGACCTGGATGGTGGTGCTGCTCGGCATCATGTTCCTGGGCATCACCTTCCTGGCCAACCATTTCGGGGTGACCTACTCGCACAGCCCGGATCCGTCGGTGGTGCCCGAGACGCTGCTCTCGAAGCTCACCAAGGCCATCCTCGGCGACACCTCCGGCGGACTCGGCCGGGCCGCCTACTTCACCGTCCAGGCCTTCACCTTCGCCATCCTGGTGGTGGCGGCGAACACGGCCTACGCCGACTTCCCGCGGCTGGCGGCGATCATGAGCCGCGACCAGTTCCTGCCCAAGCAGTTCGCCTCCCTCGGGGAACGGCTGGTCTTCTCGAACGGGATCATGATCCTCACCGCCATGGCGGGGCTTCTGGTCTGGCTGCTGCACGCCAACACCGACGTGCTGCTTCCCCTCTACGCCCTCGGCGTCTTCCTGGGCTTCACGATCAGCCAGTCGGGCATGGTCATGCGCTGGATCGGCAAGCGCGGGGAGGACCCGCACTGGCTGCCCAAGGCCTTCATCAATGGGCTCGGCGCCACGGCGACCTTCGTGGTCATGGTCGACATCGTCCTGACCAAGTTCGCCGGCGGGGCCTGGATCGTGATCGTGCTCATCCCCCCGATCGTCTGGATGTTCCTGAACATCCGCCGGCACTACATCCGGGTCGGCGCGATCCTGGCCGCCAGCCGGACCGAGGACATCTACCACCGCAAGCAGCGCGTGGTGGTGCTGGTCTCGGGCATCCACCGCGGCGTCATCGAGGCGCTCCAGTACGCCAAGGCCATCGGCGGGCGCGGCGAGGTGGAGGCGCTCACCATCGACTTCCCCGACGAGCACGGCCACGAGAGCAGGGGCCTCGAGAAGCTCAAGGCGGACTGGCACAAGTACAGCGAGGGCATCCCCCTGCGGGCGGTGGAAAGCCCCTTCCGCAAAGTGGTCGAGCCGCTGGTGGAGGAGCTGGACCGGATCCGCCGCAACGAGCCGGAGTACACCATCACGGTGATCCTGCCCGAGTTCGTGACCGGCCACTGGTGGGAGCACGTCCTGCACAACCAGACGGCGCTGCGACTGAAGGCGGTGCTCATGAGCAAGCCGAAGGTCGTGGTGATCTCCGTTCCCTACCACCTCGAACCAGACCAGGAGTGAGCCGGAACCGGCTCAGGCGCGCCGGGCGACGAGGATCTCCTGGCCGGTGAGCAGTTCGGCGAGGGAGCGGTGGTTCGAGGTCAGGACCATGCACAGGAAGGACAGCGGGAACAGGCTGATCGAGAGCAGGTGGAAGAGGCTGAAGGCCATCCTCCGCTCGGGCAGTTCCGAAGCCAGGCGGAGCCCGAGCGGGGCCATCAAGGGGGACTGGCCGACCAGGACCAGCGGAACCATGACCGGGACCCAGGAGACCGCGAGGTGGAGGGGCGCGAGGTACGGCCACAGCCCGCCGTAGGCCGCCGCCGGCCCGACCCGCAGCAGCACCAGGACGAGCGCCCCCAGCAGCAGGTTGAGGATCGCCAGGGCGAGCGCCTCGCCAGCCTCGAGCCGGGCCAGCAGCCAGAAGGTGGAGCTGCTGTCCGCGCCGGCGTCCTGCACTCCCCCCGCCCCCGGTCCGAGGGTGCGCAGCAGGTTCCCGGGCGGCGACGGCTCCAGTGGGGGCAGGTCCTCCACCTCGACCGGCGCGACCCGGCCCAGGGCCGGCGTGGCGATGGCCTGGGAGCGGGCGCGCCGCTCCGGACCGCCGTGGATGGCGCTGGCCTGGAAGAGCAGCGGCCGCGGCAGCACGCGCTGGCCGAGGGCCAGCCCGCAGACCGGGCACTCCACCGCCAGCGGCGACAGCCGGTGCTGGCAGCTGGGGCAGGACCGGCGCGCCGCCAAGGCCTAGCCGAGGAAGGGCAGCCAGCCGGCGTGTTCCGCCTTCGGCATGGCCTGGATGCGTTCGAGCAGGTGGATCCGCGCCTGCCAGGACTTCTCCTCGGGGACGAAGGCGCGGCCCTTCTGCAGGGCGGTCCGGGCTTCGGCCCATTCCCCCTTGGAGGCGTGCAGGCCCGCCAGCACGCGCTCCAGGCGGGCGGCGCGCTGGACCAGGTCGGGGTCGTCGGGCTTGGCGCGCAGCAGGGCGTCGATGGCGCGCTCGGCGCCCTCCAGGTCGCCGCTGTTCAGCAGGCGCTGGAACTCGCTGAGGCTCACGCCGGGCACCGGGTCCGCCAGCAGGGCGGCCTTGGCCTTCTCCAGGAGCGCGGCGCCGACGGCGTCGGCCGGATCGCGGCGCAGGAGTTCCTTGGCGCGGTGGTAGGCGCGGACCGGGTCGAAGGCGAGCACCGCGTCCGCCTCCTGGCGCAGGGCGGCGGCGGATTCCTCGAGGGAGGCCGGCTGACCCGCCTGGGCGACCGGGGCGACCGCACTCTCCCGGGCCCGGGTCACGGCGGAGCGGAGCTGGCCGTCCCGCCGGTAGGTCTGCAGCACCTGGATGCCGATGCCCAGGACCACCACCAGTCCCGCGCCGCCGGCGAGAAAGCGGTTGGAGGTGAGCAGGGGGTGCTCGGCCACATCGCGGAGCCCCCGGGGCAGCGCGGGCCCGGTCCGTGCCGGGGGTGCCGGAGCGGTGAGCGCGGCCGGCGGCTGGACCGGCTTGGCGACGGGAATGCCCGGCAGGGTCGCGTCGGCGGGGGCAGGTGCCGACTGCGCCCCCTCCTGGGACTTTCGCAGCCCCTCGGTGGCCCTGCTGTCGGAGGGCGCGAGGCTCAGCGCCATCTGGAAGGCGAAGCCGGCCTCCTCGAACCGGCCCAGCTGGAGGAGGCGCTCGCCCTGGCTGAGCTTCTGCTCGAGGGCATCGGCGGCTCGGAGGTTGGGCACGGGACCGGTGCGGCCGGCGGATTCGGCGGGCCGCGCCGGGGGCTCCGGCGGCACAGGAGGAGGAGGAGGAAGCGGCGCGGGTTGCGGCGGTGGCGGGGGTGCGGGGGGAGGGGCCTGGAGGCTGTGGACCGGCGGCGTCGACTCCGCGAGCTCGCGCTGGGCGAGGCGGAGGAACAGCTTCGCGTCGGCATTCTCCGGATCGGCGGCGAGGGCCTCCTCCAGAAGGGCGATGGACTGCTCCAGGGACCCCATTTCGTAGAGCTGCGAGGCACGCCGGAGCAGTTCCTCCACCCCTGGCCGCGGGGCCGCCACGGGCGCGGCCGGCGCGGCATGCGGGACCGGCTCGGGCAGGTCGTAGCCGAGCTCCATGCGGGCCTGGGCGATGTATTCCTGGGCCAGGGCGTGGCCGGGGTCCTGGGCGAGGATCTGCTCCCACTTCAGCAGCGCGTCCTCGGCCTGGCCCATGTCGTAGAGGGTGCAGCCCTCCTTCAGCAGGCGCTCCACCGGCTCGAGGTCGTCGGAGTGCTGGAGGGCGGGCCTGGGTGGAGGAGGCGGCGGCGGGGGCGGTGGCGCCTCCGGCTCGGGGGCCGGCTGGACCGGCTTGTAGGGGACGGTGGACTTGTAGACGCGGGTGGCGTAGGGCGACGCGGCCTCCCCCTGCGCGGGCGCAGGGGCCGGGGCCTCCTGGGCCTTGCGCGCCTCCATCCAGCGCTTGACCTGCAGCAGGCCGGCACGGGCCTCCGCGTGGTCCGGCTGCTTCTTCAGGATGGCCTGCCAGATCTGCCCCGCCTGCAGCACCTCGCCGCTCCCGAACAGGGCGCGCGCGCGTTCCAGGTGCGGGGCGAAGGGGTCTGCGGCCATGGGGTCAGCCCATCCCGTAGGGATCGTCCTCGCGGATCATCATCATGAACGTGCTCCGGCCGCACATGAATTCGGTCCGGTCCACGAGCTGGGCCCGGCCGGAGATCGGGGCGCCGTCCACGAACACGCCGTTGGTGGAGTTCAGGTCGGTGATCCAGGCGGTGCCGTCGCGCAGGATCTCGATCATGGCGTGGCGGCGGGAGCTCTCCGGGTCCATGGTGACGATGTCGCCCTCCTCGCGGCCGATGAGGATCCGCGACTGGCCGAGCAGCATCACCGTGGAGGCGTGGGGCCCCGAAAGGAAGGCGAGGCTGAAGCGGAAGCCCGGCGGCAGGCCGGTATCGCCCAGTCCGGCTTCCCCGAGCAGGGCGGCGCGGTTGCGCTTGGCTGTGGTGTCGCCGGTGGGGTCGTGGGCCGGCGGCTCCTGGAAGCCTGAGGGGTAGGGCGTGGCGCCGGTCGCGGGCGCAGGTGGCGGCAGGTAGTCGGCCTGGGCCGGGACGCTGCCCAGGACGTGCTGGGCGGTGGAGCCAGGCTCCAGCAGCGAGGACAGGTCGATCGGCTGGGTCGGGTTGGCGACCTCGAACATGTGGCTGCACTTGGGGCAGCGGAAGCGTTTCGACTTGAGGTCCTTGAATCGCGATTCGTCGTACTGGAATCGCGACGCGCAGGACGGGCAGGTCACGATCATGGGCGGCCTCGGTGAACCCAAGTTTAGATTTATTTTTTCCGCGTGGCGAAAAAGCTGAATTCGGGACTCACCGGGATCCCCTCCGGGAGCCGGAAGGAGGTGACCGAGGCCGGCAGCGCCTGGTTGAGCGAGAGCGGCCCCAGCTCGAGGTTCCAGGTGTCCCCGCCGCGCTCCACCCAGCGCACCTGGCGGGGCAGGTAGGTGGCCTGGTCCACCCAGAGGAACAGCCCCTGCATGCGCTTCTTCATCGACAAGGTGCGCGGCTGGAGGGCCAGGAAGTGGGTGCCCGGGACCTCCCTGGACTCCCCGAGGGCGAGCACGAAGTAGTCGGAGAGGAAGGACAGCTTCTGCCCGAGGCCGAGGAACTTGCGGTTGCTGTTGCGGATCACGCCGATCTTCATCAGCTCGCCCTGGCGGGCCGCCGGACTGTAGGAGGCAAGGGCCTTGGGGGTCAGGTGGAGGACCAGGTCCTCCGGCGGGGCGAAGGCGAAGTGGACGAAATCGGACCCCTGCAGGTAGAGGGTGCCCCGGGTGACCGTGGGGGTGCGCAGGAGCGCGCGCCGGAGGGTGAGCGTGAAGGGCGCCTGGCAGGTGTCCACCTTGGCCTGGGCGGCGTCGAAGCGCTCGACCACCTCGCGCAGCTGGACCGGCGGGGTCTCGGCTGCGCCTGGGAGGACAAGGGCCAGCAGGAGGATCGCGGCCGCGCGCATCAGTCGACCTTCACGCCCAGCCCCAGCAGGGGCCGGTCCTGGCCGATCCGCAGCCCGGCGCCGACGCGGTAGTCGCCGAAGGTCAGGAAGAGCGTGGCGCCGAGGCTGTTGACGGCCGCCCCAGCCAGGGTCCGGCGCTCGGCGCCGACGAGCAGCTGGGCCGAGGGGCTGGCCAGGATCCGCAGCGAGACCGCCGCGCCCTTCTGCTTGGCGGCGAAGGGCATCCGGGTGGCCTCGTTGAGGTCGGCCTCGGCCGACAGCTGGCCCAGGCTGCCCAGGTCCATCTGCAGGCCGGCGCGGACCTGGGGCTGCTCCTTGAGGTCGCCGAGGGTCACCGGCACGATCCGGTCCACGGTCGCCCCGATCCGCAGGCCCGGGGCGAGGTCGAAGACCACGCCGCCGTCCAGGCTGGCGGCGAACCGCTTGCGGGTGGTGGTGGCGAAGTCCGCAGCGGCCTTCGGCACCCCCAGTGGAACCTGTCCCGGGCCGGGATTGAGGGCCTGGACCTCCTGCCCGAAGCGCCAGTCCTCCAGGCGGAAGGCGAAGCCGTAGGCGGCCCCGTCGGCCATGCTGCCGACCCCGGTCACCAGCCGGGTCACCACCGCCCGGCGCAGGTCCAGGGTGGTGCCGTTCTGGGCCAGGGCGGCGCTGCTTCCCCGGTGCAGGGGGTCGAGGTCGGGGCCGGCCAGCACGCCGGTGCTCTCCTCCCGGGAGATCGACCCGTGGATCCCCCCGGCCTTGGCGAAGGAGAGCGAGTAGCCCAGGGTCCGCTGCGTCCAGGGATTCTCGGAGAGCCGGGCGAGGGCGGCCGCCGGGGCGGCGGCCTCGGCCCCGGGGAGGGTGGCCAGGCCGTCGAAGGCGGCGGGCTGGTCCTTGGATTTCAGGTCCCCCGCCACCCGGCCGAGGTACCACCCGCTGCCGGCCTGGTCGAAGCGGGCGCTGTTGCCGAGGGGGTTCAACCCGAGCGAGAAGACCTTCGATCCGCCGAAGGCGGGGCCATCCGGGAGGACCTGGGCCAGCGCGGCCGAGGACAGGCAGGCGAGGAGCAGGGGGGTGCGGGTCGAGGGCATGGTCGTGTCCGTTCA
Source organism: Holophagales bacterium (assembly GCA_041908165.1). Lineage (GTDB taxonomy): Bacteria > Acidobacteriota > Holophagae > Holophagales > Holophagaceae > JACQZU01. Next base: position 87,083 of record JAYRFV010000136.1, on the reverse strand, counting down.
GGATGCGGGGAGGATGGCGAAGGGTTCCCGCTGCGAGGCGAGCCGGAGGTCGATATCGGGCCGCGAGCGGAGCACGTCCTCCGCAGCCAGCCGGGCGAGGGCGGGATCGTTGTTCTGCTCGCTGAGGTGCGCGAGCACCAGGTGGCGCAGCCGGGCTCCGAGGGCCCGGTCCAGCAGGCCGGCCATGGCCGCGTTGCTGAGGTGGCCGACCCGGCTGAGGATCCGGGCCTTGAGCTGGGGCGGGTAGCTCCCCTCGCGGAGCATGTCCACATCGTGGTTGGCTTCGAGGACGAGCAGGTCGAGATCCTGGATGTGGTCGGCCACCAGGGCGGTGGCGTGGCCGAGGTCGGTGGCCACCGCCCCGGCCCAGGCGCCGGCCTCCAGGCGGTAGGCAACCGGATCTGCCGCGTCGTGGGGCAGGCTGAAGGGCAGCACCCGCCAGCCCGCCCAGTCGACCGCGCGCCCGGCCCGCAGCGGGATCCAGCGGTCGCCCGGGATCTCCCGCTCCACCTGGAACCCGCGCTCCACCGCGGCCTTGGTGTCGGGGGTGGCGAGGAATGCCCAGTCGGTGCGCCGGAGCAGCACCTCCACCGCGCCGATGTGGTCGGAGTGCTCGTGGGTCAGCGCGACCGCCCGGACCACCCCGGGATCCCAGCCCAGGCCGGCGAGGGACTCGCGGATGCGCTTCAGGGAGATGCCGGCGTCCACGAGCAGGGTCCGCTCTCCATCGCAGAAGGCGTGACAGTTCCCCTTCGAGCCCGAGGCCAGCGCCGCGTACTGCATGTCCCACTATCGCACGTCCGGGCTCAAGGTCGGGCGGCTGCGGGTCGATGATGTACCCACTCCCCGGAGGAGGTGTTGCGTGGCCCAGGGTGCGGGATTCATCGGGTTCTGGATCCCTCCCGCGCTGCGCGGGGATCTGCAGGACGGGCCGCGCGGCCGGAGCATCGTCGGCACCTGCTTCGTGGGCTCCCTGGCCTCCGTCTACTTCATGGTCAAGTACAAGGCCATGGGTGCGCCGGCCGCCATCGATGGCCTGCTGGTCGCCATAGTGGGGTTCCTGGCGGTGCTTCCGGTGCTGCGTCTCGGCGGCCGCCTGTTCCCGGCGCGCGAACTGATGCTGGCGGTCATCTGGGGCCTGATGTTCTGGCTCTGCCACGTGAACCGGGGGGTCATGTCCTCGAACGTGTTCTGGTTCGCCCTGGTGCCCTGCGGCGCCCTGCTGGTGGGCGACCTCCGCCAGGGCGCGGTCTGGCTGGGCATCGGCCTCCTCGGCGTGGTGCTGGTGCACCGGGACCTGCTGCCGCCCCTGCGCCAGATCCCCGAGGCGCGGCTGGTGGAGCTGCAGTTCTCCTCGGCGCTCGGGCTGGCGGTCGCCCTGTTCGCGGTGATCGGCATCTCCGAGCGGCAGAAGGCGCGCAACAGCGCGCAGCTGGACCAGGCGCGGAACGAGGCGGCGCGCCAGGCGCACCACCAGGAGGAGATGCTGAGGCGGGTGGCGGCCCTCGCCACCGAGGTCCACGGCGCCACCCAGCGCATCGGCCAGGACATGGCCGATGCGGCGAAGGCGGCCCAGGCCCAGCACCTGGCCCTCCTCGGCATCGACCGCTCGCTGGCGGAGCTGGACCGGCTGGCCCGGCTCAACCACGGCGGAGCCGGGGCCTCCGTGCAGCACGCAGAGGCCGTCGAACGCCATGCCCTGGAGGGCGGAGAGCGGATGCAGGCCTCCCTGCGCACCCTCGAGGACCTCGGCGCGGGCAGCTCGCGCACCGCCGACACCATCGGCGCCCTGGCCGCCAAGGGCGACCAGATCGGCTCGATCGTCAATGTCATCGACGAGATCGCCAACCAGACCAACCTGCTGGCCCTGAACGCGGCCATCGAGGCGGCCCGGGCGGGGGAGCAGGGGAAGGGCTTCGCGGTGGTGGCCGAGGAGGTGCGCCGGCTGGCCGAGCGCACCCAGCAGGCGACCCGCGAGATCGACGGGCAGATCCGCGAGGTGGTCCAGGGGACCCGCGAGGCGCTCGCGACGCTCAGCGCCAGCCGGGTGCAGATGGAGGCCAGCCAGAGGGACTCGCAGGCCCTGTCGGCGACCCTCCGCAGCATCATCGATTCCACCCAGGAGGCGGCCCGGAACATCGAGGGGATGGCGCGGATCAGCCAGCAGCAGGTCGCCGCGGCGACCGAGGTGAACGACAGCTTCGGCTCCATGCGCGGCGCTGCGGAAACCGTGACCCAGGCCACCGAAGGCGTCGGCCGGGCGCTGGCGGACCTCGACGCCAAGCTGCAGGAGCTGGAGGGCTACCTGGGGGACCGGGCGAGCTGAGGGCCGCACGCGGCCCGGCTGCGAGGACGGGCCTCAGTCCTGCACCGAGCCGCCGTCCAGGGTGAGGCACTTGCCGAGCATGAGGGTGTTGGCGGGGCTGAGCAGCCAGGCGATCCCCTCGGCCACCTCCTCGGGGCGGCCGAAACGCTTCAGCGGCACGGCCCGTTCGGCCCGGCGCCGGGCCTCGGCCTCGTCCACGCCGAGGGACTTGGCCAGGTCGCGGAGGCCGCTGTCGGCCATGCCGGTGTCCACCCAGCCGGGCACCACCGTGTTGACCAGGATGCCGCGGTCCGCCAGCTCCAGCGCCAGCGCCCGGCCGAGGCCGATGACGCCGGCCTTGGAGGCGCAGTAGGCCCCGTAGCCGGGGACGCCGAAGCGGCCCAGCACCGAGGCCACCAGGGCGATGCGCCCGCCCTCGCCCATGCGCGGCGCGAAGGCCCGCACGGTGTTCCAGGTTCCGGTGAGGTTGGTGGCGAGGATGCCGTCGAAGCGCTCGTCGCTGTCCCGGGCCGCGGGCGTGACCCCGGAGATCCCGGCGGCGGCCACCAGTCCCTGAACGGCCTCCTCGTCCCTCGCCAGGGCCTGCAGCCAGGCGCGGTCGCGGACGTCGCCGGCGCTGAACCGCGCCGTGCCCCCGGCCGCGCGGACAAGCCCCGCCGTCTCCTCGAGGGCGCGGGCATCGCGGCCCAGCAGCAGCAGGCTGGCCTGCTCGGCCCGGGCCAGGTGAAGGGCTGCGGCGCGGCCGATGCCGCGGCTGGCGCCCGTGATCACGATCCGTCGCGGCATGGTCCCTCCTCGCTGCCTTCCAGGATGGCACCGGCCCGGGGCAGGCGGGCCACCAGCAGGAGGGCCAGGACGGCGGCCACCGCGCAGGGCAGTCCGGCCTCGAGGCCGAAGGTGCCGCCGTGCACCCAGGTCCGGGCCTCGGGCAGCACCGGTTCCAGCACCGAGGCCCCGTGCGTCCCGCTGACCCCGAAGCCGAGCAGCGGGCCCTGGACGAAATTCCACCCGAAGTGCAGGCCCAGGCTGGGGGCCAGGCTCCCCGTGCGGATCCAGGCGTAGCCCAGCAGCAGCGAGGCGAGGCCGATGTTGAGCGCGGCCCAGGCCCGCGTCGCCCCCTGCATGCCGGGATTCTGCCAGTGGCCGTACACGAAGTAGACCGCGAACAGGACCTGGGCGAAGCCCGGGCCGAAGCCCTCGCACAGGCGCTGGAAGGGATAGCCCCGGTAGTGCAGCTCCTCCGTCCAGGCGACCGCCAGATACAGCCAGGCGCCCGCGAGCAGGGTCGCCGCGGAAGGCGTTCCGGGCCTCCAGCGGACGCCGGCGCCCAGCGCCGCCGCAAGGGCGGCCGCGAGGATGATGCCCCCTCCGAGGGCGGCGCCGGACGCGAACAGCCGCAGCCACCGGGCATCGAGACGCAGGCCGAGACTGGCGAGCGGCCGGCCCTCCAGGCGCAGGAAGGCCCAGGACAGGGCCAGGCCGACCAGGGCTTCGAAGGCCTGGTGGGGCACCAGGGCGGGCAGGTCCTCGGTGGCGGCCCGCGGCGTGTGCAGGGCCCAGGCGAGGCCGGAGGACAGCAGCGCGAGGGCGCTCCAGGCCAGCGCCTTCAGGGCCGCGTGGAGGCGCCGCCAGGGGTCGGCCATGTCAGAAGACGGCCTGGGTTTCCGTGAAGGCCCGCAGGACCTCCTGGTAGGCCTTCTCCTCCTTGGGCTTCGCCGCGAGGGCGCGGGCGAACCAGGTGGAGGCCTTCTGCCGCTGGCCGCCCACCAGGAAGGCCCGGCCGAAGCCGATGAACGCGCGCCAGTCGTCCTTCTCGAGGGCCGCGAGGGCGTTCATCGCCTTCTCGGCTTCCGCCGCGAGGCCCACCTCCGCGAGGTCGATCCCGCACTGGGCGAGGGCCTCCCGGTTCTTCGGATCCCGGGCGAGGACCAGCGCATAGGTCTCGAGGGCCTCGTTCTTGTAGCCGTGGCGGAGCCAGGCCTGGGCGATCAGCCGCAGCACCTGGCCGTCCTTCGGCTCCCTGGCCTCGGCGCGCTTGAGGTATTCCTGCGCCCGCGCCTTGTCCAGCACGGCAAGGTGGGCGCGGCCGCAATCGATGAGGAAGCGCGCCTCGCCGGGCTTCAGCGCGTTCAGGCGGTCGGCCAGGGCGCGCAGGACCTGGCGCCGGTCGCCGTTGAAGAAGGCTTCGTCGAAAGGGGGCGGCGGTTCCTCGGCGCTGGCCGCGAGGGACAGGAGGGCGAGGAGGGCGGCGCGCATCGGCGGCCTCAGCGAGGCCGGGGATCGGCGAAGGCCCGGCCGATCTCGAGGTAGGCCCGCTCCTCGGCGGGCTTGAGCACCAGCGCCCGCTGGAACCAGGCGGCGGCCGTGCGCCGCGCCCCGCCCAGGAGGTGGGCCCGGCCGAAGCCTATGAAGGCCTCCCAGTCGTTGGTCTCGAGCAGCGCGTAGGCGTCCATGAAGCGTTCCGCCTCCCGCGTCAGGCCGGCCTCGGCGAGGTCGGCGCCGGCGTGGGCGATCCCCTTGCGGGGTCCACCGTCCCTCAGCAGCACCTTGTCGTAGGCGGCCAGGGCGTCCTTGCGGCGGCCGGCCTTCAGGTAGGCCAGGCCGACCAGGCGCAGCACCTCGCGGTCCTTCGGGTCCATCATCTCGGCGAACCTGAGGAGGTCCTCGCCCTTGCGCGCGTGGCCGGCCAGGAGCTGGAAGCGCCCCGCCTCTGCGAGGTACTTCCCGTCCTTCGGCTTGAGGGCCTCCAGGCGCTCGGCGCAGGTGGCCAGGACGCCCTTCGGGTCGCTGGCGAACCCGGTGCTGTCGAGCCGTCCCCCCTGGGCGGCCAGGACGGCGCAGGAGGACAGGACGCAGAGCGTGGCGCGGCGCATGGGAACCTCCGGAGACTGCCGGAGCAGTTTACTCCAGGGGCGGGGTCAGTTGGCGGCCCCGCCATCGGCGAAGACCAGGGCCAGCTCGTTCCACATCCGCTCCTCCTTGGGGCGGGCGGCCACGGTGCGGGCGCACCAGCGGGCGGCGCGATCCGGCTGCTTCGCCCGGACCGCGGCCCGGGCGAATTCGGCGCAGTTCTGCCAGTCCTTCGGGTCCAGCTGCCAGGCCTTCTCCATCAGCGCCTCGGCCTCGGCGGCGGCCCCAGCGTCCAGCAGGTTCACCGCGGCCTTGCAGAAGGCGTTCTTGGCCTTGGGGTCCAGCCGCTGCATGTCCTCGAGCGCCTTCAGGGCCTCCGCCTTGCGGCCGTGCCGCAGCCAGGCGAGGGCGATCAGCCGGTGGGTCTCCCCGTCCTTGGGGTCGGCGGCGGCGGCCCGCTTGAAGGCCTCCTCGGCACGCGCGGCGTCCCCGGCGGCGAGGTAGGCCCGCCCGAATTCCGCCAGCAGGCGGCTGTCGTTGGGCTTGATCACCCGGGCCTTGTCGGCGCAGGCGACCATGATGGCCTTGGGGTCGCCCTTGAAGAAGGCCTCGTCGTAGCCCGCCGGAGCCTGGGCGCAGAGGACGGTCGTGAGGGTGGCGGACAGCCAGACCTGGCGCATGGAGGACTCCTTGGGCTCCGGGCCGGACCGGCTCAGAGCGGGATGCAGCCGTGCTTCTTCGGCGGGGTGAGGTCGCGCTTGGTCTCCAGCAGGGCCAGGGCGCGGATCAGCTTCTTGCGGGTCTCCCGCGGCATGATGACCTCGTCCACGTAGCCCTTCTCGGCGGCGATGTAGGGGTTCGCGAACTTCTCGTTGTAGTCGGCGACCAGTTCCGCCTTCTTCGCCGCCGGGTCGGGCGCCGAGGCCATCTCCCGCGCGTTGAGCACGTTCACCGCCCCGTCCGCGCCCATCACCGCGATCTCGGCGGTGGGGTAGGCGAAGTTGAAGTCGGTGCGGATGTGCTTGCTGCCCATCACGCAGTAGGCGCCGCCGTAGGCCTTGCGGGTGATGACCGTGATCTTCGGGACGGTGGCCTCGCAGTAGGCGTACAGGAGCTTGGCGCCGTTCTTGATGATGCCGCCGTGCTCCTGGTTGACGCCCGGCAGGAAGCCCGGGACGTCCTCGAAGGTGATGATCGGGATGTTGAAGGCATCGCAGAAGCGCACGAAGCGGGCCCCCTTCTCGGAGGAGGCGATGTCCAGCACGCCCGCCAGGTAGGCGGGATTGTTGGCGACGATGCCGACGCTGCGGCCGTCCAGCCGGGCGAAGCCGATGACGATGTTGCCGGCGTAGGTCTCCATCACCTCGAGGAAGTTGCCGTCGTCCACCACGCCCTTGATGATCTGGCGGATGTCGTAGGGGCGGTTGGCGTCCTCGGGGATGATCTTGTCCAGGTCGGGGTTCTCCAGCGGCATCTCGGATCGCGGGGCCATCCGCGGCGCCTCGCCCAGGTTGTTGCTGGGCAGGAAGGAGAGCAGCTCGCGGGTGTGGGCGAGGGCCGCCAAGTCGCTGGGCAGGACGAAGTGGGCCACGCCGGACTTGGCGCCGTGGGCGCTGGCGCCGCCCAGGTCCTCCTTGGTGACGTCCTCGTGGGTGACCGCCTTGATGACGTCCGGGCCGGTCACGAACATGTAGCTGGAGCCGCGCACCATGGTGACGAAGTCGGTGAGGGCCGGGCTGTAGACCGCACCGCCGGCGCAGGGGCCCATGATCAGGGAGATCTGCGGCACCACCCCGCTGGCCAGGGTGTTGCGCAGGAAGATGTCGGCATAGCCGGCCAGGGACAGGACCCCCTCCTGGATGCGGGCGCCGCCGCTGTCGTTGAGGCCGATGGTCGGGCAGCCGACCTTCAGCGACATGTCCATGATCTTGCAGATCTTCTTGGCGTAGGCCTCGGAGAGCGAACCGCCGAAGACCGTGAAGTCCTGGGCGAACACCGCCACCGGCCGGCCGTCCACCCGGCCGAAGCCGGTGACCACGCCGTCGCCGGGGATCTTCTCGAGTTCGGGGTTCTGGTGCACGGCCAGGGCATCGACCTCCTCGAAGGAGCCCTCGTCGAGGAAGGCGGCGATGCGCTCCCGGGCGGTCAGCTTGTTCGCCTTGTGCTGCTTGTCGATCCTCGCCTCGCCGCCACCCAGCAGGGCCGCCGCGGTCTTCTTCCGGAGGAGTTCGTACTTGTCGGCTATGGCCATCTCGGCTCCCGCAGCAACGGAGGATTCTTCCATTCCAGGAAGAAGACTTGGATCACATTCCTGCAATGTCCGTGAAAGGAAGCCGGCGCCCTACCGTCCGCTCTTTTTCCAATCGGCGAGGAAGCCCTCGATGCCCTTGTCGGTGAGCAGATGCCGGAGCATCTGGTCGAAGACCTTGGTCGGGATGGTGGCGACGTGGGCCCCGGCCAGGGCCGAGTCGGTGACGTGCCGGGGCTGGCGGATGCTGGCGGCCAGCACCTGGGTGTCGTAGCCGTAGTTCTCGTAGATCGCCACGATCTCGCGGATCAGCTCCATGCCGTCCAGGCCGATGTCGTCGAGGCGGCCGACGAAGGGCGAGACGTAGGTGGCGCCGGCCTTGGCCGCCATCAGGGCCTGGGTGGCCGAGAAGCAGAGCGTGACGTTGGTGCGGATGCCCTCGGCCTTGAAGGCCTTGGCCGCCTTGAGGCCCTCCCCGGTGAGCGGCACCTTGACCACCACGTTCGGGTGGATCTTCGCGAGCTTCCGGCCCTCCTCGAGCATTCCCGGCGCCTCCAGGCCGATCACCTCGGCGCTGATGGGGCCGTCGACGATGCCGCAGATCTCCTGGATGATCTGCTCGAAGGGCCTGCCGGATTCCTTGGCGATCAGGCTGGGGTTGGTGGTCACTCCGTCGAGGATCCCGAGCGACGCGATGCGCCGGATCTCGTCCAGGTTGGCGGTGTCGAGGAAGAATTTCATGGGAGCTCCAATCGTGAAGGAATCCCGCCCCCTGCCGCAGGCGGACGGGGACGGGGCTCGCCTGCCAAGCGCTCCATCCTCCCATACGCAGGGTCCGGGAGGTGATAGCTCCTTGCGGAAGCCGCAGCCGATCCGAACCCTCATGCGGGGCTGATGTTGCCGGCGTGCGACCGGAAACCGCAGCCCCGGGGTGCGGCTACCGACGCTCCGAGACCAGGTGGCAGGAGCTTGCATAGGTTCCGTCGAGCTGGACCAGGACGGCGGAGAAGGAGGCGTCTGGGTTCAGCCAGGCTCCGATGAGCCGGCCCGGTACCGCGAGGTTGTACAGTTCCCAGGCGCCGGTCGGCCGCCGATCGGCCAGGACCAGGCCCACGCCCGTGCTCATCAGCACGCAGCTCCGTGTCCCGTCCTTGGATGCCAGGAACACCTTCGGGAAGGATCCGGACGCCACGGGAAGGACGGTTTCGAGGCCGGACCAGGCCCCGTCACGGTAGGTGAGGTAGACCAGCTCGGGTTCCACGTCCTTGATGGCGTCGAACAGGATGTGGAAGCGATTTTCGCGGTCGACGTGCAGGACCGGAACGGATTCGCCGGTTTTCCGCTGCGCGTCGGCAGGGGCGGAATGGCTTTCGATTTGGTGCATCGGAAGGATCTTGTGCAGGCCGATCGGGACGTTGTGGCCGTCCCAGATCCACGGGACGTTGTCGCGGTCCACCCCAAGGCCGAACCGCTGGCCGGCGGGCGTTGGGATTCCCACGCCCAGGCCGGGGACCCACTGCCCGTTCGATTTGGCGAGCACCATCAGGCTGGCCTGGCTGTAGGACCAGAGGTGCATGTAGCCGATGACGGGATCGCCGGATCCGTCGGGCTTGACCACGCTTTGGAAGGAGCCCCCAGGAGGTTGGCTGAGTGGGCCGCCCACCGTTTCCTGCTTCCAGGACTGGCCGTCGAAGCTGGCCGCGCGCAGCAGCGTGCTGGTCGACGGGTACTCCGGGTTGGGGATCGAAAAGACCGCGCATAAGGTCCCGTCGGAGCGGACGAAGAACCCGTCCGTGGCGGGGGTGGGATTGCCCGCCGGTTCGAAGTCGATCCAGGCATCGCCGCTCGGGATGTAGTAGTGGAGTTGTCCGCCATAGAAATTCCGCCCGGCGAAGGCGAACGTCCCGTTGGCGAGACGCAGGGCGCTGGTCGGGCTGAAATTCGAGCTCAATCCGGTGTTCAGCCGGGAAACGTCCAGCAAGGGGGCTCCTGGAGGGTTGCCGACGGCCGTGGACACCGTCGCACTGTCCCGCTGGGCACGGGTGGCGACATCTTGGGTCCGGATCCGGTACCGGTAGGGACCCGGGAGGGGCACGGCATCCGTGAACGCCTGCTGACCCGGGAGCAGGTCGGTCTCCCGGTGATCGACGCCGTCGCGGATCAGCTTCTGGGTCACCACGCTCCGGTTGCGGTTCTTCCAGGCGAGGTGGACCGACTGGGTTCCCGGCTCGGCCGTGAGCGATGATACAGACAATAACTCGACGGGCTGGCTGTGCAGGGAATAGGTGGCGCTCGTCTCGGAACCGGATTTCAGGGCGCAGCGGTAGTAGTAGCGCTTCCCCTGTTCCACGTCCGGGTCGACCCAGAAAAGGGCCGGCCCCTTCCATGCGACGGGCGCAAGGAGGATCAACCCGCCGACTTGCTGGGTCCCATCCGATTCGGAACGCTGGATTTCGACGGTGGTCGCAACCTTCGATTGGGAGGAGAACGCCAGTTGGACGCCATCGATGCCATCCGTGCTCGCATGCACCACGGGTGGGATGATGGCCCGGCGGTAGGCGGCCTCCACGTAGGCCCCCTGCGCCGTACCGCGCGTCGTGCAGAGCCTGAACGCGAAGGGGACGAGTTCGGGGATGTCCTGGTTCGGCCACGTCAACTCGATGGAAATGACACTCCTGTCCACTGGAGTGTCGAAAAGGTTCTGGAAAGGAAGGCCGTCGATGGAGGCCTGGGCGACGTAACCATCGAAGGCATCCTTCGGGTAGTCCCATGTCAGCCTGAGCCGCCCAAGGTTTTCGCCGGAACTGTCCACCCGGAAGTTCGTCAAGGCGGGCGGTGCGGGGAGTGCCGTGGCGGTGGGGCTCGATCCGCCGCCACAGCCGGGCCAGGCGAGAACGAGGAACAGGGAGGTGAAAACGATCCGGAACAACCGCACAATGACTCCCTTGGCGAACCGGACGGAGCCGTGAATGACGGCCCTTCCATCTTCAAAGATCGAGTCTAGGGCACCGCAGGTTCGTCTTCCATCCTGCGCCCAGGCATCCGGCGGAGGTCGGCATTGGAACACGAGAAGCAGATCAACGTCCTCGACCGCGGCTTCGTGAAGCTGGTGGACCACATGGGCAGCGACCTGAGCGTGGTGAACGCCGCCCGGGTGTCCTTCGGCAAGCGCCGTTCGGCCTGGGACGACAAGGATGCGGTGCTGGTGGACTACCTGGCCGAGCACGAGCACACCTCGCCGTTCCGCCACGCCTCCCTGCAGTTCCACGCCAAGGCGCCGATCTTCGTGTTCCGGCAGTGGATGAAGCACCAGGTCGGCTGCGCCTGGAACGAGATCAGCGGGCGCTACGTGGAGTTTCCCGAGGACGAGTTCTACGTCCCGGCCACCTTCCGCCAGCAGGCCAAGGTCAACAAGCAGGGCAGCGAAGGCGAGATCGCCGAGGCGCAGCGGGAGGCCGCCGCGGCCACCTACCTGGAATCCTGCCGGGGCGCCGTGGCCGCCTACCGGCGCCTGCTGGAGGCCGGGGTGTGCCGGGAGCAGGCCCGCTGCGTGCTGCCCCTGGCCCTGTACAGCGAGGTCTACTGGACGGTCAGCCTGCAGGCGGTCGCGCATTTCATCCGGCTGCGCACCGACAGCCACGCCCAGTGGGAGATCCAGCAGTACGCCCACGCGGTCCGGCAGCTGGCCGAGGACCGGTTCCCGGCCAGCCTGAAGGCGCTGCTTGGTGGGAAGAAGTAGAGGAAATTCAACAGATAGGCACAGAGACACAGAGAGGGGAAAACGCCTGGGATGGTGGTGGCCTGTGCCCAGTCGCCCGCAACTCTGTCCGAAGAGGATTGAAGCACTTCTCTGTGTCTCTGTGTCTCTGTGTTGAAAACTCTCTTCTCTAAATCGCGCCCCGGTCGCTGCGCTTGAGCGAGAGGTCGAGGACGAATTCGGCCACGGTCTCCGGTGGGCCACCCTCGGGCCGGACCTCGGCGCGCAGGGCGATGGGCTCGGTGTGGCGCTCGTCGGAACCTAGGGTCTTCTCCACCAGGGCGCGGATCCGGGCACCCTCCTCGCAGACGAAGTAGACGTCGGCCTCCGGGCGCTTCAGGAAATCGGCGCGGAACGACTTGAAGGCCAGCGAGACCCGGGCCTTGCGCTCACGGATCAGGCGCACCGCCAGCAGGCCGCCGGCGATGTCGGCACCGATGGAGAGGGCGCCGAAGTACATCGAGCCCAGGTGGTTGCGGGTGCGGCGCCGGAGCGGGAGGAGGACCACGCAGCGGTCTGCGGTCATCTCCACGACCCGCGGCCGCACCGCCGCGATGAGGGGGATCTTCCACCAGCCCAGGGCCCGCACCTGCAGGGTCTGTTTCAGGAGCTCCCAGTCGGTGGCCATGGCCGCAGTCTACGCCCCCGCGCCCCAGGTGCGGCGCCCTACCCGCAGGCAGGATGGCCGGGGATACACTGCGGACAGAACGACGCCCGAGAGGTGGACGCCCCATGCGAATCCCGATGCTCCTGTGCCTCCCCGCGCTCCTGGCCCCGGCCGCCGCGCCGCTGGACGAGACCCAGCGCGGACTGCTGGGCAAGGGCTACCGCTTCTCCCGGGCCGGGTGGGTGTTCCTGCACCTGGAAGGCCCGGCACGGGCGCGGGGCTTCCAGCATGGCTACCTGATGGCGGCGGAGATCCAGGAGGGGATCCGCCGCACCCGCGCCCAGTGGGAGCACCTCAGCGCCCTGCCCTGGAGCTGGTACGTCGCGAAGGGCGACGCGCTGCTGACCGCGAAGGTGGATGCCGAGAACCTGGCGGAGATCGACGGCATCGCCGAGGGCATGGCCGCGGCCGGGGCCGCCAGCAGCCGGGCCGAACTGGTGGCCTACAACGCCCGCCACGAGCTGTTCTTCTACTGGTGGCCGCAGGAGCTGAAGAAGCTCAAGGACCACGTGCCGGTGCGGGTGCCGGAGTCCTGCAGCGCCTTCATCGCCACCGGCAGCTGGACCGCGGACGGCGGCGTGGTGCTGGGGCACAACACCATGATGGGCTACGAGGCGGGGATGCCCAACGTGATCCTCGACCTGGTTCCGGACCGGGGCCAACGCATCCTGATGCAGGGCCAGGCCGGGTGGATCCACAGCGGCACCGACTTCTGGATCACCTCCGCCGGGCTGGTGGGCGCCGAGACCACCCTCAGCGGTTTCGAGGGCTTCGACCCTGCCGGCCTTCCGGAATTCTCGCGGATGCGCCGGGCCAGCCAGGACGCGGCCAGCATCGACGACTGGTGCCGGATCATGAGGACCGGCAACAACGGCGGCTACGCCAACGCCTGGCTGCTGGGGGACGTGAACAGCGGCGAGATCGCCCGGCTGGAGCTGGGGCTGAAGGAGGTCGGCTTCGAGCGCACCCGGGACGGCTTCTTCACCGGCTCCAACGTCCCGGAGGACCGCCGCCTGCTGCGCTTCGAGACCAGCGTCAAGGAGACCGACCTGCGCAGCACCGACGTGGCCCGGAAGGTCCGCTGGAAGCAGCTGATGGCCCAGCACAAGGGCCGGATCGGCATCGGCCTGGCCCAGCGCTTCGAGGCGGACCATTACGACGCCTATGCCGGACGGATGCGGATCGGCGCCTGGGGGCTCTGCGCCCACCCGGAACTGGACCGGGAGGCGCCGCTGGCCACCTGGGAGGTGCCCTTCGACCCCTCCGGCACCGTGGACGGCAAGGTGGTGGACCGGCGCATGGCCCAGGCGATGAGCTTCAGCGCCCGCTGGGGGGCGGCCTGCGGCCGCCCCTTCGACGCCGTCGCCTTCCTGGCCCGGCACCCTCAGTTCGAGTGGATGGCGGGCCTGCTCAGCGACCGGCCATCGCAGCCCTGGAGCACCTTCAGGGCCGGGGACCGGAAGTAGCCGGGCCCTTTCGCCGCGCCCGGTTCCTGGGACACTCGGACCATGCACCCGCCCCTCGATCCCGCCCTGTTCGACCTGGACCCGGATCGCCTCTGGGTCATGCACTGCGCCGAAGGCCCGGTGCCGAAGGCCGCGGTGGAGGCGCTCCGCGCGTTTTTGGACAAGGAGCTGCGGCCCTGGGAGATGGACTTCCAGGAGGATTTCCTGGGCCTGCCTGCGCAGGTGCGGGCCGAGGCGGCGATCCTGATCGGCGCCCGAAGCGAGGACCTCGGCATCACCGTCAACACCTCCTCGGGGCTGGAGACGGTCGCCCTCGGCTATCCCTGGCGGGACGGAGACGAGGTGCTGGCGCCGCTCGGGGAGTTCCCGAGCAACGCCTGGCCGTGGCTGGCGCTGGGGGGCCGTGGCGTCTCCTTCCGCGAGGTCCCGCTCTGGGAGGGCCACCGGGCCGGGGCCGAGGCGTGGGAATCCCGTCCGCCGCGGGTGGAGGACGACCCGGAAGGACGGCTGCTGGCGGCCCTCGGTCCGCGCACCCGGGTCCTGGCCCTGTCCTGGGTCCGCTTCCAGGACGGCCTGAGGCTGGACCTCGGCAGGCTGGGAGAGGGCTGCGCCGCGCGCGGCGGGGACCTGGTCGTCGACGGCATCCAGGGCGCCGGCACCCACGTCCCGGACCTGAGCGCGGCGGCGGCCTTCGCCAGCGGCGGCCACAAGGGCCTGCTGGCTCCGCAGGGCATCGGCCTCCTCTGGACCGCCGAATCCTTCCGGCTGCGCCTGCATCCGACCGGGACCTGGCTGTCGGTGGAGGACGGCAGCAACTTCCTCCGCCCCTCCACCGACTTCGCCCGGGCCTTCGTCGGCGATGGCCGGCGCCTGGAGCAGGGTGGCACCCCCGGGCTGGCGTGCTGCGGCTTCCTGGAGTCGCTGCGCTGCCTCAACCGGGCGGGGGTGGCGCGGATCGGCTCGCACGTGGCGGCCCTGCAGCAGACCTTCCTGGAGGGGCTGGGCGGCCTGCCTTCGTGGTCGGCGGAGGCCGATCGCCTGGGTGCGCTGCGGGCGGCGGACCGGCTCGGGCCGATCCTCGGGCTGCACCACCAGGGCCGCGGCCCGGGCTTCCTCCAGGAGCGCCTCAAGGACGGCCTGCAGCGGGGCATCCACGCCAGCGTCCGCGAGGGCTACCTGCGCCTCGCCTTCCACGGCTTCCACCGGGAAGCGGACCTCCCCCGCCTGCTCGACTGGCTGCGCGGCCTGCCGGGCTGAGCGCTAGCGGAAGAGCCAGCTGAGCTTCAGCTGCACCACGTCGTCGCTGGGCAGGTGGCGCAGGTCGAGCAGGTCCGTCCAGGGCCGGAGGGCGGCGCGGTCGTTGAGGAGGGCGTCGGTGCTCACGCCGTGGGTGTAGACCAGGTACAGGGTGGATCCGGGCTGGAACTCCCAGCGGGTGATCAGGTTGACGTTCCACAGCCGGGAGCTGAAGGCGGTCTGGTCGGCGGTCGCGCCGGGCCTCAGGCTCTCGTCCTCGAGGCAGGCCTTCAGGTCGCGGAACACCCAGGCGGCATCCAGCCACTGCGCGAAGGCCTGGACCGTGAGATCCGGGCTGAAGGCGTAGGCCACCCGCAGGATCTGGTTCAGCTGGGTCAGGCGGCGCAGGCCCACGACCGGCGTGCCGGCCTGGGTCTCCACCCACCGGGGCTCCCCAGCGTCGCGCACCAGCAGGGTATCGAGCTGGAACTCGAGGGCTTCGGTGGGCTTGATCGACTGGTACAGGCGCGTGTCGGCGCTCGGTCCACCGGAGAACCAGGCGCGGTCGTGGGTGAAGCGCAGGTACCAGGGCCTGTTGCCCGCGGTGTCCACCCCCAGGCCCAGGGTCGGGATCCGTCCGGTCCGAAGGTACCGCTTGCGGGCCAGGCTGAAGGTGCGCAATTCGCGGTCGTCGAAGGCGGGAAGGTTGAGCCCCGCGTTGCCCCAAAGGCCGATGAAATGGACCAGGGTGGAGGAGGCGGAAACGCCCACCCAGCGTCCCAGGGTGCGCCCGGCCTGGTCCTCGGAACGCGCGGCGCCCAGGCTGGCGTTCCAGTTCTGGACCCAGGGGCCCGGCTCGTCCCACTGCTTGGTGAGGGAGCCCTGGAGGGCGCGCTCGTCGGCGCGGGAGATGAAGCCGACATCGTTCGGGTTGTAGTCCCGGGACAGGTTCCAGGCCTGCAGGTCGGCGCCCCACCCGGAGCCCCAGCGCTGGTTGCCGCGCAGCCGGCCGGCCCAGCCCACGAGGGGCTCCAGGTCGCGCTGCCCGGTGTCGCTGCGGACCAGGGTCAGCTCCAGCGTGGACCTGCGGTCCGCGCTCTTGAGGCGCGAGTCGACCGCCTGCACGTAGGCGCGCCGGCCGCTGCTGCCGGCCTGGCGCATCCAGCTGGCGAACCCTCCCAGGTAGCCGCCGCTGGGACCCAGGGCCTGCCGCACCCGGGCCACGCCGAAGGCGGTCGCCGCCGCGAGTTCCCGGCGGGCGGGGGCGCCGTCGGCGCCGCGGACCTCCGCCCGGGCCGCCTCGACGCCGGCCCCCAGGAAGCCCAGGGTGGTGCCCCCGGGCAGGTGCCCGGTGACCTTGGCGGCCCCGGCGATGTCGGCGGCGTCGGGACGCCCGAGCAGGGCCTCGCCCTCGGCCAGCGGCGGGTTGCCCAGCCCGGCTCCGATCCGCCGGCTGTAGAACAGGTTGCTGCCGGCGACGTTGAAGATCTCGGCGCCCTCGAGGAAGAAGGTGCGCTTTTCCGGGAACCAGGTCTCGTAGGAGCTGAGGTTGAGCACGGCCTGGTCGACCTCCACCTGGCCGAAGTCCGGCCGGACGCTGAGGTCGAGCTGGGAGTGGGTGTTGAGGCTCAGGTGGGCGTCCAGGCCTGCGCCGCGGGTCCAGGTGCGGTCGTCGAAGACCTGGGTGGACTCGAACTTCCGCCGCAGGCTGACGAAGGGGATCGCCTCCCGGCGCGGCTGGGGCTGGATGTCCTCGATGCCGGTCAGGGCCGGGAAGCGGCTGACGAAGGCGTTCTCGCTGCGCGGCACGAGGTGCCAGAAGCAGGTCTCGCGGACCTGGCCCTGGTCGACGCGCGCGAAATTGATCCCCCAGTCCTGGGGTCCCCCGTGCGGGATGCGGAGCAGCGAGAAGGGGATCCGCAGCTCGGCGGTCCAGCCGTCCGCGTCGATGGACACCGCGCTGTCCCAGACGGCATCCCAGGCGTGGTCGACGCTGGTGTCGGCCGAGAGGGCCGCATCGCGCTGGACACCGCCGGCGCTGACCCAGAAACCGGCTCCGGTGCTGCCGCTGCGGAGGCTGTCGAGGTAGACGACGAACCAGTCCCCGGGGCTGTCCTGGTCGCGCCGGTGCAGCCGCCTGCGGACGTCCCCGCCGCCGGGGGAGAGGTTCCGGGGGTGGAGCATGCGGGCGCCGACGTAGAGGTGGTGGTCGTCGTACAGCACCCGGACTTCGGTGGGAAGGGTGGCGGGACGGCCGAATTTCGGCCACTGCTGGATGAAGCCTGTTGCGGTCGGGGCGGTGCGCCAGGCCGCCTCGTCCAGCCGGCCGTCCAGGACCAGGGGGCCTCGGTGGCGGATCGCCCGCAGGGTCTTGGCGGGGCCCTGGGCCGCTCCGGCCGGGCCCAGGAGTCCGGCGAGGAGGAGTGCCATCGAACGGAAAGACCGCATGGATCGAATGTACCCCAGGATGCGAGGTAGCCAGCCGGGAACCCGCCCGGGGGGCTATCCTGGGCCTGGAGACGCCCATGCGATGCATCGTCCGCACCAGCCTCGCCGTGGTCCTGCTGGCCGCCAGCGGAGCACCGGGCATTCCCGGTCCGCCGGGGAGCCGGAAGGCCGCGGGCCGGACGCCGGTCGTGGGGTTCGAGCGGCTGGAGTCCCTGGACCACGACCCCGGCGCCTACACCCAGGGCCTCGTCTTCCACGAGGGGATCTTCTACGAAGGCACCGGCCAGCACGGCGGTTCCCGCCTGCAGAAATACCGCTACAACCGGGGCCGGAAGGAGATCCTGGGGACGGTGCAACTGGCCCAGGAGCACTTCGGCGAAGGCATCGCGGTGCTCAAGGGGAAGGTCGTCCAGCTCACCTGGCAATCGGGCAAGGGATTCGTCTACCAGGCGTCGGACCTCAAGCCCCTGTTCTCCTTCGCCTATCCCGGCGAAGGCTGGGGCCTGACGACGGACGGGCGGGACTTCTACATGAGCGACGGAACCTCCCGGCTCCGCGTGGTGGACGGCGGACGGCTCCTGGACCGGCGCGAATACGCCGTGGTCCGGACCCTGGAGGTCAAGGACCAGGGTGCGCCGGTGCCCATGCTCAACGAGCTGGAGTGGATCCAGGGCGAGATCTACGCGAACGTCTGGCAGACGGACCGGATCGCGGTGATCTCGCCGAAGACCGGGCAGGTCCTCCGCTGGATCGACCTGGCCGGGCTGCTGAGCCCCCTGCACCACACTGGGGCCGACTCCGTGCTGAACGGCATCGCCTACGACGCAGCCGGAGGGCGCCTGTTCGTCACCGGGAAGCTCTGGCCCACGCTCTTCCGGATCCGCGAGAAGCGCGGCACCTAGGGCAGCGGCTCCCGTTCCCGCGGCCGGCCGGCTATGGTGGAGACGGTACCCTCCCATGCGTCGCATCGTCCTGGCCTGCCTCGTCCCGGTGCTCGCCTTCGCCGGCGGCGGCGGCACGCTGGTGGTCAAGGGCCGTCCCTTGCTCGCCGAGGTCGCCGTCACCGCCGCCGAGCTGGAACGCGGGCTGATGTACCGGCAGGGCCTGGCGAAGGACCGCTGCATGCTGTTCCTCGGAACGGAGGACGGGCTGCGGCCGGTCCGCCTGCGCAACCACCTGATCGCCCTCGATGTCGTCTGGGTTTCGGCGGACGGACGGGTGGTGGAGATGGCCGAGCACCTGCAGCCCCGGCTCCCGAGCACGGGAGGCGAGGGACCGGCCCACGGCGGCCGCGCGGCCTCCCGCCACACCGTGCAGTTTGCGGCCGGAAGCCTGCGGCGCCTCGGGCTCAGGCTGGGCGACCGCATCGGCTGGGACCTTGTGCTCGACGACGGGACGCCGGTGAAGGGAGGCGTTGTCGGCGCGCCGCGCAGCAGGCGAAAGAACCGGGAATAGGGCTGCCGGTGCCGGCTCAGCCCTCCTGGCCGGTCCTGGACTTGAATTTCGCCGGCAGGCGGACGAGGGTGCGCAGGGAATCCGGGGGCGGCGGAAGCGTGGCGAGGTCGAGTTCGGTGATGCGCTCCCCGAGCAGTTTCCAGGCCCTGGCCTGGCGCGGCAGCCGCTCCGGCTGCATGACCTCCCACCCCTGGGCGTAGGCGACGAAGGGCGGCATCACCAGGGCGAAGCCGGTGTAGAGGAAGGCGGGGTGGCGCAGCCATTCCGCCTCGTTGGCGGGGCCCGGCGTCGGCAGGGCGAACAGGGGGTGCAGGCCGCCGTTGATCCAGAGCCCGTGGGGCGGTTCGTGGCGGGGATAGACGAAGATCCGGCGGCGGTGCATCAGGGTGTGGGCCCCCAGGTGGAACTGCTCGACGGGCCGGACTCCCGCGGCCTCGAGGACCGGGCCGTTGGACCGCTCCGGGTGCCCCACCACCTGGACCACCTCGCGCCTGCCGCCGGCGATTTTCCGCAGGAGCGCCGCCAGTTCCTCCGCCTCCTCGCCCTCGAGGCCACCCTGCGCCGGCTTGATGTCGCCCAGCAGGGCCACCCGGGTGGGATCCAGGTCGGAGAGCAGCCCCAGCAGCCGCTCCCAGAGGTCGTGATGCTGGCCCGAGGGGATGGCGTCCGTGCGCTTCCGCCGGCCCGCCCCCAGGCCCAGGAACAGGTCGGAGAGCACCAGCGTGCGGTGGCCGGGAAGCCAGACCGCGCGGCGGGAATCGAGGTAGATGTCGTCGGAAAGTCGGGTCTGCATGAGGTTTCGGCCGGGGCGGCTCCCTCCCCATTGGACCACGCGCGGCGTTGATCAGGCAGGCCCGCCGAGGTTCCGGAGGGATAGGATGGGCACATGGAGTCGTTGCCGAAGGTGCTGGCCTGTGCGGGCGCGGGGCTTGCCGGAGGCGTTCTCTCGGGGCTGTTCGGCATCGGCGGGGGCATCGTGATGGTGCCGCTGCTGGGGCTGGCCGTGGGCCTGGACCAGCACCGCGCCCAGGGCCTGACCCTGGCGGCCATGCTGCTTCCCAACGGCCTTCCGGCGGTGCTGCACTACCGGCGGCGCGGCGTGCCCGTGCACTGGAAGCTGGTGGGTGGCATGCTGCTGGGCTTCCTCCCGGGGGTCGTGGCCGGGGCCTGGACCGCCAACCGCATCCCGGAGCCTCCCCTGCGCTGGGGGTTCGCGCTCCTCCTCGTCCTGGTGGCGGGCCAGACCCTGAGGGCCGGCCGCCGGCCCGGGCCCGAGCCGGAAGCCGCCGCCCGGCGGGAGGCGACCGCCGGTTTCGCCCTCCTGGCCGGGCTTGCAGGAGGGCTGAGCGCGGGCCTGCTGGGCATCGGCGGCGGGCTGGTGATCATTCCGCTGCTGGCCTGGCGCTGCCGCATGCCCCAGCAGGAGGCGCAGGTCCAGAGCCTGGTGCTGCTGCTGCTGCCCTTGGGACTGCCCGGCGTGGTGGTCTATGCCGCGGCCCAGGGCGGGCTGCCCTGGGGGCTGCTGGCCGCCACCGCCGGCGGGTTCATGCTGGGGGCCTACCTGGGGGCCCGGGCCGGCACCACGCTGCGCGGACCCACCCTGCAGCGAGGGTTCGCCTTGATGCTGGGGCTGGCGGCTGCGCTGCTCCTGCGCAAGGGCTGAGGGGCCGTCCTACAGGAAGCCCAGGGGCGCGTAGGTCGCCCCCAGGATGGCCTTGCTGTCGGCGCCCAGGAAGCGGTCGAGGATGGTGGCGTAGAGGCTGCGGAAATCGGTGGTGGACACCATGTTCCCGTTGGAGTCCGGCTTCGAGAGGTCGGGGAAGCCGCTGCCATGGAACCCGCCCTTCACCATGTTGCCGACGCAGAAGGACAGCGCGCTGGTGCCGTGGTCGGTGCCGCCGTTGTTCTCCTTGATGCGGCGCCCGAATTCGCTCCAGGCCATGACCAGCACCCGGTCCTGGGCCTTGACGGTCTTGCCGTCGACCGTGGTGTCGATGGTCGCGAGGTCGTCGTGGAAGGCCTTGATGGAACCGCCCAGGGCGCCCATGAGGTTGCGGTAGTCGATGGCCTCGTTGCTGTGGGTGTCGAAGCCCCCCAGCCGCACCGTATAGACCTGGCCGGGGATGCCGGAGGCGATCATCTGGGCCACCAGCTTGAGCTGGCTGCTCAGCTGGCTGCTCAGCCGGCCCAGGCCGCGGCTGTTGGTGTAGGCGGTGTCCCCCGGGTAGGCGACCGCCGGCGTGCGTGCCTTGATCAGCGTGCTGAAGGAGGCCTGGGCGTCGTACCACAGCTTGCCTTCGGTGGCCGCCAGCCCCGCGGCCGGATCGGTGGCGGCGGCGTTGAGCCCGGCCAGGAACCCGGTCTTCAGGAAATTCGAGTCGGGCGGGGTCGTGGTGGAACGGAGGTAGGCCGGGTAGACGAAGTCGCCGGTGGTGACGATGCTGACGAAATCGCGTTTCCTGCCGTGGTTCTGGAGAAGGATGTCCGACGTCAGGGCAATGCCGCGGAGCACGTCACCCACCGCGAACGCAGCGTCGCCCCAGCGTCCCAGCCAGCCGCTGCCATCGGGCACGGCGGCCCCCTGCCCCCACAGGTCGGTGGCGGTGAAGTGGCTGAGGTTCGGGTTGGGCATGCCGATCCCGGGGATCCAGGCCACCTTGCCGGCGGCGTGCAGGACGTCCATGCCGAGCATGTCCTTGTTGAGGCCGACGTCGCCGGTGCCCAGCATGTTCAAGGGCGTCAGGTCGGCCTCGGCGATGCCGAGGGTCGGGCGGTTGCTGCGGTAGGCGGTCGCGTTCGCGCCGCTCAGCGGCGCCAGGGTGTTGAGCCAGTCGTTGCCGCCCTGGATCTGGAGGACCACGAGGATCGGCCCCGCCGTCGCGGGCGGGGTCCCGCCCCCGCCGCCGGTGCCGCCGGTGCTGGTGCCCCCGCCGCCGCAGGCGGTGAGCCCGGCGAGGCCCGCCGCGCCGGCGCCCAGGGTCTGCAGGAAGGTCCTTCGGCTGGTCATGGCGGCCTCCTAGTGGAGTTGCGCGTAGGGCGAGCAGAGGATCAGGTAGGCCAGTTCCCGCACCTTCTGCTGGGTGGCGGCGCTGTTGTCCCAGGTGAAGGAGGTCCAGAGTCCGCCGAGCCAGGCGTCGCGGACCGCCGTCGGGATCGGGGCCGGCTGCAGCAGCGCCGCCAGGCGGTCGAAGACGGCGACCGCGCTGGCCGGGGCGCTGGGGAACCAGCTGGCGACCGTGCTGGGAAAGATCTGCGCGCCGCCGGAAGTCTCGCCCAGGGCGATGGCCGCGGCGAGCTTGCCGCGGTAGCGCATGGTGTTGCTGTTGATCCAGCCGCCGTGCTCGTGCCAGCCGTTCGGCCCTTCGGGGTCGAGGACCTCCTGGCCGGCCTGGCCGAAATAGGGCGCGACCGCGAGCTTCCAGCGCGGGAAGGCCGGGATCGGCGCGACCGCCGCGGCGGCGGCGAGGGAGGGGCAGAGCATGCGGGCGGCGCGGACCGTCCAGGCCACCGGGCCCTCGTACAGGTTGTGGCGGTTCTGGGCGGCGTAGAAGTACTGCGACTTGAAGATCGCCTTGAGGATGCGGCCGAGGTCGAAACCCTGGGCCAGGATCAGCGCCTGCAGGTCGGCCAGAGGCGTGGTCGGCAGCCCCGGGTCGACGAAGAAGCGCAGCAGGCGGGTGGCGAGGAACTGGGCGCAGTTGGAACCTCGCAGGGTGAGGATCGCCTGCACCAGGTCCTCGCCGTAGTGGGTGGGCGCGCCGATGTCGAAGCTCTGGCCCAGGAAGGTGATGGTCCCGGTGGCGTGGCGGTTCAGGTTCACGGAGAAGGCCGCGTCATTGGGCACGAACACGCCGGGGCTGTTGGGATCCTCCTGGAGGTCGAGCCCGGTCACCGACCACCCGCTGAAGGCCTTGGCCAGGTTGGTGATGTCCTGCTGGTTGTAGCCGTTGTCCACGCCCAGGCTGTACAGCTCCAGGATCTCCCGGGCGTAGTTCTCGTTGGGGACGTCCGAGGTTCCGGGGCGCACCCGGTTCAGCACGGTGTCCAGCCAGATCATCATCGCCGGGTCCTTGCTCACCGCCAGGAGCAGGGCGCCGAAGGGGCCGCGCGCGGCGGAGGAGCGGAACAGGTTCACCTGCTTGGACATGAACGCCGGGTTGTTGACCTTCTCCGCGCCGGTGGCCAGCAGCTGGTGCCAGAACAGCGCCAGCTTCTCCTGCAGGGGATTGGGGTTGTACTGCATGCGCCAGGCGAACTGGGCCTGCGCGTTGGGTGTGGCGTTGTTGCGGCGCCAGCCCTCGAGCCGGAAGGGGTGGGGCGCGGGGTCGGCCGGGATGTTGCCGTTGGCGCCCGTGGCCACGGTGTCGGCGATGGCCAGGGCGGCATTGAAGGCCGACTTGTCGAGGGTGTCGTCCACCCAGGCGTCGACGACGGTGGCCGGGGCCTGGCCAGCCAGGGTGGAGGCCGCTTCGGGGGTGAGCCCGAATCCCGCGCGGCGACCGAAGTGCTGCACGTCCGCCACGGTCCAGGTGCTGATCTGGGCGTCGAAGGTAGCCATGGGAGCTCCGGGTCTAGTTCAGGGGGGCGCCGCCCGCGATCCAGGTCTTCAGGTTGTCGATGGTCCCGGAGCACAGGTTCTGGGCGCCCGCGGGCATCCGGGCGCCGTAGCCCAGTCCACCCGGCTGGTCGCTGCTGACCTTCTCGATCAGCCAGGACCGGCTGACGTCGCCGGGCTTGATCCGCATCCAGCCCTGCCCGGTCGGTGCGTTGTTCGGTGGCGCGTTGACCAGGTCGGCGTGCACCTGGGCCGCGCTGCGCTGCCCGGCCTCGGTGAAGAAACTGAACTTCCCGGCCGGGATCGTCAGGGTGCCGTGGCAGCTCGACGCGTCCCTGCCGCCGCCGCAGGTGGCCTGGAACATGGGCAGCAGCTCGGTGCTGAAGCGGGGGCTGGCGAGCGGGGTGGGCAGGGGGTTCTGGCAGGCGGCGGGCGGGGCCGGCCCGGGTCCCGCCGAACCCCCACCCCCGCAAGCCAGGGCGGCCAGCAGGACGACCGGCAGGCTGCTCGACAGGGTGCGCCATCGGTTCACGGGGGTGGCTCCGGGTGGGTTCTGGATTAGACCACGGCCGCCCGGGGAGGTTTAGCCGGCGGCTCCCGGGGGCGACCGGGCGGGGCAATTGCCTGGACGGGCGGCTATCCTGGGTGGAGGAGGTCGGCGTGACCCTGGACACCGTGCCGCCCCTCTACCAGGGGGAGCGACTCAAGAACCTGATCCTCTGCTACGCCGGGCCCTGGGCCTTCCTGCCCTACCTGCACGCCCGCGAGGACGAGGAACTCCACTGGCACGCCCGGCAGGGGGTTCTCCTTGCCTTCACCGAGGTGGTCGTCGCCCTGGCGCTCCTGTTCCTGGGCCTGTTCCCGATCTTCGGCTACGTGGCCGTGCGCCTGCTCCTGCCCTTCTGGCTGCTCTGGTGCCTCGTGATGTCCGCCGCCTCGGTCCTGCAGGGCACCAAGGGCAAGAAGCACCGGATCCCGATCCTGCACCAGTTCGTCGAGTACCTTTGAAGGTCGGCCCGAGGCGGGAGGCTTCAGGCCCGCCCCTTTTTCCCCTCCAGCCGCCAGCCCCAGAACCGTGGGCAGGGCGACCGATGGACCTCACGCGCGGAAGCCGGTGATCAGCATCGCGTCGCCGTAGGAGAAGAACCGGTAGCGCTCGCGGATGGCCTCGGCGTAGCAGGCCTTGGCGAAGTCCACCCCGAGCAGGCTGCAGACCAGGACGAACAGGGTGCTCTCCGGAAGGTGGAAATTGGTGAACAGCTGGCGGGCGGTGCGGGCCCGGTAGCCGGGGCGGATGAACAGCCGGGTGGCCCCGGTGGGGGTCAGGTGCTGGCCGTCCCAGGCGGCCTCCAGGCTGCGCAGGGCGGTGGTGCCGATGGCGAGCACCGGCGGGGCGCCCGAGCGCAGCGCCGGCTCCAGGGCCGCCGCGGCGGCCGCCGGCACCTCGTAGCGCTCCTCGTGCATGACGTGGTCGTCCAGGTCCTCGGCCGACATCGGCCGGAAGGTGCCGAGTCCGACGTGCAGCCGCAGGGGATGCCAGCCGCAGCCGCGATGCCGCAGGGCGTCGAGCAGGGCGGGCGTGAAGTGCAGGCCTGCGGTCGGGGCCGCCACCGCCTCGCCCTCCCGGCCGTGGAAGACGGTCTGGTAGCGGGCCTCGTCCTCGGCACCGTCGAGGTGCTTGATGTAGGGCGGCAGCGGCAGCCGGCCGATGCGGTCGACCTCGTCCCAGCCGAGGCTCCGGCCCCCGCTGTGGACGCGCACCGTCCGCAGGCCCTCCGGCCGCATCGCCAGGATCTCCAGTTCGGCGAGGGCGTCGCCGGTCTCCGGGTGCACCACCGCGGCCGCCGTCCCCTCCCGCAGCCGGGTCCCGGGCCGAACCATCGCCTCGAAGGCGCCGTCGGGAAGGGCGCGCAGCAGCAGCGCCTCACCGGCGCCGCCGCCGCGGCGGCGCAGGTGCAGGCGGGCGTGGCGGACCTTCACGTCGTTCGGCACGCACAGGGTGCCGGGTTCCAGCAGGTCCGGCAGGTCGCGGACGCTGCGGTGGCGGACGCTGCCGGTCCCGGGATCCACCACCAGCAGACGGCTGGCGTCGCGCTGCGGCGCGGGGTGCTGGGCGATCAGCTCCTCGGGGAGCGCGAAGGCGAACTCCGAACGCCGCATCAGGCCTCGCGGAACTGCAGGGCGTGCAGGCGGGCGTACTCGCCGCCCAGGGCCAGCAGCTGCTCGTGTCCGCCCTCCTCGGCCACCCGGCCGTGCTTGAGCACGCAGATGCGGGTGGCGCGCTGGACCGTGCTCAGGCGGTGGGCGATCACCAGGGTGGTGCGGTCGCGCATGAGGATTTCCAGGGCCTCCTGGACCGCCCGTTCGCTCTCGCTGTCGAGGGCGCTGGTGGCCTCGTCGAGGATCAGGATCGGCGGATCCTGCAGCAGCGCGCGGGCGATGGCCAGGCGCTGGCGCTGGCCGCCGCTGAGGCTGGAACCGGTCTCGGCGAGCGCGGTGTCGTAGCCGCGCGGCAGGGCGGCGATGAAGTCGTGGGCCTGGGCCCGGCGCGCCGCCTCGACCACCGCCTCTCGAGGGGCGGGGTTGCCGTAGGCGATGTTGTCGTGGATCGAGTCCATGAACAGCAGGGTCTCCTGGGTCACCACGCCGATCCGCCTGCGCAGCTCGCGCGGGTCGAAGGCGCGAAGGTCGGTGCCATCGAGCAGGACCCGGCCGCCGGTCGGGTCGAAGAAGCGCGGCACCAGGTTCACCAGGGTGGTCTTGCCGCCGCCGGAGCCGCCCACCAGGGCCACCGTCTCGCCGCGCCGCACCTGCAGGTCGATGCCCTGCAGCACCGGGTGCCGGGGGTCGTAGTGGAATTCCACCGCCTCGAAGCGCAGCACCTGCGGCTGCCGTGGGACGTCCACCGGATCCGCCGGGACCGCCAGGGTCGAACGCCGGTCGAGCATCCCGTAGACCCTGTCCAGGCTGGCGCGGGCCTGCTGGACATCGTTGTTCAGCTTGGTCAGCCGGCGGATCGGGTCGTAGAAGGCGTAGACCGCCATCAGGTAGGTGAAGAAGTTGGGGCCGGACAGGGCGCCCCGCTGGATGGCCTTGCTGGCGTAGATGATCAGCCCTGCCAGCAGCAGCCCGCCGACCACCTCCATGATCGGGTGGCTCATGGCCGAGGCCCGCGCCGACTTCATCCCGAGCCGGAACAGCTCGTGCTGCTGACGGTGGAAGCGCGCCACCTCGAAGTCCTCGCGGGCGAAGCCGAGCACCACGCGGACGTTGGCGAACACCTCCTTGAGACGCTGCAGCAGCCCGGCGGTGGCCTCCATGTTGCGGTGGTTGACGTTGCGGATGCGCCGGCTGAGCTTGCGGATCGGCAGTACCACCAGGGGGAAGGCGATGAACAGCGACAGCGACAGGCGCCAGTCCATCCACAGCACGGTGACGAGCATGGCCAGGGCGATGGCGATCTCGCGCACCGCCTCGGCCAGCTGGTTGGAGGCGATGCCCTGGACCGCGCCGACGTCGGTGATGCAGCGCTGCAGCAGCTCGCCCACCGGATGCTGCTGGAAGAAGGCCGGTTCCTGGCCGAGGAAGTGGGCGAACAGGCGCTCGCGCAGCGCCTGGGTGGCGCGGATCCCGCTGCGCACCATGATCAGGGTGCCGCTGTAGGTGAACACCCCCTTCACGAGGAAGATCGTGACGATCAGCGCCGGCACCAGGTAGGTGGACTCGCGGAACACCGAGCTGGCGGGCAGGTGGGCCACCAGCCAGGCCTTGGCCTGGGCGGCGAGGGCGAGGTTGTCGGCCGCCTGCGGCGCGGCCATGCCGAGGTTCTCCTCGAAGACGAACTTGAGGCTGGTGACCATGAGCCCCTGGCACAGCCCGGCCAGCGTCAACAGAAGGGAGCCCCCTAGGATCAGGGGCAGATGACTCCGGAGGTGGTCCTGGAAGAACCGCTTCAACGACGGCATAGGCCTTCCAGGGTACCGGGCCCCGCTACTCCACGTAGAGGCGGATGCTGCTGTCCTTGTCCTCGACCGAGAACAGTTCCGAGCCCTTCGGCGAGGACAGCGCCTGGTCCATCAGGTTCTGGGTGTCGAAGCCCTTCCGGTTCATCTGCCGCAGCTGCTCTTCGGAAAGGTAGCTGGTGACCGCCCGGGCCAGGCCCAGGGCGATGCGCACGGTGACCTCGTCGGGCTTGCTGCGGTTCCGGATCTTCAGCACCAGGAAGCGGCCGGCGGCGGGCAGGGCCTGGGTGTCGGGCTGCTGGCCCAGGGCGAGCAGGGCCAGCCGGCAGGCCTCGGAGTAGCGGGCGAGCCCGAGCCCGGCCTGCAGGGAGGGGACCGCCCGGCGCTCGCCGACCTTGGCGAGCTGCAGGGCGGCCGAGACGCGGACCTCGGCGGTCGGGTCCTCGAGGGCATTCAGCAGCCCGGGGGTGGCTTGGGGGTTCTGCCCCTGGCGGATGCCCCAGCACTGGATCCGGTTGAGCCGGGCCTCCTTGCCGAGCAGGCGCTCGTCGGGATGCTTCTGCAGGAATTCGGTGTAGGCGGCCGCGGCGTCGTCCCAGCGCTGGTCCTGCTGCAGGGTGCTGGCGAGCCAGAAGCGGACCTCGGAGGAGCGCGGCCCGCCCGGATTCTCCTGGAGGTACCGGCGGTACACCTGGGTGGCCTCGTACCAGCGCTCGGCGTAGCGCAGGCGCTTGGCCTCCTGGACGGGGTCCTCCGCCACCAGCGAGACCAGCCGGTACTCCGCGGGCGGGAAGGCCTGGGGCAGGAACACCATCAGGAATCCTCTCGGCGGAGCCGGCGGCCGAGCCGTTCGGCCTCGTCCTCGAGCTTCTGGCCCATGGCCCACTGGCGCAATTCCTCGGCCCGGGCCGGCGTGAGGCAGCCGTCCTCCAGGCTCAGTTCGGTGAGCCAGGCGTGCAGGCTGGTGCGGACCTGCTCGGCCTCGGGCACCGGCGCGCCCTGGGCGGCAAGCTGGTGGCTGACCTGCAGCAGCAGCGCGGCGGTCTCGCGCTCGCCGCTGCGGTCCTCGTTCTTCTGCCCGCAGATGCGGGGATTGCGCTGGAACTCCTGGAGCAGCCCGGAGCTCTGGGTGAAGAAGTCCGACCAGAGCCGGCCCTGGGCACGGTGCTGGGCCTCCTGGTTCACCTCCCGGACCTGGGCTTGGAAACGCACCTGGCGCACCACCAGGGTGGCGGGCACCAGCACCACGGCCGCGGCCGCCGCGGCCAGCAGCCAGGGCGCGAACCGGGTCCTGCGCGGCTTCAGGGATTCGGCCAGGGCCTCGCCGTGAAGGGAGAGGTCCAGGTGCAGCTCCAGCAGGGCGCCCAGTTCGGCCTGGGCGGAAGGATCGTCGGGCCAGTCCTCGGGACGGTCGAGCAGGTCGAATTTCTGGGCGTCGGTCAGCTGTTTGTATTCAGTCGCGGTCATGGGGCACATCCAGGAATTTTCGAAGCTTGGCCAGGCTCTGGAACAGGGTCGCCTTGACGGTGCCCTCCGCGCAGCCGAAGTCCTCGGCCACCTGCTTCACCGGGCGTTCATGGACGTAGTAGGCCAGCACCATGGCGCGCTGGCGGGGCGTCAGCCCGTCCAGGGCTTCCTGGAGGGCCTTCATCCTGCGGCCGTGGTCCACCTGCTCCCAAGGAGCGGAGGGGTGGGGATCGGGGGCGTCAAAGGACTCGGGAGGAGCAACCTCTCTCCCCCTTTTACGCAGATGGTCGGTCGCCGCATTAGCCGCCAGCGTAAAAAGCCAGGCCGCCACCGGCCGGCCCTCCTCGAAGCGCTGGCAGTGCTGCAGGCACTTCATGAACACTTCCTGCGTAAGTTCCTGCACGACGCCGGTTTCGCCGCCCAGGCGGCGGTGCAGGAAGGAGAACACCGGGCGCTCGAAGCGGGCCATCAGGTAGGCAAGGGCTTCCTCCCGCCCGGACCGCAGCTGGGCCATCCACATTTCCGGCGTCTCGCCGTCCGGGTAGCCGCCGGGGGAGAGGGCCAGGGAAGCCGTCGCCACGGGCCCGCGCCTAGGCCTTGGGGGCGCCGGGGCGGCCGAGTTGGACCGCAGGCTGACCCAGCCGGTTCATGAGGGTGTTCAGCTGGTCCTGGCTGAGGACGCAGCGGATGCCGGCGCGGTCCTTCTCCTGGACCAGTTCGGCGGTCTGCCGGCCCTGCGGATCCAGGGAGTTGGAGATCGCCACCAGCCGCTGCAGCCACGGGACCGTGCGGGTGACGCCTTCGGGCTTCCCGGAGACGGCCAGCTCCACCCGGTGGGCGCCTTTGCCGTCCGTGGCTGGGTCGATGCTCCAGGCCAGCGCCTCGAGGCCCTCGGGCAGTTCCGAGGCCCATTCGGCGGGCAGCCTGTCCTTCGGGATCCGCGCCATCAGGCTCTCGGTCATGAGGAAGCCCTGGAAGGGCGCGCGGGGGTTCATCCACTCGGCGGCGCGGGCCAGCGCGCCCCGCGGTGCGGGCGGCTTCGCCGCCGAGAGGGCGGCCAGGGTGTCCAGGTCGCCGATCCAGGTGGTGCCGTCGGCCTCGGCCACCGCCCGCAGGTGGGCCTGGTTCAGGTCCAGGATGACGTGCAGGGCGAGTTCCTTGCCGCCCACCACCAGGGCGCCCTCCTGGGGGAAGGACTCGGCGAGGGCGAGGTAGAGGTCCTTGGGGTTCTTGAATCCGCTGAGCCGGATCAGGAAGGCCCGGGACAGGTTCTCCGGACGCTTGGCGTCCAGGGTCGGGGTGCCCATGACGAAGAAGGTCACGCGGCCGGTCTCCACGTGCGGGGAGATCCGGGCCTTGCTCAGGAACAGGTCGAGGGCCTGCTCGGCCAGGGGGGAACGCGCGACGGTCCGCTGGAACTCCCGGTTCTCGAGGATCCAGCGCGCCTCCGCGGCGAAGGCGACCTGGCAGCCCGCCGGGACGGTCCGCAGCCATTCCGGTCCGGGGGCGGCCTTCGGCCGGCAGCCTGGGGCGAACGCGAGGGTGGCTGTCAGCGCAGCGGGGATGAGCCTTCTCATGGGACGCGGTCCGATCGTGCTACGGGCTTGCGGGAAGGGGGTTTACTGCGAGGCGGCGAGGTTGCGCAGGGGGGCGGGGAGGTGAGGGCTGCGCAGGAGCTGCTGCTGCTCGCTCTCCGAGAGCAGGCCCCAGATCCGGATCGCGCTTTCCCGGGGCGTCTTGGGGTTGAGCAGGAGCTCCTGCATGATGGCCGGGTGCGCCATCAGGATCGGATGGCCGGCGATCTGCTCCAGCACGGTCCGGTGGGTCTGCTTGTTGCGGGCGAGGCGGAGCAGGATGCTCGGGTCCAGCTGACGGTCGGCGACCATGGCCTGCAGGGTCGCCACGTCCTGCAGGACCTCCTGGGGCAGGTGCCGGATCAGCTCGCCGCCGGTGGCGCGGAGCGTGACGATGCGGTGCTGGGTGTCCATCGCCAGGTAGAGGGACCGGAGCTTGTCCAGGGCCTGGCGCTTGAGCTCCATGTGCGAGACCCGGGGGTCGCGCAGCAGGTCCAGCAGGGCGCGCGGGGCCGCAAGGCCCTCCAGCAGGCGCAGCGCGGTGATCTCAGGCAGGTTGGGGTTGTGCAGGAGCGCCTCCTGCACCGACGGGTGCGCGCCCCATTCGTGGTGGTGGGCCAGCCGCTCGGCCCGCGAGCGCTCCATGGCCGGGATCGCGGCCAGGAGCTCCCGCGGCGTGAGGGCCGGGTTCTCCAGCACCACGGTGAACACCTGCGGGTCGGGGTCGTTGAGCGAGGCGATGAACTGGTCCGGCTGGCTGGCCTGGTTGGCGAGGAACACCCGCTCCTCCAGGGAGGCCCAGCGCCCCTCGCCCGGGTGGTTGGGCATGCCGCTGGCCAGGCTGGTCCGCTTGCGCTGCAGGCGGTCGTAGAAGTACTTGATCACCCGCAGGAGGTTGGGGTTGTCGCGCTTGGCCCAGTAGGTGATGTACTGGAACTCGGATTCGTCCAACTGCGTGAACAGCGAGGCGATCCGTCGCAGCGAACCCGGGGTGCGCGATCCGTGGGCCAGCTGCAGCAGCAGGTGGCGGGAGACGGCCAGCTTCCGGCTCAGGGCGGCGGAGCTGGCGGGGGCGTCGAGGATGGCCCCCCGGATCGCCTCGCGGAAGTACCAGCGCGCCTCCTGGTATATGTCCTCGAACAGCTCGGGCTGGGGGCAGGCCTGCAGCAGGGAGAGGAGCAGGTCCTCGGTCACCAGGGGGTTCTTCAGGGCGGTCTGGCGGATCTCCGCGTCCCGGTCCATCAGGAGCTCCGGAAGCTCGTCGACCTGGTGGGTGCCGCGGGCCCGGGCCAGCAGCTCCTCGCGGGGCACGGCGGCGGGGGCGTGGGGCACCGCCGCCTCGAGCGCCTGCACCGTGGTCAGCGCCTCCCAGTCCTGGGCCTCCTCGGGGAGCGGCGGCAGTTCGGCGGTGAGCCCGGTCGGCCCGACCGACCGCGCCAGCTGCTTGGAGATGGTCTTGACGATCGGCTTGAGGTCCTGGGGAAGCTGCTTGTAGAGGTCGCGGATGGTCCGCGCGATCTCGTCCTTCAGCGGCTCGTGGGCGCGGTCCAGGTCGCGCATCAGGTCGAAGAGGGCCACCGCCAGCTCCAGGTCGCGGCGGATCGCCTCGGGCGTGTGCTCGTTCTCCGCCAGGGCCTGCAGCACCGGACCCTGGCAGAGCCAGTGCGGCGTCCGGGCGATGAGGGTGAGAAGGCGCGGGGCGCGGAGGCTGCGGGCCAGCCCCTCGATGAGCTGGATCTGGGATTCGGAGGGGAGCTGCGGGCGGATCAGGACGAGGTTGCGGAAATGCAGCCGTTCCTGCTCGGAGAGCTCCTGGAGGAAGGGGACCTCGGCGGTGTCCATCAGGCGCAGGACGAGGGCTGGAACTCACCCATCGCCGGATCCCGGACGAACAGCAGGGCGTCCACCAGGACGCCCTGCAGGCCCTGGACCTGCCTGGATTCCCGCACGTGCGCCGCGGAGTGGAGGCTGCCGCCCATGAGCAGGGGCAGGTGGGCGCTGCCGACGATCCTCCGGGCGGTGTCGAAATCCGGGACGCTGCCCTCGTGGCTGGGCAGGTCCACGAAGAGCACGCGCTTGAACCCGCTCTCCTGGACCCGCAGGGCGAGCGCCTCGGCGCGCTGCCCGGTGTGCTCGGACCAGCCGGAACGGTGGACCTCCCCGCCGCGGGCGTCGATGGCGGCCGTGAGGTGCTTCTGGAACCGGGCCAGCAGCTGGTCCACCACCAGGGGCGACTTGTGGAGGAGGGTTCCGACCACCAGCCAGGCAGCGCCGTTGTCCACGAAGAACTGCGCCTGGTCCGAACTGCGGATGCCCCCGGCCACCTGCACGCAGACGCTGTGGTAGGACATCCGGGTGCGCTTCAGCACGCGCCCCATCAAGTCGCGGTTGTTGCCGGTGCCGCGGGCGGCGTTCACGTCGACCAGGGCCAGGTGCGAGACGCGTCGGGCCAGGACGCGGTCGATGGTCTCGAAGGGGTCCGCATCCTCGGCCCGGCATCCGAAAGTGGGGACGACCCTGCCGTTCTCGATGTTGAGCGTTGGGAATACCTTCACCCGGCGGCCCTTTCCCCAGAAACGCGCATTGGATATTTACCCAAGCTTCTCCCTGGATGACAAGGGCTCAGACGCATCGGCCGGAATCCTCGTGAGCAGGCTCCGGGCGGCCTCGGTTTCGGCAGCTTTGAGGGTGCCGGCCTCGGCTTCGGCGGCGAGGCCCCCCGCCTCGACCCGGACCCGGAACCTCGGGGCGTGGTCGGGGCCGCTCCGTCCCAGCGTGAAGTAGGCCGGCGGCGCCCAGCCGCGGCCGGCGGCGCGCTCCTGCAGGGTGGTCTTCGCGTCCTGGACCTCCCAGGCACCGGGACCAGCGGCCTGGACGGCCCGCAGGAAGCGCCGCTCGACGGCCGCCTGGACCGCGCCGAAGGGGTCGCCTCCGCCGGCCTGGACGTCGAGGAACATCGCTCCGAGCACGGCCTCGACGGCATCGGCGAGGGCCTTGACCTGGCTGGACGCGGCGGGGGACTTCGGCGAGCGCGGGCCGGTCCGCAGCGCCAGGCCGAGGTCCTGCGCCCAGTCCTGGAGCGATTCCCGGCGCACCAGCATGCCCCGCAGCTTGGAAAGGTCGCCTTCGGCCCAGTCCGGCTTCTCCCGGTGCAGCAGGGCCGCCACCGCGGCATTGAGCAGGGCGTCGCCGAGGAATTCCAGGCGCTGGTTGTGGGCCGGATGGCCGGAGGACGGCGGGGTGAGGGCCCGGGCGAGCAGCCCGCGGTCGCCGAAGCGGTGTCCGAGCCGGGCCTCGGGATCCGGGGGCGCCTGGTCCGCGGACATCGTCCTCAGTCCGGGATCCGGTGGTTGAATCCCTCGCTGGCCATGAGCGCCCTGAACCGGGCGTTCGCCATCATCTGCGACCGGCCGATGCCTTGGCGCTCGGCGCGGTTGAGCACGTCCCGGCACTCGCGGTAGCGGCCCTTGTCGTACAGCAGCACCACCGCCCAGGCGTAGGACCGGGGTTCCCGCGGGTTGGCCGCGATGGCGTTGCGGAAGCCCTGGAGGGCGCGCTCCGGGTCGCTGTCCATGATCGAGGTGGCTTCGCTCAGGGTCTGCAGGGCCAGGTTGATCCGCTGGGGGGCCTCCAGCTTTTCCAGGTTCTCCCGGGCGAAGGGATCGCTGGAAGGGGGCCGCGCCGGCTCCTCGGGCCGCCCCTGGGCCGGTTCCTGGGTGGACCGGGCCCGTTCCGCCCGGGACGGCGCGCCCTCGAAACCCGGCTCGGGGGTGCGCGGTCGGGTCTCGACGGGGGGCCGGGGTGCTGTGTCCGGCGGCGCCGCGGCGGGCTGGACCGCGGGCTGCGGCTCCGGCGGAGCGGCGGGGACGGCCTGCACGACGGCGTCCTGGGCTGCGGCGGGAGCGGCCTGGCCCTGCTTCCACTTCCAGAGGGCGAAGCCGCCGCCGCCCAGGAGGACGAGGGCGGCCAGGCCGGCGAGGGCGACCAGGAGGCCGGTGTTGGAGGCCGGTGCGGGGGTGCGGGGTGCGGGTCGCGGCAGGGGCGGCGGGGTGCCGGCCGGGGCACCGGAGGGAAGCCCCGCGGTGGGAGCCGCGAGGGGCTGCACCAGGGTCGGGTCCGCACCTCCGGCGGCGGCCGGCGGCGGCGCCCCGGCGGCGGCCTTCACCAGCTGGGTGCCGTCCTGCGCCTGCCCCGTCCAGGTCGGGTCCTTGGCCGCGCGCAGCGCCCGGGCCAGGTCCTCGGCGGTCTGGTAGCGGCGGTCGGGATCCTTGTCGAGGGCCCGGTCCAGCACCGAGCGGATGGCCGGGCTGATGCCCTGGACCTGGCTCAGGTCGATGGGCTCCGGCGGCTCGTTGACGATCTTGTAGAGGATCGTGGGGGTGGTGTCCCCGCTGAAGGGCTTCCGCCCGGACAGCGACTCGTAGAGCATCACCCCGACGGCGAACAGGTCGCTGCGCGGATCGGGCTTGCCGCTGCGGATGTACTCGGGCGCCATGTAGCTGACGGTGCCCATCACCATGCCGGTGGCGGTCATGTCGGAATTGCCGACCCGGGCCACGCCGAAATCCATCACCTTGGCGAGGATGCGCTTGCCGTCCCGGGTCACGCGGACGTTGGAGGGCTTGATGTCGCGGTGCACGATGTGGTTCTGGTGGGCGTAGGCCAGGCCGTCGCAGAGCTGGGCCAGCACCTCCAGGTTCTCGGTGCGGGTCAGGGCCTGGTCCCTCAGCAGTTCCTCGAAATCGTGGCCGCGGACGTATTCCATCGCGATGTACAGGACACCCTGGTCCTCGCCGAATTCGTAGATCGTGACGAGGTTCGGGTGGTTGAGGACGCCGGCGGCCTTGGCCTCCCGGGCGAACCGCTCCTTGGACTCCTTGCCGCTGGCGGCGGTCGGCAGGATGGTCTTGATGGCGACGTCCCGGCCGATGGCCGGATCGGTGCCGAGGTAGACTTCGCCCATGGCGCCTTGGCCGAGAATGCGCTTGATCTCGAATTTCCCAAGTTTTTCAAACATGGATCCAACCCCCACAGCCCTTGAGGTGTATGCCAGGATAGGTTGCGCTGGAACCTGAGCCAATAGCCCAGTACGATTCCCCAACCCCAGTCGTCGGTGCAGGATGCATTGCATTACACTTCGTGACTAACCCATAACCCTGCCTCCGGAGGCGGAGTGGCCGCCAAGCCCGTCGGGAAGTTCCTCCCTGCCGTGATCGGCTCCCTGCACCAGGAGCGGGCCGAAGGGGAGCTCATCCTCGAGCAGAACGATGGGTTGCGCCGGCTCTTCTGGTGGAACGGCGACCTGATCTACCTGCAGAGCGACGTGGCCGGCGAACAGTTCGGGAACTACCTGCTCCGCCAGGGCGTGCTGGACCTGCCGGCCCTGCAGGAGCTGCTGGCTCCCGGCGAGGGTCCGCGGTTCGGCGAGAAGGTCGTGCAGTGGGGGCTGCTCTCCACGGAGGAGCGCGACGGCCACCTGAAGACGCTCATGACCCAGATCCTGCTCCACGCCCTCGAGCACAGCGTGGTGGAGATCCGCTGGGAGCCCTGCTCCATCGGCGACCGCCTCACCGGCGACCTGTACTTCACGCTGCACCACCGGCAGCTGGTCTGGTCCTGCTTCCAGGACCTGCGCAACCTGAAGGAGCTCAGCGACCTGCTCTACGCCCAGCGGGACTGGCGCTGGAAGGCGCCCACGGACCTGCTGCTGTCGATGCGCGACCTGCCCCTCAACCCGCAGTTCGCCTACGCCCTGAGCTTCCTGGGGCCGGAACCCCTGGGTTTCGAGACGTTCATGGGCCTCACCGAACTCGAGGAGGAGGAGACGGCGCGGCTGCTGCTGTCGCTCTGGGCCCTCGGCGGCCTGGAACTGATCGAAGGCGAACTGCCCTTCCGCACCCGCACGGCCGCGCCGGTCGCACCCTCCAAGCGCCCCGAGCCGCCGCCCAAGCTCCTGGTGCCGCCGCCGCTGCTCGCACCCCAGGCGAAGCCCGCGCCGCCCGCGCCGAAGGTCCCACCGCCGGCGCCGCCGCCCCAGGCTGTGCCCCCGCCGCCCCCGCCGCCCCCGCCGCCTCAGCCCGAACCGGTCATCACCATCGAGCTGGAATCGGAGGAGGACGAGAAGATCGACTTCGCCGTCGGCGGCGTCCTCCCACCGCGGGCCGAGGGCGACGCCGCGAATCCGGAAGAGGAGGAGGGCTCGAGCCCGGTCCGCAACGCCCGTCGCCTGTTCAACAAGGCGAAGATCCTGATCATGCAGGAACGGGCCAGCGAGGCCATCCGCGCCCTCGAGCAGTCGCTCAAGCTCGACCCGGACTCCCCCAAGGCCTTCGAGGCCTGGCTGCTGCTCGGCAAGCTCAGGCTCGGCAATCCGGCCTGGTCGACCCGCGCCATCGAGGCCCTGCAGGCGGCCTCGCGGCTGCAGTCGAAATCGGCGGAGCCCTGGGCGCTGATGGGCGAGCTCTACCTTCGCAAGGGGTTCAAGGCCAACGCCCTGGGCTGCTTCAAGAAGGCCATCGAACTGGATCCCTCGGTGCCCATTCCGCCGGAGCTGAACCTGGCCGAGAACGCCGGGGAGATCAAGGAGCCGGCCACCCTGATCGGACGCCTGGGTACCGGCCTCAAGGCCATGCTCAAGAAGGACAAGCCCTGACCCGTCACCCGCAACGCACTTGTCAAATCATGCAAGGGCAGGATTTGGATGGGTCCGCGGAATAGATGACGAAAAAAGATTAATGTGCGTCGGCCCAGGGCCCGAAAAGTCCCATGACAGGGGGCCCCCTGACCACACAACCCGGTAGCACGGATGCTACCTAACGCATCACGGAGGATGCAATGCCTACCATTCTCAATAACGTCACCGCAATGGCCGCCAGCCGGCAGATCGGCGTCACCCAGCTGGGTCTGAAGCAGGCGATCGAGCGGCTCACCACCGGCAAGCGCATCAACCGCGCGTCCGACGATGCCGCCGGCATGATCAACGGCACCACGTTCGAGCGCATCGCCCGCAACGCCTCCATGGCGGTGAAGGGCTACCAGAACAACTTCTTCGCTGCGCAGGCTTCGGACGGCTACCTGGAAGAGGCCACCAACCAGGCCCTTCGCCTCGCCGAACTCGAAGGCAGCGGCAACGCCACCTCGGCGGAATACACCGCCGTCCTGGCCCTGGCTTCCAGCGCCGCGGTGCTCGGCGGCTCCACTGCCACCGGCAGCGCCTCTGCGGCCCTCTCCACCATCAACGCCACCCGCTCCGCCCTCGCCGCCAGCATGGCCACGGCCCTCAGCCTGGCCAGCATCGAGGGCATCAAGGCCGAGGGCAACTTCGCCCAGGCCGACAACATCATGGGTGCCGACATCGGCGCGGAAATGGTGAACCTCACCAAGTTCCAGATCCTGATGCAGGCGGGCACCAGCGCCCTGGGCAACGCCAACCAGTCCGCCCAGGTCGTTCTCGGCCTCTTCCGGTAGTCACCTTCCTAGGCTTCTGGGGGGGGCGGAGCCTTCCGCCCCCTCCAACGTTGAAGTTTGGAGAGGAGCACTGACATGGCCGATCAAGTAAACCCGCTGGGTAACTTGGCGACGGGCCTTCCTTCGGCGCTCTTGGTGGCCAACACGCCAAGACCCGCTCCCGAAAAAGCGCGCACAGCCAGAACACCCGCGTCCCCACCCCAAAATCCGAACGACCCGACCCCCGCCGACCCGGCCATCTCTGCCGATTCGGCCATGGAGCTCATGAACAACCGGCTCCTGGGCACGGGCACGGAACTGAAGTTCAAGGTGGACCGGGATTCGGGCCGGACGCTGTTCCAGGTCGTCAGCGAGAACACCGGAGAGGTGCTGCTGCAGGTGCCCTCCGAGGAAATGCTGGCAATGGCGCGCAAATTGCGAGATTTCGCAGAGCAGACCGGCGCTTCGGGCGTTCTGCTGGACAAGGAAGGCTAGGGCTCAGGCAACCGGAGGTGGCGACATGGCTTCTGCGATCAGCTTTCAGGGCCTCGCCACGGGCCTCCAGACCGATGCCCTGGTCAATGCCATTCTTGCCCAGGAAGGAAAGGGCCTCGCAGCATTCCAGGCCCGGCAGACCCGCAACAAGACGCGGACCTCTGCACTGACGTCGATGAAGACCGCCATGACGACCCTTTCGGTCAGCCTGGCGGCCCTGCAGGACAAGTTCAACGCCCGCACCGTCACCAGCACCGACACGACGGGGACCTACGTCACCGCCAGCGCCAACGGGGCTGCGACGGGCAACTATGACCTAACCGTGACCACGGTCGCGACGAAGGGGCGGATCTCACCCACCCTCTCGGGTGGCGTGCCCACGAACCTGGCGGTGGCTGATCCGGCCGCCGCCATTTTCAGCAGCTCCAGGGCCAGCTTCGCGGTCCGGGGGACCGACGGGGTCATCAAGGCCTTCGAGCTGACCAACAACAGCCTGAACGGCCTTCGGGACGCGATCAACGCCTCCGGCGCGGGGGTGACGGCCGCGGTCGTCAACACCGGAACCGGCGCCACCCCGTACCAGCTGGTCATCACCGCCAAGGAGACCGGCACCGGAACCACCGGCGGCGTGGTCACCCTGGCGGCCATCGACAACGCCGACGCCTCGGCCACCACCGTGGACCCGGCCCTCGGAATCACCGGCGGCGTCCTGACGGGCACCATCTCGGCCCCGACCGGGCTCAGCGGCGGGCTGCAGTCCGGAGCGGCGGAAACCGCCAAGGACGCGGTGTTCACCATCAACGGGATCCAGCTCACCCGGAAATCGAACGTGGTCACCGACGCCGCCGACGGCGTCACCTTCACCCTGAAGCAGGGCAACCAGACCGGGACCACCACCCTCACGGTCGCCCAGGACAAGACCACCGCCACCAACGGCATGCAGGACGTCATCACCAAGTTCAACTCCCTGCTGAAGATCTACAAGGATGCCTCGGCCTCCACCAAGGACACCGACGGCTCGGTCATCCAGGGCGCCCTGACCAACGACGCGACCTCCAGGACCATCATTTCGCAGATCCGCGCCGCCTTGACCGGCGCCTCCTCCGGCCTGCCTGGCACCGCGACCTACCAGACCCCGGCGAGCCTGGGCGTGAAGACGCTGTCCGACGGCACCCTCAGCCTGGACACCGCGGTCTTCCAGGCCGCCCTGGACAAGGACCCGGCGGCGGCCAAGCGCCTGTTCACGATCTCCGGCGAGTCGAACAACGGCATCCTGACCTTCCAGGGCGCCGGCTCCAAGACCGCCACCGGGGCGGTGACCTTCAGCATCGACAGCTACACCGCCGGCGGCGCCGTGAGCGGCACCTTCTCGGGGACCTCGAACGGCTCCCCCTTCAGCATCCAGCTCACGGGCAGCAATGGCACCCTGATCGGCGACATCGGCACCCCCCTGGAAGGGCTCACCGTGGCGGTGACCGCCACCGGGACCGGAACCCTCA
Organism: Holophagales bacterium; assembly: GCA_041908165.1. Lineage (GTDB taxonomy): Bacteria > Acidobacteriota > Holophagae > Holophagales > Holophagaceae > JACQZU01. The sequence continues at coordinate 47,632 of JAYRFV010000136.1, read as the reverse complement.
CGATCAGCCGGGGCGCCGGACAGACGGCACGGGACTTGATTGCCAGCCTCATGGCCTCGGGCAGCGGCTCCCTGGCCAACGCCCTCACCACCATCGAGGACAACAACAAGATCCTCGCCACCCAGATCGAGTCCGCCCAGTCCGCGCTCGACCGCCGCAAGAAGGCGCTTCAGCTGCAGTTCTCGAAGATGGAGGTCACGGTCGCGCAGATGCGGGCCTCCGCGGGCAACCTGACCAGCACCAGCTGAAGGACGCTCACGTTTCCCAACCAACCGCCGATCAGGAAGGCAGGCGCACTCCCATGAACCAGACCTCCCAGCCCATCGACAAGTACCTCGTCCAGCGCATCATGGCGGCCAGCCCGGTGCAGCAGGCGGCGCTGCTGATGGAGTGCGGCCAGCGCTTCCTCGGCAAGGCCATCAAGGCGATGGACCAGAAGGACCACTTCGAGGCGGGCCGCTGCCTCGGCCGCGTGACCGAGGTGATCAACGAGGCCACCCTCCGGCTGAACCACGAGGAGGGCGGCGAGCTGGTGCACAACCTGTCCCGGATCTACGACTGGTGGACCTGGGAGGTGTTCGACGCCAGCACCACCAAGGACGGCTCCCGGCTGGCCGCCGTGTCCCAGCACATGGGCGAGATCCGCCAGGCGTGGGAGCAGCTGCACGAGAAGCAGGCGCGCGAACTGCACGGCGCCGACCAGCGGGTGGGGGACCGGGTCGTATGAGCGACCGCACGGTCCGCGCCGCCCTCGACCGGATGGAGGCCTGGGTCGATGAAGCCGCCTGGGAACCCGATCCGCAGGTGCTGGAGGCCTGGAACCGGGACTACCAGGAGGCCCTGGGCGCGGCGGAGAAGGGTCCTGGATGGCCGGACCTGGTCGCCCGGGCGCACCGCCTCGGGCGGCAGCTCGAGGCGCGCGTGACCCACTTCTCCCGCCTGCGGGACGAGATCAAGGCGGAGCTCGGCATGCAGGAGCGCGGCAACCGCGCCCTCGCCGGGTACGGAGCCAGCACCCGCTGAGGGCTCCGGGGCCGGGCATGCACAAGCAGGTCCTCCGTGGTCCCATGCTCATGCCGGCCTACGCGGCCCGGTTCGCCTGCACCGGCGGCGACTGCCCGGACACCTGCTGCTCCGGCTGGCGGATCGACCTGGACCGGGCCACCCTCCTGCAGTACGAGTCCAGCGTCGACCCGGACCTGGCGCCGCTGTTCCGGGGCCACGTCGTCCGCAACCCGGATCCGGCGCCGCCGCAGGCCTGCGGCTTCATCCAGAAGCTGGAGGGACCGTGCCACTACTGCCCGTTTCTGGGACCGGGCGGCCTCTGCCGGATCCAGGAGAGGCACGGCGAGGACTGGCTGAGCGACACCTGCTCGGACTACCCGCGCCGGGTGGTGGACGTGGGCGACCACCTCCAGCTGACCCTGCAGCTGTCCTGCCCGGAGTCGGCCCGGCTGGCCCTGCTCTCCGAGGACGCCTTCGAGCTCGGCAGCTGCGAGGCTGCCGTGCGGGCCGCGGGGGTCGGCCGCCTCGAGCCGCGCGAGGGGCTGTCCCTGGAGGCCATGGTCGAGGTGCAGGCGGAGGTCTACCGGCTGCTGGGCGCCCGCGAGCTGGATCCGTCCCGCCGGCTGGCGGTGCTGGGCCTCTTCTGCGAGCGCCTGGCCGAACGGGTGCGCGGCGGCCAGGCGGACCGCCTCCCCGCGCTGCTCGGGCTCCTGGAGGCCATGGTGGCCGAGGGGGGAGCGCGCATCCCCCTGCGGCCCGATCCTGAACGCCTGGCCGCCCGGGCCGAATTCGCCTGGGTGTTCATCCTCGGGATGCGGATGTCGGAGCTTCCCCCGCTGCAGCGCCGGGTGGTGGACGAGGTCGCGGCAGGGCTGGGCATCGACGCCGAGGGCGGTCGCGAACCCGGGTTCCACCGACGGTGCGCCGAGGGGGCTGCGCGGCTGTCCGCCGCCCTGGCGTCGGCGCCGTTCCTGCTGGACCACTACCTGCTCAACGAGGCGCTGCGGGAGGTCCTGCCCTGGGCCAAGGGCGATCCCTTCCAGCACTACATCCAGTTCCTGCTCAGGTTCACCATCCTGCGGGTGATGCTCTACGGCCGGGCCGCGGCCCGGGAGGCTCCGCTCGCCCCGGCCGAACTGGCCGAGACCGTCCAGGTGTTCTGCCGCAGGATGCAGCACGGCCGGAAGATCGTCGACCTGATCCGGCCCGAGGTCATCGACGGCGACTGGACCAGCCTGCGGACCCTGCTCACCGTGGTGTAGCCTCCTCCGCGAGGTCCCGGAGCAGGTCCGAGACGGCGGAGCCCCAGTCGCCCGGGGCCCGCTGGCGGTAGATCCGGACCGTCGGATACCAGGGGCTGTCGCTGCGTTCCAGCATCCAGCGCCAGTCCGGGAGGAAGGACGCGAGCAGGAAGGTGGGGAGGCCCAGGGATCCGGCCAGGTGAACCACCACGGTATCCACGGTGATCACCAGGTCCATCCCGCACAGGGCCAGGGCGGTGTTGGAGAAACCCTCCAGCAGGGGACCCGGCAGGATCAGGCCGGGAAGCGGTGGAGCCTCGCCCGACCCGAACTGGAAGCTGTGCCAGGCCACGTGCGGCAGCGCCGCCAGCGGGGCAAGCGCCGCCGGGGGCAGGGAGCGCTGGGCATCCCGCGGATGGCCGGGGTTCCCTGCCCAGCAGAGGCCGATGCGGACCCTACCTTCGGAGGCCTGCAGCAGGTCGGTGATCGCCGCCCGGTCCGGCACCCAGGACGGCGGGCGCAGGTACGGGACGTCGCCGGCCAGGTCCTCCGCGCCGAGGCCCAGGAGGAAGGGCAGGGACAGGAGCGAGGCGTGCAGGTCGTAGGGCGGGAGCGGGGCGCCGGAGGGGACGATCGCGTCGATTCCGGGGCAGGTCCTTGCCAGCTCGGCCAGGGCCGGCTGCACCTCCACCACCACCCGGCCCCCGCGGGCGCGGGCCGCGCCGGCGAACCGGAGGAACATCAGGGTGTCGCCCAGGCCCTGCTCCCAGGTGAGCAGCAGGGTCCTGCCGGGGAAGGGCTCGCCGCGCCAGCGCGGCCGGGCGTGCGCGGGGCGGTCCGGATGGCGCCCCGGGATGTCCAGGCGGGCCTCGAAACGCCTCCAGCCGGAGGCCATGTCGCCCAGCAGCAGATCGATGTGGCTGGCGACGTACTCGGCCTCGGCACCGGTGTAGCGCGTGAGCTGCCGCTCCAGGTCCCTGCGAAGGCCTGGCCAGTCCCGGCGGAGGACCCGGAGGATGCCCATCCGCTCGCCGGCGGCCGGATGGTCCGGCGACCGGGCGAGGATGGCCTCGAGCGCCTCCTGGGCCCGGTCCAGGTCCTGCATCCGGAGCAGGCAGTCGGCCTGCATCAGGCGCCCGGAGAGGCGCTCCGGATCCAGGGCGATGGCGGCCTGGAAGGCCTCCTCGGCAAAGGCGAGGTCGCCCCGCTCCATGTGCGCACGGGCGGCGTGGACCTGCGCGCCGTAGTGCCGAGGATCCCGGTCCAGGGCCTCTGCGCAGGCGTCGGCCGCCTCGTCCGCCCGGCCCAGGACCAGGAGCAGGCCGCCCAGCTCGACCCAGGCCTCGACATCCTCCGGGCTGGAGCCGAGGTGCTCCCGGTAGGCGTCCACGGCGGCCTCGCGCCGGCCCGCCGCATCCAGGGCTCGGGCCTGTTCAAGGCTGCGGGGGGCGGGATCGGGCACGGACGTCCTCACGGTCTGCCTCCATCCAACCACAGGCGGCGGCGCCCGGGATTGTTCCGCGGGGCGGCCCGGCCTGGATTAGGATCAGGGGCGAAGGCCGCAATCCTGTGCCGGGGGGTTCCCGATGTCCGTGATGGCGCCCGTCTCCTGGGGCGAGCTGCTCGACAAGTTCACGATCCTGGTGATCAAGTCCCGGCGCATGGAGGATCCGGTCCAGCTGGCCAACGTCCGGCGCGAGCTCGAGGCGCTCCGGCCGCTCCGCGACCGGGCGGCCGGGACGGCACCCGGCCTCGCCCGCTGCGAGGCGGACCTGGAGGCCGTGAACACCGCCCTCTGGGAGGTCGAGGACGCCCTGCGCGAATGCGAGCGGGACCAGGACTTCGGGCCCCGGTTCATCGAGCTGGCCCGTTCCGTGTACCGCACCAACGACCGGCGGGCGCGGATCAAGGGGGAGGTCAACCGGCTGCTCGGTTCCGCCCTGGTCGAGGAGAAGTCCTACCGTCCCTACGAGGAGCCCGGCCGCGGATGATCCCGAAACGCAGGTGCGTGTTCCTGGATCGGGACGGCGTCCTGGTCGAGGACCTGGGGCCGGTGGTGGAGCCCGGCGGCTTCCGGATCCTGCCGGGGGTGCCCGGGGCCCTGCGGCAGCTGCAGCAGGCCGGGTACGCCCTGGTGGTGGTGAGCAACCAGGCGGTGGTGGCCCGGGGGCTGCTCGGCGAGGCGGACCTGGAGGCCCTGCACGCGGCCCTGGAGCGGCTCCTCCGCGCCCAGGGGGGGCCGCCGCTGGACGGCTTCTACAGCTGCCCGCACCACCCCGCGGCCACGCTCCCCGAGTTCCGGGTGGACTGTGCCTGCCGCAAGCCGCGCCCCGGCCTGCTGCTGCGGGCCGCCGCCGAGCTGGGCCTGGACCTGCCCTCCAGCTTCATGGTGGGCGACCGCCCCAGCGACCTGCAGGCGGGCCACCGGGCGGGGTGCACGGCCCTCTGGGTGCAGAGCGGCCGCCACCTGGACCGGCCCATCGAGAGCAGCGAGCCGATCGATCCGGCGGTGCCGGTGGCCTTCACCTGCGCCACCCTGGCCGAGGCCGCGGCCTGGATCCTGGAGGGGCGATGAAGGCGATGGTGCTGGCGGCGGGGGCGGGGAGCCGGATGGGCGAGCTGACCCGGAGCCTGCCGAAGCCGATGCTGCAGGTGCAGGGGCGGCCGATCCTCGAGCACATCCTCCGCAACCTGGCCCGGCACGGGTTCCTCGAGGTGGTGCTCAACCTGCACCACCACCCGGACCGCATCCGCGAGCACTTCGGCGATGGCGCGTTCCTGGGGCTGAGCATCACCTACATCGAGGAGCCGGCCCTGCTCGGCACCGCCGGCAGCGCCCTCAATGCCGCGGCCCTGCTGCGGGGCCCCGAGCCGTTCCTGCTGCACTACGGCGACGTGCTCACCGACCAGGACCTCACCGCCCTGTGCCGCGCCCACCTCGCCCGCGGGGGACTGGGAACCCTGCTGCTGCACCAGCGACCGGGGTCCAACAGCGTGGTGGTGGTCGAGCCGGACTTCAGGGTGACCCGCCTGCTCGAGCGCCCCACCGAGGCCGAGCGTGCCGGGGTCGATTCGCCCTGGGTGAACTCCGGGGTCTACCTCCTGGATCCGCGGGTGCTGGACCGGATTGCCCCCAGGCCGCCGCAGGACTTCCCAAAGGACGTGTTCCCCGGGCTGGTGTCGGAAGGGCGCCTGTACGGCTTCCCCCTTGCCGGGTACCGCTGCGCCATCGATTCCCCCGACCGGCTGGCGCGCGCCCGCGACGAATTCCCCGCGCGCTACGGGAGCTGAGTCCGGGGCTGGCGCGCCAGCCGCTCCCACCACATCGCCCGGTAGGCCGCCTCGACCGCGCGGGTGTAGCGCTCAGGGTTGCCCGCCTCGGACGCCTGGATGCGGCTGCGGATGCCGGAGCGGAACCGCTCGAGCGCGTCGAGGTCCCCGGCCATCCCGGTGGCGATCGCGAAATAGGCCTCCTCGCCCTCGCCCACCCAGGCGCCCAGGTCGAGGGCGTGCAGGATGGCCGCGGAGATGCGGCTGGCCAGCTTGTTGCCCAGCATCGCCACCACGGGCGTCCCCATCCAGAGGGCCTCCCAGGTGGTGATGCCGCCGTTCTGGGGAAAGCTGTCGAGCACGATGTCCACGGAGGAGAAGGCGGCCAGGTGGCGTTCCCGGGAGCTGAAGCCGAGGAAGCCGATGCGCCCGGCGCCGACGCCCAGGCGCTCCAGGGTGGTGGCGACCTCCCTGCACGCGGCGGGGGCGTCGAAGGCCGCGTCCTTCAGCAGCAGCCGCGCCTCCGGGACCGCCCGCAGGATCCTGGCCCAGAGCTGGAGGACGGCGGGGGTGACCTTCGTGAACCGGTTCAGGCTGCCGAACGTGATGAAGCCGTTCGCCCGGGCCGGAAGGGCCGCGAGGGGCGGGGCGAAGGCCGGGGCCTCGAAGGTGATGAAGCAGGGCAGGTCCCAGCACGATTCGGCGGCCAGCGGCCGCGCCTGCGGAGGCGTGCTCACCGGATCGGTGAACTGGTAGTCGATCATCGGCAGCCCGGTGCCGCCGGCGTGGCCCCAGGCGGTCACCTGGACCGGGGCGGGGCGCCGGGCGAAGGCCAGCAGCCGGTTGCCCCTGGAGTGCCCGGAGAGGTCGACGAGGATGTCGACCCCGTCGCCGCGGATCCGGTCAGCCAGCGCCTCGTCGGTGAGCCCGGCGGTCGGTCTCCAGACATCGGAAACCTGCTGGAAGCGCTGGGTCCAGTCGTCCTCGACCAGCACCCCGGAGTAGCAGTTCACGTGAAAGGCGGCGCGGTCGTGCCGCTGGAGCACCGGCAGGAAGCAGGAGGCCGCCGAGTGGTGCTTGAAGTCGGCGGAGACGTAGCCGATCACCAGCCGCCGGTCCGGGTCGGGGTCCCCGGGCGGGGTCCCCGGCTGGTGCGCCCAGCGGCCGGCGTGGGCGTTGAAGTAGCTCCTCCGTTCGAGCTGGTGCTCGAGGAAGCCGACCTCGGGGATGAAGTCGAGCAGGTAGATCTTGTTCGAGTGCGCGCGGGCATGGCCGGGGTCGATCGCCAGGGCCTGGTCGTAGCAGGCGATGGCCTCCCGGTGCCGGGCCAGCAGGTGCAGGGCCGTGCCGCGGTTCATGAGGAGGTCCGCGTCGCCGGGCTGCAGGGCGGAGGCGGATTCGAAGCAGGCCAGGGCCTCCTCGGGCCGCTTGAGGTCGAGCAGGGCCGTGCCCCGGTTGATCAGCGCTCCGGCGCAGGCCGGCTGCAGGTGGAGGGCCCGGTCGCAGCTGGCGAGGGCCTCCTGTGGCCGGTTCAGGGCCAGCAGCGCGTGGGCACGGTTCAGCAGGGCCTCGGGGTAGTCGGGCCTGCGGGCCAGGGCAAGGTCGAAATCGGCGAGGGCCTCCCGGGGCAGCCCCAGCGCGAGGAGGGCGTTGCCCCGGTTGAGCCGGGTTTCCACATGGTCCGGGCGGACGGCGAGCACGCGGTCGTAGCTGGCCAGGGCGTCCTGTGGCCGATGCAGGGCGAGCAGCGCCGTGCCCCGGTTCATGTGCCCGTCCAGGTGGTCCGGATCGAGGGCGAGCACGCGGTCGTAGCTGACGAGGGCCTCGCGGGTGCGGTGCAGGCGCATGAGCGCGTTGCCGCGGTCGAGGTGGACCTCCGCCGAACCCGGCTGGAGCGCCTGGAGGCGGTCGAGGCAGGCCAGCGAGGCCTCGGTTCGGCCGAGATCGGCCAGCAGGCCGGCGCGCTCCTTCACGGCCTCGACCCGGTCGGGCTGCACCTGCAGGAGGCCGTCCACGGCGGCCAGCGCCTCCTCGCTGCGGCCGGCCTGGCGGAGGGCGCGGGCCCGGGCCAGGCGGGCCTCCTCGAAGGCGGGCTCCAATTCGAGGGCACGGTCAAAGCTGGCCAGGGCCTCCGCCGGGCGCTCCAGGTCCTGCAGCACGAGCCCGCGGTTGAGCAGGGCCATGGGTGTCCGCGCGAGGGCGAGCAGCTGGTCCCAGCGCTCGAGGGCCTGGGCCGGCCGGCCGAGGGCCTGCAGGCCAAGGGCGCAGTTGAGCAGCGCGTCCGGCTGGTCGGGCTTGAGCCGGAGGGAGAGTTCGAAATGGCCGAGGGCCGGTTCTGCCTCACCCTGGGCGCTCAGGGCCAGGCCCAGGTGGAAGTGGGCGAGGGCCGCGCGGGGGTTGATCCGCAGGGCCTGCCGGAGCAGACGGACCGCCTCCGGGTGATCGCCCGCCTGGGTCTTCAGGAGGCCCAGCAGGTGGAGGGCGGCGAAGTCCCCGGGTGCCTCGGCGAGGGCCGCCCGGTACAGCGCCTCCGCAGCCGCCAGGTCGCCGCGCTGGTGGTGCTCCAGCGCGGTAGCCAGGACGGCGCGGTCACCGGGTCCATCCGGACGCTCAGCCACGGCAGCCTCCCCCGGCCGCGGACCGCGCCAGCCAGCCGGACCACAACGACCGGTAGGCGGCCTCGACGGCGCGCGTGTAGCGGGCCGGATCGCCTGCCGGGGAGGCGAGGATGCGCGGGCGGATGCCGGCACGGAACACGGCGAGCGCGGCCGGGTCGGCCGCCGCCCGGAGCGCGAGGGCCAGGCAGCCGTCCGGGGAGTCGGCGATCCACTCGTCCAGCCCGAGGGCGTGGAGGATGGCCACGGAGATCCGCTCCGGCGGCTTGCCGCCCCGGAGGGCCACCACCGGCGAGCCCATCCAGAGGGCCTCCCAGGTGGTGATGCCGCCGTTCTGGGGGAAGGTGTCCAGGACGAGGTCCACCTGCCGGTAGGTGGCGAGGTGGTCGAGGTGGGAGGTGGCTCCCCGGATCAGGAGCCGGTCCCCGCCGACGCCGAACCGCTCGAAGTGCTGCTGCACGCTGGACCGGACCCGGGGATCGTCCAGCAGGGCGTCCTTCAGGAGCAGCCGCGACCCGGGCAGGCCCTGGAGGATCCGTCCCCAGAGGTCGAGGGCCTCGGGCGAGGCCTTCATGAACCGGCTCAGGCAGCCGAAGGTGATGGGAACGCCGGCGCAGACCGGGGCCGGCCCCGGGTCGGGCGCGCCGCCGGGGGCCTCGAAAGTGATGCAGCAGGGCAGGTCCCAGGAGGCCTCCGCGAACAGGCTGCGGACTTCGACGGGGATGGCCACCGGATCGGTGAATTGGACGTCCATGGCGGGCAGACCGGTGCCGCCGCCATGCCCCCATGCGGTCACCTGGATGGGGGCGGCACGGCGGGCGAACACGCCGAGCCGGTTCCCCTCGGAGTGGCCGGAGAGGTCCACCAGGATGTCGATGCGATCGGCCCGGATCCGCTCGACCAAGGCGGTGTCGGACAGCCCGGCGGTGTCCACCCAGTGGTCGGCTGCCGACCGGAATCGCGCCGTCCAGTCGTCGGCCAGGGAGGTTCCTGAGTAGCAGAACACGCGCAGCGCGGAGCGGTCGTGGTGGAGCAGCACCGGGCCGAAGCAGGAGGCGGCGGAGTGGCGCTTGAAGTCCGCAGAGACGTAGCCGACGCGGAGGGGCCGGTCCGGGTCGCGATCGAGGTCGGGCGCCCACGGTGGAGCCGGAAGGTCGTACCCCAGGGCGCGGCAGCAGTCCCGGCGGGCCTGCTGGTGGCCGGCGCAATCCACGTCCGAAAGGTAGTCGAGCACGAAGATCCGGTTCGAATGGGCCTTCCGGTTGGCCGGCTCCAGGGCGAGGGCCCGGTCGTAGTCCGCGATGGCCTCCCGGTGGCGGCCCATCCGGTGCAAGGCGGTGCCCCGGTTGACCAGGATCTCGGCCTGCCGAGGCCTCAGGGCGAGCGCCCGGTCGTAGGCCTCGAGGGCGTGTTCCATCCGGCGGAGGGCCACCAGCGCGGTGGCCCGGTTCATGTGCCCCTCGGCCCAGTCCGGCCGCTGGACCAGGGCCCGGTCGAAGCTCTCCAGGGCCTCCTCCGGTCGCTGCAGTTCGAGCAGGGCCGTGCCCCGGTTCAACAGGGCGTCGGCGTGCCGGGGGTCCGCCGCCAGGGCGCGGTCGTAGTCGGCCAGCGCCGCGGCGGGATCGCCCATCGTCAGCACGGCGTTGCCCCGGTTGGAAAGGGCCACGGGGTCCTCCGGCTGGAGGACCAGGACACGGTCGAGGCAGGCCAGGGCCTCGGCCGGACGCTGCAGGTCGAGCAACGCGTTGGCCCGCTCGACGAGGGCCCCGGTGTGGTCGGGCAGGCGCTCGAGGAGGCGGTCGAGCGCCTCGAGTGCAGCCTCCGGCCGGCGCAGGTCCCGCAAGGCGCGGGCGCGGTTCAGGCCACCCTCGGAATGCTCCGGATCCCGTTCGAGCAGGCGCTCCAGCGAACCCAGCGCCTCCTGGGGACGGCCCAGGTCGCGCAGCAGGATGCCGGCGTTCAGCAGGCCGTGAGGGTTGTCCGGATCGGCGGCGAGCAGACTCTCGATCAGCTGCAGGGCCGCCTGGGGTCGTCGTTCCTGGTGGTGGAGCGCGGCAGCGGCGAGGGCGGCCGGTTCCAAGCCTGGCCGCAGGGCGAGTGCATGCTGGTACCCGGCGAGGGCCTCCCCGGGCCGGCCGAGGGCGGCGAGCGCCTGGGCCAGGTTCAGGTGGTTGATGGGATCGTCCGGCTGTACCTCCGCAGCCCGCGCGAAGGCCTCCAGGGCCTCGCCGGGGCGGTCGACGTCGAGCAGGACCAGCCCGCGGCTCCGCCAGGCCTCCACGAGTTCCGGCCGGTCCCCCAGCAGACGGTCGAGGCAGTCGAGGGCGTCCCCAGTGCGGCCGAGGTCGTGGAGGAGGAGGGCCGTGGCCAGGAGGGTCTCCGGATGACCGGGCTTGAGGACCCGGGCCTGGCTGAATTCCGCCAGGGCCTCCTCGGCGCGGCCCAGCCTGCGCAGGACGGCGCCCCGGTTCAGGCGCGCCGCCAGCGAACGCGGGTTGAGCCGCAGCGCGGCGTCGAACAGGCCGAGGGCGGCCTGGTCGTCGCCCTGCTGGCCCTTCAGGAGCCCGAACAGGTGGGTGGCCGTGAAATCCCCCGGGTCCCGGGCGAGGATGCCCCGGTAGCGCGCCTCCGCGGTGGCCAGATCGCCCTGCTCGTGGCGGGCGATGGCCTCGGCCAGGGCGTCCTGCCCACCGCCCTCCGTATGCTGCTGCAGCCAGGCCGACCACATGCCGCGGTAGGCGCGCTCGACCGCGCGGGTGTAGGCCTGGGGATTGCCGGCGTCGGAGGCCCGGATCCGGGCCCGTGCGGTCGCCCGGAACCCCCGCAATGTGCCGGTGTCCTCGGCCAGCCTCACCGCGCATTCGAAGTAGTCCTCCTCGGTCCGGGCGATCCAGGAATCCAGGCCCACGGCGCGAAGGATGGCCGCGGAAAGCCGGCAGGCCGGGCGGTCCCGCACCAGCGCGACCACCGGGACGCCCATCCACAGGGCCTCCCAGGTGGTGATGCCGCCGTTCTGCGGGAAGGTGTCGAAGGCGATGTCGATCTCTCCGTAGGTGGCCAGATGGGACCTGCGGTCCGTGAACCCGCGCAGGTCCACCCGGTCCGGGTCGACGCCGAGCCCGGCCAGCGTCTCCAGCAGGGCAGCGCGGGTGTGGGCCTCGTCGAGGGCAACGTCCTTCAGCAGGAGCCTCGATCCTGGAACCGCCCGCAGGATCCGCGCCCAGAGGCGCAGGGCCTCCGGACTGGTCTTGTTGAGCCGGTTCAGGCTGCCGAAGGTGATCCCGCCCCGCGACAGCACGGGCGGCTCGGCCACCTCCGGGGTGTCGGGCGGGGCCTCGAAGGTGATGCTGCAGGGCAGGTCGACGGAGGCTTCGGCGAAGAGGTGGCGGACTTCGGGCGGGACCATGACGGGGTCGGTGAACTGGTAGTCGACCGCGGGCAGGCCGGTCCCGCCGGTGTGCCCCCAGGCCGTGACCTGGATCGGGGCGGGCTTGCGCGCGAAGACCAGGAGGCGGTTGCCCTTCGAATGGCCGGAGAGGTCCACCAGGATGTCCACGGCGTCCCGGCGGATCTGTTCGGCCAGGTCCTCGTCTGCCAGGGCGGCCGTCACGCGCCAGAGGTCCGCGCGCTCCTGGAAGGTGCGGGTCCAGTCGTCCTCGGCCAGGACGCCCGAGTAGCACACCACCTTGAACGCGTTCCGGTCGTGCCGGAGGAGGACCGGCCCGAAGCAGGCCGCGGCGGAATGGTGGCGGAAGTCGGCGGACACGTAGCCGACCACCAGGCGGCGGTCGGGGTCCCGCAGGTTCGGGTGGTCGTGTCCGGGCGGCGGCAGGGCGCGGGTCTGGATCCGGCAGTACGCAGCCCGCTCAGCCTGGTGCTGCGCGAAGTCGAGGTCGGGAAGGTAGTCGAGCAGGAAGATCCGGTTCGAGTGCGCGACCGCGAATTCCGGGCGGATCCTGAGGGCGGCGTCGTAGCTTGCGAGGGCCTCGGGATGGCGGCCCAGCTGGTGCAGGGCCACGCCGCGGTTGAGCAGGGCCTCGGCGCTCTGCAGTCTCGGCTCGATGCGGCCGTAGTGGGCCAGGGCATCGCCCGGCCGCTGCAGGTCCAGGAGGCTGGCGCCGCGGCTCACCAGGGCCTCCCGGTGGTCGGGGTGGTGCGCAAGGATGCGATCGAAGATCTCCAGGGCCTCCTGGGCCCGTCCCAGGTCGAGCAGGATCAGGCCCGTGTTCACCAGGGCGGTGGTGTGGTCCGGCTGAAGGGCGCGTGCCCGGGCAAGGCTCTCGAGGGCCTCCCCGTGGCGAAGCGACTGGTGCAGCAGCGTGGCCCGGTTGACCAGCGCGTCGATCCGGTCCGGATCCAGGGCGAGGGCCTGCGCGTAGGCCCGGAGGGCCTCCTCCTTGCGGCCGAGCAACTGCAGGACGCGTCCGCGGTTGAAATGGGCGTGGGCGAAGCGCGGCCGCCGGGCGATGGCCTCCTCGTAGCGCGCCAGCGCCGCTTCGGGACGGCCGAGGTCGCCCAGCGCGTTGCCTGCGGACAGCAGGGCCTCCGGATCCCCGGGCTGGTGGGCCAGGCAGGCCTCGAAGCTTGCCAGGGCCTCCGCGGGCCGGTCGAGGTCGAGCAGGAGGTTGCCCTGGTTGAGCAGCGCCTCGGGGAAGGCCGGGCGGGCCGCCAGGGCCTGCGCATAGCAGGCCAGGGCCGCTTCGGGACGGCCCCGCAGGCGTTCGGCATTGCCGCGGGCCAGCAGGGCCTCCGCGGAGGCGCGATCCGGCCCCAAGGCATGGTCGAGGCAGGCCAGGGCCTCCTCCGGCCGCTCGAGGTCGGTGAGCACCACCGCCCGGTTCAGGAGCGCCTCGGGGAATTCGCCGTGGACGGCGGTGGCCCGGTCCAGCTGCTCGAGCGCCTCGCCGGGCCGGCCCAGGGCGCGCAGGGCCGCGGCGCAGGCGAGCCGTGCGTCGCGGTCGTCGGGTTTCAAGGCCAGGGCGAGCTGGAACTCGGCCAGGGCCTCCTCCGGGCGGTGCAGGTCCAGGAGGGCGAGGCCGCGGTTCTCGCGCGCCAGCAGGGAACGAGGCGCCAGGCGGAGCGCCTCGGTGAGGAGGCCGAGGGCCTCCTCGGCACGGCCCTGCTGGCGCCTCACCAGGCCCAGCAGGTGGAGGGCGGTGAAGTGGCGGGGATCAGCCGCCAGGACCGCCTCGTAGCCGGCCGCGGCCCGGTCGAGGTCGCCCTCCTGGTGGAGCCGGGTGGCTGCCTCCAGCAGGCTGGCGGGATCCTGTTCGGGCATCGGCGGGAGCGGGTCGGCCATGCAGCTGGTGGCCGGTCAGGCCGGCGGCACGTGGAAGCAGAGGTAGTGGTAGGCCGTCCCCCAGAGGGCGCGCAGGCGGTGGGAGTCCCGGTAGCGGGCCAGCAGCGCCGGGGTGCCGGCCGATCCCAGCGCCTCGAGCAGCGACCCGAGTTCGGCGGCGAATTCCTGGACGGCTCCGGACGGATCCGCGGCCAGGTGGGCGAGCAGCGCCTTCGCGGGGACGGGCGGCGGAGCGGCCGGGGAAAGCGAGGTGCCCAGCCTCGAAAGGGCCCCCACCAGGACGGCGGCCTCCTCCAGGACGGCCTGGGCGGGGACCCGCTCGAGCGTGGCGGGCCGGAGGCCCGTGAGGAAGTAGACGAGGTTCCGCTGCCAGTCCTCCCGAAGCCTCGCAGTGACGGACCGCGGGTCCGGAACATCCTTGTACCAGCGGTAGTGCTCCCAGTCGGACCAGGCGGGGGAGGTGCCCTGCACCTCGGCCCCGCCGGCCTCGAGCAGCGGCAGGATCTCGGGCAGGGACCAGAGCTCCGCCTCGGTGTAGACGGGGGCGACCATCGTGTCCCGCCACCACGCCTCGAAGCTTCGGGAGGCCTTGAGTTTCAGGAAATCGGACTCGAAGCAGGCCCGGGCGAGGTCCAGCGCCTGGCCGGACTGGACGTCGGAGACCCCTTCCAGGGCGTAGGCGCGGAACAGCACCGCGCGCCTGAGCATCTCCAGCAGTCCGCCGAGCCGGTCGTTGTAGGAGATCACGCCGAAGCCGCCGGGCTGCACCAGGCTGATGAGTTTCCCCAGCATGGCGTCGCGGTCCGGCAGCGTGCTGAGGAAGCCCTCGGCGATCACCAGGTCGAAGCGCTCGGCGGTCTGGAAGGAGCCCAGGTCGGCGTGGTGGAAGGCCTGGATCGCGGCGCCCTGGCCGAAGGCCCGGAACAGCTGCTGCAGGCGGGGCGCGACCTGGGCGTGGGGCTCCACGAAGGTCAGCCGGGCGCCGTGGCTGGCCAGCACCAGGGCGTTCTCCCCCGAATTGCATCCGAACTCGAGCACCCGGCGGTCCCGGAGGAGCGGCAGCGGGATGCCCAGGTGGCGTTCGTACAGGTTCCGGCGCTTGGCCCGGTGGTCGCGCCAGACCTCGGGATCCTCCACCTGGATGAGCACCGGGTTGAAGTCCTGGGCCTCGTAGTACTCCACCATGCTGATCGGGCGGCCGGTCTGGGAGGCGCCCGGGCGGGAAGGATCGTCGGCCGGCGGTCGCACGTTCACGCCCCGCGGCGCACGCACAGGGCCAGGAGGTAGTGGGCCATGCGCGCGTAGCCGGTGTGGACCATCTCATCGTTCATGGAGAAAGGGAAGACGTGCTGGAAGTGGGCTTCCAGGGTCTCGGCGAAGCGTTCCGGGGTGAACAGGTTGATGTGGCCCGCCCGGCTGGGGGGGGAGGCAAAGGCGTCCGAGGCGATGTTGGGCGTGCCGAAGACGGCCACCGCCCCGGGCTGGAGGTGGGCCGTGCAGTTCTCCAGGAACCTGCGCTCCTCGGCCGGCTCCACGTGCTCGATGACGTCCAGGCAGATCAGCCCGTCGAAGGGGCCGGCGGTCTGGGCCTCGGCGGCGGCGTCCCCGCACCTGAAGGACAGCCTTCCCTGGCCGTGGGGTTCAAGGTTGGCCTGCGCGTAGTCGATCTGCGCCGCGTCGAAATCGATGCCGAGCACCCGGGCGGGCGTGTCGCGCACCAGCATGAAGGCGCCCAGGCCCTCGCCGCAGCCGACCTCCAGGATCGACGTGCAGCGCCGCATCATCTTCGCCGCGAACTTGTAGCGGGCCAGCATGAAGCCCATGTGGCGAGGGTCGCGCAGCCAGGTGGAGGCGTTGACCGGGCCGAGTGCGAACCCTTCCGGGTGGTTCAGGTCGGTGACCTTGTTCCAGGCTTCTCGGGCTAGGCTCATGGGCGCTCAGACGAAGGGGAGGTGGTCGGGGTCGGCGTCGAGGTACTCCAGGAGCAGCTTGTTGGAGCCGTGGGCGACGCAGTGGTGGTTGCAGTGGCGCGTGGGATCGATGCGGAGGAACTGGGCCTTGTTGTCCAGCCAGGCGTCCTTGAAGCGCCGCTCCTTGATCGAGAACAGCAGTCCGTCCGGGTTGTAGGCCTTGTCCTGGCACGAGTATACGTTCAGGTCGGCGGCGATCACCGGGCGCACCTGCAGCATCGGGCACCAGCCGTAGGGCTTGGCGAAGGTGTGCAGCTGGTTGTCGAAGGCGTCCGAGATCTCGGTGGTCCGTCCGAAATCCGCGATCGCCCGGGCCACCTGGTCCTTCACCAGCTCGTAGTGGCGGGCGTGGTAGGCCTGGTTCTCCGCGCCGTCGTTGCTGACGATCACCGGGGAGATCTTGATGCTGTCGAGGCCGAGCGGGGCCAGCCGGCTCACCAGTTCGTGGACGTGCGGGCCGTTGTCGTGGCCGACCACGATGACGGTGCTGAGGACGCACCTGCCGCCGAGCTTCTTGAAGGCTTCCATGTTCGCCAGCACCTTGGCGAACTCGGTCTCCTTCACGCTGCGGAACCGGGCGTAGCTGGGGCCGTCCCAGCCGTCGAGGGAGACGCGGACCCAGGTGCCGTGCTCGGCGAACACCTCCGCCAGGGCCCCCGACAGCCGCGAACCGTTGGTGAGGCTGGCGAAGGCGATGCCGTGCTCGGCGAGGCGCCGGACGGTCTTGAGCAGGTGCGGGTAGACGAAGGGCTCACCGCCGCCGCTGAAGGTGGCGGCCTGGACCCCCATGTCGATGAGGTCGTCGACGATCTCCATCATCCGGTCCAGCGGGATCTGGTCGCGCTCGACCATGGTCTCGCCAAGCTGGAAGTCGTCCTGGCGGTAGGCGCAGAACCAGCAGTCGTGGTTGCAGACGTTGGTCGGCTTGATGCGGACGTGGACCGGCGGCAGCACCGCCGCCTCGGAGGCCGGCAGGGAGCGGATCTTGTCCGGATAGTTGAAGATCTTGAGGTTGGTGTTGAGGATCGGCATAGGGGCCTACTCGAAGAAGATGAACTCGTGGTCTCCGTCGTAGCCGAAGCGGCCGAGGAGCCATTCCCATTCCCTATCGTCAAAGAAGCTTTCCGCGGTGAGTGCCCAGCATTGCAGGTTGAAGAGCTCCTGTTCGTCGCGATAGCTCTCCACCATCAGGTATTTTTGCCGGCCCACCCGGGTGATCTCCCGGAGGGCGGCTTCCAGCTCGAAGATCCGGAGGTTGTGCAGGGTCCCCAGGGACAGCACCAGGTCGAAGTGCCCGTCGGGGAAGGGGAAGGGCTGCCGGGCGTCGTGCCGGAACAGGCAGGGCCGGATCGCCTCGGGAGCATCCTGGAGCCCGTGCTCGGAGATGTCGAAACCCCGCAGCTCGGCGCCGGGCAGGAGGCGCTGGAGCTCGTACAGGAGGTGGGCCTTGCCGCAGCCCACGTCGAGGACCCGGGCGGCAGGCCCGAGCCGGTAGCGGTCGATCAGCCGCTCGGCGACGGCCTTCCAGCGCCCGTCGTAGCGGTAGCCGCCGTAGCCGTAGCGGCGGTCGCCGTCCCAGTAGTCGCGGCCGTAGCGCTTGGCGACGCGCATGGCCTCGACCTTGTCGTCGATCATGCGCGCCAGGCAGTCGCGCCGGGTCTGGCGGTGCAGCGGGGTGACGAGTTCGACGAGCGGCGGCATGGTCGGTCCTGTGGGATCAGGGGGTCGAGCGGTCCACCCAGCCTCGCCACATGGCTCGGTAGGCGGCTTCCACGGTGCGGGTGTAGCGTTCGGGATCCCCGGCGGCCGAGGCGGCGATCCGGGGGCGGATGTCTTGCCGGAACCGTGCCAGCGAGGCGGAATCAGCCGCGGCGGCGACGGCGAGACGAAGGTAGCCCTCCTCGTCCTCCGCGATCCAGCCGTCCAGGCCGAGGGCGTGCAGGATCGCCGCGGAGATCCGGCTCGGCGGCTTGTTGCCGGCGATGGCGACCACCGGGACCCCCATCCAGAGCGTCTCCCAGGTGGTGATCCCGCCGTTCTGGGGAAAGGTGTCCAGGGCCAGGTCGATCCGGGCGCAGGCGGCGAGGTGCTCCTCGTGGGAGGTGAAACCCAGCAGGTCCAGCCGCTCCGGTCCGACGCCCAGGCCGGAGAAGGCATCGAGGACGGCCTCCCTGCCGCGCGGGTCGTCGAAGGATGCGTCCTTCAGCAGGAGTCGGGAACCGGGGACGGCCAGCAGGATCCGCGCCCACAGGGCCCGCGCCTCGGGCGTCAACTTGATGACCCGGTTGATGCAGCCGAAGGTCGCGAAGCCGTTGGCCAGCGCCGGGAGGCCGGCCACCGGCGGGGCCTGGGAGGGGTGCTCGAAGGTGATGCAGCAGGGCAGGTCCCAGCTCGACTCCGCGAAGAGGGGCCTTGCCCACGCCGGCGTGTGGACCGGATCGGTGAACTGGTGGTCGATCGCCTGAAGGCCGGTGCCGCCGCCGTGGCCCCAGGCGGTGACCTGCACCGGCGCGGGCTTCCGGGCGAACACCAGGAGGCGGTTGCCTTCGGTGTGCCCGGACAGGTCCACCAGGATGTCCACGCCGTCCTGGCGGATCCGGTCGGCGAGGGCCTCGTCGTCGAGGTCCGCCACCGCCCTCCAGGCGGACGCGCAGGAGCGGAACCGGCCGGTCCAGTCGTCCTCGACCCGGACCCCCGAGTAGCAGACCACCGTGAAGGCGTCGCGGTCGTGGTGGCGGAGAACGGGTCCGAAGCAGGACGCGGCGGAGTGGCGGCGGAAATCGGCGGACACGTAGCCCACGGTCAGGGGCCGGTCCGGATCCCGGGGATTGGGGTGCGCCGCGGGCCGGAACCGTGCGGCCTGCATCCGCTGGAAGGCCCGGCGCTCCTGCTGGTGCTCCGCGAAGCCGAACCGGGGGATGAAGTCCAGGGTGAAGATCTTGTTGGAGTGGGCCAGGGCGAAGTCCGGCTTGAGCTCCAGGGCACGGTCGTAGGCGGCCAGGGCCTGTTCGTGCCGCTGCAGCGCGTGCAGGGCGACGGCGAGGTTCATGTGGGTGTCGGGGAATTCCGGGTTCAGGGCCAGGGACAGGCGGTAGTGGCCGATCGCCTCCGCGGGGCGGCCGAGCTGCCCGAGGGCGATGCCCAGGTTCAGGTGGGCCATGGCGGAGCGCGGGTTCAACCGCAGGGCCTCGCCGATCATCCGGGCCGCGTCCTCGTACCGGCCGCGCTGGCTGGCGATCACCCCGAGGCAGTGGCGGGCGGTGAAATGCTGCGGGTCCCGGCCGAGGATCTCCGCGTACAGGGCTTCCGCGGACTCCAGGTCGCCGCCGGCGTGCACCGCCAGCGCCGACTCGAGGAGGGCGGCGAGGTCCGGGGATTCAGCCACGGCGGAACCCCGGGGACCCGGCCGCCCAGCGCCGCCACATCTCGCGGTAGGCCGCCTCCACGGCGCGCGTGTACCGGACGGGATCGCCCGCGGGGGCGGCGGCGATGCGCCGGCGCAAGTCCAGGCGCAGCGCGGCCAGCTCCGCCAGCCGGCCGGCATGGTCGATGGCCCGGGCGGCATAGTCAGCCTCGTCGGCGGCCACCCAGCCGGCCAGGTCGAGGGCGCCCAGGATGGCCCCGGAGAGCCGGCAAGCCGGATGGTCGCCGAGCAGGGCCACCACCGGAACCCCCATCCACAGGCATTCCCAGGTGGTGATGCCGCCGTTCTGGGGGAAGCTGTCCAGGGCGATGTCGATGGCGTGGCAGGCGGCGAGGTGCTCGGCGTGGGAGGTGTGCCCGCGCAGGTCGATCCGGCCGTCCTCGATCCCTGCCGCGGCGAAACGCTCCCGGACCATCCACTGGACCGAGGGATCGTCGTAGCCCCCGTCCTTGAGCAGGAGCCGGGACCCGGGAACGGCGGACAGGATGCGGGCCCAGAGGGAGAGCAGCGCCGGCGGCGTCTTGGCGGAGCGGTTCAGGCTGCCGAAGGTGACGAAGCCGTTGGCCAGCGCGGGCAGGCGGTTCACCGGCGGAGCCCCCTCCGGAGGCGCGCAGGTGATGCAGCAGGGCAGGTCCCAGCTGGCTTCGGCGAAAAGGGGCCGGGCCCATCCCGGGACGTGGCAGGGGTCCGTGAACTGGTAGTCGACCTGCGGCAGCCCGGTGCCGCCGCCGTGACCCCAGGCGGTGACCTGGACCGGGGCCGGACGGCGGGCGAACACCGGCAGGCGGTTGCCGGTGGAGTGCCCCGACAGGTCCACCAGGATGTCCACCCGGTCCTGGCGGATGCGCGCCTCGAGCCGGTCGTCGTCGAGCGCAGCCGCCGGGATCCAGCGGTCCGCGAGGCGCCTGAACCGCTCGGTGGCGTCGTCCTCCGCCAGCACGCCGGAGTAGCAGACGATTTCGACGCCGGCGCGGTCGTGGTTCGCCAGCACCGGGCCGAAGCAGCTCGCCGCCGAATGCCGGCGGAAGTCCGCAGAGACGTACCCGATCACCAGGCGGCGATCCGGATCGCGGTCGTTCGCATGCTCCGCCAGCGGCTGGGCGCCGGGGATTGCGCGGGCGTAGTCCCGGCGGCTGGCCTGGTGGCGCTCGAAGGTCAGCTCCGGGAGGTAGTCCAGCATGAAGATCTTCGCCGAGTGGGCGACCGTGTGGCCGGGGTCGCCGGCCAGGACGCGATCGCAGGCGGCCACCGCCTCGGCGTGCCGGCCGAGGCGGTGCAGGACGTTGGCCCGGTTCAGGAGGGCGTCCAGGCGATCCGGCTGGATCGCCAGAGAGCGGTCGAACCCGGCTTCCGCCTCGCTGAGCCGGCCCAGCTGCAGCAGGGCGTTTCCGCGGTTCATCAGGGCATCGGCCTGGCCGGGCAGGCGCGCGAGGGACCGGTCCAGGCTCGCCAGGGCTTCGGCGGGCCGTCCCAGGTCCAGCAACGCGGTTCCGCGGTTCATCAGGGCCCCGGCATGGGCCGGGTCCAGGGCCAGGGCGCGGTCGTGGTCCGCGAGGGCCTCGGCCGGGCGGTGCAGGGCCTGGAGCAGGGCGCCCCGGCTGGTCAGGGCGTCCGGATCATCCGGCTGCAACTCCAGGGCGAGGTCGAAGTCGGCCAAAGCCTCGGCCCCCTGGCCCTTGTCCTGGCGGACCAGGGCGCGGTTGAGCAGGACCTTGGCAGATCCCGGCTGGAGGTCACGCGCCCGGTCCAGGGCGGCGAGGGCCTCCGAGGCGCGGCCCAGGCTGCGGAGGGCGAGGCCGAGGTTCAAGTGCGCGTCCGCCAGGGCCGGCTGCAGGATGGCGGCCTCCTGGTAGGCGCCCAGGGCCTCCTCGAAGCGGCCCAGGCCCGCCAGGGCGATGCCCAGGTTCAGCCGGGCGAGCGCCGACCGGGGGTGGAGGGCCAGGGCGGCCTCGAGCCACGGGAGCGCGTCACCCGGACGGCCGCGCTGGTTGGCGATCACCCCCAGCTGGTGGATGGCGGTGAAGTTCCGCGGCTCCAGGCCCAGCACCGCCGCATAGCCGGCTTCCGCGCCATCGAGGTCGCCCTGGCCGTGCCGCGCCAGGGCCTCCTCCAGAAGGGGTGCGACCTCCATCCGGGGGGGGGGGCTGGCGGCCTGTCATGGAACGTCCATCCTGGCTCCGGGGCCCAGGGTACAAAAAAAAGGGCGGGGCCATGCCTGCGCGATAAGGTACCTGTGGATTCTGGACCGGAAGCCGCAAGGCTGGACCCCCGGGATCCCGGTCCGGGGCAGTCCCTTCCCGGCTTCTTCGAGGTGAGCCGCATGTCCTTCAGCACCGTCGTCACCGGAGGCGCCGGATTCATCGGAAGCCACCTCGCCGAGCGGCTCCTCGCGGAGGGCCACCGCGTCCTGGTCCTCGACAATTTCGCCACCGGCCGGAGGGAGAACCTGGCGGGGTTTGCCGACCACCCCGGCCTGACGGTCGAGACGGCGGACGTGGCCGATTTCGAGCGCATCCGTCCGCTCTTCGAAGGCAAGGACTGGGTCTTCCACCTGGCCGGGCTTGCAGACATCGTGCCGTCCATCCAGCGTCCCCGCGACTACCACGCCGCCAACGTCGACGGCACGATCTCGGTGCTCGAGGCGGCGCGCCTCGGGGGAGTCCGGCGGTTCCTGTACGCGGCCTCCTCCACCTGCTACGGCCTGCCGGACGTGGTGCCCACCCCCGAAACCGCCGCGATCCGGCCGATGTTCCCCTACGCCCTCACCAAGTACATGGGCGAGGAATATGCGCTGGCCTGGCACCGGATCTACGGGCTTCCGGTGGTGTCGCTCCGGCTGTTCAACGTCTTCGGGCCGAGGTCGCGGACCAGCGGCACCTACGGCGCGGTGTTCGGAGTCTTCCTCGCCCAGAAACTGGCAGGCAAGCCCTTCACGGTGGTGGGCGACGGGACCCAGACCCGCGACTTCACCTACGTCACCGATGTGGCCGACGCCTTCCTCCGGGCTGCCGAGTCCCAGGTCGCCGGGGAGATCCTAAACGTGGGGTCCGGCGGCACCTACAGCGTGAACAGCCTGGTCCGCCTACTTGGCGGTGAAATTGCCTACGTTCCGAAGCGGCCGGGGGAACCCGACTGCACCTTCGCGGATACCGGCAAAATTTGCCGTTTGCTCGACTGGCAGCCCCGGGTCGGGTTCGAGCAGGGAGTCAACCAAATGCTGGAGCACATCGAGCTGTGGCGCCACGCGCCGGTCTGGGACACGGACTCCGTCCAGGAGGCCACCCGGGACTGGTTCAAGTACCTGGGGAAGTGAACCGGCATGGCGACCCCGACCCCTTCCGCCGCCAAGATCCTGTCCCTCCCGGACCTCGCCGCCCGCCTGGGCGACCGGCCCGAGGGCCAGCGCCTGGTGCTCTGCCACGGGGACTTCGAGTTCCTGCACGCGGGCCTCGCGGGCTTCCTGGAGGAGGCCGCCGGCCTGGGCGACCTGCTGGTGGTGGCCCTCGCCCCCGATGCCCAGGGTCCGACCCTTCCCGGTCTGCCGCGGTTCGGCCAGGCGGAGCGGGCCAAGGCGCTGGCGGCCCTGGCGGTGGTGGACTGGGTGGCGGTCGATGACCAGCCCGACGGCGCCGGCGCCATCCGCGCCCTGCGTCCGGCGGTCTTCGCGCGGGGCGTCAAGGAGACCGGCGGAGGCCGGGACCGGGAACGGGAATCCGCCGCCGAGGTGGGCGCCAAGCTGGCGGTGATCCGCCAGGGGGCATCCTCCAGGCCTGCGGCCTTCCAGAACCCGATGTCGGCCTATCCGCCGGAAGTCGGATCCTTCCTCGCCGGGTTCTCAGCCCGCCATTCCCCGGCCTCGGTCAACCGCTGGCTCGGCTCCGGCCGCGGCCTCAAGGTGCTGGTGCTGGGCGAGGCCATCGTCGACGAGTACCACTACGTGGAGACCATGGGCAAGTCCGGCAAGGAGCCGATCCTCGCCACCCGCTACCTGCGCACCGAGAGCTTCGCCGGCGGCATCCTGGCGGTGGCCAACAACGTCGCCGCCTTCGTCGACCAGGTGGACATGCTGACCGTGCTCGGCCGCCAGGACGGCCGGCCCGACGCCACCGAGCTGTTCATCCGCCAGCAGCTCGACCGCCGGGTGCGGCCGATCTTCCTCTACCAGGACGAGGCCCCCACCATCGTCAAGCGCCGCTTCGTGGAGAGCTACCCCCTGCAGAAGCTGTTCGAGGTCTACCTGCTCAAGCACATGGAGGAGTCGAGCCCGCTCGCCGACGAACTGTGCAACACCCTCGACGCCATCATCCAGGACTACGACGTGGTGATCGCCACCGACTACGGCCATGGCATGATCGTGCCGCAGGCGGTGGAGATCCTCTGCGAGAAGGCCAGGTTCCTGGCGGTGAACACCCAGACCAACGCCGACAACCAGGGCTACAACACCATCTCCAAGTACCGCCGGGCGGACTTCATCAGCCTGTCGGAGAAGGAGCTCCGGCTGGAGGTCCGCAGCCGGCGGCGGGAGACCGCGGGAATCATGGAGGAGGTGGCGGGCAGGCTGGGCTGCGGAACCCTCCTGGTCACCCGCGGCCAGGTCGGCAACCTGCTCTGGAGCGCCCGTGAGGGCTTCTCCAGTTCCCCGTCGCTCTCCAACCGGATCCTCGACCGGGTCGGGGCCGGCGATGCGGTGTTCAGCGCCACCACCATCTGCGTGGCCCAGGGCGCGCCGGTGGAGGTGGTCGGGTTCATCGGCAACATCGTCGGCGCCCACGCCGTGGCCACCGTCGGCCACCGCAGCTTCCTCGACGCCGGCCAGATCGCCGAGCACATCACGGCGATCCTCGGACAGGGGGCCCCTGCGTGAATCCTGCACCCAGCATCAACCGCGTCTGGCTGGACCACCTCGCCGGCCATCCCGAGGAGGTCCTCTGCTCCGGCGCGGACGGCCGCCCGCTGTCCCTGCCCGACCTGCTCGAGGCTGCCGCGACGCGGCTGCTGGAGGCCAGAGCCGCGGGCCGCAAGGTGCTGGTGGTCGGCAACGGCGGCAGCGCCGCCATCGCCAGCCACCTGCAGACCGACCTCTGCCACAGCCTGAAGATCCGCGGGCTGGTGTTCAACGAGCCGCCGCTGCTCACCGCCCTGGCCAACGACAACGGCTACGAGAACGCCTTCCAGCGGCTGGTGGACCTGTGGGGCGAGCCCGGGGACGCGCTGGTGGCGATCAGCAGCTCCGGGCGCTCCCCGAACATCCTCAACGCCTGCGCTGCCGCCCGCTCCCGCGGGCTGTGGATCCTGACCCTGTCGGGCTTCGGCGCCGACAACCCGCTGCGGGGCCGAGGCGATGCGAACATCTACGTGGCCAACGCCAGCTACGGACCGGTGGAGTCCGCGCACGCGGTGCTGGTCCACGAACTGACCGACCGGGTGCTGGCCCGGCTGCGCGCCGGAGGCGAGGCATGAGTCAGCGGATCGAGCGGGTGCTGGTGACCGGCGGCGCCGGCTACGTCGGGTCCGTCCTGGTGCCGAAGCTGCTGGCGGCCGGGCACCGGGTGCGGGTCCTCGACCTCTACCTCTACGGCGACCACGTCCTGGACGCGGTGAGGGACCATCCGGGACTCGAGCAGGTGAAGGGCGACATCCGCGACACGGAGCTCTTGCGGCGGGTCCTGCCCGGCTGCCAGGCGGTCATCCACCTGGCCTGCATCTCCAACGACCCCAGCTTCGAGCTGGATCCGGACCTGGGCCGGAGCATCAACTACGACGCCTTCTTCGGCCTCGTCGACACGAGCAGGGCCGCCGGCGTCGCGCGCTTCGTCTACGCCTCGTCGTCCAGCGTCTACGGCGTCAAGCCCGGCCAGGACGTCACCGAGGACCTGAGCCTGGAGCCGCTCACCGACTATTCGAAGTACAAGGCGCTCTGCGAGCAGGTGCTCCTCGACCGGCGCGCGCCGGGCTTCACCACCCTGACCCTGAGGCCGGCCACGGTCTGCGGCTACAGCCCGCGGCTGCGCCTGGACCTGGCGGTGAACGTCATGGCCGCCCACGCCCACTTCAACCGCAGCATCAAGGTCTTCGGCGGCGGCCAGATGCGGCCGAACCTGCACATCGAGGACATGACCGACCTGTACCTGCGGACCCTCGAGTGGCCGGACGAGGCGATCGACGGCCGGACCTTCAACGCCGGCTACCAGAACCACACGGTCGGCGAGATCGCCGACATCGTCCGGGGGGTCATGGGCGAGGACGTGGGCATCGTCACCACGCCCACCGACGACAACCGCTCCTACCACATCTCCTCCGAGCGGATCCGCCGGGACCTGGGCTTCGTACCCCGGCACACGATCCAGGAGGCGGTGCAGGACCTCAAGGAGGCCTTCCTGGCCGGCCGCGTGCCCGACCCGATGACCAGCCCGATGTACTCGAACATCAAGCTGATGCAGCAGGTCGGGCTGCGCTGAGGCCCGGAGCGCCCATGCCCCAGGTGATCGGCCTCGACTTCGACAACACGGTCATCTGCTACGACGAGGTGTTCCAGCGGCTGGCGGTGGAGGCGGGGCTGGTGCCTGCGGGTGCGGACCCCAACCAGAAGGCGATCCGCGAGGCCGCCCGGGGGTCGCCGGAGGGCGACCTGGCCTGGCAGCGCCTCCAGGGCCAGGCCTATGGCCCCCGGATCATGGAGGCGCGGCCTGCGGAAGGGGTGCTCGCCTTCCTCGCGCGGTGCCGCGAGGCGGCGGTCGAGGTGCACATCATCAGCCACAAGACCGAATACGCCTCGGTGGACCCGACCCGGACCCCGCTCCGGGAGGCCGCCCGGCGCTGGCTGGCCGACCACGGCTTCCTCACGCCCGCCACCGGGCTGGGGCCGACGAGCTTCCACTGCGGCGGGACGCGCGCGGAGAAGGTCGCCCTGATCCGCGCCTGCGGCTGCACCTGCTTCGTCGACGACCTGGTCGAGACCTTCCGGGAGGCCACCTTTCCGGCCTCGGTGCAGGCGATCCTGTACGCCCCGGGGGAGGCCCAGGCGCCCGCGGACCTTCCGGGGCTCCGGGTGGCGCGATCCTGGGCCCAGGTCGGCGCGTGGGTGCTCGGTGGCTAGCGGCACCCTGTCCCCCGACGCGGTCGCCCGCCTGGTCGGCGGACCTCCGCGGGTCCTCGCTCCGATCGGCGGGGGTCGCAACAGCCAGGTCTTCCGGCTGGAGGCGGAGGATGGTCGCTGTTTCGCCCTGAAGGCCTACTTCCGCCACCCGGAAGATGGCCGCGACCGCCTGGCGGTCGAGTTCGGCGCCCTCGGCTTCCTCTGGAGCCACGGGCTCCGCTGCATCCCGCAGCCGCTGGCGCGGGACCCGGACGCGGGCCTCGGTCTCTACGCCTTCATTCCCGGCGCCCCGCCCGCCCCGCCCACCGAGGCCGACGTGGACGCGGCCTGCGCCTTCCTGGGCGAGGTCCACGCCCTGCGCCGGACGGCGGAGGCCGGGGCGCTGCCGGAGGCCTCCGAGGCCCGGTTCTCCCTGGAGGCGGTGGCGGAAAACATCGACCAGCGGCTGGCCCGGCTGGCCGCGGCCGATCCAGCCCTGGCCGCCGACAGCGGCCTGGCCGGCTTCCTGGCCGAGGACCTCCTGCCGGCCTGGCGGGACCTGCGGAGCGAGTGCCGCAGCCGCGCCGGTTCGGACTTCGCGGCCCCGCTGGAGGCCGACTGCCGGACCCTGAGCCCCTCCGACTTCGGCTTCCACAACGCCCTCCGGAATGGGGCCGACCTGGTGTTCCTGGACTTCGAATACTTCGGCTGGGACGATCCCGCCAAACTGGTGGCGGACTTCCTCCTCCACCCCGGCATGGACCTTCCCCTCTCGCTGCGCCAACGTTTCGCCTCCCGGATCCTCGACCCCTGGGCCGTCGAGGGCCTCGCCCGCCGGGTGCGGCTCGCCTTTCCGCTGTTCGGCATCAAGTGGTGCGCCATCCTTCTCAACGAATTCCTGCCCGGCCCCCTGGACCGCAGGAGCTTCGCCGATCCCGGCCGCGGCTCCCGCGAACGGCAGGCCCTGCAGCTGGCCAAGGCCCGGACCAAGCTTGCAAACCTGGTGGACGACCATGCCCGCTTCCCCTACTTCGCCGCCTAGCCCCGCCCTGGACCGCCGCTCCAAGGACCTGCGGGTGCTGATCCTGAAGGCCTTCGCCGCCGGGAAGCGCGGCCACCTCGGCTCCGCCTTCTCCCTGGTCGAGCTGCTGAGGGTGCTGTACGACGACGTGCTGCGCTTCGACCCCGGGCGGCCCCTTTGGGAGGGACGCGACCGGATGATCCTCTCCAAGGGCCACGGTTGCCTGGCCCTCTACGCCATCCTCGCCGACAAGGGCTTCTTCCCCGAGTCGGAACTGCTGAAGTTCTGCCACCTCGACGGCAAGCTCGGCGGCCACCCGGAGCGCGGCAAGGTGCCCGGTGTGGAGGCCTCCACCGGCAGCCTGGGGCACGGCCTGTCCCTGGGCATCGGCATGGCCCTGGCGCTGCGGTCGCGGCCCGGGGCCGGGCGCGTCTTCGTCATCGACAGCGACGGCGAGTGCAACGAGGGCTCGCTGTGGGAGGCGGCGCTGTCCGCCGCCAAGCACCGCCTGGACAACCTCACCGTCCTGGTGGACTACAACCACATGCAGTCCTACAGCACCACCGCCGAGGTGCTGGACCTGGAGCCGCTGGCCGACAAGTGGTGGGCCTTCGGCTTCGCCGTGCAGGAGGTGGACGGCCACGACCTCGCCGCCCTGCGCGCCGGCCTCGCCCGCCTGCCCTTCGAGGCGGGGCGGCCTTCGGTCCTGATCTGCCACACCGTCAAGGGCAAGGGCATCCCGGCCCTGGAGTGGAACGCCGCCTGGCACCACAAGAACAAGGTGACCGAGGACGAGGTGGCGACCCTGCTGGCCGGACTGGAGGAGGCCTGATGCGCAAGACCTGCCTGGATTGCGTGTATGAACTGGCGAAGCAGGACGAGCGGATCGTCTTCATCGGCTCGGACATCGGCGCGGGCACCCTCGACGCGTTCAAGGCCGAGATGCCCGACCGCTTCTTCATGGAGGGCATCAGCGAGGCCCACGTCGTCGGCATGGCCGCCGGCATGGCGCTGGAGGGGCGGATCGTCTACATCAACACCATCGCCACCTTCCTCACCCGCCGCTGCTTCGAGCAGGTGGTCCTGGACTGCTGCCTGCACCGGACCCAGGTGCGGCTGATCGGCAGCGGCGGCGGGCTGGTGTACGCGCCGCTGGGACCGACCCACCTGGCCACCGAGGACCTGGCCATCCTCCGGCCGCTGCCCGGCATGACCATCCTGGCGCCGGCGGATGCCGAGGAGATGCGGCGGATGATGCCGACCACGGTGGACCTTCCGGGCCCGGCCTACATCCGCCTCGGCCGGGGCGGCGACCCGGTGGTGACCGATCCGGCCCGGCCCTTCGAGGTGGGGCGGCTCTACCCGCTGCGGACCGGCCGGGATGTCCTGTTCGTCACCACCGGGACGATGTCGAAGATGGCCCTGGACGCCGCCGACCTGCTCGCGGCCGAGGGCCTGGAGGCCGGGGTCCTGCACGTGCCGACCCTCAAGCCCCTGGACGCGGCGGGCCTGCTGGAGCGGATGGGGGCCGTCAGGGTCGTCCTCACCCTCGAGGAGCACACCCGGATCGGCGGTCTCGGAAGCGCGGTGGCCGAGGTCCTGGCGGAGGCCGGCCTGGCCCGGCGCTTCGCACGCCTCGGCCTGCCCGACGCCTTCAGCGAGCACTACGGCAACCAGGCCGGCCTGCTGGAGCGGATGGGGCTCAGCGCCGGGACCGTCGCCGGCCGGGCCCTGGCCCTGGCCCGCGGGCAGGGAGGCTGACCATGGACCTCGGCCTTTCCGGCAAGCGGGTGCTGGTGACCGCCGGCAGCCGCGGTCTCGGGGCCGCCGCGGCCCGCGCCTTCGCCGGCGAAGGCTGCCGGGTGGCGGTGGTGGCCCGGGATCCGGTGCGGCTCGAGGCGCTGCAGGCCGACCTCGGCGGACCGGAGGCCGGGCACGCGGTCCTGGCCGCGGACCTGATGGCGCCGGGCGCGCCGGCCCGGGCGGTGGCGACCCTGGCCGGGACCGGGGGCCCCTTCGACATCGTGATCCACAACCTGGGCGGCACCCTGGGCGTGAAGGACCCGCTGGCCGGGCCCGAGGCGTGGGCGCGGGTCTGGCGCTGCAACGCCGGGGTGGCCCTCGAGATCAACAACGAGGTCATCCCGGCAATGCAGGCCGGCCGCTGGGGCCGGATCGTCCACGTCTCCTCCAATGCGGCGGAATCGGCCCGGGGGGCGGCCCCCTACGCCGCCGCGAAGGCCTACCTGAACACCTACGTGAAGGCCCTCGGACGGCGCTTCGCCCCCGACGGGATCGTGGTGTCGGCGGTCATGCCCGGCGCCTTCGAGACCGAGGACGGCCACTGGGCCAGGGTCCGCCGCGACAACCCGGCGCTGCTGGAGGACTTCCTCCGCCACCACCAGGCCATCGGCCGGCTGGGCCGGCCGGAGGAGATCGCCGCCTTCCTGCTGTTCCTGGCCTCCCCCCTGGCCTCCTTCGCCCCCGGGTCGGTGCTCACCGTGGATGGAGGGGGCATGTAGGTTCCCCAGGTTGGCAAGCTTCCTGCGCTAAGGGGGCCAGGAGGAAAAAATGCCCACCATTCTCAACAACGTCACGGCCATGGCCGCCAGCCGCCAGATCGGCGTCACCCAGATGGGGTTGAAGCAGGCCATCGAGCGCCTCACCACCGGCAAGCGGGTCAACCGCGCCTCGGACGATGCCGCCGGCATGATCAACGGCACCAACTTCGAGCGCATCGCCCGCTTCTCCAAGGAGGCGGTCAAGGGCTACCAGAACCAGTTCTTCGCCGCCCAGGCCCTGGACGGCTACCTGGAGGAGGCCACCAACCAGGCCTACCGCCTCGCCGAGCTGGAAGGCAGCGGCAACGCGACTTCCGCGGAGTACACGGCGGTCCTTGCCCTGATGTCCAGCGCCGCCGTGCTGGGCGGCTCCACCGCCTCCGGCAGTTCCTCGGCGGCCCTGGTCACCATCAACGCCACCCGCTCGGCCCTGGCCGCGAGCATGGCCACCGCCCTGAGCAGCGCCAGCATCGAGGGCATCAAGGCCGAAGGCAACTTTGCCCAGTCCGACAACATCATGGGCGCGGACATCGGCGCCGAGATGGTGGCCCTCACCAAGTACCAGATCCTGATGCAGGCCGGCACCAGCGCCCTGAGCAACGCCAACCAGTCGAGCCAGGTCGTCCTGGGCCTGTTCCGCTAGGCCTGACCGCCTTCGGGCCCGTCGTGCGCCGCCCGGCCACCCGGCCGGGGGTGCCCGCAGGGAACCCGCCCTCCCGGGAGTCCCCGGGCCCGCAGTCCACCGCCCGCCCTGGATGCCGACGTCATCCGGGGCGGGCGGCGGCGTTTCCGGGGGATCCGCGGCGCGGACTCCCGCGCCCCTTCAGAGCCGGTTCAGCAGGCGGCACAGGTCGTGGATGCGCTCCGGCTCCAGGCCCGGGTAGTTGCCGATGTACCAGCCGTAGAAGTGCACGTGGTCGACCTGCGGGAAGGCCGCCGGATCGAGGTCCGGAAAGCGCTGGCGCAGGTAGGGCTGGCGCAGCTGGTTGCCGCCGCCGGCGGTGCCACGGCGGAATTCGATGCCGCGCCCGCGCAGGGCCGATTCGACCCGGTCGCGCAGGGCCGTGTCCGGCTCGCGCAGGATGAGCGTGAAGGCGTAGTTGCAGTTGCCCTCGGTGCGGAAGCTGGTGCGGTAGCGGTCGCCGTCGAGGCCCTGCAGGAACAGCTCGAGGCTGGCCCGCCGCTGGTCGTTGTTGGCATCCAGCCGGCGGAGCTGGGAGCGGCCGAGCACCGCGTTGATCTCGGTGCTGCGGACGTTGTAGGCCGGGAACGCGAAGATGAAGTCGGGGTTGAGGTCGGGGTGGCGGGCGGCGTACCCCTCGCGGACCGCCGCCGAGGTGGCCTCGCGCACCATGCCGTGGGAGCGCAGCATCCGCAGCGTCTGGTACAGGTCGGGATCGTCCGTGGAGACCATCCCGCCCTCGATGGTGGTCAGGTGGTGGGCATAGTAGAAGCTGAAGTTGGACATCAGGCCGAAGCTGCCCAGCCTGCGGCCCTGGAAGGTCGCCCCGTAGGACTCGCAGACATCCTCGACGAGGGTCACGCCGGCGCTGCGCAGGCCCTCCAGGAGGGCCGGGGTGAGCGCGTTGTAGCCCAGCACGTGGGTGAGGAACACCGCACGGGTGCGGGGGCCCAGGGCGGCCAGCACCTGCTGAGGGTCCATCCCGAGGGTGGCCGGGTCGATGTCGACGAACACCGGGGTCAGCCCGCACTGCAGCACCGAGGCGATGTCCGAGACCCAGGTGAGGGTGGGGACGATGACCTCCCCCGGGCCGTGGGTCTCGCGCAGGGCCGCCATGGTGAGCAGGTTCGCGGAGGCGCCGGAGTTGACGAAGACGCTGTGCCGGCAGCCCAGCCAGGCCGACCACTCCTCCTCGAAGGCGCGCACCTGGGCCGACTGGGTGAGGATCGGATCGCCGTCGCGGAGGAACGCGATCACCGCGTCCAGGTCCGCGCGGGCGAGGTTGTTCTGCATCAGGGGCCAGGGCATGGCGGTCTCCGGCGGTCAGGAAGCGGCGTGGCGGCGCAGGTAGTCCTGGTAGGTGGCGGCGAGGGCCTCGGCCATCGGCGTGGTGCCGCGGTGGCCCAGGGCCTCGA
Source organism: Holophagales bacterium (assembly GCA_041908165.1). GTDB lineage: Bacteria > Acidobacteriota > Holophagae > Holophagales > Holophagaceae > JACQZU01. The sequence goes on along the minus strand of JAYRFV010000136.1, from coordinate 16,054 downwards.
GGGCGGAGGAATCGAGCCGCTTCAGGGGCATGCCGTCCGGACGGGAGGGATCGAACCGCAGCTCGCCGCGGTAGCCGACCACCCCGCGGATCAGCCCCGCCAGTTCGGCGATGGACAGGTCGCTGCCTGCGCCGAGGTTGAGCGGCGCCTCTCCCTCGTAGGCCGCCATGGCCAGCAGGCAGGCGCGGGCCAGGTCGTCGGCGAACACGAATTCCCGGCGGGCCCGGCCGCTGCCCCAGACCACCACCTCCGGGTCCCCGGCGAGCCGGGCCGCGTGCATGCGGTGCAGCAGGGCGCCGATGACGTGGGCCTGGTCCGGGTCGAAATCGTCGCCGGGCCCGAAGGCGTTGGCGGGAATCCCGGCGATGAAGCGGCAGCCGTGCTCCTGGCGCAGGGCCTTGACCAGCGCCAGCCCGGCCAGCTTGGCCGTGGCGTAGGCCTCGTTGGTGGGTTCCAGCGGCCCGGTCATCAGCGACCGGGGATGCATGGGCTGCGGGCAGAGCCTCGGGTAGCTGCAGGAGCTGGCGAGGTAGAGCAGCTTCCCGGTCCGGTGCCGGTGCGCCGCTTCGAGCAGGTGGGTGGCCGCCAGCAGGTTGTGCAGCATCAGGGTGGCGGGCCGGGTGCGGTTCTCCTGGATGCCGCCGGTCATCCCGGCGCACAGGTAGACCTGCTCGGGCCGGTGGCTGCTGAAGCAGGCCTCGACCGCCTCCGGCCGGGTCCAGTCCGGCTCCGCGGCGAAGGCCAGGGCAGGGGTTCCGCGTGCGGCCAGGGCCCGGGCGATGGCGGCGCCGATGAGGGTGTCGCCGCCGGCGACCAGGATCCGCGGCAGGCTAGCCAACGGGACCGGCCCCGTCGACGTCCTTCAGTTCGTGGAAGCCCGCCAGGGTCTGCCCCTCCCGCGACCGCTCCACCGCGGAGTAGTCGGCCTCCGGATCGAAGAAGATGATCTGGCTGCCGCCGAACTCGAAGCGGAAGGGTACGTCGAGCAGCCGCTGCAGGCTCGCCCGGATGGCGGCGTGGCGGTCCGGCGGCGCGAACAGCAGCATGAAGCCGCCCCCGCCGGCCCCCGTCAGCTTGCCGCCGCGGGCGCCGCAGCTGCGCGCCTCCTGGTAGATGGCCTCGACCTCGGCGTTGCTGACCTGCGGGCTGAGGGCGCGCTTGGCCTCCCAGGCCTCGTGCAGGAGGTCGCCGAAGGCGCCCAGGTCCTGCTGGCCGCCCAGGATCGAGGTGGCCTCGTCGACCAGGTCGCGGATGATGCGCAGCTGCCTGCGCCGCGCCTCCAGGTTGGGGACGTAGCTGTCGGCCACGTCCGAGGCGGTGCGCTTGATGCCGGTGTAGAGCAGGAGCAGGTGGTCGTTGAGTTCCTGGACCCGGCCCCGGGGCAGGGTCATCGGCCGCACCGTGAACTCGCCGTTGGGCAGGAAGGTGATGTGGTTGAAGCCGCCATAGGCGGCGGAGATCTGGTCCTGGCTGCCCACGGTCTCCTTCAGCACCTCCTGTTCCAGGTGGATCGCGTCCTGGGCCAGCCGGTGCTTGTCCGGCATCCGTCCCTGCAGGGCGTAGAGGGCGTTCAGCAGCCCCACCGTGAAGGCGGAGCTGGACCCCATCCCGCTGCGGGCCGGCAGGTCGCCGTCATGGTGGATCTCCACGCCCCGCTCCAGGCCGAGGAAGCGCAGGACCTCCCGGACCGAGGGGTGCTCGATCTCCTCCAGGCGCTGGCGGCTCTCGATCCGCGAGTAGACCACACGGATCCGGTGCTCGAAGAAGGGCGGCAGGTGCCGGCAGGTGATGTAGCAGTACTTGTCGATGGTGGTGGCCAGGGCGGCGCCGCCGTGCTCCCGGAACCAGGCCGGGTAGTCCGTGCCACCACCGAAGAAGCTGACCCGGTAGGGCGTTCGGCTGATGATCATGGACCCTCCTGGGCGCGGCGCCGGCCTCCCATCGGGCAGGAATCGCCCGATCCCTGACCGGGAATTGGCAGCGGAGGGGGCCTAACAAGTTCTATGCCTTCCCCGCGGCGCGGAAGAACCCCTCGGCGGAGGCCAGGGATTCCGGGGTGCCGATGTCCAGGAAGGGGCCCTCGGCGCGGTAGGCCCGGAGCCGGTCCAGCCACTCCGGCAGGACCTCGCGCTCCAGGCTGAGCGGCCGGTCCGGAGGCAGCGAACGGAGCGCCGCCCGGCTGATCAGGTAGAGGCCGGCGTTGATCCAGCAAGGACCGGGGCCCTCGGCCTTTTCCAGGAAGGCGGTCACCCGGCCCTCCGCGTCGGCCTCCACGCGGCCGTAGCGCGACCCGTCCTGCACGTGGCGGACGGCGAGGGAGCAGTCCAGGCCCAGGCGCCCGTGCCAGTCGAGGTAGGCCTCCAGGGGCAGGCCGAAGTAGGAGTCGCCGTTCAGGGCCAGCACGGTGTCGCCCCCGGCGAGGGGTTCGGCCCGGCGCAGGGCGCCGCCCGTGCCCAGCGGCGCCTCCTCCTGCGAGTAGCGAAGGCGGAGCGGACCGTGGCGGGTGCCCAGGGCCTCCTGTACGCGCTGCCCCAGGTGACCCGTGCACAGCACGGCCTCCGTCAGCCCGGCCGCGGCCACCTGGTCCAGGAGCCGGCAGAGGAAGGGCCGCCCCGCGACCTCCGCCAGCGGCTTGGGACGGTCCGTCAGCACCGCCCGCAGCCGGGTGCCCAGGCCGCCGGCCAGGATCAGCGCCGTGACCGGGCGGGCGCGTTCAGGCATTCCGGTGCGGTCCGCGGCCGAGCATCCGGTAGCCCTTGATCAGTTCCGCGATGCCGTCCTCGAGCGAGCGGCGGGCCTCGAAGCCGGCCTCGCGCAGACGCTGGTTGGAGACGATGTAGTTGCGCTTGTCCGGATCGGAGCCCAGTTCCGCGTAGTGGATGAAGAACCCGGGCACCTGCCGGCGGATCGCCTCCGCCAGTTCGGCCTTGGAGAGGTTGGCGTCGTCCAGGCCGAGGTTGAAGGGCCGGCCGACCATGGCGTCGCCGTGCTCGAGGGCGTACAGGAAGGCGTCGGCGACGTCGCGGATGTGCACGTAGTTGCGCTTGAAGTCCTTCTCGAAGATGACCAGGTAGCGGTCGGTCACCGCGGTCAGGGTGAAGTGGTTCACCAGCAGGTCCAGGCGCATGCGCGGGGACATGCCGAACACCGTGGCGAGGCGGAAGGCGATGGTGTTCGGCTCGTCCAGCAGCAGCCGCTCGGCCTCGACCTTGGTGGCCCCGTAGAGGCTGATCGGGTCCAGCGGCGTCTCCTCGGTGCAGAAGGTGGCGCCGCTCTTGGTGCCGTAGCCGCTGTTGGTGGTCGGGTAGACCACCCGCTGGGCGGGGCTCCGCAGCCGGGCCAGCAGCCTCACCGAATCGACGTTGGTGCTGCGGGCCGCCAGCGGGTCGCGGTCGCAGGCCGAAGCGCCGACGATGCAGGCGAGGTGCAGGATGGCGTCCGCCCTGCGGACCAGCGGGGCCACCACCCGCTCCTCGCGCGCGTCGCCGAGGACGAAGTCGAAGCCGGGGTTGGCGCAGAGGTGGAACAGGTGGCCCTGGCCGTACATCAGGTTGTCCAGCACGGTCACCCGGTGTCCCGCGTCGAGCAGGCGCGCCGCGGCGATCGATCCCAGGTAGCCGGCGCCGCCGGTGATGAGGATGTGCTGGCCCATGCTGGTCTCCCGCTGCCCGGGGTAGGACGCCACCGCCGCCCGTGGTTCAGGGATGGTACCGCCAGGCGGCGCGGTTCCACCGGCGCCCCGGTGCTAGAATCCGGTCCAAGAATTGCAAAGACTGCACCCTTGGCCTGACCGAGGAGCCCCTTCCATGCCAGCTGAGGCACCCCAACCCCCAGGATCCCCGCGGGACCCCTCGAGGCTCCTGGAGGAGGCCCAGGAACGGCACCGGGCCGGCGACCTGGAGGCGGCCGAGGCGGGATACCGGGAGGCGCTGGAACGTGCCCCGGAGGATTTCGTCGCCCACCACCTGCTGGGGGTGGTCAGGAACCAGCAGGGGGACTTCGCCGGCGCCCTCGGGCCCCTCGACCGGGCCCTGGAGCTCAATCCGCGTTCCGCGCTGGCCCACCTGAACCGGGGCAACGCCCTGTGGGGGCTCGGGCGGGCCCAGGAGGCCCTGACCCACTTCCAGTTCTGCCTGCGCTTCAATCCGGATCAGCCGGACGCCCTGCTGAACTGCGCCGCGGCCCTGGGCGCCCTGGACCGCCCCGCGGAGGCGCTGCAGCGGCTGGACCGGCTCCTGGCCCTGCAGCCGGGATCCGCCGCCGCGCTGATGAGCCGCGGGGTCGTCCTGGAGCAGCTGGACCGGCTCGAGGAGGCCCTGGCCAGCCACGACCAGGCGCTGGCCCTGTGCCCGGACTGGCCCGATGCGCTCTGCAACCGCGGCAACACGCTCCTGCGCCTGGGCCGCTGCGACGACGCCCTGGCCTGCTACGAGCGCGCCCTGGCCCTCGACCCCGGCCACCTGAAGGCGCTGGAGAACCGCGAGAACCCCCTGCTCCACTCGGGGATCGCGGTGCAGGCGCGCCTGGACGGGCTGGCCCGGGCCGAATCCGGACCGGAACGGCCGGGCAGGGCGCTCTTCCTGCTCCCTCCCTACATGACCGGCAAGGACGGCGAGTGCGGGGACCACCCGCTCGACAGCGATTTGTACTTCCATTTCGAACAATCGCTAAAATATTTGAATTATTCAATAACAAAACCAAAATGGAATTTCCGGGACCGCCGGATCCTGATCGACCCCGGCGACCTGTCCAGGCTCCTGGACGAGCAGTCCTTCGACTGCTGCATCCTCGAGATCAACTTCGAGACCAGCGACGAACTGGCCTCCTCGGTGTGGTTCAAGGACGACGCCCTGGTGGAGAAGCTGAGGGCCAGGGTCGGGTGCATCGTCACCTTCATCGGCGACGCCTACCCGCGGGGCCGCATCGTCGACGTGATCGAGGCGGCCCACCGGGTCTCGACCGTGGTCTGGTGCCCCTACCAGGGCGTCCGCGGGATGCTCCAGCTCTACGGGCGCCCGGACCTGCTCGAGAAGATCGACACCACCCCCTCGCTGCCGACCGTGTTCACCGAGTCCGTGTTCACCCGCTTCCCGGAGAACCGGGCCTACGAGATCTCCTACATCGGCAGCGCGAAGCGGCTGCGCCTGAACGCCGTCGCGGAGTTCGCCCGGCTCGACAACGTCAAGCTGTTCGTCAACACGACAACGCGCGATTTCAACTCACTGAACAATTCGAAGCCGATGAAGTACTTCCTGGACGTGCTCGAGAACTCGGTGGCGACGATCACCTCGACCGCCCGCACTCCGGATCCGATGGACACCGGCTTCGAAGGCGTCCAGGCCCGCTATCCGGAGGTCTTTTCGGGCCGCTTCGCCGAGGCGATCTCCCGGGGCTGCATGCCGATCTACATCGCCCGGGACGGCCAGGACGTGCCGCCCCTGCCCGGCCTGGAGGCGGGCACCCACTACTTCCGCGTGGAACAGGTGCACGAATACAACCTCACCCTGCGCGCCCTGCGCGACCTGGACCGCCCGGCGACCATCCAGGCCCTGCGCGACTACCACGCCGCGCACCTGAGCCCGCAGGCGCTGCTGGCCCCGCTGCTCGATCCGCGCCGGTTCCCGGCGCCGGCCGACGGCCTGCGGGGGGTGCGGCCATGAGGATCGTCAAGGTCGAGGTGGTCGAGCTCCGCAAGGAGCTCGGCGCGACCATGGCCATCTCCCGCGGGGGCTTCTCGCAGCGCGCCCACGCCCTGGTGCGGCTGACCGCAGAGGACGGCTCCACGGGCCTGGGCGAGGCCGTGGGCAATGCCGGCCTCGCCCGGGCCCTGCTGGAGGGCGGTCTCGGGCGCGCCACCCTGGGCCTGGATCCCTGCGCCATCGAGGCGGTCCGGGCGAGGCTGCTCGAGTCCGCGGTCTACTACGAGCGCAAGGGTTCGGCGGTCGCCGCGGCCTCGGCCGTCGAGATGGCCTGCTGGGACCTGTTCGGCCAGGCGCGGGGGGTCCCGGTCCATGCGCTCCTGGGCGGCCGCTGCCGGGATTCCGTCGAAGCCTACGCCAGCGACGTCTACTGGCAGGAGGACGCCGGGGCGATGGCCGGGGTCGCGGCCGGGATCCGCGACCGGGGCTACCGCGCGCTCAAGGTCCACATCGGCCGCGGCACCCCCCGGGAGGATGCGGAGCGGCTGCGGGCGGTGCGCCGGGCCATCGGCCCCGGCCTCGACCTGATGGTCGACCTGAACGCGGGCTACGACCTGCTGGCCGCCCGGGAGGCGGTCCGGCGCTGGGCCGAATTCGACCTGCTCTGGATCGAGGAGCCCCTGCACCCCGAGCACCTCGCTGCGCTGGCCGCCCTGCGGGCCCACTCGCCGGTCCCCCTCGCCGCCGGGGAGAACGAGTTCCGCCTGCACGGGTTCAAGGCCCTCCTGGAGGCGCGCGCCGTGGACGTGGTCATGCCCGACATCGGCCGCTGCGGCGGCCTCTGGGAAGCGCGGGCCGTGTGCTTCCTCGCCGACGCCTGGGGGACCCCGGTCTCCCCGCACAACTTCTCCTCCGGCGTCCTGCTGGCCGCCACCCTCCACCTGATGGCCGCCGCCCCCGGCACCCGGCTGCTCGAGATGGACACCTCGGGCAATGCGGTCTACGAGGAGCTGCTGCGCGAGCCCCTCGTCTTCGCGGACGGCCGCGTCGGCATCCCTGGACTGCCCGGGCTGGGGGTGCACCTCCCTCCGGAAACCCTGGAGCGCCACGGCGTCTCCGTCACCGTGATCGAATGAGTGGAGGAGCCGCCATGTCCCGAACCGTCCAGGCCGTGATCATCCCCGGGCAGGGCTTCCAGGACGAGGAGTACGTCTACCCCTACTACCGGCTGCTGGAGGCCGGCTGCGCGGTGGAGGTGGCCACCGGCAGCGGCCAGCCCGTGACCGGCAAGTTCGGCGTGCCGGCGCGGGCGACCATGGCCACCGCCGACCTCGACCCGGACCGCTTCGACCTGGTGCTCATCCCCGGCGGCTTCGAGGGCCCCGACCGGGTGCGGCTGCTGCCCGAGGTGCTGGAGTTCCTGCGCGGCATGGACGCCCGGGGCAAGCTGATCGCCGCCATCTGCCACGGCCCCTGGGTGCTGATCTCCGCCGGCATCACCCGCGGCCGCAGGATGACCGCCTACTGGAGCATCGAGGCCGACCTGCGCAACTCCGGGGCCGACTACCAGCACAAGGTGCCGGTGGTCGTCGACCGCAACTTCATCACCAGCCCCCACTACGCCAACAACGGGGATTTCATGAAGGCCGTGGTGGCCCACGTGGAACGCCTGCAGGGCAGCTGAGGCCCCGATGGACCTGGACCGGAAGATCTTCGTCGCGGGCCACGCCGGCATGGTCGGCTCGGCCCTGGTGCGGCAGCTGCGCCAGCGCGGGTACACCAACCTGCTGACGGTCCCGCGGGGGGAACTCGACCTGCTGGACCAGCGGGCGGTGGCGGACTTCTTCCGCAGCGAGCGTCCGGACCTGGTGTTCCTCGCCGCCGGCAAGATCGGCGGGATCTACGCCAACCACACCTACCGCGCGGACTTCCTGCACGAGAACCTGGTGATCCAGAGCAACGTCCTGCACCAGGCCTTCCTGAACGATGTGCAGAAACTGCTGTTCTTCGCCTGCAACTGCATCTATCCGAAGAACTGCCCGTTGCCCATGAAGGAGGACGACCTGCTGAGCGGCCCCCTGGAGCCGACCAGCGAGCCCTTCGCCATCGCCAAGCTGGCCGGCCTGAAGCTGTGCGAATCCTACAACCGCCAGTACGGGACCGACTTCATCTCGGTCATCCCGACCAACCTCTACGGCCCGCAGCAGAAGTCCGATCAGCTCACCTCGCTGGTGGTGCCCTCCCTGATGCAGCGCATCCACCAGGCCAAGCTGCGCCGCGAGCCGCGGGTGGCGGTCTGGGGCAGCGGCCGGCCGGTGCGGGACCTCCTCTACGTGGACGACCTCGCCGAAGCGTCGATCTTCCTCATGGACAACTTCGAGGGGAACCTGGTCCTGAACGTGGGCACCGGCCGGGAGCACAGCATCCGCGAGATCGCCGAGGCGCTGGTGCGGATCGTCGGCTACCAGGGCGAACTGTGGTTCGACACCTCCCTGCCGGACGGGGTGCACAGCAAGGCCCTCGACCTGCAGAAGCTCACCGACCTCGGCTGGCGCTACGCGGTCGACCTGGAGGAGGGCCTGCGCCGCACCTACGCCGACTTCCGCGAGCGCTTCCCCGGGGGCGGGCCGTGAACGCGCCCCGGCCGCTCAAGCGGGTGTCGGCTTCCGACAAGGACCGGCGGACCCTGCAGCAGGTGCTCGAGACCCGCACCTTGAGCCAGGCTCCGCAGCCGCCGGACTACCGCGACAAGGTGGTGCGCAAGCCCTGGGGCTACGAGTTCCTCATCTTCGAGAACCGGCGGGTTGCGGTCTGGTTCCTGCACATCCAGAAGGACCACGCCACCTCCATGCACTGCCATCCGAACAAGCGCACCGCCCTGTCCGTGCTGTCCGGGAAGGCCCTGTGCAACACCTTCCACCAGCGCCATTTCCTGTCGGCGGGGGATGCCGTCAACCTGGACCCCGGGGTCTTCCACGCCAGCAAGGCCATGGCCCTCGAGGGCGTGCTGCTGCTCGAGACCGAATCGCCCAATGCCAAGTCCGACCTGGTGCGGCTCGAGGACAGCTACGGCCGGCAGGGCCACGGCTACGAGGGGCTCGCGCAGATGGGCAGCGAGCGGCTGGAGGAGTTCCACCACTTCTCCTTCCAGGGCGGCGAGCCCGCCTGGAAGGCCCCGGAGGGCTCCTTCACCTATGGCGACCGGTTCTCCATCGGGTTCGAAGGCTTTTCCGGGCCGGAGGCCTTCGCCGCGGGGTTCACGGCGGACCACGGCGCGACCTACAACGTCTGCCTCGGCGAGCTGCTCGACGCGGAGGGCAGGGTCGTGGCCGGGATCGGGCAGGCCGAGCGCGGCAGCGTGCTCACCCAGGTCCCCCGCCTGCGCGTGGCCGAGCCGCTGCTGCTGCTCAAGATCCGGATGTTCACCTGAGGAGGGGCGGTGGCGTTCGAGGCGGTGGTGTTCGATTTCGACGGCGTGCTGGCGTGCACCATGGAGGACAACTTCCGGGCCTGGCACCGCACGCTCCGGCCGTACATCCCGGACCTGGACCGGGAGGAGTACCTGCTGCTGGAGGGACTGCCGCCCCAGGCGGTGGCCGCCGCGCTGCTCGGCGCCCGCGGTTTGTCCCTCGCCCCGGCGGCCGAGCTGGCCGCCCGCAAGGAGGAGGCCTACCTGCAGGACCATCGGTTCGCCCTCTACCCGGGCATGCCTGAGCTGCTCGAGCGGCTCGGCGGCCGTCTGCCGCTCGGGCTGGTGACCGGCTCGGGCCGGGCGCGGCTGGAACGCACCCTGGGGCCGGCGGCGCTCGCCCGGTTCCGGGCGGTCGTCTGCGCCGCCGACCGGATTCCGCCCAAGCCCAGCCCGGAGCCTTACCTTGCGGCGGCGGCCCGGCTCGGGGTGGCGCCTTCCCGCTGCCTGGTGGCGGAGAACGCCCCCCTCGGGATCCGCAGTGCCAAGGCGGCGGGGATGACGGTGGTGGCGGTCGCCTCCACCCTGGCCCCGGAGCGCCTGGCCGAGGCCGACCTGGTGGTGGCCGACAGCCTGGCCCTGGCGGAACGGATCGAGGGACTGCTGGGGGACCGCCCATGAGGCGCTTCGACTTCAACGTGGACCCGGCCCTGGCTGCCGCCTGCCCGGCGGAGACCTCGCTGGCGATGTTCCGGCACATGTGCCGGGTGCAGGCCTTCGAGGAAGGGGTGGTGGCCGCCGTGGCCGCCAAGGCCATCAAGGTCGCCATCTACCTCTCCTCCGGCCAGGAAGCCGCCGCCGCCGCCCTGGCCGCCACCGCCGCCCGCGGCTTCCTGACCTTCACCCAGCACCGCGCCCACGACCTCTTCCTGGCCTTCGGCGGCGCCCCGGAGGCGCTCCGCGACGAACTGCTGGGCCGGCCCGGCGGCACCAGCGGCGGCCGCGCCGGCTCCAACTGCATCCAGCTGCACGCCGACGGCGTGGCCATGTTCGGCCACCACGGCCTGATCGGCGAGAACGCGCCGCTGGGGGTCGGCGCCGCCCTGGGCTCCGGCCGGCCGACCCTGTGCGTGCTCGGCGATGGCGCCATGGAGGAGGACTACGTGTTCGCCTCCATGGGCTTCGCCGCCACCCACAAGCTGCCGGTGCTGTTCCTCTGCCTGGACAACGACCTGTCGATCCTGACCGCCACCGCCGCCCGGCGCTCCTGGGATGCGGCCGAGGTGTCGGCGGCCTTCGGCCTCAGCGTGGCGGACGTGGCGGACGACCCCTGGACCGTGCGCCGCAGGGTCGAGGACCTCTCCGGACGCCTGCCGGCCTTCCTGAACGTCCGCGTCTGCCGCAAGTTCTGGCACGTGGGGGCCGGCGACGACGGACCTCCGGAATGGGACCGGCTGGCCCTGGTCCGGGCCGGACTGGAGCGGCTCGGGCTCGGCGGGGAGGCGGCCCGGATCGACGCCGAGGCCCGGGCGGAGATGGAGCGCGTATGGGCCTGACCGTCGCCGAGACCATCCGCGAACGGACCCGACGCCACCTGGAGGAGGCCAACGGCCTGCTGCTGGGGGAGAACATCTCCGCGGTGGGCTGGGTGAACGGCACCGTCCCCGACACCCGCAACATCGTCGAACTGCCGATGACCGACGTCGCCGGCGCCGGCATCGCCGTCGGCGCGGCCCTGGTGGGCCGGCGGCCGGTGTTCGTCGTGCGCTTCCAGGACTTCCTGATCCTGAACGGCAGCCCGCTCATCAACTACGCCGCCAAGACCAAGGAACTGCACGGCGTCCCGGCCCCGATGATGATCCGTGCGCTGGCCTCGGAGGGGCTCGGACCGGTCCACTCCGGGTCGTTGCACGGGCTGTTCATGCACTTCCCGGGCTTCCGGGTGCTCAGCCCCATGACCCCCGGGGAGGTGGAGGCGGCCTGGCGGGATTTCCTGGAGCACGACGACCCGGTGCTGGTCAGCGAACACCGCGAGAGTTTCGGCAACCGCGAGGAACTGCCCGACCAGGTCCTGGAGGGGGCGGACATCGTCCTCTACGGCGTGTCCAACCCGCGCTTCGCCCTGGCAGAGGCGGCGGTGCGGCTGGCCGCGGAAGGGATCCGTGCCAGCCAGGTGCACCTGTTCCGGCTCAAGCCCCTGGACTGCTCCGAGCGGGTGCTGGCCCCCCTGCGCGAGGCCCGCTGCGGGCTGGTGGTCGACCCCGGTTTCGAGATCTGCGGGGCCGCCCGCTCCATCGCCTACGACCTGGCGCTCGCCGCCGGCAGGCCGGTGTTCGCCCTGGGCCTGGAGGACCGGACCAAGTGCCTGGTGGAGCCTCTGCGCAACGCCGCGCCCGGGGCCGAGGCGATCGCCGCCGCCGCGCGCCGGGCCCTGGCCGGGGAGGTGCGCCGATGACGCCGCGCCGGCTGGACGTGCTGTTCGTGACCCCGGATGCCTCGGCCACCGCCTACCAGGACTTGGGCAAGACCTATTCGGCCATCGAGCCGCCGACCTGGAGCCTGCTGCTCGCCCAGAGCGTGCGGTCCCGGGGCTTCGGCGCCGCCATCCTCGACCAGACCGCAGAGGGCCTGAGCGACGACGAGGCCATCGCCCGCGTGGCCGAGGCCGATCCCCGGCTGGTCTGCTTCGTGCTCTACGGCCAGAACCCCAATTCCGGGACCACCAGCATGATCGGGGCGATCCGCCTGGGCGCGGCGCTGAAGGCGGCGCACCCGGACTATCCGCTCTGCTTCGTCGGCTCCCACGTGAGCGCGCTGCCGAAGGAGGTCCTGGCCCATCCCTTCGCCGACCTGGTCCTGTTGAACGAGGGCGTCTACGCCCTGCACGACCTGCTGGCCTCCGACTTGGACGCCGACCTGCCCCGCATCAAGGGCATCGGCTACCGGCGGGAGGGCCGCGGCATCCTCAACCCGCCCCAGCGGGTGGTGCCCCAGGAGCGGATGGACCAGGACCTGCCGGGCTATGCCTGGGACCTGCTGCCCATGCGCCGCCGGCCGCTGGACCTGTACCGCAGCCACCTGTGGCACGCCGACTACGACCTGGCCAAGCGCAGTCCCTTCGCCGCCATCTACACGTCCCTGGGCTGCCGCTTCAAGTGCGACTTCTGCATGATCAACATCGTCAACCGGGTCGACAACGGCGACGACGTGGTCAGCGCCGACTCGGCGCACATGCGCTTCTGGTCCCCGGGGTTCATGCTCGGCGAGATCGGCCGCCTGGTGGAGATGGGGGTCGAGACCATCCGCATCTCGGACGAGATGTTCTTCCTCGACCGCCGCTACTTCGAGCCGCTGCTGCAGGGCATCGTCGACCGCGGCTGGCCGTTCCGCTCCTGGTCCTACGCCCGGGTCGACTCGGTCCAGCCGAGGTACCTGGACCTGTTCAAGCGGGCCGGCATCAACTGGCTGGGCCTCGGGGTGGAGGCGGCGAACCAGATGGTCCGGCGCGAGGTGTCCAAGGGCTCCTTCCAGGACGTCAACATCCGCGAGGTGGTGGGCCTGGTGCAGGACCACGGCATCCACGTGGGCGCCAACTACATCTTCGGGTTCCCCGACGACACCCTGGAGACCATGCAGCAGACCCTCGACCTGGCCCTGGAGCTGAACACCGAGTTCGCCAACATGTACACCTGCCAGGCCCTCCCCGGCAGCCCCCTGCACCTGCTGTCGCGGCGCAACGGCTGGCCCCTGCCCAGCAGCCTCGAAGCCTACGCCTTCCTGGCCTACGCCTGCGAGCCCATGCCCACCAAGCACCTGAGTCCGGCCGAGGTCCTGCGGTTCCGCGACGACGCCTGGCAGGTCTACTTCACCCATCCGCCCTATCTGGACCTGCTGGAGCGCACCTTCGGCCTGGAGCAGCGCCGCAACGTGGAGGCGCTGTCCAAGGTCAAGCTGAAGCGCCGGCTCCTGGGAGACTAGGTTCGCGCTCAAGAAGGGGACGGCCTCCGCCGATAGAGAAGGGTGGAGTTGCCATGAACCCGGTGAGCACCGATATTTCGGCCATTTCTGCCCACACCCAGGCGATGGTTCGGCAGGAGCTGGGGGTGCGCGTGTTCAGGGCGGCATTGGATGCCGAATCCTCCTCGGCCCTTCAACTGATCCAGGCGATGGCGCAGAGCACCGGCGTCGGCATGGCGGTCGACCAGCAGGCCTGAGCGCGCCTACGGCCCTGCCGGCGAGGCCGGGTGGTCCTCCGGGCACCCGCGCCGGGCCTGGACCCGCGCAAGGATCGTTGCGGCAGGCCGGGCAGGAAAACTGGCGCGGAAATTGATTTCTGGACGGTCCACACCCACGGGGACGTCCAGGAGTGCACCCATGACCGCATCAGCCAAAGCCTTTGACCCGGAACTCGCCCAGCGGGTGGCCGAGGCCACGCCCGAACGGATGGTGGCCATGCTGCTCGAGGCGGCCCAGCGCTTCCTCGCCCAGGCGGTCTCCGCCATGCACCGCAACGATCCGGTAGCCCGGGGGCAGGCGGTCAACCGGGTCTACGCCATCATCGAGGAGCTGGCCGCGCGCCTGAACCTCGAGCAGGGCGGCGACCTCGCCGGCGACCTCGACCTGATCTACGAGTGGTGGTCCTGGGAGTTGCTGCACGCCAGCGCGAAGCAGGAACCCGGCCGCCTGGAGCGGATGAGCGGCCTGATGGGCGAGCTCAGGTCCTCCTGGGAGCAGCTCGACCAGTCGAAGCTGGCCGCCCGGGCGATGACCGCCTAGCCGCAGGTGAGAAGCGCCAGGGCCGGCTCCGGATCCGGGGCCGGCCCTGGCGTGTCGTTATTGCTGGACCCTCAGGTGGTGCCGAAGATGCGGTCGCCGGCGTCGCCGAGGCCGGGCAGGATGTAGCCGCGGTCGTTGAGCTGGCGGTCGACCGCGCCCACCACGACGCAGAGATCGCCGTGGTCCGCGCGGAGGCGTTCGATCCCCTCGGGGGCGGCGAGCACCGAGACCAGGGTGATGATCCGCGCCCCGGCCGCCTTCAACTGGCGCACCGCCTCCGAGGCGCTGCCTCCGGTGGCGAGCATCGGGTCGAGGACGAACACCGGACGCGCCTCGAGCAGCGGCGGGAAGTTCCGGTAGTAGGGCACCGGCACCAGCGAATCGTGATCGCGGTAGAGGCCGAGGTGCCCCACCTTCGCGGTCGGCAGCAGCTGCTGGAAGGGCGGGAGCAGGCCGAGCCCGGCGCGCAGGACCGGCACCAGCACCGGATCGAGGGGCTGGAGGCGGCGGCCCTGGGTGCGCTCGAGGGGCGTCTCCACCGCGACCGCGTCGGTGTGCAGCGAGCGCGTCGCCTCGACCGCGAGGATCAGCCCGACCTCCTCCACGAGCGCGCGGAAGAGGCCTCCCGGCGTCTTGCGGTCGCGCATCAGCGTGAGCTTGTGGTGCACCAGCGGATGCTCTAGCACACGGAGTTCCATGCGATTTTCCTCCAATTGTTCCACGGCCGTAGAAGCACGACTGGCGCGGTTCCGCGCGTGCACCTAAATTGTGGGGGTAGTTCATGGCCCTGGAAAGCAGAAGGTGCGCGGTGGAACAAATCGGCGGTCAAAGTGCAAGAAATTTCTTGACCCGGTCGAAAGTGCTGGTTTAGTTGAAATCTAGTGGTATTCCGAAGACACCGAAATCAAGCATGGGAGGAGGGATGATGGGAGGTCGGATCGATGCTTAAAAAGGTCGCCATCTTCAAGGCCCTCGACGTCGAGATCAAGAAGCAGAGGGGGCCCGTGGCGGTCAAGGAGGCATACAAGGGCCACCACTCCCTCAAAGAGGAACTGAGCCAGCCGCACATCACGATCATCGGCGAGGTCGCCGGCGGCAACCCGCTGCGCGGCCAGGTCCGCGAGAGCTACCGGCCCGCCACCCACGGCAAGAGCCTGCTGGAGAACGGGGCCCGCGCGCTGTCGGTGGCCACCGACCGGTTCCTCTACGCAGCCGAGGACAAGCACCTCTCCGAGACCCGGGCCCAGGTCAAGTCGCCGATCGCCCGTCGCGAGTTCATCTTCGAGGAGTACCAGGTCGAGGAGAGCAAGATCCTCGGCGCCGACGCCATCTACCTGATGCCCGCGCTACTGCCCCTGGAGCGCCTCCAGGCCCTGCAGAAGCTGGCCATGGCCAAGGGGCTCGACGTGGTCATGGAGGTCTTCAGTGCCGACGACCTGAAGCGCGCCCTCGAGGCCGGCGCGGACATCATCTGCGTGGTCGGCCGGGACGTCGAGACCTGGGAGCCCTCCTGGGAGAAGGTCCTGGCCCTGGTCCCCAAGATCCCGGCCAAGTGCCTGCGGATGGTCGAGGCCGGCATCTCCACCCTCGGCCAGGTCAAGCAGCTCGAGGCCATGGGCGTCCACGGCGTCGTGATCGGCGACGTCCTCCTCGACGAGTTCTACCCCGGCAAGCGCCTCGCCCAGATCCTCGCGGGCGTCGAGCCGCCGAGGAAGTCCACCCCGAAAATCAAAAAGCCCGAGGCGCCCGCGCCAGCAAGCGGACCCGCGCCAGCGAAATCCCAGCCGGGCAAGTCGGCCACCGGAAAACCGCAGGAAACTGCGGCGAAATCCGCGAAAAACCTTACACTCAAGGCATCTTCACCCTCTTCACCCTCTAACCCCGCCCGTAAGGGCCATAAGGAGCCACAAGTGGCAAACGACGTGTTAAACCCGCTGGCTGCCCCTGCCGCCCCGGCCGCCCCGGCCAAACCGGCTGCCAAGAAGGCCGCCCCGAAGAAGAAGGCCGCCGCGAAGAAGCCGGCCGCCAAGAAGGCCGCCCCGAAGAAGGCCGCCGCGAAGAAGCCGGCCGCCAAGAAGGCCGCCCCGAAGAAGGCCGCCGCCAAGAAGGCCGCCCCGAAGAAGGCCGCCGTGAAGAAGGCCGCCCCGAAGAAGGCCGCCGCAAAGAAGCCGGCCGCCAAGAAGGCCGCCCCGAAGAAGGCCGCCGCCAAGAAGGCCGCCCCGAAGAAGGC
>JAYRFV010000135.1:0-26462 GCA_041908165.1 Holophagales bacterium | reverse complement strand
GATCTGGACCACGGTGTTCGTGTTCCTCGGCGTGGCCCAGGCGCCCTGGTTCGTGATCGAGAACCAGACCCGGCTGGCCCTCCAGCGGACCCTGGGAGGCGCGGCGGTCAATGTCGGCCTCAACTTCTGGCTGATCCCGAAATACGGAGCGATGGGTGCGGCCTGGTCCTCGCTGGTCGCGCAGTTCGCCAGCAACCTGGTCTTCAATGGCTTCAACCGGGCGTCGCGGGGGCTTTTCTGGATGCTGTTGCGTGCCTTCAACCTGTTCACCGGGTGGTCCTTGCGGCCACTCCGCCGGGGTGATGGCCGTGGATGATTCCGCCGGGGGCCCGTGCCCGGGACATGGAATTGCTGGCCGACAGGCGGCCCTGCCGGTCAGGATCTCCTGATGTGCGGCATCAACGCGATCCTGGACGGGAAGGGTGCCCTCGGCGACCCGGCCGCGCGCATTGCCGCCATGAACGATCAGATGCGCTACCGCGGCCCCGATGGGGAAGGGGCCTGGGCCGAGGGCCCGGCCGCGCTGGGCATGCGCCGGTTGAGCATCATCGACCTCGAGGGAGGGCAGCAGCCCCTGTTCAACGAGGACCGCAGCCTGGTCCTGGTCTGCAACGGTGAAATCTACAATTTCAAGGAACTGCGGGCCGGCCTCGAGGCGAGGGGCCACCGGTTCGCCACCGGCAGCGATGCAGAGACGATCCTCCACCTGTACGAGGAGAAGGGCCCTGACTGCCTCGCCGACCTGCGCGGAATGTTCGCCTTCGTCCTCTGGGACCGGGCGCGCCAGCGCGTCTTCGCCGCCCGCGACCGGGTCGGCATCAAGCCGTTGTACCTCGGGTCGGCCCGGGGTGCGCTGTTCCTCAGTTCGGAACTGAAGGGGATCCTGGCGGGGGCAGGGCTGGATCCAACCCTCCGCCCCGAGGCGCTGCGCACCTTCCTGGCGTTCAGCTACCCGCTGGACCCCCGGCACACCCTCGTCGAGGGAATCACCCGGGTGCTGCCGGGCGAGTACCTGCTGGACAGCGGTCAGGGCCCGGAGCGCCATGTCTGGTGGACCCCGCCCTTCGGCGGCGAGCAAGGGATTGCCCCCGCCGAAGACGAGGAAGTTCTGGGCACGCTGTCCGAGGCCGTCGACCTTCACCTGCGCAGCGACGTCCCCGTCGGGGTGCTGCTCAGCGGCGGGCTGGATTCCTCGACGCTGTGCGCCCTGGTCCGGAACCCGGATGCCAGGTGCCGGGCCATCAGCGCGGGCTACCTCGGCAGCCACGCCGAGGACGAACGGCCGGTCGCCCGCCGGACCGCTCAGGCCCTGGGCATGGACCTGCTGGAGGTGGAGTGCGCAGTCTCCGACTTCGAGGCGGATTTCGAGGCCCTGGTCCAAGTCTGCGACGAACCGGTGGGTGATATCGCCGCCATGGCCCAGTGGGCCCTGTACCGGCGCGCCCGGCAGGCGGGTTACAAGGTGCTCCTCACCGGCCTGGGCGGCGACGAGGTTTTTTTCGGCTATCCCCCCTGGAACGCCCTTGCGGAACGCTTCCGTGTGCACACTCCAGGAAGCCGGGAATGGGCTGAGCAAGTGGTCCAGGCCTTCACCCGGTCCCTGGATCCAGCCTCCACGCGGGTACTCGCCGGGCCGCTGAGCCAGACGCCTGCGGCCGCCGACATCGAGGCCCTGTGGCAGGGGGTCCCTCGCGGACCGGATGAAGTCGCCGCCGTGCTGTTCCGGGGCTACCTCGTCCACAACGGATGCCAGCTTGCGGACAAGCTCGGGATGGGGTGTTCCGTGGAAGTCCGGGTTCCCTTCCTGGACCACGCGCTGGTCGAGAAGGTCCTGGCGCTGCCGCTGCCCCGCCGATTCGAACCGGGTCGAACCAAGCCCCTGCTCCGACGGATCATGGCCGGCCGATTGCCGGAGGAGATCACCTCCGGACCCAAACGGGGCTTCGCTCCGCCCATCGGGTTCATCGTGGAGCTGGTCGAACGCCGGATCGAGCAGGTTCTGGAAGGGCGCCTCGTCCGGGAGGGCTGGGTGGACCGTTCCGAACTCGCGGCCCTGGCCCGGGAACACCGCAGCCTTCCCTGGCTCGGAATCGGCCGCCTGAGGCAATGGCTGGGGGTGCCCAAGCATGGCTGGCTCCTGTTCCGCCTGGTGGCCCTGGAGCGATGGCTGGACCTGATCCGCACCGCGCCGGCGCAGCCATGACCCACCTTGAGCAGCAGGCCGCCGGTGCGTGAACCCACCCCAGCCCCCATCGTCCTCTTCGTCCACCGGCGTCCCGACCACACCCGGCAGGTTCTCGAGTCCCTGCGGGCGAACCCGGAGGCAGCCTCGAGCCAGCTCTACGTCTATTCGGATGGGCCGAGGAATCCCGCCGAAGCCCAGGCCGTCCAGGAGGTCCGCAACCTGTGCCGCGGCATCCAGGGTTTCGCCGCGGTGACTCTGGTGGAGCAGGAAAGGAACCTGGGCCTGGCGGAATCCGTGATCGCCGGAGTGACCGAGGTCTGTTCCCGCCACGGACGGGTGATCGTCCTCGAGGATGACCTGCTGGTGTCACCCCACTTCCTTTTCTTCATGAATGAAGCCCTCGATCGATATGCCAACGACGTGCGGGTCATGCAGGTTTCGGGGCACCTGTTCCCGGTTCCCCCTCCTCCGGGCGTGGATGCCGTATTCCTCCCGATGGCGACGAGTTGGGGCTGGGCAACCTGGGACCGCGCGTGGAAGTCCTTCGACCGCGACATGACGGGCTTCACCCGGCTCGAGGCGGACCGGTCCCTGCGCCATGCATTCGACCTTGATGGCGCCTACCCCTATTTCAGGATGCTGCGTGCGCAATTAAAGGGGGAGGTCGATTCGTGGGCCATCCGCTGGTGGCTGACGGTCTTCCTGGCGGGAGGGTGGACCCTCTTTCCGGCCCGGACCCTGGTCCGCAACATCGGCTTCGACGGCAGCGGCCGGCATTGCGCCGAGGGCATCGCCATGGACGGCGAGATGGCGCAATCCAAACCCGTGACATTTCCGGAGGTCCGGATAGATCCCGGCCTGTTCCTGAGCGTCCAGAAGTACTTCGCGTCACTTCATACAGTCAGGTACAGGATCATTAATAGGTTGAAATCGTTAATTACCGGGTTCCTGCGATAGGTTCATCGCGTTTCCAGGTCGGCCGCCAGGCGTGGCCCAGGGGCATCCATGAAGGTTCTCCACTTCAGCACGAGGTTGTCCGGCGGAGCCGGATCGGCCGCCTACCGGCTGCACAGGAACCTGCAGGCCCACGGGATCGACTCGCGCGTGGCGGTGCTGCACCAGGATGTTGAGGATCCCGCAGTCTTCCGATGCCGATCCGGGAGGACTTCGCCACGTCTCGCCGGCCTCGGCCAGCGCATCGAGAACCGCCTTCTTCGTCGCCGGGACTACCTGTTCAGCGACCAGGGCGCCTCCGGGATCGAACCGGCGCGGCTGCGCGAAGCCGTGGATGGGTTCCGGCCGGATTATTGCATCTACCACTTCATTTCCGGGATGCTGAGCCCGGAGGACATCGTGGCCATCCACCAGTGGACCGGAAGTCCAGCCGTCTGGTACCTGATGGACATGGCCACCCTCACCGGCGGCTGCCACTATGCCTGGGATTGCCCCGGCTACCATGCGTCCTGCGGGAACTGTCCCGCCCTGCGCTTCGGGCACCCGGGGGACAGTTCCCGTCGGACCTGGCAACGCAAGCGGGCCATGCTGGAGTGCATCCCGACCGCCGTCGCCGCGGGGACCACTTGGCTGGTGGACCAGTGCCGGTCCTCCAGCCTGTTCGGGTCCGTCCCGACCCGGCTGATCCCGATCGCGATTGATCCGGACACATTCAACCCGGACCGACGCGGGGCGTCCAGGGAAGCACTGGGCTTACCAGACCGGACCAAGGTCCTTTTCATGGGTATCACTGTCCTTCAGGAGCGTCGGAAGGGCGGGCGTGAGGCGCTACGGGCTCTCGTGCGCCTGGCGGCTGAGGGATTCTTCAGCGGAGAGGAACGTTTGGTGCTGTCAGCCGGCGACGACCGGATCGCCGAGGCTTTGGCGCAGGCGGGGATCCCCAATCGCCACCTGGGTCGGCTGCGCGGGGACGATGAACTGGCCCGGGCCTTTGCGGCGGCTGACGTATTCCTCTGTCCCTCGATCGAGGACTCGGGACCGATGATGATCAACGAGGCCCAGATGAGCGGCGTGCCGACCGTGGCCTTCCGGATGGGCGTAGCCCCGGACCTGGTCCTTACCGGCCAGACCGGCTACTTGGCCAGGCTCGGTGACAGCGATGACCTGGCGCAGGGGATCCGGTGCCTGTTGACGGCGTCACCCGAGCAAGCCGCGGAAATGTCGGCAACCAGCCGGGAGAAGGCCCTGGCGTTCTCCCATCCGGACCGGCAGTGCGAAGGATTCATCGGACTATTTCGCAGTCTAGAGGCTCTGACATCGGGGAATTGATGATCCGCGGACTCTTGCTGCGCTGAACAGCTGGTTCCGGGGAGAATGGAGGGACACGCGGAGCGCGCAGCGTTGATTCCCTTCAACCGACCCTACCTCACTGGTGCCGAGCTCGACTATCTCGGGGCGGCCCTGTCCTCAGGGAGGCTGGCGGGAAACGGAGACTTCACGAAGCGATGCCAGGCCTTCTTTACCGGGCGGTTCGGCTTTCCGAAGACCCTGCTCACGTCCTCCTGCACGGATGCCCTGGAAATGGCGGCCCTGCTCTGCGAGGTGGGGCCGGGTGACGAGGTCATCCTGCCGAGCTACACCTTCGTGTCCACCGCCAACGCCTTTGCCCTCAGAGGCGCGGACTTGGTGTTCATCGACAGCCGGCCCGACCATCCGAACCTCGACACCGCCCTCCTGGAGGAACGGATCACGCCGCGCACCAAGGTGATCGTGCCCGTTCACTACGCCGGGGTGGCCTGCGACATGGACGCCATCGCCGGAATCGCGGCCACCCACGGGCTCGTGGTCGTGGAAGATGCGGCCCAGGCCGTGGCGGCGACCTACCGAGGTAAGCCCCTGGGCTCGCTGGGTGACCTGGCAGCCTTCTCCTTCCACGAGACGAAGAACGTGGGCGCGGGCGAGGGCGGCATGCTGGTTGTCAACCGTGATGAATTCCGTGCCCGGGCGGAGGTCGTCTGGGAGAAGGGAACCAACCGCGGGGCCTTCTTTCGGGGGGAAGTCGACAAATACGGCTGGGTGGACCTCGGGTCCTCCTTCCTGCCATCGGAACTGACGGCGGCCTTCCTGCTCGCCCAACTCGAATCCCTGGATGACATCCAGGCGAAGCGGCTGTGCATTTGGAACCGCTATGCCGAGGAGTTGGCCGAACTGGAGCGGCACGGCTGGGCGGAACTTCCCAGGATCCCCGCCTACGCCTCCTGCAACGGACACCTGTTCTCTCTGGTCTGCGAATCGGCACCGGTTCGTCAGGCCCTGATCGAGCACCTGAAGTCTCGCGGCATCATGGCCGTGTTCCACTACCAGTCCCT
Organism: Holophagales bacterium; assembly: GCA_041908165.1. Classification (GTDB taxonomy): domain Bacteria; phylum Acidobacteriota; class Holophagae; order Holophagales; family Holophagaceae; genus JACQZU01. The sequence goes on along the minus strand of JAYRFV010000135.1, from coordinate 20,954 downwards.
GCACCGGAGTCCGTTCTTCGCATCCCGCTACCGGGGGCCTGAGCTGCCCCATGCGGATCGCTTCAGTGATTGCCTCCTGAGGCTCCCGCTCTTCGCCGGCCTTGATCCGGAGGAGACTAGCAGGATCTGTGATGCTGTGAAGGCATTCTATTCCGGGCAGGGCAGCCTGCGGTCGAGGGGTGCCACCGCATGAACCGCGTCAAGTCCTGGATCCGCACCTCAGCCAGGGCCCTCGGGTACGAACTGACGCGCATCCGGGATCCGTTCCTGCGGACCCCCCCCGAGGTTGCGTCCAGACTGCGGGCGCTGGCCCCGTATACGATGCTTCCTCAGATCAGGCTCGCATCGCTTTTCGCGCAGGCGGTGCATTGCGAACGCCAGCAGGTACGAGGGTGCTTCGTCGAATGCGGGGTTTGGAAGGGTGGCGCTGTGGCGACCATGGCCCTCGCCAACCTGACTGCAGGGACAGAGCGGCGACCCATCCACCTGTTCGATTCGTTCCAGGAGATCTGCGAGCCTGACCCACGGGTTGATGGCGAACGGGCCCTGGAGGAGGCTCGGGGATTCCATATCGGAGAACTTGCCGGACGACTGCAACCACTGAAGGGAATTTACGATTCCATTGGAGGTCCCGGGACCCTGGAGGGGAACCGCTGTCTGCTCGTGGAAGAGGTTGGATACCCGGAAGAGCAACTCCATTTCCACCCTGGATGGTTCCAGGATCGCCTGCCCACAGATTCGAGGTCCCTGGGACCCATCGCCCTCCTAAGGATCGATGCGGACTGGCATTCATCGACCAAGGTCTGTCTTGAGCACCTCTATCCGAAAGTTGTACAGGGCGGGTTCGTGATCATCGATGACTATGGGGCCTACGACGGTTGCAGGCAGGCGGTCGAGGAGTACATCAGGTCCAATGCCATCGATGCCTATTTGATCCACCTGGACGATTGCTGCAGCTACTGGCGAAAAATGGAAGGCTCCCCATGACTGTCGCAGACCGAAGGTTGAACCTCGGGTGCGGCACCAAGCACCACCCCGCATGGACAAACGTCGATTTCGATCCTGATGATCCGGCGGTCCTGCGCGCCGACTTTCGGGAAGCATTGCCCTTTCCGGAGGCGTCCTTCGAGGTGGTCTACCACTCGCAGGTTCTCGAGCACCTTCCGCGAAGTCAGGCTCTGCCCTTCCTGAGGGAATGCCACCGGGTCCTCGCCCCGGGCGGCAGGCTGCGGGTGGTGGTGCCGGACCTGGAAGGCTTGGTCCTGGAGTACCAGAAGTGGCTCACGGTGAATCTGCAGCAGCCCGATCCGGTTTCGGAATCGAACTACGAGTGGATCCTGGTGGAATTGTTCGATCAGATGACCCGCGATCAGTCAGGCGGCGAAATGTCGCAGTACCTGGCCCACCTTGAGGGCGAACCCAAGGCCTACGTGGAAAGCCGGATCGGAAATCTTGGCCGCTACCTCAAAGGCAGTACGCCGTTCCAGAGGCGCCCGAAGCGGATTCGAATCCGGCGGCTTTTCGCACGTGTGCTCAATGTGATGGCAGGAATCCTGGGTGGCGAACGGTACCGCGTGGGGACCTTCCGGCAATCCGGCGAAGTCCACCGATGGATGTACGACCGTTACTCCCTGGGCCGGTTGCTGGGGCAGGCCGGGTTTCAGGAGGTCGAGACCCTTTCGCCCATGGAAAGTCGGATCTCCGGCTGGGGGGAATTCGGGCTGGACCAGGATGATCGGGGAATTTTTGATCCGGCCGCGCTGTTCATGGAAGGCCGAAAAGGCCCTAGAATCGAAAGTTAAACCTCTAGTCGCAGGGCCACTGGGTTGGGTGTTGGGTTGTTGTCCGGGCCATTCCACTGCTCCGTCTGGAAATTGGGACGGGTGGGGCACCCGTTCCCCAAAAACCAAAGGTGGGTGTGGTGGTTCCCTTCCTATTGCGAGCCTATAGTCGGTTTGATCAGGGGAGCAGATGCCAACAGTCGATGCGGTCCGGGTGGTTCCATTGCCCTGGGATACGGAATTCCTCGGCTTCCGAGTGGGTCGGCTCGAACAGCGCAGGCTTGGCAAGGAGGCTCTTCATCGAGCCCTGGATGCATTTCATAACGAAGATGGCCGATTGGTCTACTGGCCCTCCGATCCAGAGCACCGGTCGTCCCAGGAGGCGGCCGCTGCCGAAGGGGGTCGGCTTGTCGACTGGAAGACCCGGTTCCATCTCGTCCTGGGCTCGGTTCCTTCAGGTGACGCGTCGGCGGTGCCGATCAAGGCATGGGATGGCCTATTTCCGGACTCTCGCCTGCGCGAACTGGCAATCCAGTCGAGCGCGCATTCGAGATTCCGGCAGGATCCGGACCTGCCCGAGGGCTGCGCCGAGGATCTCTATCGTCGTTGGATCGACCGATCCCTCCGTGGAGAACTGGCAGACACCGTGCTTGTGGCACATGGAGAAGCGAACGCCACCGGGATGATCACGCTGATTGCGAGGGAAGGAATCGGCGAAATCGGTCTGCTTGCGGTGGACGAAGCCGCGCGTGGACGGGGTACCGGGGCTGCCCTGATCTCGGCTGGCTTGGTTTGGTTTTGGGGGCATGGATGCCGTGCGGTGGAGGTGGTCACCCAGGGCGAAAACCAGGCTGCCTGTCGGCTTTACACCCGGTGCGGCTTTCGAATATCGCAGGTCGATGCCTTCTACCATTTCTGGAGGAGGTCCTGACGGTGTGCCGGTGCATGGAGAGAGGACCCTGAAAGCTCTTCCTGGGTACCCCGGCTGAACTCGGCCAGGGTGCCCAGCAGGAAGCAGGTGGCGCTGAAGTAGATGGGCGAGCCCTCCATGACCGGTTCGCCCAGGCAGGCAACCAGCATCGAAAGGGTGATGCCCAGGCAGAACTGGACCAGCCACTGCGGCTTGAGGTGGCGGAGGAGGCGACCGTAGGCCGGCACGTGCATCAGGTGGAAGGCCAGCAGGGTGGCGAAGCTGGCGATGCCCGAGGTGAAGGCTGCGTCCAGCCAGAGGTTGTGGGCGTACTGGTCGGGGTCGATGGGGGCCAGCTTGCCGCCGAAGGGGTAGCGGGTCAGGTTCTCCAGCATGGCGGTCCAGGTGAGCGTGCGCTCGGTCTGGAGCCCCGCCTCCTGGAACCGCGCCAGCCCCAGTTCCAGCACCTCGGGGTCGAGCAGGAGGTAGACCAGGCCCGCGAAGGCCGCCAGCACAAGGGCCTGTCTGCCCAGGGCGGATACCCGGAGCACGATGTTGCGGGGCAGGTTCAGGTAGTAGTAACCGAATCCCAGCACCAGTGCACCCGCCAGGGCGACGTAGGGTGAGCGGTTCTGGAAAATGAAATTGGCATAGAGTCCGAATAGGACCAGAAGGGGGACGAGCACCAGCCTCACAAGGCGGAGGGTACCGGATTCTTCGCCCCGCCCCCGATACAGGAATACCGGTAGGGAGCAGATGCCGGCCGAGGCGAGGATTCCGAGCATGGGACCGTTGATGGGCTCTCCCTCCAACCAGATGCTCTTGGCGGCGCGGGCCTGGTTGACGTAGGCCTGGAGGTCCTGGATCGAGGCGTAGCCGGTGAGGAAGGCAAAAGTCGTGCAACCCACCACCAAGCCCACCAGCGACAGGGTAAACAAGGGGAAATCCGGGTTCAACCGGTCCCTTCTGGAACCCGCCACGATGCCCGCCAGGTAGGCCCCCACGATCAGGGTGCCCACCGACAGGGCACTCTGGAGCTTGACGAATCCGTAATAGACGCTGAAGGAGAAGTGGAACAGCACGAAGAGGGTCAGCAGGACGATCCGGCCGGCGTGGGCGAAGAACACCAGCCGCGGCACCGGCAGCAGCAGAAAGTTCCCGACCAGCAGCAAGGGGATGCAGGCGTAGGAGGCCAAGGGGATGTGCAGGCCCCAAGCCACCCCCATGAGGACGTTGAAGAGCAACAAGGTCCGGAAGGCCCAGGAGGGCAGGGGGCGGGTCATGGGAGCGGGGCCCCGTCGGCCTGATGGTGGACCCTCACGTGGCGCAGGCGGCGGACCGCGTTGGAGACCCCGGCGAGGCCGATCCAGCGAAGGGCCGTGTTCGCCAGCGACGCCCCCAGCCGCAGCAGGAAATGGAGATCACGCTTCAGCGATGGACCGAAGTGGGCGCGGCTGATCCGCCACTCCCGCAGCCGCGACCGCACGGCGTGGATCTCGGAGAGGCCGCCGCACTGGTAGGCGATGAAGGGTAGAGAGATGTGCTGGTGGCTGGGGCCGCGGGCCATCAGCCGGCAGACGAAGTCGTAGTCGGCGGCGGGCCAACTGTCCACGTGGAACCCGCCGATTTGGCGGGCCAGTTTGGTGCGCACCAGCAGGGCCTGGTGGCAGGCGAAGCCGCCGAAGGGCAGGATCCCGGGGTCCGCCGCCCGCATGGGCCGACGCCAGCCCGGGTAGCAAGCGACGTGGTCGCCGTAGAGCACCTCGGTCCCGGGGCGCGCTGCATCCATGAACGCGGCCAGGGAGCCGGGTGCGAGGAAGGTGTCGCCGGCATTGAGGAACTGGATCCAGGTGCCGCGGGCCAGCCCCAGGCCCTTGTTCATGGCGTGGTACAGGCCCTCGTCCGGTTCGCTCACGAGGGTGGTGAGTGTCTCCCGGATGCGGGCGAGGACCGCCTGGGTCGCCGGACCGGAGCCGCCGTCGATGACGAGGTATTCATAGTCCCGGAACCCTTGCTCGGCTACGCTGCGGGCGGTGGCCTCCAGGCCGGCGGGGTCGTCGAGCACGACGGTGACGATGGACAGCCGCGGTGCCGCAGTCGGCTGCGGTTCAGCCTCGCGGGCAGGGTAGGCATCCACGTCTTCCACGTTCACCAAGGTGGCAGGAAGGCGGCGGCGCGGTCCAGCGGCGGCGGGATCATCCCCGCGCCTGCTCGAGGGTTTCGCAGACCAGGCGGGCGGCACGGTCCCAGCTGAACCGGCGCGCCTGCTCCGGTCCACGGGAAGCCAGCAGCCGGCCCAGGGCGGGGGAGCAGGCCAGCCGCTCCAGTGTCGCCTGCAAGGCGTCCAGGTCGGCAGGGTCGAAATACAGCGCCGCGTCGCCGCCGACCTCCGGGAGGGAGGTCCGGTCCGAGCAGACCACCGGGGTGCCGCAGGCCAGGGCCTCAAGCACCGGCAGGCCGAAGCCTTCCATCAGGGACGGGTGGACCAGGGCAGTGGCGCCGCGGTACAGGGTGGGCAGGTCGCGTTCGGTGACGCCGGGGTGCACCTGGATCCGCTCCAGGAGTTCCGCGCCAAGGCCCACCTTCTCCTCCGCGGTCAATGGATTGCCGACGATGCGCAGGTCGAAGCCGCTCAATAGACTGCTGCGCGCGAGCGCCTGCAGCACTGCCCGACGGTTCTTGTGGGGTCTGGAAGGGGCAACCAGCAGGAAGTACGGGCGGTCGGCGCGGAACGGTACAGCATCCGGTGAGAAGGCGGAATCGACGCCGCAGGGGATCACCCGCACGCGGCCGGGCTCAAGCTTGAAGCGGTCCAGCAAGACCTCCCGGGAATACGCGCTGACCGTGGCCACCCATGCTGCGCGACGGGAGACGGCGGGAAGCACCCGCTGGAAGAACAGGCGGGCCCTCGCGGAGGTCCCGCTACCCGGCGCGAGCGGGATCAGGTCGTGGATCGTGATCACTGCAGGAGTCCGGCCGTACAGCGGTCCCATGTAGGAAGGCGAGTAGAAGACATCGGGCCGGCTCCGCCGGCATGCCTCGGCGAGCAGCAGGACCGACCAGGGGGAGGCCGGTGCAAGCCGCAGGTTCACCCCGTCGAAGGGCGGCAGCCGCCGCAGGATCTCGGTGGCGTAGCGGCCGATCCCGTGCGCGCCGGACCAGCGGTCATCCACCAGCAGGCCGGCCACGGCGCTCAGTCCAGGAACCGCGCCGGCGCGGTCCCGGCAGTCGGCAGGAAGGGCGGCAGGAAGCAGGTGCGCACCGCCTGGAACTCCGAGCGCGGCCAGGAGCGGCGCTGCAGGATGGTGGCCGGCTTGCCCAGGAGCATGGCCAGGTGGGCGGGAAAGGTGTCGAAGCTGAGGGTCTGCACCACCCGGGGATCGGCGGCCAGGGCCCAGAGTTCGGCCACGGATGTGAGGCCGCGCAGGTCGATCCGCGGGAAGTGGTAGTCGGTGCGGTCGCCCCGGGCGTCCGTGGCGGAGCCGACGTGGAGGACCGTCAGACCCTCCCGCTGCGCCCGCTCGGCGCAGGCCGCCAGCAGCCGGCGGCGGTCGCCGGGGAACAGCCGGAAGTGGCCGGAATCGATGGCGTTGTTGAAGAGCAGGTAGCGCCGGTCGGGGTCCAGTCCGTGGTACTCGGGCAGGCCGGGCCAGGGGGCCGGCGGCGGTACCGGTCCCGGTGGCGCCAGGCCGAGGACCTGGCAGAGCTGCTCGGTGAGCAGCTGGCAGTAGGGCCGCCCCGGCGGCGGCTGCTTCTGCTTGAAGAACAGCACCGGGCGCCCCCGCAGCAGGGGGTCGAACAGGAATTCGTAGCGGGTGGCGATGACCTCGAAGCGGTCCAGGTCGCCGTCGCCGGCCAGGGGGTGCCCCAACGCTTCGAAGTAGCCGCGCATGGCGGGGCTCGGGTGGACCGCCAGTTCGACGCCCTGGCCGCGCAGGTGGCGCACCGCCGGCTCCCAGAACAGGTGGTCGCCCAGGTGCATCCGCGCCGGGTCCGGGAAGTGGAACAGCACCGAGCGGGGCCGGGCCGGCAGCCCGGGATGCCGGATCACCCGCGGGAACACCGCCTCGCCGCGGGGCCGCAGCAGGCCCACCTGGATGCCGAGGGTGCGCAGGTCGCGCATCAGTCTGGTCCGGTCGATGGCAGGTCGTGCCGGAGCGTGCGGGCGATGCCCTCGGCCAGGCCGACCTCGGGCTGGAAGCCGGAGGCCATCGCCCGGGCCGCGTCGAAGCGCGTCGAGGCGCAGAACTTCCGCACCCGCACCCGGCTGATGGGGAAGCTGCGCCCGCTCAGCCGGGCGATCCCGTCCAGCAGCGCCGCCCCGGCGTACCCGACCGCGTAGGGCAGCCGCAGGCCGGGGGCCGGGTCCTGGCCCAGGGCGCGGCGCACCAGCGCCACCAGCTCGTCCATGCTCAGGTCCGGGCCGTCGGCGTAGTTGAACAGGGCGGTGCCGGGGCGGTCCTGCAGGCAGTGCTGCAGGAAGGCGGCGACGTTCTCGACATAGGCCAGGGACTTGCGGTTGCGGCCGTCGCCGACCATCAGGAAGGCGCGCGAGGCGAGCTGGCGGAACAGGTTGTAGACGTTGCCGCGGTTGCCCTCGCCGAACACCACCGTGGGGCGGACCACCACCAGGCTGCGGGCGGGGTCGGCGGCCGCCCACGCCTGGTATACGCCCTCGGCGGTCAGCTTGGTCCGGCCGTATTCATTGAAGGGCCGCAGTGGGCCGGCCTCGTCCACCACCCCCTCCGGCAGGCCATAGACCGCCACGCTGCTGGTGAACAGCAGCCGGCGGATCCCGGCCCGGGCCGCGGCCTCGCAGACGTGGCGGGCGCCCTGCACGTTGACGTCGTGGTAGCGGCTGAGGGGCTGCACGTCGTCCTGGTGCTCGGCGGCCAGGTTGAGCACCCAGTCCACGCCTTCGAACAGGCCCTCGAGGCTGACCGGATCGCGCACGTCGCAGCCGACCCACGCCGCCGGGAAGGCCGCGCTGGGCCGCAGGTCGGCGATCCGGATGGGCCGGCCCGCCGCCGCCAGCCGCCGCGCCAGCCGGGTGCCGATGAAACCGGAACCCCCAATGATCAGGGTGGTGGCGGTGGGGCTGGGCGAAAGATCGGCCATGGATGCGTCGAAATGCGATGCTAGCATGCTGGAAATGCAAAGAAACGTGCGGTTTGCCTGTATCCATCGAGCACCTCCGGCCGCCCGGATCCGCCCGTGCTGCGCCGGCTGATCCAGCAGCAGCAGCGTTGGAGCGCGGCCTTCGAACGGCGGTTGCCGGAGGCCTTGTTGCGGGATGGCTACCAGTCCTTCGGTGGGGAGGTGGTGCCCGCCCACCTGCGTCCAGGGCTGTGCATCTACGATTTCGGCGGAGGCAAGCACCCGACCGTGGACGCCGCCACCAAGGCAGCCCTGGGGGCGACCCTGGTGGGTGTGGATATCGATCCGAACGAACTGGCGCGGGCCCCGGAGGGGACCTACGACCGCACCATCGTCGCCGACCTGGCCACCTTCCGCGGGGAGGGCCAGGCCGGTCTGGTGATCTGCCGGGCCCTGCTCGAACACGTGGCGGACGTGCCCGGAGCCTACCGTGCTCTCGCCAGCACCTTGCAGCCGGGAGGTCGGGCCCTGCTTTTCATCCCTTCCCGGAACGCCGCCTTCGCCCGGCTCAACCTGCTGTTGCCGGAGGGGTTGAAACGCTGGCTCCTGTTCACGGTGTTCCCCGAGTCCCAGCGAGGGCAGGGTTTCCCGGCCTTCTACCGGAGGTGCACGCCGCGGGAGGCCCAGGCTCTGGCCCGGAGTGTGGGCCTCGAGGTGGAGGCCTGCCACCTCTACTGGTACAGCAACTACTTCAGCTTCCTGCTGCCGCTGCACGTGCTCTGGCGGGGCTGGACCCTGCTGTTCCGAATCCTTGCGCCCGTGCAGTCGGCGGAGACCTTCACCCTGGTGCTCCGGCGGCCCGAGGATGGCGCACCGGCAGCGAATCCCCTGCGGTAGCCTACCTGCTATGACACCCCGAACCGCCCTGCTGCTGACGGCCCTGCTGGGAGCCCAGACCTCCGCGCGGGCCCAGGACCTGCCCGCCCACCGCGGCTATGCGGGCATGGCCTTCGGTTCGCCCTCGGCCTTCGCCCTGGGCTGGGGGGCGGTGGGGGCCGGGGCCTACGCCCAGACCCTGAGCGCCCCCGACGCCAAGCGCGACGGCAGCGCGGCGGTCGCCTTCGGCCTAGGCGACGCGGACCGCTTCGTCGCCCTGGAAACCGCCGTCACCTTCGCCTCCCTTTCGGGTTCCCAGGGCAGCCCGGCCCGCTTCGGCGATGTGGGGGCGGTGAGCTTCAAGCTCAGCCGCAACGTCGGCGAGGGCGGCGCGCTGGCCGCCGGGGTGCTCAGCGCCACCTCCTGGGGCTACACCAAGCCCTGGGAGCAGCCCACCTACTACCTGGTCGGCACGCGGATCATCCCGCTGCAGACCGGCCTCGGCCCGCGGCCGCTGGTGGTGAGCCTCGGGGTGGCCAGCAGCGGCTTCGAGAAGACCCTGGTCGTGGACAAGGTGCGCACCCGCGCCTTCGGTTCGGTGGCCTTCTACTTCAACCGCCAGATCTCGCTGATCGCCGACCACACGGGACGCTTCGCCAACCTGGGCCTGTCCATCGCGCCCTTCGCCCAGGTGCCGCTCACGGTCACCCTGGGGGCGGTCAACCTGGGCGACGCCGACCGCCTGGGCCGCCAGTTCGGGATTGCGGTCGGCGCCGCCTTCCGCGCCTTCTAGGGGATTGCCATGGCCCGTTCCCACCTTTCGCTGGTCGCCTGGCTGCTGCTGGGGACCCCGGCCCTGGCCCAGGAGGGCGCCAGCATGATGGTGCCCACGGTTCCGGGCATGTTCGGCATCGACACCTGCGGCGCCTTCCTTTGTGGCACCCCGGCCACCGTGCCGAGCGGCTCGAAGCGGTCGGTCCACGCTTTGGAGGCGGCGTTCAGGCCCCGGCCGGGTTCGCTCAAGCGCGCCACACTCAAGGTCCCCAAGGATCCCCAGTTGGCGCCCGCATCCTCGAACACCAAGCCGGCCGCGGTCAGGACGCGCCCCGGGACATCGGTGGACCAGGTCGGGAACCCCTAGATGGACCCTACCACCCGGCGCCGCTCAGAACGGGTCTTCCTGTGGGTGCTGGTGCTGTTCTTCCTGGTCAACCTGACCCAGATCTACGTGTTCCGGTCGCTGCTGGCGGGCGGCGCCATGACGCTCAAGAAGCAGGCCTATTTTCTGGTCAGCGTGGGGTCGGCCAGTGCCCTCTGGCTGCTGTTCCTGGTGCGCCTGCGCCTGCGCGGCCCGCTGCTGGGTTGGTTCCTCTTCCAGGGGCTCTACCAGTACGTAAACTTGGCCTATTTCGATTTTTTCAACACCTGTCTGACCCTCAGCGCAGCCGTCGCAACCCTGGGGAATGGAGTGTCCTTGGCCGGCGGCCAGGCCTTGCCCCTGGACCTTCGCCGGCATGGATTCCTGCTCGCCGGGCTGCCCTTGCTGGCCTTGCTGGCCTACCTCCACCCTGCCGGCCGGTCCCTCCTTCAGCGGCTCCCACGACGGGCCCGAGGCTGGCTGCTGGCCCCGCTCGGGCTTGGCCTCGCCCTCTCCCTTGGGGTCGGGGCTCTCTGGAACCGCGATCTCTGGCAGTTCACGCTCATGAGCGACGTGGTGAGTGCCTTTGGCCTGCCCGTCTATCAGGTCGGGCATTACCTGCGGTGGGAACGCAACCCGGAGGCCCTGCAGCGCCAACTGGTGCCGTCAGGGCGCGTGGTGCAGGGGGTCGACCAGGGCTGGCGGCGCAGCATCGCAGTGATCCAGGTGGAGTCCATGGGCAGTGACGTGCTGGCGCTCGAGCAGGGGGGCGCGCCTTTGATGCCCTTCCTCCGCCGCCTCTCCGGCGAGGCGCTGCACTATCCCCAAATGCTGACCTACCACCGGGGCGGCGGCACTTCGGACATCGAGTTCACCTGCATCTCGTCCCTTCAGCCGCTGAAGGACTATCCGGCGATCAGCGTACCGGTGGACTACGGGAATTCCTTCCTGTGGAAGCTTCGGGCGGCCGGATTCACAACCGTGGCCTACCACGGCAATCACGGTGGATTCTGGAACCGGAGCTGGGCCTTTCCGCGGATGGGATTCGAACGCTTCGTCGATGCCCGGGCCCTGGGTCTCAAGAGCGAGGGCTGGGGTATCCCGGATCACGCGGTCGCCGACGCCCTGCTGCGGGATCGCCCGACCGGAAGCCGGCCCTCGCTGCGCTACTTCATCACCATGAGCAGCCACGGCCCCTACGCACAGGTCCAGCAGTACTTCCCACCACCCTTCCCGCAGGGCTCCCTGTCCCGCGAAGAGTGGAACTACCGGGTCGCCATGCGGTACGTGGACGGGCAGCTGGAGAAGCTGGTGCGCCAACTGCAGGCGCAGGGCACCGGCGCCATCTTCATTTTCGGAGACCACACCGACCACTACACGCCCTTGGCGAAACGCGCCTCACCCCGGGCTTGGGTCCGGAGCGAGGAGGACCTCCTGGAATTCACCCCGCTGTTCATCCTCGGTCCAGACCTTCCCCGCCGCGGGACCCAGGCCGAAGCGGCGGGCCTGCTCGACCTGGCTCCAACGATCCTGGCGGCCTCGGGAGTCCCCTACACCCTGCTTACCGAAGGCGAGGATCTTCTAGGAACTCAACCACCTGCCCGGGAAATTCCTTACAACGGGCACTCCTATTCACGTGCCCGCCTGGCGGCGCTCGCAGCCTCAGGCAGGAGTGGCTCCGCAGAAGCAGGAGGGCGCTGACCCATGGTCGTACGAAGAAGAGCCCTGGTCGGTGTCCTCCTGGCGCTCGGGTTGGCCATCGCCTGGAACCTGCGGCGGCCCATCCGCGCCCTTGGTCATGCCTGCCTGGATGTCGCCTACCTCGTCAAGCAGGTCCCCCTTCCTCGGACTCGACCTGAGGTGCCCGGCCGTGTGGTCGCCCACGCCGGGGGGGGCGTGAGGAACCGGGTTTACACCAATTCGAGGGAGGCGCTGGACTGGAATTACCAGCGCGGCCATCGAATCTTCGAACTGGACTTCGAGCGCACCCTGGACGGCAGCGTGGTGTTGATCCACGACTGGGAGGGGTCGTGGTCCGATCTTCACCCGGGCGATCCCGCGCCTGGTCGCCGCAATCTCCAGCACTTCCTGAAGACGCCGATGGTGGATGGCCTGCATCCTGTCGCCTGGCCGGCCCTGGCCGAGTGGATGCGATCCCACCCGGACGCCTGGGTGGTGACCGACGTGAAGGCGGACAACCTTCCCATCCTCCGGGAATTGGCCAGGGAGCCCGACCTGAGGCAACGGATCATTCCACAGATCTATGCCATCGCACAATTCGAGAAGGTCGCGGCCATGGACTTCCACCAGGTCTGGCTCACCCTCTACCGTCGCGACTACCCGAACTGGGCGCTGGAACGGATCTTCGACAAGTACCCGATCGCAGCGCTGGTCTGCCCGCCGCGCCGGGCCCTGTACGGGGGGTTGGCGCAGGCCCTGGCAAGGCGGCGTGTGCCGGTTTTCGTGCACACCGTGAACGACGAAAAGGAACGGGACAATTTGCTGGAAAGGGGAGTTTACGGTGTGTATACGGACACCTTGGAAAACCGGTAGAGACCTCTGGTCCGCGCCGGCCCAAAAGGTACCGGTCTCATCCGAAGTGACGGCCCTCGGTGCTGCACCATCGGTTTGGACTCGCCGGTTTCATCCCAATGGACGCCGGTTCTCCCATGAGGCCCACAAGGGATATACTGGAGGCATGTCCCAAGGAGGAATTCCGCACGTGCCCAGTCCGGGAGGAGCCGGGATTCTGACGATTTATTTTCATTCTGACCATTTTAATAGATATTTTTTATATATTATTCGCTCGATTCGTCGGTTCCATAGTCCCACAGGCGACACGTCGGACCAGAAAGCCAGGAACCAGCCCGCGATTGGCGGAAAGCGGGGCCATCCGTGCTGAGCCAGCAGGTCCACCTGCCCTTGGCTGTCTTTGCCGTCTGTGCCGCGGGCCTGTTCTACATCTACATCGGCTACCCCAGCCTGATCTGGCTGCTGGCCCGGTTCAGGAGCCACCCTGCCCGGCGCCAGGGCCTGCCCGAGGATTTCCCGACCTGCTCTCTGGTGATCCCCTGCTTCCGGGAAGGGGCGGCCCTCCGGGTCAAGGTTGCGCAGTTCCTCGACTCGCCCTCCGCCCTCCATGTGCAGGAGATCGTGATCGGGTTCGACGGCCCGCCCGCGGAAGGAGAATCCACGGTGGAGGACCTCCAAGCCCTGGTTCGATCCCACGGCCCTGGAGGGACGACCCCTGCGCCGGTGCCGGCGCTCAGGGTGGTCGTATTCCCCCACCGCCGCGGCAAGGCCTCGGTGCTCAACGATCTGGCTTCCACGGCTTCGGGCGAGGTGCTGGTGCTTTCGGATGCCCGGCAGGTGCTGCATCCGGAGGCCATTGGCCAGCTCCTGGCCAATTTCGCCGATCCCTCCGTCGGCGTCGTGTCCGGGGAACTGGTGCTCGAATCCGGCAGCGAGGGCGGCGCCGCATCCCGCGGGCTGGGATTCTACTGGCGGTACGAAAAGTTCATCCGGCGCTGCGAAGGACGCTACCGGTCCGTGCCCGGGGCCACCGGCGCGCTGTACGCCATTCGCAGGCACCTGTTCTCCGGCCTGCCGGCGGTGACGATCCTCGACGATGTCGTGATTCCCATGCTGGCCATGCAGCAGGGGTGCCGCTGCGTCTTCGAACCCGCCGCGGAGGTCTATGACGCCCCCTCGGCTTCGGTGGAACAGGAATCCCTGCGGAAGCGCCGGACGATCGCCGGGGCTGCCCAGTTGATCCGCCTGTTTCCGCAATGGCTGCTGCCCTGGCGGAACCCGATCTGGCTCGAGTACGTGTCCCACAAGCTGCTCCGGCTGGCCTCGCCGTTGCTCTTGGTCGGACTGGCGGGATCCAACCTCGCGTTGCTCGAGCGCCCCTCCATGCAGGCTTTCGGCGCGGTCCAGGCGGCGTTCTACGGCGCCGCCCTGGTGGGTGGTCTGGCGCAGCGTTCCGGGCATAGAGCGGTGGGATTCGGGATCCCGTTGATGTTCGTGGCCCTCAATGCGACCACGGCCCTGGCGCTCTGGGATGCCCTTCGCGGCCGGTTCCGCGTGGCCTGGTCGAAATAACCTGCGGGCGCCGCACCGCGGCCCTATTCCAGCCGCCAGCGGACCGCTTGGAGCGAGCGGTAGAGGCCCGGTGCGGTGCGGGCGCAGACGCGCTTCAAGGCCCAGTTCGCGCGGTCTCTGAGCGGCATGGGCAGGCCATGCTCCCGGAGGACCCGGAGGTGCTCCTGGTAGGCCAGGCCGACCCGGTCGGGCCGGTTGCTCACGCCGCCCAGGCGAACAACTGCCTGGACTCCGGGAAGCTGTTCGGCGGTGGCGGGGCCGGCGCCTGCAAGGAATTGGTGGTCCCCGGCGATCCGGAAGGAGGGGTCGAAGCGCCGCGAGGCGAACAGGCGCCTGTGGTGGGCGAGCCCCGGGTGGGGAAGGGTCATCCGGCGGGGGAGGAGGGTTCTGGCGGTCTCCCAGGGACCGGGCCGCACCCGGGCGAGGGTGGTGCCGGCGGCGTCCTGGACCAGGAGGTCGCCGTAGACCAGGTCCACCTCCGGGGCGGCCGCGCAGGCCTCGATCCACCCTGGACCCGGACGGTCGTCGGCGCCCAGGAACAGGATCCACCGGCCCAGGGCCCGGTCGACCCCTTTGTTCCAGGCGTCGTAGATGCCGGAGTCGGGCTCGGACCACCACCGCACCCTGGGGTCCCCGAGTCCCTCCAGGAAACGGGTTGTTCCATCGGTGGAGGCGCCGTCAATCACGATCCACTCCACTCGGTCGGACGGGAGCCTGAGGACGGCCTCGGCAAGGCCGGGAAGGTCGGCCCTCGCATTGCGGGTCGCGGTGATGATCGAGACCAATGGGACCATGCACCAGGATAGCGGGGCCACCCTTCGCCTCGCGGGGGCCAAGGCAAGCTGTTTCCTGCGGCTGCCGAAAACGCGCCGGCAGCCCGCCGCAGCTCCGTGTGAAACCGTTCTTGGATTAGGGCTCGTCGGATGGCCTGACGATTCGGAAATCGGTATTGAGCGGTGTGGTTCATCCACGCCTCTTCCCGTGTCGGCAGGGGGCTCCCCAGGAAAACCCGGGTGGAGGACCTGCCGCCCCTGTTGCCGGTTTTGCAGGCTGGAGTGTGGTTGGGGTGCCCCGGACGGCCCGGACGCCGGTTAGGACGAAGGCAAAACCGAAGGGCCCCTCGCGGGGCCCTTCGCCATCTATGCGCTGCCGGTTCAGCTGTCGCGCCGGGGGCCGCGGGGGCGGCGGGGGCGGCGCGGCTCGTCGCTGGGGGCCTCCTCGCCCTCGGCGGGGGCCTCCTGGCCCTCGGCGGGGGGCAGCAGGGCCTTGCGGCTGAGCTTGATCTTGCCGTTCTTCTCGTCGATGCCGATGCACTTGACCAGGATCTCCTGGCCTTCGCTGACCTCGTCGGCGGGGGACTTGACCCGGTAGGGCGCCATTTCGGAGACGTGCAGGAGGCCGTCGAGGCCCGGCAGGATGGTGACGAAGGCGCCGAACTCGACGACCTTGGCGACCTTGCCCAGGTAGGTCTGGCCCACCTCGGCGGTCTGGATCAGGTCGCCGATCATCTTCAGGGCGATGTCGAGCTTCTCCTGGTTGGGGCCGGCCACCTGGCAGATGCCGTTGTCGTCGATGTTCACCGAGCAGCCGCTGGCGTCGATGATGCTGCGGATGGTGGCGCCGCCCTTGCCGATGACGTCGCGGATCTTCTCCTTGGGCAGGGTGATCGAGACGATCCGCGGGGCGCGGGCGCTGATCTCGGTGCGCGGCCGGGCGAGCACCTCGCCCATGGCGCCGAGCAGCTCCAGCCGGCCCTTGCGGGCCTGGTCGAGGGCCTTGGTCAGGACCTCGGTGGTGATGCCGCCGATCTTGATGTCCATCTGCAGGGCGGTGATGCCGTTCTCGGTGCCGGCGACCTTGAAGTCCATGTCGCCGTAGTGGTCCTCCTGGCCGGCGATGTCGGTGAGCACGATGAACTTCTCGCCGTCGCTGACCAGGCCCATGGCGACCCCGGCCACCGGGTGCTTGAGCTGGATGCCGGAGTCCATCAGCGCCAGGGTGCCGCCGCAGATGGTGGCCATGGAGCTGGAGCCGTTGCTCTCGGTGATGTCGGAGACCACCCGCACGGTGTAGGGGTTCTGCTCGGGGGGCGGCAGCATCGGGAACAGGGAGCGCTCGGCCAGCATGCCGTGGCCGATCTCGCGCCGGCCGGGGCCGCGGTTGGGCTTGCACTCGCCCACGCTGTAGCCGGGGAAGTTGTAGTGCAGGTAGAACTTCTTCTCGTACTCCTCCTCGATGCCGTCGATGTACTGGACGTCGTCGAGGGTGCCGAGGGTGGCGGTGACCAGGGCCTGGGTCTCGCCGCGGGTGAACAGGCAGCTGCCGTGGGCGGCGGGCAGCACGCCCAGCTCGATGTTGAGCGGGCGGATCTGGTCGAAGGCGCGGCCGTCGAGGCGCACGCCCTGCTGCAGGATGGTGTTGCGGAAGATGGTCTCCTTGAGCAGGTCGAAGCAGGCGGCCACGTCCTTCTTCTTCTCCGGGGCCTCGGCGGCGAACTGCGCCACCGCCTCCTTCTTCAGCACGTCGATCTGCTTGTAGCTGTCGATCTTGACCTTCATGGTGAGGGCCTGCATGAGGCGCTCGGCGAAGGCGCCGGCGACCGCCTGGTACAGGTCCGGGTCCAGTTCGGTCTTCTGCGCGGTCAGCTTGGGCCGCCCGGCCAGGGCCTGGAGGTCCTTCTGCAGCTTCACCAGCTGCTTGATCTGCGCGTGGCCGAAGGCGAGGGCGGCGACCATGTCGGCCTCCTGCACCTCCTTGGCGCCGCACTCGACCATCACCAGGGCCTCCTCGGTGCCGGCGACGATCAGGTCGAGGTCGCTCTCGTGGCGCTGGCCGACGGTGGGGTTGGGGATCAGCTTCCCGTCGATGCGGCCGACGCGGACGCCGCCCACCGGGTTCAGGAAGGGGATCTCGCTGATGATCAGGGCGGCGGAGGCGCCGACGATGGCCAGGGTGTCGGGCTGGTGGTCGCCGTCGAAGCTGATCACCTGGGCGGTGATCATGGTGTCGCCGTTGTAGCCCTCCTCGAACAGGGGCCGCAGCGGGCGGTCGATCAGCCGGCTGGTCAGGGTCTCCTTGGTGGTCTGCTTGCCCTCGCGCTTGAAGAAGCCGCCGGGGATCTTGCCGGCGGCGAAGACCGGCTCGCGGTAGTCGACGGTCAGCGGGAAGAAGTCGATGCCCTCGCGGGGCGCCGCGTGGCAGACCGCGACCAGCACCATGGTGCCGCCCTGCTGGACGACGACGGAGCCGGCGGCCTGCTTGGCGATGCGGCCGGTCTCCAGGGTGATCGGGGTCCCGCCCAGGTCGAGACTGACCCGCTGGGGGTTGAAGGTGAGCTTGTTCATGGAATCTCCCGGGCCTCGGCCCTGTGGGGCGTCCCCGGATGATCCCTCCATGAAACCCTCCGCCAAGGTGGGGGAGGTGGGCTTCCTGCAGAGGTCGGACCCGGGGCGCGGGTTTGTCGAAGTGCAAGGATAACACGGTCTAGGGCAGGGGGCGGCGGACCGGGCGGGGCCGCGCCCGGGATGGGATCGGAATTTGCCTGTCCGGTGGGACCCGGACGGCTCGCCGGCGCACCTCGGGACTGCCATGCAAATCGTTTATTTACATTTCTTCAGCCATTGTGATCCGGGTTCCTGGCCTTTGTGCCCGGTTGGAAATAGAATCGACCCGTTGCAGCGAACCCTGGTCCCTTCAACCGGAACGCCCTTTGGCGGGCCTGATCCGACATGCCCCTGACCCTCCCCAGCACCTCCGCCGATCACGGCCTGGCCCTCCTGGCCGGGGCCGGGATCGCCCTGCTGGGCGGCTGGGCGGCCATCCGCTGGATCGGTCCCCTGGGGTTCATGGACCTGCCCCGGGGCCGGCACAGCCACGAGGCGCCGACCCCGCGCACCGGCGGCATGGTGCTGCTCGCCGCGCTGCTGGCGGGCTACCTCCTCGGCTTCAAGCGCCTGGGCCTGCGCCCGGAGCAGTGGGTGGGCCTGCTCGCCCTGGCGGCGGTCGGCCTGGTCGACGACCGCTACGGGCTGCGCGCCCGCTACAAGGCGGTGGCCGGGCTGCTGATCGCCGGCCTGGTGGCGGCGCCGGCCGCCTACCGGGTGGTGGAGGCGCAGCCCAGCCTGCAGCTGTTCGGGTCGCTGCCGCTGCCGCCGGTGTGGCCGGTGGCCTTCGCCCTGCTGGTGCTGCTGTACTGGTTCATCCCCCAGGCCATGAACCTCATCGACGGGGCCAACGGCCTGGCCCTGGGCTACGGGCTGGTGGTCCTGGGCGTGCTCGCCCTGGCCGGCCACCCGATGAGCTTCTGCGCCGGGGTGCTGCTCGGTCTGCTGGCGCTGAACTGGCCGCGGGCCCGGCACTTCCTCGGCGACACCGGATCGACGGTGCTGGGCCTCCTGCTGGCGCTGGAGGTGAAGCGGGCGGTGGGGCTGGTGGACCCGGACCTGGTGCTCTGGGTGTTCGCCTACCCGATCGTGGACGTCGCCACGGTGGTGGCGATCCGGGTGCTCACCGGCCGGGCCCTCGGCCAGGGCGACCGCAGCCACCTGCACCACCAGTGGATGGACCGCTTCCCCCGCTGGCGGGCGCTGGCCGTGCCCTGGCTGTGGCTGCAGGCGGCGCTGTGCGCCTCGGCGGTGCTGGTGCGGGGCTGGGGCTGGGCGCTGCCGGTGCTGGGCCTCTCGCTGCTGGTGGCCCAGGCGCTGGTGTTCATCGTCCAGGCGATGCTGACGCCGCGCGAGGCCGAGCCCGAGGTGCTGGCCTTCAAGCCGGTGCCGATCGAGGAGGGCGACAAGCCGCCCTCCGGCGACGACTACTTCGCCGCCTGAGCGGGCCCGGCCAGCACGCCCCGGCCGCTGCGGATCCGCGCCTCGATGGCGCTGGTGCTGTGGCCCGGCAGGAAGGGGAGGATCGCCACCCGGCCGCCGCGGGCCTCGACCACCGCGCGGCCGACCACGGTCTCAGGGGTGTAGTCGCCGCCCTTGGCCAGCAGGTCGGGCTGCAGGGCGGTGATCAGCTCCAGGGGCGTGTCCTCCGCGAAGCGCACCACCGCGTCGACGCTGCGCAGGCCGAGCAGCACCATCGCCCGGGCGCGCTCGTCCTGGAGCGGCCGGCCGGGGCCCTTCAGCCGCGCCACCGAGGCATCGCTGTTCAGGCCGACCACGAGGAAGTCGCCGAGGGCGCGGACATCGGCCAGGTACTGCACGTGGCCGGGGTGGACCAGGTCGAAGCAGCCGTTGGTGAAGCACAGCACCTTCGGCCGCGGCACCGCCGCCAGGAACGCCGCAGCCGTTTCGAAATAGCGAGGCGGGAGGGAGGTCATCCAGTGGCTTTCGGGGACGCGGCGGGGCGGATCGGGGTGGTCGGGGTGAAGGTCGCTGCGAAATTCCGGTGCGAAGGGTTGGTCGTCCCGTGGCATCGCACGATTCTTGAATGCTACCGCCCTGGAACCCTTGATGCGACGCGCCTTTCTCCCTCCATCCCCGCAGGAAGGCCTGGCCCGGTTCGAGGCCCTGCAGTGGGACGGGTCGGGCCTGCGGTTCCTGCTGGCCTTCCTCCCGGAGGGGGCATCGCTCGAGCAAGCCCGGACCTTGTACCACCGGTTGCGGCAGGAATCGCGGACACCTTGCCGGCTGCTGGACGGCCCCCTGGGGATCGAACGCGATTAGGCCGACCGTCGCCGGCTTCCTGGCCGGGAAAGGGATTCCCCATGCGGTCATCGGCGCGGTGGCGCTGGCGGTCCATGGGTCGCCGAGGCACTCCGCCGATGTCGACGTCCTGGTTCTGGATCCAGCGGTCCTGGACCTCTCCTTCCGGGCGGGGCACAGCGCCCAGCCCCGCTCCATCCGCCGCGGCGACGGCGACGACCCGCCCCGGCACCCCGTCGGAGCCCATCGCCTGCGGAGGATTGAGCCTGGGTGGGGCCTGGCACGCACCCTCGATCCGCGGGGTCCGAGCCACCGTGACCCGAGGGCCCTGGCGCGCCGGATCGGGGCGGTGGACACCGGGAATCGATCGTAGAATGCAGGTCCGGCGCCCAGGGCGCTGAACGAGGACGCCATGCCCCTCTACGAGTATCGCTGCGAGGCCTGCGGAGCGCAGGAGGAATGCCTGGAGCCGATGGCCGCGCCGACCGCGCACGCCTGTCCGGCGTGCGCCGCGCCCTCCGGCATGCAGCGGGTCCTGTCGGTGGCCGCGGTGACCAGCGGCCGGCTCGGCACCCCCGCGGCCGGCCCGGCCGGCGGCGGCTGCTGCCCCGGCAGCGGCGGCAGCTGTCCTTTCGGCTGAGGGGGCCTGGATCGGAAATCCTTAACCACGAAAGGCACGAAAACAAGAACCAGACTCGGTTCGTGTTTTGGGCGCCCGCAGGGCGCGTTCGCGCCTTTCGTGTTTTCGTGGTCATGGTCCTTATGTCCCGGAGATGAGTTCCTGCGCTGCAGACCCCGGGGTCGGGTGCGGGTTCGCCTACAATGGGTTCCCCGGCGATGGAGCCGGGCCACGAGGACGCGATGCCGCTGTACGAGTACCGATGCGAAGCCTGCGGGACCCAGGAGGAGAAGCTGGAGCCGATCTCCGCTCCGGACCGCCACGCCTGCCCGGAGTGCGAGGCCCCCGACGGCATGCGCCGGCAGGTTTCGGTGGCGGCCTTCGCCCTGTCCGGGGGCGGCTGGTACAAGGAGGGCTACGGCGGCGGCCGGGCGCCGGCGGCCAAGCCCGAGGGCGGGGCGGACACCCCCGCGGCGGCGCCGGAGAAGTCCGAGAAGCCTGCGGCCCCGGCGGCCAAGGCCGAGGCGGCCCCGGCCAAGCCCGCCGGCGGCTGCGGCGGCGGCTGCGCCTGTCACCCATAGCCAAGTCTGGCTATTAGGACGGAATCGGCGAAGGCGATGGCCGCCCGGAGGGCGCAGGCACAGGACGTGCCTGCGTCACCAATAGCCAGGACTGGCTATTAGGACGGAATCGCCGAAGGCGATAGCCGCCCGAAGGGCGCAGGCACAGGACGTGCCTGCGTCACCAATAGCCAGGACTGGCTATTAGGACGGAATCGCCGAAG
>JAYRFV010000134.1:0-6265 GCA_041908165.1 Holophagales bacterium | reverse complement strand
CTGCAGCTGCTGGGGATCGAGCAGCCCGAGGCGATGGACGGCAGGAGCCTGCTGGCGGAATGATCCAGGCCCTCGGCTCGCGCCTCGGGGGCTGATGATTCGCTTCTCGCCGGGGCCCGGCTCCGCACGCTCGCGCGTGCTCCGTCACCCGGCGGGCGCGATGTGGCGCCGACCCTGTTCCAGCTGATGGGCCTCGGGCGGCCGGGGGCGAGGGACGGCAGGAGCCTGTTGTCGGGATGATCCAGGCCCTCGGCTCGCGCCTCGGGGCCAGATGATTCACTCCTCGCCGGGGGCCGACTCCGCACGCTTGCGCGTGCTCCGTCACCCGGCGGTCGTGATGTGGCGCCGACCCTGCTGCAGCTGCTGGGGATCGAGCAGCCCGAGGCGATGGACGGCAGGAGCCTGCTGCCAGGCTGACCGCCGGACCGAAGTGACCGGGCGCACGTTCCGCCCGCCTCCCTCCTTGCGATACTGCCCTGGGCTCGCGGCCCGAGGGACAGAGCATGAAAGTCGCCTTCATCGGCACCCACGGCGTCGGCAAGACGACGCTCTGCTACGACCTGGGCTCGGCGCTCAAGCGCCGCGGACTGAACGTCGACCTGGTGAAGGAGGTCGCCCGCCTCTCACCGATGCCGATCAACCGGAAGACCTCCCTGGAGGCGCAGACCTGGATCTTCATGACCCAGATCGCCGAGGAGATCCGCTCCGGCAGCCAGCACGACATCGTGGTCTGCGACCGCAGCGTGCTCGACAACTACGCCTACATGATGTTCGGCTTCGGCCGCCAGGGCGCGATCGAGCGCTTCATGTACCACTGGATGAAGTCCTACGACCTGCTGTTCAAGGTGCCCTCCACCGGCGAGCCGGCCGCGGACGGCGTGCGCGACACCGACGCCTTCTTCGCCCACGCCATCGACCAGCTGGTGGACCAGCTGCTGGCCGAGCGCAAGGTGCCCCACGCGTGCCTCGACCCCGGGGACCGCGACGGCTGGATCGAGCGCGTGAAGGAACTGGTCCTGGCCCATCCCCAGGGCCAGAAGCCGATGCTCAGCGAGGGCTGACGGTCACTTCCCGCGCGGGCTGGTGCGGGTGTGCTTGAAGTTGGAGGCGCGCGCCGGCGCCTTGGCCTTGGCCTTCGGCAGGGGGTTGGCCTCGGCCTTGTGGGCCTTGGGGCGCTCCGCCTCCGAGGCCGCCTCCTTGCGCGCGGGGGCCGTGGTGAGGTTGTGCAGGACCTGCTCGGCAGCGCTCAGATCGGGTCGTGCCATGGAACACCTCCGGACATGCGTCCGCCTTCATCATCCGCCGCCGGACGGCGGGTGCAAGGGGTAATCGTCCTAGGACTTGAAGCGCGCCATCAGCGCAGCCAGCCCTTCGGCGACCACCGCCAGCTGGTTGGAGGCCCGGGCGGTGTCCTCGACCGTGGCGGACAGCTCGATGGCGGCCGAGGCGTTCTCGCCGGCCTTGGCGGCGGCCATGTCGACCTGCTGCGCCACTTCGGAGCTGGCCTTGGCCTGCTCGTCGGTGGAGGCGCTGATCTCCAGCGACATCGCCTGCAGCTGGCCGATGTGCTCGCGGATCCGGCCGAGGGCAGTGACCGTCTCCTGCACCGTGTCCCGGCCCAGGCCCACGGCCTCGTTGCTGCCCTCGATGAGCACGGCGATCTCCTTGGCGGCGGAGGAGGACCGCTCGGCCAGCTTGCGGACCTCCTCGGCCACCACGGCGAAGCCCTTGCCGTGGGCGCCGGCCTTGGCGGCCTCGATGGCGGCGTTGAGGGAGAGCAGGTTGGTCTGCCGAGCGATCTCCTGGATCACCCGCACCGCCTTCACCATCTGGCTGGTGGCGCCTTCGACCCGGCCCATGGCCTCGATGGCCGCGGCGCCGGCGCGGTCGCCGGCCTCGGTGACCTGGACCGCCTCCTCGGCCTGGCTGAGGGAGGCCTTGACGTTGCGCGACACCTCCTGGATCGAGGCGGTCAGTTCGGTGATCGCCGAGGCCATGCGCTCCGCGGACTCGCGGCCGATGTCGGCGTTCCGCGCCACCTCGCCGGCGGTCGCCGCCACCTGCTCGGTGGCGAGGGTGACCCGGTGGGCGCCGTCGGCGACCCGGGTGGAGTCGAAGCGGATCCGGTTGATGACCGCCTTCAGCCGGGACTGCATCCACTTGACGGTGCCGAGGACGCTGGTGCTGTCGGCCAGCCGGGTCTTGAAGTCGATCTGCAGGTTGCCCTCGGCGATGGCGCGGATGGCGTCGACCGTGGCGACCGGATCGCCGCCGAGCTGGTGCTGGAGGATCCGGCTCAGGAGGACCGTGATCGCCGCGGAGATGGCCAGGGCCAGGAGCCCCCCGTAGGCCACCACCGCCAGGCTGGTTCCGCTCTCGGAGGCCATGGACGTGAGGTTGCCCTTGAGGTCCGCGACCTCGTGGTCCTGCAGGGCCCGGAGGTCCGCGGCGAGCTGCTTGGCGGCCTTGTCGAAGCCCTCCATCTGCTGGTTGGCGGCCGCGTCCCCGGCCAGGTAGGCATCGGCCATCGCCCTCCCCTTGGCATAGAAGGCGTTGAAGCCCTGCTGCAGCTGGTCGAGCCGCGCGGCATCCGCAGTGTCGCGGCTGGCCAGCTTGCGGAAGGCGTCGATGGCCTTCTGGAAGGCCCGGGAGGAGGCCTCCGCCTCCTGCTTCCCGTCCGGCTTGCGGGTCGCCCCCACGTCGGTGAAGGCCTGCTGGACGTTGAGCATGTGTTCCGTCATCTCGCCCGCCAGCAGGGTGGTCGGCAGGTACTCCTCGGCGACCCCCTGGGAACCGGCCTTCACCAGCCGGAGGGCCAGGAAGGCGCTGAGCAGCACCACCGCGAAGACCCCGAGGATGGTGGCCAAGGCGCCCAGCAGGCGCGAGCGGAAGGCCATCCGCGGGAAGGGGATCCAGGGTCCCTTGGCCACGCTTTCGAGGCTCTCGCCGGCATTGACCCGACGGTACACCTGGGCCGCCTCGCTGACCTGGGAGGGGGTGGGCCGGCTGCGCACGGAAATGAAGCCCACCGCCTGGCCGTTCTCCACCAGCGGCGACACGCTGGCGTCCACCCAGTAGTAATCGCCGTTTTTTGAACGGTTTTTGACAATTCCGGTCCAGATGTTGCCAGCGTTGATCGTTTCCCAGAGGTCCTTGAAGGCGAAGGCGGGCATGTCCGGGTGGCGGACCAGGTTGTGCGGCTGCCCGATCAGTTCGTCCTCGCTGAAACCGCTGATCTGGACGAAGTTGGGGTCGGCGTAGGTGATCACCCCCCGGGCGTCGGTGGTGGAGACGAGGAAGACGCCGTCCTTGAGGGAGTGCTCCACCTGGGTGACGGGCTGGTTGTTCCGCATGGCATACCTCGGCTGGCGTTCCTGATCCGGTCCATCGGTCCGCAGCCGGGCCGACGTGAATTAGGGACGGGTGCCGGTGTGCAGGGCGACGATCCCGCCGGTCAGGTTGGTCCAGCGAACCTGGGCAAATCCGGCCTGTTCCAGTTCCGCGGCCAGGGCGGCCTGGTCCGGGAAGCCCCGGATGCTTTCGGGCAGGTAGGCGTAGGCCTCCGGATCGCCGCTGACCCAGCGGCCCACCCGCGGCAGGACCCAGCGGCTGTAGCCGTCGTAGAGCCGGCGGAACAGCGCCGAGGGCGGACGGCTGAACTCCAGGACGACCAGCCGGCCCCCCGGCCGCAGCACCCGCAGGAACTCGCCCAGGGCCCGGCCGCGGTCCTCCACGTTGCGGAGCCCGTAGCAGATGGTGACGCCGTCGAAGCGGGTCTCGGCGAAGGGCAGGCGCTGCGCGTCCGCGGCCACGCTGGTCCAGATCCGGCGCTCCAGGCCCTTGCGCCGGAACTTGGCTGGACCCAGCCGGAGCATGGCCTGGGTGAAGTCGGTGCTGACCACCTCGGCACCCCGCCGCGCCAGGGCCACGCTCGAGTCGCCAGTGCCCGCGGCCACGTCCAGGAACCGCGTCCCCGGCCCGGCCCCCGCGGCCTTCGCCATCCGCCGCCACCACCAGAAGTCCAGCCCCCCCGAGAGCAGGTGGTTCAGCAGGTCGTAGCGCCCGGCGATGGACGCGAACATCGACTGGACCTGCTTCCCCTCGGGCATGCCTCGGACTCCTGATCCCATCATGCCTGACCATGGGTAGGCTCGTCGTGTTCAAGAAACCTTGGACTCCATCGTGGATCAAGCCGGGGCAAGGCTCTGCCTTGCCTTGGCGCGGGGGCATGGGGGTCTGCGCGCAGCGCGTCCATAGATCCTCGCAGCGCATGCGTTGCAAGGGGGACCCCCATTGACCGTCGGTAGGGACTGGCGGCCAGCGAGGGGCCCATTGCATCATCCAGCACACCCTCAGCGGAGATGCACATGAGCGCCACCATGGACAAGGTCAAGGGGGGCAGCTTCCTGCTGAATCCCATCGGATCCCTGCCGCAGTTCACGCCCGAGGGCTTCGGCGACGACGCCCGCGAGTTCGCCCAGGCCGCCCGCGACTTCATGGAGGGCGAGGTCCTGCCCCAGGACGAGGCCATCGACAAGCTGGACATCCCGCTCAGCGTCGCCCTCATGAAGAAGGCCGGCGAGCTGGGCCTGCTCGGCCTGGAGATCCCCGAGGACTACGACGGCATGGGCCTCGACAAGAAGTCGGCCATGCTGGTGCTCGAGGAGATGAGCAAGCAGGGCAGCTTCGCCGTCTCCTACAGCGCCAACACCGGCATCGGCACGCTGCCGATCGTCTACTTCGGCACCAAGGAACAGAAGGCCGCCTACCTGCCCAAGCTGGCCACCGGCGAGTGGCTGGCCGCCTACGCCCTGACCGAGGCCGGCAGCGGTTCCGACGCCCTCGGCGCCAAGGCCACCGCGGTGCTGGACGGCGACCACTGGGTGCTGAACGGGACCAAGATGTGGATCACCAACGCCGGGTTCGCCGACGTGTTCGTGATCTTCGCCAAGGTCGACGGCGAGCAGTTCAGCGCCTTCATCGTCGAGAAGACCGACCCCGGCATCAGCACCGGCGCCGAGGAGAAGAAGCTGGGCATCAAGGGCAGTTCCACCCGCACGGTGATCCTCGAGAACTGCCGGATCCCCAAGGACCGGCTGCTGGGCGAGCTCGGCAAGGGCCACAAGATCGCCTTCGGCATCCTCAACATCGGCCGCTTCAAGCTGGGGATCGGCAGCATCGGCGGCATGAAGCGGATCCTCGAGTACAGCGTCCGCTACACCTCCGAGCGCCACCAGTTCAACAAGCCCATCAACAGCTTCGGCCTGATCCAGCAGAAGCTGGCCGACATGGCCACCAAGATCTTCGTCGGCGAGGCCATGAACTTCCGCACCGTCGGCTACATCGACGACGCCCTGGACGCCACCAGCTGGGACAGCCCCACCGCCACCGCCGACAAGATGGCCGCCATCGACGAGTACGCGATCGAGGCGAGCATCGCCAAGGTGTGGTGCAGCGAGGCCCTGTTCTTCGTCGCAGACGAGGCGGTCCAGGCCTACGGCGGCTACGGCTTCTCCGCCGAGTACCCGCCGGAGAAGGCCCTGCGCGACTGCCGCATCAACCGGATCTTCGAGGGCACCAACGAGATCAACCGCCTGCTCATCGCCGGCACCCTGCTCAAGCGCGGCATGAAGGGCGAGCTCCCGATCATGCAGTTCGGCCAGCAGGTGGCCAAGGAGATCGCCAACCCGCCGCGCGCCGAGGCCTTCACCGGACCCCTGGCCCGCCTCAAGCACGGGGTCGAGCTGAGCAAGCGCCAGTGCATGCTCAGCGCCGGCCTGGCGGTGCAGGTGCTGGGCCAGAAGCTGGTGGACAACCAGGAGGTGATGGCCCGCATGAGCAACATGCTCATGGAGATCTACGCCATGGAGAGCTCGGTGGTGCGCGCCGAGCGCATGCTGGAGGATGGCCACCGCTGGTCGGAGCTGGCCCGCGACCTCACCGAGCTGTACGTGAACGAGGCCTGGCACCGCATCCACGGCGACGCCCGCATGCTCTGCGCCGACGTGGTCGAGGGCGAGGCCCTGCGCCACGCCCTGGCCGGGATCCGCGCCTTCGCCGAGTTCCACCCGACCAGCAGCGCCCGGCTCCGGGGCCGGATCGCCAGCCAGCTGATCCAGAAGGGTGGCTACCCGATCTCCGTGCTGTGAACCCGTGCCCGGACGAGGATAGGGGCCCCCGCGGGGGCCCCTTCCTGTGCACCGCTCGGGTTCAGCGCCGCGGCCCGCCGCCGCCGGAGGGCGGCGCGGGGCGGGGGGCCGGCGGT
>JAYRFV010000133.1:0-8184 GCA_041908165.1 Holophagales bacterium | reverse complement strand
GGGGACCGGCCTCGGGCCGCGGCCGGGAGGGGGTCGGCTCGGTCAGCGGGAGGGACGGCTGCACGATGGTGCGTCCGTAGCGGTCGTGCATGATCCGCTCGGGCACCAGCGGCTTCTTCTGCGGCTGCTGCCGGCCGCTGCGCAGCAGCGCCGGGACGGCGGAGGCGTCCCGCGGCAGCGCCGGCAGGTCCGTGGTTCCCTCGAGCACCACGCCCTCGTCGTCGAGGTCGTCGAGGCGCATGGAATGAATCACCGGGAGGCCCAGTTCCGGGGGCGGCTCGCGGTGCGCCCGGCGGTAGTCGGCGGCCTCCCGCTCGGCCTTGAGCAGGGCGTTGTGCTGCTCCTCCATCTGCCTCTGCTGTTCGGCGATGAGCGAGAGCTGGCGGGCGTCGCTCGCGTCCAGCTCGGCGGGCTCCTCGTCCTTGCGGGTCCACGCCAGCCAGGGCCGGCGCACCATTCCGACCATCCCGCGGGCGCCGCGCCAGGGCAGGCTGTTCAGCACCGGCCAGGCGCGGCCGCCCCAGGCGGCGAGCCGGGCGCCGGCGGCGCGGGTCAGGGCCGGCGCCAGCAGCAGCAGCGAGAAGAGCAGGATCACCCCGAGCACGATCGGCAGCCCCACGGGCCCGAGCAGCCTCAGCAG
The DNA here is from genome assembly GCA_041908165.1 of Holophagales bacterium. GTDB lineage: Bacteria > Acidobacteriota > Holophagae > Holophagales > Holophagaceae > JACQZU01. Next base: position 7,544 of record JAYRFV010000133.1, on the reverse strand, counting down.
CGGGGGCCAGAGGGCGCTGCCGAGCCAGCCGCCCCAGCGCGTCTCCGAACCCGGCATCCCGCCGTGGCCGCCCCAGCCGCGCACGCCGAAGGCGCCGAACAGCACCACCAGCGAGACCAGCAGGGCGGCCCAGGCCAGCCGCCGGTGCCAGAGCGGCCTCGGCTTGGGCCAGCACTCCCAGCCCACGTACAGGGGGAGCAGCCAGGCGCCCAGGCCGAACAGGGTGTCGAGCAGGCCTCCCAGGTGGGAGCCGAAGGCGCCGCACAGGTTGCTCCAGGGCGCCGCCAGGTTGCCGTCGGAGAGGAAGTGCGGCTGCAGCGGGTGGTAGGTGGCCAGCGCCAGGGCCAGCATCGCCGCGAAGGCCCCCGCCAGCACCCGCAGCACGATGCGCCCGATTCCCTGCACTGCACCTCCGCGGATCCGCCTCCAGTGTACGGTACCGGCCCGCGGAGCCCGGCGCCATCGGTGGGGACGCGCCCCGCGCTACCGCTGTCCGCCGGGCGCGGCGGCGCCGTGCAGGGCCGCGAGCCTCCAGAGCGGATCCCACTCCGGCTTGCCGAGCTCCTTGAGGTAGCTGCCCACCGGCACGAAACGCCAGCCGTCGCGGGCGGCGCGGTCCATGAAGGCGCCCAGGCTTCGCGAGGGGCGGTCCTCCTCGGGGCGGGCGGAGCCGAGGTGCATGAGCACGATCAGCCCGTTCCCGTCGCGCTCCAGGCGCCGGGCAAGGCGGTCCAGGATGGCCGTGCCGCTGCGGTAGAGCTTGCGGTCGCGGGCCGTGGCCCAGTCCAGCGTGTCGGCGCCCTCGCTCCAGCCCACGTGCCGGTAGCCGATCTCCTCGGCCCACCGGCGGATCTCCTCGGTCTGCTCGCCGTAGGGCGCGCGCCAGTAGGGGTCCATGGGCCGCCCCAGCAGGGCGTAGAGGGCCTGGTCGGCCTCGATCAGCTCGCGCTGGACCCGCTCCCGGGTCCACTTCGGATCGCGCCGTCCGCCGGGGGCGAAGTGAGGGTGGGTGGTGGTGTGGTTGCCGATCTCGTGGCCCTCCCGGGCCATCCTCCGCACCAGTTCGGGATACTTGCGGATGAAGGCGCCGGTGAGGAACAGGGTGGTGCGGACCCGGCGGGCGCGGAGGGTGTCGAGGATCTCCGCCGCCACCTCGGCGGAGCTGCCGCCGTCGAAGGTCAGCACCAGGGTGCGGCCGCTGCGGGGCCCGCGCGCCAGATGCAGCGCCTCGCCGGCGCCGGGCCAGCGCGGGCCCGGCAGGGGCGGGCGCTGCACCGCCGGCGGCGGCGGCACGAGGTCCGCCCGGGGGACCGCGGCGTGGGCGGGCGCGATCCAGGGCGGGACCGCACCGCGCCGCAGGTCCGGCAGGTCGAGGCGGGCCCGCAGGCCGGGCTCGACACGCTGTTCCGGGGGCGGCGGCGGAACCAGGGATTCAGCCGGAATGGGCTCGGCGGGCAGGGGCGCGGAAGGAACAGGCGCGGCCGCAGCGGCCCGTCGCGGCAGTGCCGGCGGCGGCTCCGTCCGCCCTGGGGCGGCCTGCGCGGCCGCCGCAGCCTTCGGGGTCACGAAATGGAACCGGGCGATCGGCCGGCCCTCGCGGGTCCGCAGCAGGGCCCATTCGCCCTCGGGCGGCCGGATGATCTCCCAGCGCAGGCGGCCGGCCTCGGCGCTGCGGGTCTGCCAGGTGCGCGGCCCCGCCAGCACCAGGTCCGCCGCCTGCGGAATCTCCCCCTCGAGGACCGCCAGGTTGCCGAGGGGACGCCAGGTCCAGGCGGTCGCCTTCGCGGGCGCAGGGGCGGGGGCCGGGAGGGCGGGGCCGGGGGGTGGCGCGGGCTCCTTCCCGCAGCCGGCGAGCAGCAGCAGGGCGGCGGCGAGCGGCCGGACCACCTTCACGGGGCGGCCTCGGGGGACCGCTCGCAGGCGGCCCAGTAGTTGGCCTTCTCGCGGACCTTCACCCGCAGGGGCCGCGCCCCGGCCGCGGCCAGGTCCTCCAGGCACCACCGGGCCAGCAGTTCGGCGGTGGGGTTGCGGCCGAGGAGCCGCGCCTCGGCGTTGAGCAGGCGGTAGTCGACCGCCGCCACCCAGCGGTCGAGGGCGGCCTCCGCGCGGGGCTCCTCCGCCGGGTCCGCGACCTGGACGGTGGCCTCCACGGTCCAGTTGTGCCCGTGGCGGTCCTCCTGGAAGCCGGGAAGGTCGTGGTAGTGGTCGGCCACGAAGGGCCGCCGCAGGGTCAGGGCGAGGATGGGCACGGCTCCAGTGTAGGCGATCGAGCGGGCAGCCAGGCCGCCGGCTCAGGGCCGCAGCAGCGGCACGAGGTCCGCGGGCCGGGCGATCCGCAGGCGGGCGCCGGCCTCCTGCAATTCCCCATCCTCGCTGTAGCCCCACAGGACCGAGGCGCAGGGCATACCGGCGCGCTGCGCGGTGGCGAGGTCCACCAGGGAATCGCCGACGAGCAGGACCTGCGCCGGGGCCAGTTCCAGCACCCCGCACAGGGCCAGGGCCGCGGCGGGGTCCGGCTTGCGCGGCAGCCCGGGCCGCTCGCCCTGGACCTGGCGGAAGCCCGCGTCCGGGAACAGGCCGGCCACGATGGTGCGGGTCAGGGCGTCGGGCTTGTTGGACAGCACCGCGGCCGGGATGCCGCGCCGTCCCAGCTCAGCCACCAGCTCCGGGATGCCCGGGTAGGGCCGGGAGGCCTCCAGCGGACGCCGGCCGTAGGCGTCCATCAGCCCGGCCACGCAGGCCTCGGCCAGGGCCGGATCCCGGCGCGCCTCCCCGAGCGCCAGCCCGACCAGGTGGCGCACCCCGTGGCCGAGCATGGCGCGGTAGGCCCGGGGCGGGTGCACCGGGAGCGACCGCGCGGCGAGCACCTGGTTCATCGCCGCGGCGATGTCCTCGAGGGTGTCCACCAGGGTCCCGTCGAGGTCGAAGACCACCCCCTGGGCCTGGGGGCAGGTCATGGCGGGGGCCCCAGCTCGTCGCGCAGGTCCGCCAGGAAGGCCCGCATCGACCGTTCCCGGGCCTCGGCCCGGCGTCGGGCGGCGGGCGTGTGCAGGGTCGCGGCCAGCTTCAGCAGCTTCCTCGGGAAGTGGTCCAGGCTCCAGGCCTTGTCGTCCAGGTCCCGGCCTTCGGCCCAGGGGTCCTCCGGGTGCCAGAGCGCGCCGCCGAAGCTGCCGCCGGTGGCGAAGGTCCGGGCGATGCCGATGGCGCCGAGGGCCTCCAGCCGGTCGGCGTCCTGCACCACGCGGGCCTCCAGGGTCTCCGCGGGGATGCCGGCGCTGAAGCTGTGCGCCGCCACGCAGTGGGCGATGGCCGCGGTCCTCGCCGCCAGCCCGGCATCGAAGGCGCACCATCCAGGCACCTGCGCCGCGGCGAGGGCCGCCGTGCGCGGGGAATCGGGATGGTTCTTGGGCAGGTACACCAGGTCGTGCAGCAGGGCGCCGGCCACGCAGGTGTCCAGGTCGGCCCCTTCCTCGGCGGCGACCTCCCCGGCCAGCCGGGCCACCCGCAGCACATGGCCCAGGTCATGGGCGCCGTCCCGGACCGGGCCCCGCGCGAAATGGTCGCGCAGGCGCTCCAGCAGGCGCGGCTGCCAGGCAGGGGGTCGGGTGGGCCCGTTCACCGGTCCAGGTTAACCTTCCGGGAATAAACCCGGCGCTCCGGCGTCCTATCCACCGTAGGCATCCGCCTCGAAGGAGATTCCATGAACCGTTTCGCCACCGCCCTGGTGCTCGCCGCCCTGGCCGTCGGGTTCGCCCAGGCCGAGGAATCCAAGGCCTGCTGCACGGACAAGGCCGCCTGCGCCAAGGAATGCAAGCCCGGCAAGGGCGGCGCCAAGCACGCCAAGCACGCCAAGCACGCCAAGGACTGCACCAAGGACTGCACCAAGGACGGCAAGCACGCCAAGGACTGCCCGCACGCTGCCGGCGCCGCCCAGGAAAAGCCCAAATCCTGAATCCCTGGTCCACCCGGGCCCCGGCCACGGGGCCCGGGTGGCCGAGCACCCGTGAAACCCAGCGCCGAGGCTCTCGTCGAGCAGCACCTGGACGCCTTGTACGGGATGGCGAAGGCCTGGACCCGCGACCCGGACCTGGCCCAGGACCTGGTCCACCGCTGCTTCCTCAAGGCCTTCGAGCGGCTCGGCCAGTTGCGCGATCCGGGCTCCGCCCGGGCCTGGCTGGTGGCCATCCTGCGCAACGAGATCGCCGGCGAGCACCGGGCCCGGGGCCGGTTCCTGGACTGGGACGCGGAGGACTTCGATGAGCTGGCGCATGTCGAGGACGGAGCAGAGGCCTGGCGGCCGGAACTCCTGGACGCCTTGCCGGCCGCCCTCGACCGGCTGGCCGACGGCCATCGGCAGGTGCTCCTGCTGCGCTACCAGCAGGAACTCAGCTACGAGGCCATCGCCGGAATCCTCGGGGTGGCCCTGGGGACCGTCATGAGCCGCCTGCACCGCGCGAAAACCGCATTGAAGGTGGAACTGGCCGGCGATGAACCGGAAAGGAGGGGCACGGGATGAGCGAGCGAATGCCCCCCTTCGAGCGGGCCCTTGCCGAGGCGCTGGCCCCTGGCCGGGCCCCCGCGGGGCTCCGCGGCGAACTCCTTGCGGCGGCAAAGCGCGTCGACCGTCGCCGCCGCACCGGGCTGGCCTTCGCCGCCGGATTCATCCTGATGCTGGCTGCCGGTTCCCTGCTGGCGCTGCTCCTGCTGCTGCCCTCCGCGGACTCGCGCATGGCCCGGGAGGCGCTCGTCCACTTCATGTCCGCCAAGGAATTGGATTTTCAAGGGGCTCCGCCGCGCCTGGCCAAGGACCAGTCCTCGGAGGACCCCTGCGCCTGCTGGTCCAAGCGTGCCCTCGGCTATGCCGCCGGCCTTCCGGAGGGCCTGAGCGGCTGCGCCATCCAGGGCGGCCGGGCCTGCCGCGTGGGCGGCCGGCCGGCCGCCTGCTACCTGCTGGAGCAGGGCCGGGGCCTGTACGTCTTCGAGCGGCCCTTCCGCCAGGACGCGGAGGCCGCCGACCGGCCCCTGGTGGTGGCCGCCGGCTTCCAGGCCCGCGCCTGGAACGAAGGCGGGCGTGGCTACGTCATGGTCGAACCGCTGGCGAAGTAGGCGCCGGCGGCTGCGCCTTCAAGCGGGATCGCGCCCGATCCGGAAGGCCGGGGCGCGGTAGCCCTCCGGCCGCTGGTCCGCGGGGATGGCCGCGGTGTTGCCGTCGCGGAGGGCGGCGAAGTGCGGGCTGCAGATCTCCACGCCGGCGGCGAAGAAGGCGTCCTGGATGGCCTGGTGCAGCCCCGAATAGATCCACGGCAAACGCTCCGGATGGGCGGTCGCGGCGTTCACCTCGTAGCGCACGTAGAAATCGTCCAGGGCGGTCTGCAGCACGAACGGCGCCGGCTCGGCCAGCACCCCCTCGGTGGCGCCGGCGGCGGCCAGCAGCAGGCCGTGCACCTGCCGCCAGGGCACCTCGTAGCCGATGGTCACCGAGGTGTGCAGGTGCACGCGGTGGCCCTCGTCGCCGGTGCTGAAATTGGTGATCCGGCTCTCCAGCACCTTGGTGTTGGCCAGCGTCACCTCCTCGTTCTGGATGGTGCGGATCCGCGTCACCAGCAGCGAACGTTCGACCACGAAGCCCTCGGTGCCGGCCACCCGCACGAAATCGCCCTCGCGGTAGGGGCGCATGTAGCCCAGCAGCGTCCCGGCCATGAGGTTCCCGACCACCCCGGTCGAGCCCAGCGACAGGATCGCGCCCGCGAACAGGCCGATCGCCTTGAAGGCGTCGCTGCCGGCGCCGGGCAGGTAGGGGAAGGCCAGCACCAGGGCCAGCGCCAGCACGGCGAGGCGCACCAGTCGGTAGGTGGGCACCGCCCACTCCGGGTGGAAGCGCTCGAAGGTCAGCGCCTCGCGCTCCACCGCGTGGAAGAAGGCCTTGAGCAGCGCCAGCCCGGCCCGGGTCAGCAACGCCAGCAGGAGCAGCACCACCAGTTTCGGCAGGTAGCCAGCCAGCCCCAGCAGCAGGCCGCGCGCCGGTTCCCAGACCAGGGCCGAGAGCCGCCGTCCGAGGGGTTCGGTCTGCGGGAAGAACCGGAACAGCTCGCCGAGGAAGGCGTAGCCGAGCGCCAGCACCAGGGCACCCCGCAGCCAGTAGGCGGCGCGCAGGGCCAGCCGCAGGATGCGCCGCGCCGGCACCAGCTCCGCCCCGCGCAGGCGTAGCGCCGGCAGGCGCCCCCCCCAGGGGCCGCGCAGCCGCGCCAGCAGGGCGCGGTGGCCGCGGAGCACCAGCCCCAGCAGCAGGGCGCCGGCCGCGCATAGCAGCCCGACCCGCAGCAGCGCGGGCAGGAGCCAGGGGGAACCGGGAAGGTCGGGGGCCATGGGACTCAGCCTAGAATGGGGCTTTCCCTTCGACGGCCTCAAGCACGGACTGCGCGGGCCTGGCCGGGGCAGGAGGCAGGATGGGGTCGAGCGGGCGGTTGCGGTCACTCCTCGCCGTGCTGCCCGCGGATCCCGGCCGCTGGATCGGCCGCGTGGAGGACCTGCTGCGCTGGCTGCTGGAGGCCCCGGCCCTGCCGCTCGGGTCCGCCTCACCGCGGACCACGCGGCTGCGGGAACTGGCCACGGCCCTGGCCCAACACCCCCGGGGCGATCGCTGGACCGCGGGCCTGCGCGAGGCCCTGGCCCATGCCAGCACGGTGCGGCTGCTCGCCGAGACCGGGATCCCGGGACGGCCGGGAATCCTGGGGGAGGCCCTGGAGCGCCTGGTCAACCGGCTGGTGCCCAGGTCGGACGCCGAGGAGGACCTGTTCGCCCTGCTCGACCGCCTGGAACTGGACCCCGAGGACGCCGACTGGCTCGAATCGCTGGCGCCCGGGGACCGCGGCCTCCTGGCAACCTTCCTGCCGCCCTCCGGAGCCGGACGGGAGGCCCTGCGCCTGCTGGCCCTGCGGGTCGCCGGCCTGGGCCTGTCCCGGGAGCTCCTGCGGCTGGCCGGCCCCGGCCGCGACCAGGACAGCCCCTTCGTCCGCCTGCCGGAAGCCGTCCGGAACCTGGACTCGGAGTCCGGCCGCCGCGACTGGGACCGGCTTCTCGAGGAGCTGCGCGCCTTCCTGGCCGGGGCCCACGCGGGCATGGAGACGCGCGGGGTCTCCACCGACCTGGTCTACCGGCTGGAGCTGCTGGAGGCCCAGCTGGACCGGATGGAGCGGCTCGGCCGGCTGGATGCAGGAGCCCCGGAGGGTCTGGCCCTGGCCGTGGAGCTGGTCCGCGGGGCGGCGGCCCAGCGGCGCCTCGGCCCGGTGCTGCAGGCCGGCACCCGGCGCCTGGCCCGCAAGATCGTCGAGCACACGGGCCGCACGGGCGAGCACTACCTTGCCCAGGACCGGCGCGGGTTCCGGACGATGCTGGTCGCCGCCCTCGGCGGCGGCGCCATCACGGCCGGGACCGCCCTGGTGAAGATCCTGCTCGGCGGCGCGCCGCTGGCGCCCGGGCCCCTGGGCCTGGCCTTCGCCCTCAACTACGCGGCCAGCTTCGTGCTGATGCAGTTCCTGCACTTC
>JAYRFV010000132.1:0-11622 GCA_041908165.1 Holophagales bacterium | reverse complement strand
TGGGTGCAGACCGTCCCCGGTCGCGGCAGCTTCGTGGCCGACCGCCTGCCGGAGGCCCCGCTGCAGCGGATCAGCCGCGAGGAGCACGTGCTGCCGTTCCAGGGCAGCAGCCTGGTGGCCCGCGAGCACGACCTGGGGCCGTGGCTGGGCGAGACCCTGGGACGGGCCCAGAACCCGTCGCTGGTCAGCTTCTCGGCGGGCTTCCCGCCGCCGGACCTGCTGCCCGGCGAGGCCCTGCGCCGCCAGTACGTGCAGGCGATGAAGAGCCTCGGCTCGGACGCCTGGGTCTACGCCCATCCGGAGGGCCATCCGCCCCTGCTGGAGGCGCTGTCGGCCTGGCTCGAGCACGAGGGCAAGCCGATCCCGGCGGGCTGGGGGGTGCGCGCGCTGCCCGGGGCGCAGGCCGGCCTGGCGCTGGTGCTGGAATCGCTCACCGTGCCCGGCGAGCACGTGCTGGTGGAGAGCCCCTGCTACGTGGGCGTCCTGGCCTTGATCCGGGCCATGGGCCGGGAGGCCGTGCCGGTGCCGGTGGACCGCAACGGCCTCGATCCGGAGCGGCTGGAATCGGCGCTGCAGCGCGGCGACGCCAAGCTGCTGTTCACCGTGCCCAACTTCCACAACCCCACCGGCATGACCCTGAGCCGGGCGCGGCGCGAGCGGATCCTGGCGCTGACCCGCAGCCACGGGGTGACCCTGGTGGAGGACGACGCCTACGGCGACCTGCGCTTCCTCGGTTCTCCGGTGCCCAGCTTCCGCAGCATGCCCGGGGCCGACCACGTGATCCACGTCGGCAGCTTCTCCAAGGTGCTGGCCGCCGGTCTGCGGCTGGGCTACGTGATCGCACCGGAGGGCCTGCTGCAGCGGCTGGCCCCGATGCAGGAGGTGCACAGCATCGCCCTGCCCATCCTCAGCCAGGCCGCCGTGGCCGCGTTCCTGGACACCGGCGGCTTCCACCGCCACGTGCTGCGCCTGCGCCGGGCCCTGCGCGAACGCCGCGACGCCATGCTGGAAGGGGTGCGCGCCAGCTTCCCCGGCGGCACCGACTTCACCGAGCCCAAGGGAGGCATGCACCTGTGGGTGATGCTGCCGGAGGACTGCTCGGCCCTCGACCTGCACCGCGAGGCGCTGGCGGCGGGCCTGGGCTTCGCGCCGGGACCGTTGTTCTTCGCCGACGGCCGCGGCGGCAACTGCCTGCGGCTGAACTTCTCGACCCATTCTCCGGAACGCATCCGCGAGGCCATCCCGCGCCTGGGACGCCTCATCCACGCCTCGACCACCGCCCCGAACTGACAGGAGTCGCCATGAGCAGCACCTTCGAGGTCCACCCCAGCGCCGCCCCCCTGACCGCCGACGCGCGGGCGGAGCGGATGGTCAACCCGGGCTTCGGCCGGGTCTTCACCGAGCACATGGTCAGCCTGTCCTACACCGAGGGCCGGGGCTGGCACAGCGGACGGCTGGGGCCCTACGAGCCGCTGATGATGGACCCCGCCAGTTCGGTGCTGCACTACGGCCAGGCCATCTTCGAGGGCTTCAAGGCCTACCACCAGCCCAAGGACGGTTCGGTGCGCACCTTCCGCCCCTTCGAGAACGCGGGGCGCTTCAACAACAGTGCGCGCCGGCTGGCGATGCCCGACCTGCCCGAGGAGCTGTTCGTCGAGGCGGCCGACCTGCTGATCCGCCAGGACCGGCTGTGGGTGCCGAAGGAGATCGGCCACAGCCTCTACCTGCGGCCGTTCATGATCGGCACCGAGGCCGCCTTGGGCGTGCGTCCCAGCAAGGAGTACCGGTTCCTGATGCTGGCCTCGCCGGCCGGGGCCTACTTCGCCGGCGGGGTGAAGCCGGTGACGGTGTGGGTGACCGAGGACTACGTGCGCGCCGCCCCCGGCGGCACCGGCTTCGCCAAGTGCGCCGGCAACTACGCCGCCAGCCTGCTGGCCCAGCGCCAGGCCCACGACCAGGGCTGCGACCAGGTGGTCTGGCTGGACGCCATCAACCGCAAGTTCGTCGAAGAGATGGGCGGCATGAACATCTGCTTCGTCTACACGGAGCACGGCCGGACCATCCTGGTCACCCCCAAGCTCACCGGCACGCTGCTGCCCGGCATCACCCGCGCCAGCCTGCTGCAGCTGGCCCAGGACCTGGGCTACGAGGCGGAGGAGCGGCGCCTGAGTGTGGACTACTGGGAGAAGGACCTGGCCGACGGCCGCATGACCGAGGTCTTCGCCTGCGGCACGGCGGCGGTATTGACGCCCATCGGCGTGGTCAAGAGCCGCATGGGCACCTGGGTGATCAACAACGGCGAGACCGGCCCGGTGGCCACCCAGCTGCGCGAGGCCCTGCTCAACCTGCAGCACGGCCTGGCGCCGGACCCCCACGGCTGGATGCACGACGTGTGTTGATGCTCCGTGGGGTCACCGCTTCGCTCGGACCCCACACCCCGCGCAAGGGACCGGCAAAGCCGGTCCCTTGCTTTTTCCTCCGGGGGGAGCCTCGCTTTTCGGATAGGACCCTGCGCCCGGGAGGCGTCCGGCTGTCATTGGGGGGGCGGCATGTGCGGTTCCGGGGCCGGGCTGGCCCGATTGGTGCGGGCCGTGTCCATGCTGGTGTGCGGAAGGGATCCGCACCTCAATCCGGAGGTCGTCATGAAACCCACCATCCTCGTCACCCTCGCCATGCTCCTCGCCCTTCCCCTCGCCGCCCAGACCGCCGGCGGCGGGCCCGGCAGCGGCCAGGGCCATCAGGTCCGCAAGCAGGACGGCAGCGGGACCGCCGACCAGAGCAGCCTGCGCAAGCGCGACGGCAGCGGCGGCAACACCTGCCCCACCGGGACCCCGGCCGCCGGCCAGGGCCGCGGCACGGGTATGGGACGGGGCCGGCGCTGACCCCAGCCTCGTGGAGCGGGAAGAGGTGCCCCTGGGCGGCCTCCTCCCGGAATTCACGCCATCGGAGGATGCCATGCGGTCGATCTACACCTTGCTCTGCGGAAGCCTGCTGGCAGGCGCGCTCGTCCTGACCGGCTGCGGGGGTTCGGGCGCTGCCGGGCCGGGCCCGGGCGGCGCGGTTCCGGCCAGCCTGTCGCTGGCTCCGGAGGAGGCCCGCGACCTGCTGTTCATGCGCGAGGAGGAAAAGCTCGCCCGGGACGTCTACCTGGCCCTGGCGGACCACTATCGCCCGCGACCGGAGGCCGCAACCCTGGTGGCGCTGTTCGGCAACATCAGCCGTTCGGAGCAGCAGCACATGGACCGGCTCAAGGCCCTGCTCGCCGCCGCAGGGCTGGCGGACCCGGTGGACGGCGCGGAGACCCGCGGGCGCTTCACCGACCCGGTGCTGGCAAGCCTGTATGCGGACCTGGTGGCGACGGGCCTTACCAGCCTTCCGTCCGCCCTGAAGGTGGGCGCGCTGATCGAGGAGACGGACATCGACGACCTGAACCGCGCGATGGCAGCCACCCGGCAAACCACACTGCTGTCCACCTACGGCGGGCTGAAGTGCGGTTCGGGCAACCACCTCCGCGGCTTCGTGGCGCCCCTGCAGTCGGAAGGAAGCGTCTATGCGGCCCAGGTCCTGACCCCGGCGGAGGTGGCGGCGATCCTGGCCGACCCGGGCGGGCCCTGCGGCTGGAATTGAAGGACGCCTACCGGGCCTGCCCGAGGGCACGCTGTCGGGCCTTGAGGAGGCCGCCGACCTGCCGGCGCCAGAGGGCGAAGGAGGGGTCCTCGGGGAAGAAGGCGCTGCGGGTGGAAAAGGCGACCAGCAGGAGGCCCGTGGGCGGCTCACCGCCGAGGGAAACCCGGTAGCCGTCGGCGTGGGGGCAGCCCTCCCACTCGCCGACGGAGGACAGGTGCGGGGGAGCCGGAAGGGTGGCCGGATCGGGCCAAGGCCCCGCGCCGCGGGCCACCAGGTGCGTCCAGCCACCTGCGTCCCAGTCCAGGATGCTGAGTCCGGCCGGGTGCCAGCGGCGCTCCAGGTAGGCCAGGAACGGCGCCAGCAGGACCGCGGGATCGGTTTCTCCGGCCAGCCCCAGGGTCAGCTCGTTGAGTTCCAGCACCTCCTCGTGGAAGGCCCGGAATTCCCGGGTCCTAGCCAGCACCCGCTGCTCCAGCTCGCGGTGGTACTCGCCCAGCTCAGCGAGCACCCGGGCGTGTTCCAGGGCACGGTCGAGCACCGCCTCGATCTCGCTGATCTTGAACGGCTTCTGGATGAAGTCGTAGGCGCCCCGCTTGAGCGCCCCGATGGCCGAGTCGAGGGTCGCGAAGCCCGTGATGATCACCACCAGGATGTTCGGGTCCCGGCTGCGGACCTCGCTCAGCAGGTCCAGGCCGGAGGGCCCGCCGGGCATGTTCAGGTCGGTGAGGATCACCGGGAAGTGGCGCAGGGCGAGCTTCTCCAGCGCCTGGTGTGCGCTCTCCGCGCAGTCGATGTCGTAGCCGCCGTATTCCAGGGCCTCCGCCAGCGTGCTGCGCACCTGTGGTTCGTCGTCGACGATGAGGATGGCGCCGGTGGCCATGGTCAGGAGCCTGGGGAGGCGGTGGTGGTCAGTTCATAGACCCTGGCGTCAATGAAGATGCCGAGGGCCTCCCCGTCCAGCAGCCCGACGTTGGCTTCGTCCTGGAGGATCTGCAGGCTGCGCTCCACGCTGACCGCCTTCTTGTAGGGCCGGTCCTTGGCCGCCAGGGCGTCGAACACGTCGGCCACCGCCATCAGCTTGCTTTGTGGGGGGATCTCCGGATCGCCCAGTCCGCGGGGGTAGCCGCGGCCGTTGAGCCGTTCGTGGTGGGCGTAGGCGATCTGCGGCACCTGCGCCAGTTCCCGGGTCCAGGGGATCTGGCTGAGGAAGCGGAAGGTATGGGAAACGTGGCTGTTGATCTCGTCCCGCTCCTCCTTGGACAGGCTGCCCTTGGGGATGCGCAGGGCCTCGATGTCGCCGGTGTCGAGGATGGCCTGCGTGCTTCCGCTCCAGTGCCGGAACTCCAGCCCTTCCAGGACGTCCATGCTGTCGCGGATCTCCTGGGGGAGGACCGCGGGCTCGTTGCAGCGCACGATCAGGTCCACCAGGTCCTGGGTCTCCCGCTTGCGGCTGCCCAGCAGGCCCTGGAGCCGGGACGGATCGAAAGCGGCACCGTCCTGCCAGGCCCGCTCCAGCATCGCCATGGCCAGTTCGAGGTCGCGCTGGTAGAGCCGCTGGAGGATCCGTTCGAGGCGCTCGGGCTCCAGCTTCCGGGCCTTCACCAGCACCTGCTCGCGCACCCCGACCTTTCCGAAATCATGCAGAAGGCTGGCGTAGCGGACTTCGCGGATCTGCTGCTCGGAAAAGTGGATGCCGCCGTACGTGCCGTTCGGGGTGCGATTGACCGCTTCGGCGAGGCCCACGGTCATGGTCGCCACCCGCGTGCTGTGCCCCGAGGTGCTGGGATCGCGCGCCTCGATGGCGACGATCGAGGCCTGCACGAAGCCTTCGAAAAGCTTCTCGATGTTGTCCTTCAGTTGGAGGATCTCGCGGGTGCGGGCCTCGACCATCTCCTCCAGCCGGTTCTGGTAGGCCTCGTTCTCGCGCAGGGTCCGGTAGTGGGCGAGGGCCCGTTCCAGGCTGGCCTCCAGTTCGGCGAGCTTGAACGGCTTCTGGATGAAGTCGTAGGCCCCCCGCTTGAGCGCCTGGATCGCGCTCTCGGTGGTGGCGTAGCCGGTCATCAGGATGGTGAAGGCCTTGGTGTCCATCCCCTGGATCGCCTTGAGCAGTTCCAGGCCGGAGAGACCGCCGGGCATGTTCAGGTCCGTGAAAATCACGGGGAAGTGCTTCTCCTTGACCCGTTCGATCGCCTGTTCCGCGCTTTCCGCACCCTCCGCACCATACCCCAGGGACTCCAGGGCCTCCACGAGGAGGGTCCTGAAGTCGCCTTCGTCGTCGACGATGAGGACGGGAACGGGTTCCACGGAAGTCCTATCGGCCCGGTGGGCGGATTCCCCAATTCCTGCAGGGGAAGCCCCCCCGGGCGGGGGATCCCTTCCGGTACCTACTGCACCGCCTCGGTTTCGAGGGCCAGGCTGCCTCCGCGCACCCCCAGTTCGACCATCCGGCCGGGGACCAGGCGGCCCTCCAGCACGCTCCGGGACAGGGGGTTGACCACCTCCTGCTGGATGAGCCGCTTCAGTGGCCGGGCCCCGTAGTGGGGATCCCAGCCGTGCTCCGCCAGCCAGTCCAGGGCCGGGTCCTGAACCTGGAGGCCGATCCGGCGCTCGGCCAGGGACTGTTCCACCCGCCGGAGCTGGATCCGGGCCACCGCCTTCAGGTCCTCGCGGCCGAGGGTCCGGAACACCACCATCTCGTCGACCCGGTTGAGGAACTCCGGCCGGAAGTGGGCCCGCAGGTCCGCCTGGACCGCTCCCTGGACCTGCGCGACGTCGCCGCCGGCGGCGAAGATCGCCTGACTGCCGACGTTGCTGGTCATGATCACGATGCAGTTGCGGAAGTTCACGGTGCGGCCCTTGCCGTCGGTCAGCCGGCCATCCTCCAGGACCTGCAGGAACACGTCGAAGATCCGCGGGTGGGCCTTCTCCATCTCGTCCAGGAGCAGGACCGAATAGGGACGCCGGCGCACGGCCTCGGTCAGCCGGCCTCCCTCCTCGTAGCCGACGTAGCCCGGGGCGGCGCCAATGAGCCGGGTGGCGTCGGCCTCGTGGGTGAACTCGCTCATGTCCAGGCGCACCAGGGCGTTCTCGTCGTCGAACAGGAGTTCCGCGAGGGCCCGGGCCACCTCGGTCTTGCCGACGCCGGTGGGGCCCAGGAACAGGAACGATCCGATCGGCCGGCGGGCGTCGGAGAGGCCGGCCCGGTTGCGCCGGAGGGCGTCGCCAACCGCCCGCAGGGCCGGCTCCTGGCCCACCACCCGCCGGCCCAGGCGGGCCTCGATGGCCAGCAGCTTGGCGGCCTCGCCCTCCATCAGCCGGGCCACCGGGATGCCGGTCCACTTGGAAACCACGGCGGCGATGTCCTCCTCGCCCACCTCCAGCCGAAGCATGGCGTCCGCCCCCGGCTGGGCGGCCTGGATCCGCTTCTCGAGTTCCGGGATCTCCCCGTACTCCAGCCGGCTGGCGCGCTCGTAGTCGCTGCGGGCCTTGGCCTGCTCGAGGTCCACGCGGAGGTCGTCCAGGCGCTTCTGCAGGGCTCGGGTCTCCTCGATCCGGCGGCGTTCGGCCTACCAGCGGGCGCGCAGCCGGGTGAGTTCCTCCCCGAGGCCGGCGAGCTCGCCTTCCAGCTCCTGCAGCCGGGTCCGGGAGGCGGCGTCCTTCTCCTTGGCCAGGGCGTGCCGTTCCAGCTGCAGCTGCATGTTGCGCCGCTCGCGCTCGTCGATCTCGAAGGGGCGGCTGTCGATCTGCATGCGCACCCCGCTGGCGGCCTCGTCCATGAGGTCCACCGCCTTGTCCGGCAGGAAGCGGTCGGCGATGTAGCGGCTCGACAGCGCCACCGCCTCCACCAGCGCCGCGTCCTTGATCCGGACGCCGTGGTGCAGCTCGTAGCGTTCCTTCAGGCCGCGCAGGATGCTGACGGCATCCTCCGGAGACGGCTCCTCCACATACACCGGCTGGAACCGGCGCTCCAGGGCGGCGTCCTTCTCGATGTGCTTCTGGTACTCGTTGAGCGTGGTCGCCCCGATGCAGCGCAGGTCGCCCCGCGCCAGGGCGGGCTTGAGCAGGTTCGCGGCGTCCATGCTGCCCTGGACGCTGCCGGCCCCGACCAGGGTGTGCAGTTCGTCGATGAACAGGACGATCCGCCCCTCGGCGTCCTCCACCTCCTTCAGCAGGCCCTTGAGGCGCTCCTCGAACTGGCCGCGGTACTGGCTTCCCGCCACCAGGGCGCCCATGTCCAGGGCCATCAGCCGAAGGCCGCGCAGGCTCTCCGGAACGTCGCTGCGGGTGATGCGGATCGCCAGCCCCTCGGCGATGGCGGTCTTGCCGACGCCGGGCTCGCCGATCAGCACCGGGTTGTTCTTGGTGCGGCGGCTGAGCACCTGCAGCACCCGCCGGATCTCCTCATCGCGGCCGATCACCGGGTCAAGGCGGCCCTGCTGGGCCATGGCGGTCAGGTCCCGGGCGAACTTCTCGAGGGACGCGAACTTCTCCTCGCCGCGCTCGTCCTCGACCCGGGCGCCCTTGCGGACCTCCCGGATGGCCGCCTCCAGCCTCGCGCGATCCAGGCCGAAGCGATCCAGCAGCTTCTTGGCGTCGGTGTGGGCATTGCCGAAGGCGAGCAGCATCGCATCGGTGGCGAGGTAGCGGTCGGCCAGCCCGCGGCCGGTGTCCGAGGCCGCCTCCAGGAAGCTGCGCAGCCCCGGCCCGGCCTGCGGCTCCGCCCCGCCGATGGCCCTGGGCAGGCGGTCCACCAGGGCCTCCGCGGCTTCCAGCAGACCCTGGAGCCGGGTCGGCTCGAGGCCCGCCTTCTCCAGCACCGGACGCAGGCCGGTCTCCGCCTCCAGGAGTTGCATGAACAGGTGCAGGGGCAGGATTTCCGCGTGCGGCCCGGCCACCGCCCGGTCCCGGGCACCCACGAGGGCGTCGTTGGCTTTCTGGGTGAAGGGCAGGAGGGACATGGAAACCTCTCCCTCCCAACATCAATCAAAATATGAATGTTGTCAACTAAGATTTTTTTAGTGTTAATACAGATTATCCGGATTTCCCCTTCAGCCACTGGATCATCGCCAGGTCCTCCTCCTTGATGTGGTGGGCCACCCACTCCGCCAGGAACTTCGACAGGGAGTTCGGCAGGGCGGTGCCTTTCTCCCACTCCCCGAGGAGGGCCACCACCTGGGCCGTCAGGGCATCGTGCTTGCCCTTGTGGCGGGCGAATTCCGGGTAGCCGCCGGACCTCATGAGGCCCTCCTCGGTGGCGAAGTGGTCCACGGCGTACTTGGCCAGCCGCTTGAGCATCGGGCCCATCACGTCCCGGCCGTGGCCGGAGATGATCCCGTGGTGCAGCTCGTTCACCATCTCGAACAGCTGCCGGTGCTGGCCGTCCACGGTGGGGTTGCCGGTTTCGTAGACGGGATTCCAGATGGCGATCGGCATGGCGTCACCTCCAGAAAGCTCATCGACGTTCCGTTGGCCGGTCTTGAAAAAACCGATTCCAAGAAACCAGGAAAGCGTTCGGTTCCCGCTCCGATTCAACCCACCCCGGCCAGCGCCTCGGCCAGCGCCAGGCTGGCGGTCAGCCCCGGGGACTCGATCCCGAAGAGGTTGACCAGTCCGGGTATCCCGTGCCGGTCCGGCCCCTGGATCAGGAAATCCTCGACGGGTTCCCCCGGGCCCCTGACCTTGGGCCGGATTCCCGCGTAGGCGGGGGCCAGCGCGCCATCGGGCAGGGCCGGCCAGTAGCGCCGGATCGCGGCATAGAATCCCTCGGCCCGGGCGGGCTCGACGCTGTAGTCCTCGGTCTCCACCCACTCCTGGTCCGGACCGAAGCGGGCCTGGCCGGCCAGGTCCAGGGTCAGGTGGACCCCCAGCCAGTCGCTCACCGGCACCGGGTACACCAGCCGCGAGAAGGGGCTGCGCCCGGCCAGGGCGAAGTAGCTGCCCTTGGACAGGAACAGCGGAGGGACGGCGGCGGAAGGGAACCCTTCGAGCCCGCGGGCGATCCCCTGGGCGCCGAGGCCCGCGCAGTTGAAGAAACGGCGCGACCGGATCCAGGTGGGATCGGCTCCGCCGGTCTGCAGGTCGATCCCCTGGGGTCCCACCCGCCCGCCCACCACCGGGCACCGGAGCACGAGGACGGCGCCGCGGTCCTCGGCGTCCCGGAGCAGCGCCTGCATCAGGCCGTGGCTGTCCACGATGCCGGTGGACGGCGAGTGCAGCGCGGCGTGGCACTGCAGGTCAGGTTCGAGTTCCCGGGCCGCCGGGGCTTCGAGCCAGGCCAGCGGAACGCCGTTGTCCGCGGCGCGCCGCTGCACCGACCGGAGCGTCCCGGCCTGCTCCGCGTCGGTGGCCACGACCAGCTTGCCGCACCGGCGGTGGGCCACGCCGCGGGCTTCGCAGTAGCGGTACAGGGAGCGGTTCCCGTCGACGCAGAGGCGGGCCTTGAACGAGCCGGGCGGATAGTAGATCCCGGCGTGCACCACCTCGCTGTTGCGCGAGCTGATCCCGGTGCCGAAGCGGCTCTCCCGTTCCAGCACGACCACCTCGTGACCCGCCGTGGCCAGCTGGCGGGCCAGGGCCAGGCCGATCACACCGGCTCCGGCGATGACGCACTCCACCCGCTCCATGCGCCTATTCTGGAACGCTTCCGGGGGCGATGCGGATCACCGAATCCACCCTCCGGACAGCGGCGCCCCCGCGACCCAGCGCGGGGCGAACCAAGCCAGGCCCAGGCCCCAGGCGAGGTCGAGGAACACCCAGGAAGCGAAGGCGCCGGCGACCATCACGGCCCCGACGGGCGTGATCAGGAGCTTGGCGAAGAAGCCCGCGCCGCGCGTCCACACCGCGTCGAGGAGCCCGGTGGCGTCCTGCAGGCTGGGGAAGGCGTGCATGCCCACGGCCGTTCCGAGCCACAGCAGGACCGCCGGCGAGGCCCAGGCCGGGTCGGAGCGCCACCACCCCATGAGGTGGACCCAGCCCGCGGCGAAGGCCAGGAGCGTGTTCAGCAGGAACGGTCCGCCGGCGATGACCGCGTGGCGCCAGGGCGTCGCAGGCTGCTCGTGGATCACGTAGCCTGCCGGCACGCCGAAGCGGAGGTAGCGCACCTGCAGCACCCGCGTCCCGGTCAGCCAGCAGCCGGCCTGGTGGCCCAGTTCGTGGACGATGACCCCGGGGAACCCCAGGACGTCCAGGCCGAGGCGGAGCAGGAAGCGGACCACCGGACCAGTGTAGGCGCCGCCGCCCTCAGCCGGGCCGGTGCCAGGCGGCCAGGATCGCCTCCAGCCTTCCGATCGCGGCCAGGGTCGCAGGATCGCCGGCGGCTCCGGCGCAGCGCTTCGCCTCCTCCGCCGCGACGGCGAGCGCCTCGAGGTCGGCCGACACCGTCGTCACCATCCCCTGGAGGGACTGGGCCACCTCCTCCAGCTGGTCCTCCGGCCGGATCCGCGCCGAGGGGTGGAGCTGGCGCGCGGCCAGCTGGTCGAGGACCGACCGGAACCGATGCATCGGTCCCGCCAGGCGGTGGCTGAGGAGCACCACGAAGGCGGTCACCAGGACCGTGGACAGGGCCAGGCTGAACCCCGACAGGACCGCGACGATCGGCAGCAGCATCCGCTCGAGGCTCTGCGCCCGGGCGTGGGCGGAGGAGAGGCTGGCCGAGAGTTCGCTGTCCAGGAAGAGGAAGATCCCCGCGGCGAAGAGCCCGGTGAGCACCACCTGGACCGCCAGGAAGGCAGCCGCCAGGCGCAGCTGGAACCTGGGGTTGATGAGCACGATCCGGCGGGGCTTGGGCGTGGTCATGGCGGTCCTCAGTGGCAGGCTTTGCACAACTGGCCCCGTTCGTTGCGGAAGGCCAGGAGGTAGGTCTTGTGCCGGTCCTGCCGGCGGAAGGCACGGTCGAAGAGGCTCTCCGACCGCCATCGGACCGTGTCGGTGCGCGGCCGTCCGAGGTGGTGGCAGGTGGCGCAGGTCGTCCGCCCCTCGGCGTCCAGGTGCAGGTCC
>JAYRFV010000131.1:0-7171 GCA_041908165.1 Holophagales bacterium | reverse complement strand
TGCGGTCCGAGGATCGCGCACACCTTCTCCTGGTTGATCAGCCGCTGCACCGCCGCCACGGCCTGCTCCGGCGAGTCCTCCTTGATCACCACCCTGCGCACCTCCACCCGCGACCGCACGCCGCCGACCAGGAGGCCGCCGCGGGCGTTGGCCTCCTCCAGGGCCATCTCCACGGCGTGGGTGGTGGGCGGGCCGTTGAGGTCGGTGGGCGTGTAGGTGACGAGGCCGATCCGGATGACGGGCGGGACCCGGTCGGTGCGGCAGCCCGGCAGCGCCAGGAGAAGGGCGGCCAGCCCGGCCGGGTGAGCCGCAAGCCTCCGGCCTGGGCGGCGGGCCGGGGCTGAGGGCGGGGGCAGCATCGGGAAGGTCCAGCTTCTGAATACCCCCCGCGCCGGTGCAGGTCAAGCTGCATGCGCCCGGCCCGCCTGGACTCAGGCTTCGACGCGCTCCACCCGGCGGATGTCGAGGAAGCCGGCCTGGGGATCCACCACCAGGTCCTGCAGGCGGGCCCGGTCCAGCCGGTAGGTTCGGTCGTCGGCGGTGCGCACCGGCTCGCCGTGGGGGTCGAAGACGTGGTTGCCGGCCCCGGCGAAGCGCTCGCCCTCCCACTCCGAGGCCGCCACCGTGCAGATCGCGGCGAAGCAGCCGTTCTCGATGGCGCGGGCGCGCAGCAGGGTGCGCATCACGTGGTCCCGCCGCCAGGGCCACCAGGCGACCCCCAGCAGCAGGTCGGCGCCGCCCTGCAGGCGCAGCGCCCGGGCCTGCTCGGGGAAGCGCAGGTCGTTGCAGTTGAACAGCCCCAGGGTCCAGTCGCCGAGGCGGACGCTGACGTAGCGGTCGCCGGGCGTCCACAGCTCGCACTCGCCGTTGGGGGCGAACAGGTGCACCTTGTCGTAGCGGGCGAGCTCGCGGCCCCCCTGCCAGAGGGTCATGCGGTTGCGCCGGTCCTCGCTGAAGCTGCCGAACAGGAAGGCGGTGCGCGGATGTGCGGCGGAGGCGGCGGCGAAGCGGGCGCGGGCGGCGGCCGGATCGAGGTGGCGGCTGTAGCCGTGCAGGAAGCTCTCGGGGAAGACGCAGAGGTCGGCGCCGGCGGCCTCTGCGCACTCCGCCTCCATGCGGTCGAGGTTGGCGGCCGGGGCCTGGCAGACGAAGCGGGACAGGTGCAGGCGCATGGCGGGGCTCAGTCGCGCCGGCGCGGCGGGTAGGACTTCGCCGGGTCGAGGCGGACGCAGAAGCGGCTGTTCCAGAGCCGCTGGTGGACCGCCTCCGCCTGGGCGGCCAGCTCGGTGTCGCGGGCGATGATCTCGACGTTGCGGCTCTCGGTGAAGTAGTCCTCGCCCCAGTTGCTGGTGCCGAGCCAGAGCAGGCCGCCGTCGACGACCATGGTCTTGCTGTGGATGACCCGGGCGTAGGGGATGTGGCCGGCGGCGGCCTCCGGGATGGCGACCACACCGACCTCGACGTTCGGCAGCAGGGCCAGGGACTTGAGGTGGTCCACCGCGGGCTTCTCCAGGTTCCAGTCGGCGACCATCAGCTGCACCTTGACGCCGCGCACGGCGGCGGCGCGCAGGGCGTTGTCGAGCAGCGGCCAGAACCGCACCCGGCCGGCCACCGGCGAGTAGGTGAGCAGCTGCACCCGGATCCGCTCCTTGGCCTGGCCGAGCAGCTCGGGCAGGGCCTCCAGGGCGGCGCGCACCCCCGGGGGGTTGAGGAAGGGCGGGCTGGCCACCAGCTCGAAGGCGGGTCGTGCGGGGGATGCCGCAGCCTTGGGGAAGGCCGGCCGGAGCCGGCTCCCGGCGAAGCTCCAGTCGGTCTCGAAGATCGCCGCCAGCGGCCGCACCAGCTCCGGGGTGCGGAACCGCAGCCCGGTCTCGTGGATGTGCTGCAGCGCCCGCCAGTCCAGGTTCTGGCTGCCGACGAAGGCCTCCTCGCCGTCCACCAGGAAGTACTTG
Organism: Holophagales bacterium; assembly: GCA_041908165.1. GTDB lineage: Bacteria > Acidobacteriota > Holophagae > Holophagales > Holophagaceae > JACQZU01. The sequence goes on along the minus strand of JAYRFV010000131.1, from coordinate 5,219 downwards.
GCGTGGAGGATGCCCCGGCCGCCGAGGTCGAAGGTCCGGAGTTCCGCGCCGGGGATGGCGCGCAGCCGCGCCACCGAGGCCGGGTCCTGGTCGAGCATCCGCGCCGACAGCAGCACCCGCAGCCTCACCCCGCGGGCGCCGGCCTCCTCGAGGGCGCGCAGCACCGGTTCCAGGGCGCTGGCGGCCCGGTCCGGGCCGTTGGTGACGTAGAACTCGGCGAGGTCGATGCTGTGGCGGGCGGCGCGGATCATCTCCGGCCAGACGTCCTTGGCGTGCGGCAGCCGCGGATCCTCGAGGCCGGTCTCCACCGGCACCGACTGCACCAGCTGCGGCTTCGGCGGCTCGGCGGCCCCGGCCGCGGCGGCCAGCAGCAGGATCGGAAGCCAGGGTCGGCGGCGCATGCCTCCGAGGATAGCGCGTCCCTGCCGCTCAGCCGGCCAGGTCGCGCAGGGCGGCCTGCAGGTCCTGGGCGGTGAAGGGCTTGACCAGCATCCGCAGGCGCGGGAACCCGGCCAGCCGCTCGCGGGCCTCGGCGTCGAGGAAGCCCGAGGCCACCACCACCGGCAGGTCGGGGTGGCCGATGCGCAGGCGGCCCAGGGTCTCCAGGCCGTCCAGGCCGGGCATGTTCAGGTCGAGGACGACCAGGTCGGCGGCCAGGCCGGCGCTGAGCCGGCGCAGGGCGTCGAGGCCGCTGGAGACCACCTGCACCTGGTGTCCCAGGGCCTCCAGCATCGGCGGCAGGGAGGCGCGGATCAGCTCGTCGTCGTCCACCAGCAGGAGCCTCAGGCTGCGGACCTCGACCGGGGCCTCGCCGCGGCTGGCGGGTTCCGGGTCCGGCGGCCGGGTCGGCGGCGGGAAGCGCAGGGCGATGCGGGTGCCCTCGCCCGGGGTGCTCTGGATGTCCACGCTGCCGCCGTGGGCCTTGACGGTGCCGTAGACGATGGACAGGCCCAGGCCGGTGCCCTTGCCCGCGGGCTTGGTCGTGAAGAAGGGCTCCATGGCCCGCGCCACCACCTCGGGCGGCATGCCCTCGCCGGTGTCCTCCACCGCCAGCTCGACGCCGCCGCCCGCCAGGGGGCGGGTGGACAGGGTCAGCCGGCCCCCCCGGGGCATGGCGTCGCAGGCGTTGACGCAGAGGTTCATCAGCACGTTCGAGAGGGCGCTGCGCTCGCCCAGGATCTCCGGCAGGGGCTCGGCGAGGTCGACGTGGATCCCGTGCTTCTTGAAGGTGGTCCGCTCCAGCAGGTCGGCCTCCTGCCGGACCAGGGCGTTGAGGTCCAGCGGCGCGGCGTCCTGCAGGTCCTTGCGGGCGAAGTCGGTGAGCCCCTTGACCAGGTCCCGTCCGCGCAGGCCGGCCTGCAGGATGGTCTCGGCGTTCTTGACGATCTCCGCATGGTCCCGGTGGCGGATCTTCACCAGGCTGGCCACCGCCATGATCGCCGAGAGCACGTTGTTCATGTCGTGGGAGACGCCGCCGGCCAGCCGGCCGATGCTCTCCATGCGCTGCAGGTGGCTCAGCTCGTGCTCCAGCCGGCGCCGGTCCTCCTCGGCCCGGATCCGGCCCCGGAGGTCCTGGAACATGGCCAGGTGGAGGGTCTGTTCGCCGAGGCGGATGGTCTCGGCGGACAGCAGCAGGGTCATCTCCTCCCCGGATTTCGCCACGAACCGGCCCTCCAGGTCGCGCACCCGGCGCTCGCGCCGGAGCTGGCCGACCACCGCCTCGCGCGCCTCCAGACTGGACCAGAGGCCGAGCTCGATGGAGGTGCGGCCGACCAGGTCCTCGGCGGCGAAGCCGAACAGGGCGCCGAAGGCCGGATTGGCGTCGATGATCCGGCCGTCCTCGGGGCGGATGATCAGGATCGCCAGCGGCGAGGAGAGGAAGACCGCCTGGAAGCGCTGCTCGCTCTCGCGCAGGGTGGCGGCCGCCGCGGCCCGTTCGGTGACGTCGCGGTCGACGCCCCGGTAGCCCAGCAGCTGGCCCTCGGGACCCAGGATCGGCAGGCCGGTGGTCTCCAGGAGGACCTCCCGGCCGTTCCGGTGCAGGTTGGTGTTGGGCAGGTTGCGCAGCGGCTCGCGGCGGGCGAAGGCGGCCAGGGCCTGGGCCTTCAGCTGCTCGCGGGTGCCGGGCTCGAACAGGTCGTAGAAGTGCAGGCGGCCGACGACCTCCTCCGCGGTCCACCCAAGCAGCCGTTCCACCGCCGGGCTGGCGAAGGTGTACAGGCCGTCGGCGTCCACCTCCCAGATCCACTCGTCGGCCGATTCCGAGACCTGGCGGAAGCGTTCCTCGCTCAACTGGATGGCCCGCTCGGCGCGCTTGCGGTCGGTGATGTTGTCGATCACGGCGGTGAAGGTGCCCGGCTCGCCCGGATACGCGCTGATGGCCAGCCAGACGTCCAGAGGGCGGAACTGCAGTTCGAAACGCTCGGCGGGCCCGCCGCGGGCCACCCGGCCGCAGATCTCGAACAGCTCCGGGTGGGCCTCGCGGATCCCCGGAATGGCCTCGGTGACCCGCCGGCCGGCGACGTCCCGCAGGCCGGTGAGGGTCGTGAAGGCCGGGTTCACCTGCACATGGGTCCAGTCCACCGGGCGTTCGCCGTCGAAGTGCATCCGGCAGTAGGCCACCCCTTCGAGGATGCCCTCGAAAAGGTTGTGGAAGCGCGCCTCCTGGGAAGCCAGCCGGTCGCGCTCGCGGTGCCGCCCGGCCAGCAGGCCGCCGACACGGGCCAGCAGCTCCTCCGGGTCGAAGGGCTTGCAGATGTAGTCGGCGACCCCGCCGCGCAGCATCTTCACGCGCAGGGCATCATCGGCCTTGGCGGTGAGCAGGACGATCGGCACACCCTCCAGGCTCGGCTGCTGGCGCAGGGCCGCCACCAGGGCGTCGCCGCTCATGCCCGGCATCATGACGTCGGACAGTACCAGGTCCGGCGGCTCGGCGACCGCCGCGGCCAGCGCCCCGGCGCCGGAGTGGTGGGCGACGACCCGGTAGTGGCGGCCGAGCAGCCCCGCCAGGAAGGCGTTCATGTCGGGGTTGTCCTCGACCAGCAGCACGGTCGCGGCGCCCTCCGGAGGCGGCGGGGCGGGGGCCGCCGCCGGGAGAGGCTGGAAGTCAGGAAGCGGCTGGGCCGGGAGCAGGTTCTCGGTGGGGGCCTCCTGGACGCTGGCGGTGCTCCGCGGCAGCCGGAGCCGGAAGCAGGCCCCGCCCTCCGGGGCCGCATCGGCGGCCACGCTGCCGCCGTGGAGGAGGGTGAACTCCTTGACGATGGCGAGCCCCAGGCCGGTGCCGCCGTGGGTGCGGTCGGCCCCGGAATCGAGCTGGCGGAAGCGGTCGAAGACGGTCTCGCGGTGGGCGGGAGGGATGCCTGGGCCGCTGTCCCGCACCTCCACCAGCAGGTGGTCGCCCTCGATGCCGGCCTGGACCCGGATCCGCCCTGGGGAAGGGGTGAACTTGATGGCGTTGGACAGCAGGTTGGCCAGCACCCGGCGCATCTTCTCCAGGTCCAGCAGGGCCGGCAGGGGCCCGTCCGCCTCGAGGGTGAAGGCCAGGCCGCGTTCCGCGGCCAGGGCCTCGAACCGCGAGCACTCCAGCCGCAGCAGGGCGGCCAGGTCGGCGGGTTGGGGCCGGAAGCTCATCCGGCCGGCCTCCAGCTTGGCCACGTCCAGCAGGTCGTTGACCTGGGCCTGCAGGATCCGGGCGTTGCGGGCCATGCGCTGCAGGTCCGCGCGCAGGGCGGGATCCAGCCCCGGATCGGCCAGCCGCTGCTCGAGGGGGCCCAGGATGAGCGTGAGCGGGGTCCGCAGCTCGTGGCTGACGTTGGAGAAGAACCGGGTCTTCAGCTCGTCCATCTCCTGCGCCTTGGCGTAGAGCCCCTCCAGCTCCCGGTGGGCCCTGCGGGTGGCGCGCAGGGCCTCCACGGCCTCCCGGCGCGCCCGGGCCAGGCGCTGGTGGAACAGGCCGAACAGTCCGCCCATGAGCACGAAGACCGCCACGGAATCGTGGTGGCGGCCGCTCCCCTTGGACACGGCGAAACGCGGCGGCACGAAGCAGTACACCGCCAGGAAGGCCGCCAGCAGGGTGGCGGGCACCGCCCCGCGCAGCCCGCCGATCCAGGAGCTGAGGAACACCGCCGGGTAGAACAGGAACCAGATGAAGGGCTGGAACCGGTCCCAGAACAGCAGTTGCAGTCCGGCCGCGGCGAGCGGCGGCAGCAGGGCCAGCAGCACGCGGCCCCAGCCGGAATGCCCGTGTGGCGGCGCTTCTTCCGGTTCGCCGGAAGGTTGCGGTGGAACGGGTTCCCGCACCGGCACCTGGACCCCCATGGACCCGGCAGCGGCCGGGCACAATCCCCACCATCGGCAAGGTTCAGGGCCGGCATGAATCCGGCGCTGGCCCGGCGGGAATCTTGCACCCTTCCGGAGCCATGTCCGTCCTGCGACACCCTTACAGTTTCGCGGTCCGCTGGTCCTCCGGTGAGGTGGAAGGGGCCCGCATCGAGGCCCGGACCCTGGACGACGCCGTGCAGCTGCTGCAGGTCGAGCTGCGCGCCCGGTCCGCGGCCGAACCGGCCCTGGGCCGGCCGCGCCTGGTGGAACCCTGCCTGCTCAACCGGCAGGAGCTGGACCACGTCGAGCTGGACTGGCGGCGCGCCGGCTGATCAGCCCAGGGCCCGCCAGGTGCGGACCTCCTCGTACAGTTGGCGGGTGCGGACCCGGGCCTGGTCGAGCCGGTCCGGGCCGAGGATCCGGTCGAGCATGCGCAGGTGGTGGAGGGCCTCGGCATGCCCGTCCGCGGCGGCCAGGGTGTGCCAGGCCAGGGCCTCCACATCGTCCTCGACGCCGGTCAGCCCCAGCTCGTGGTGCATGCCGAGGGTGAACATGGCTTCCGCCTCCAACGCGATCAGCCGCCTGCCGGACTCGCCCATGGGACCTCCCAGGACCAACCTAGGCTGCCCGCACCCGCGTCTCCATACGGTCGATCGCGTACCCCGCGGGGGCGGCTGCCTGCCCGGAATTCAGTGATTTCGAATCCCTCCCTCAGGCGTGACCGGAAAGCCCGAACCGGGCTGCGCCCGGCTCGGGCGCCCTGGGGTCTTCGCGCCAGCGCGAAACCCCCGGAGGGCATTGGCGGAGAGGGAGGGATTCCCGCTCGCGCTGTGGCGCTCGGGCCGCACGAATTCCTGGCACGCCGCTCATCCTCGCGGGCAGTCCACCGGACTGCCCAC
>JAYRFV010000130.1:0-24019 GCA_041908165.1 Holophagales bacterium | reverse complement strand
CCACCACAGCAGCCACCTGAAGATCGGGGCGCTCCTGCAGGAGAGCGGCGTGCTGAAGTGCGGCCCCGAGGAGGCGATCGCCAAGGGCTTCACCCGGGTGTTCTACCCCCACGGCCTGGGCCACCACCTCGGCCTGCAGGTGCACGACGTCGCCGGCAAGCTGGCCAGCCCCAAGGGCGACCTGCAGCCGCCGCCGCCCGAGCACCCCTACCTGCGCACCACCCGCACCATCGAGGAGCGCCACCTGTTCACGGTGGAACCGGGCCTGTACTTCATCCCGATGCTGCAGCGCCCCTTCCGCGAGGGCGAGCACGCCGCCAGCTTCGACTGGAAGCTCATCGACGAGCTCGGCGCCTGCGGCGGCATCCGCATCGAGGACAACATCCTGGTCACCGCCCAGGGCCCCCGGAACCTCACCCGCGAGCATCTGCCGAACTGACCCTGCAGCGCGGCAAGACCGCCGGGCCGGGCCAGGTTCCTCCAGGACCCGTGAGCACCCCTCGGGTCCTGGAGGATGCCCGGGCCGGAGGGGCCCAGGGGAACCGGCTCAGAATGCGATGGCGATCGGCGCGTAGAGCGGCGACCAGTTCAAGGTCAGCTGGTAGTAGGCGGGATTGGACGCCCCGACGGTCACGGTGCGGACCACGGCATAGTAGTACTGGGCACCGACGCCGGGATGGCGGTAGAAGGCGCTGTTGGCGCCCTGGGCGACCACCCTCCCCATCTGGTTGTAGAGGTAGATGTAGTAGCGCGTTCCCGGAGGCGGCACCAGGGTCGCGGTGAGCGTGGCACCCTGCGGCAGGATCACCCGGTAGTAGTCGCTGGGGTCGGTGGCCAGCCCGTTGGCGGGGTTGATGCGGCCGATGCAGAGGCCAGGGCCGGACACCGGTGTGGCGGTGACGAAGGTGTCGTTGGGCTCCTCCTCGACCGTCGCGAAGATCGCGCTCACCGATCGGTTGGCGGTGACGTTCGTGTCCGTGCGTGGATTCTGGGTGGAGCCATCGCTCCATTGCCAGAACCGGTAGGTGGACCCGGGCGTTCCGCTGGCGAGCACCGCCGTTCCGGAGGAACCGCAGTCGACCACCTGCAGGTGGCTGCCCGAAAGGAACCCGTTCGCTCCGGCGCTGTAGCTCAGGGCGTACGTGTTGATGGAATAGGTCGCGGAGATCGTGTGATCGGTGGTGACGTTGGTGAACGTGTAGGAGATGATCGGTCCCTGCGAGACGCCGTCCACCAGAACGTCCACGATGTGGTGGCAGTAGGTCGGTGCGATCGTGAAGGTCTGGCTGTTGCCGTGCACCACCGCCACCACGCCGCTGGGGGTGATCGTGCCGTTGGCGCCGGCGGTGGCGGTGATGTTGTGCGTGTAGTAGACGAAGATCGTGGCGGCGTTGCTGTTGACGCAGGTGCCGGCGTCGCACACCCGCACCCAGTAGGTGGTGGTGCCGTCGCTGCCGGTGGGTGGCGTGTAGGTGGCGCCGGTGCCGACAGGATTCGAGGTGTCGCCGGACGCGCCGCGGTACCAGGTGTAGGCCAGGCTGCCCCAGCCGCCCGAAGTCCCGACCGCCAGCGGGGTTGCCGGGGTGTTCCGGAAATAATTGGCGCTCGCGGGATGGCTGGTGATGGAAAGGTCGGCCAGCCAGGTGAAGGTGCCGGAGCTGACGCCGCCCGTGGCGTTGGTGTTGGTGAAGGCGCCGCTGGCGGTGGCGGTGCCGGTGACCGGGGTGCCGGCGGCGGTGCCGGCCGGCATCGAGACCACCACGGTGAACGACCTGGATTCACCGTTCGGCAGGTCGCCGAACTGGGCCAGCACCGGGCCGCCGCCAGTGACCAGCACGCCGACGCCACCGCTGGCGGACACGAAGGTCGAGCCGGGCGGCAGCGCGAAGCTGGCCTGGGCGGCCGTGGCGGTGTTGGCTCCGTGGTTGGTGACGGTCACCAGGTACGAGATCTGGTGGTAGCCGGCCACGCCTGGGGTCACCGTGGAGCCCAGATCGGTGGGCGGCCCGGTCACGGTGGTGTTGATGGCCGGGCCGGCGATGGCTGCATAGCCGGTGGCGGAGACGTAGTAGTCGCCGTGGATGATGGTGCCGGCAGCGGTCACCGGCACGTTCACCGTCATGGTGTGGGTTGCGGAGGCACCGGGGAGCAGGGAGCCGAGGTTGGCGGAGCTCCCGCCGCCGGGCAGGCTGGAGCTGCTGAAGGTGGTGGCGTGGGCCGGCGACTGGTTGTCGCTGGGAGGCGTCAGGCTCACCGTGACGTTGTTGTAGGTGGTCGTGGTGCTGTCGTTGCGGATGATGTACGTGTAGGTGATGCTGCCGCCCGCCGCAACCGTGGCGGGGCCGGTGCCGCTGATCCAGAGGTCCTGGATCTTGGGAGCCACGCCATCCACGTACAGGTGGCCGGCGTGGCCGCTGTACATGCAGCCCGCGGCCGTGAACTCCAGTTCCACGGTGTGGTTGAGGTAGGACGCGTCCAGGGTCAGGTCCACCACCTGCCAGTCGGTCCAGTACCAGTCACTGGCGGTGTACCAGGTGATGCCGGGCTGGCTGCTGTAGTTGACGCTGTCGTACAGGATCGCGTTGGTGGTGGTGTCCCGCACCCCCACATAGAAGAAGGGCTGCCCGGCGGGTTCGTGGCCACCGCTCTCCAGGACCGGCGCATAGGCGAAGCGAACGTGGTAGTTGCCGTCCGCATCCAGGAATCCCGCATCGATCGTCACGGTCTGGTAGAGGGAGTTCGCATTGTAGTCCTTGCCATTCTCGTTCACCACCACCGCCTGGCTCCCGAATCGGACCTTGCTCAGCGGATGGGTCCCCGTATGGCTGTCGTTGCCCGAGGTGACGACCCGGGTCAGGTCGCTTCCACTGCCGAGGTTGGACCGCTGGATGCTTGCGCCGGTGAAGGGTCCACTGGCCGGCACGATGAGGCCGAGACGATTCTGCCAAGTCTGCTTGGTCCAGCCGGTGATGGTCGGGGGCACATAGGCAGCCTCGAATCCTCCGTTGATGACCTGGGCGAAGGAGGGCATGCCCGCCAGAAGCGCCAGCAGCAACAGCAGGCAGGGCCGCAGGAGACCGAATGCGGACTGGGCAAGGGTGATCGGCATGGATGGCTCCTGGTGCACGGGCAGGGTGGGATGCAGGGCAGGCTTGCCGGGCTCCGGCGGACGCAGCAACGCCGGGATCATGCCCGTGCTTCCGAGGGAAGCAGTTCCCATCGATTTTCAGTGAACCGGGAGGCGATGCGAATACGGGAAATCACGTAGCGTGAGATCAGGTTTCCCTCCGAGGGCTCTGCGCGTGGGAACGGAAGGCCCGCCGTTACTTGGTGGCGTCCGGGTGCACCGGGGTGAAGAAGGGCTGGAACGGCCCAGGGCTGCGCGGTTCGAGGCGGGGAGCTCCGAGGGCCACGGCTCCGTCTCACCCACCCTTCCGATGCAGACCCGCAGCTCGCTCCTGCTTGCCGATGAGTCCCAACTCCGGGGTTCCCACGGATCATCCTCACCGGGATGCAGCGTGCCGGGGCCGGTCTGGCGGGAACCCTTGCCCGTGCTAATCCTGAGGCGCGATCGGACCGATGATGACCATATCGGATCACCGTGGCAGTTCTCCCCAATGGGCGGCAACGGGACGCCCAGGACTGCCGGGCCCTTCCATCCTGTCCAGCTGGAGGCAGACATGCGCCTAGGTCGCAATCCAAGCTTGCAATCCCCGCCCGGGGATCGGCGAGCCCCAGGGGGTTCCTCGACCCTTCTCGCCCGGCTGCGCCGCGCTTCGGGCTGGATCCTGCTCTGGGCGGCGCTGGCCCTGGCCCATCCACTCGCCGCGGACTCTCCAATCCTCACGGCCAGTCCCGGAAATGTCACCTTCACCGTCGGTGGCCCGGCGGTGGTGGTGGATCCTGCGCTCACCGTCACCGGTGTATCGGATGTCAATGGTGCGCGGGTGGAAATCGCGCCTTTCGTTGCCGGTGACGTGCTCAGCTACACCGGCCCGCTGCCCGGGTCGGTCAGCGCCAGCTACAACGCCAGCACCGGCGTGCTCACCTTCTCCAACACCGCCACCACCGCCCAATGGCAGGCTTTGCTGCGGACCGTGACCTTCTCGCCGTCCGGATCTTCGACCCCACGGACCATTTCCTTCACCATGGGAATCGCCATTCCCTACAACGGCCATTTCTATGAATTCGTGACCGACTCGGGGATCGCCTGGACCACCGCCCGCACCAATGCCGCAGCCAAGTCCCTTTACGGGTTGCAGGGCTACCTGGCCACCGTGACCAGTGCAGAGGAAAACGACTTCTGCACCCAGAAGCTGTCAGGGACCGGCTGGATCGGTGCCTCGGACGCTGCCGTCGAGGGCGAGTGGCGCTGGGTGACCGGGCCTGAAGGATTCGAGAACGCGGGAGCCGGACGCCTGTTCTGGCTTGGCGACTCCTCGGGCAGCGCCCAGGGGGGCTACTACAACCACTGGTATACCGGTGAGCCCAACAACTCGGGCGATGAGGACTATGCCCACTTCTACGCCTCGGGCGGACAGAAGGGCTACTGGAACGACTTCGCCAACACGACGGCCGTGGCCGGCTACCTGGTCGAGTACGGCGGCATGCCCGGTGACCCGGTCCTGCAGATCACCGGAACCAAGACGGTGGACGTGCGGTCCGGATACACCGTCACCTTCCAGACGGACGGCGCCCCTGGAACCACGCTGACCGGCACCACCTCGCAGACGGTGGCACACGGCGGCAGCACCACCGCCGTCACCGCCAATCCGACCTCCTGCTGGCACTTCGTCAACTGGACCGGCACCGGCGGCTTCACGCCGACCACCAGCAATCCGTTGACCGTGAGCAATGTCACCTCGGACCTGACGGTCACCGCGAACTTCTCGATCAACACCTACGCCCTGCAGTACCTGGCTGGCCCCAACGGGTTCCTGTCCGGATCCACCCTCCAGGTTGTCGAATGCGGAAGCTCCGGGACCGCGGTGACCGCCCAGGGCACGCCGGGATCGACCTACAGCTTCCTGACCTGGAGTGACGGCAGCGTCATGAACCCCCGCACGGACGCGAACGTGACCGCGAACCTGTCGGTCACGGCGACCTTTGCCACCCAGGAGATCGAACCCAACAACAGCTTCTCCCAGGCGACCTGGGTTTCCGGGCCGGGCCTCTGCGTGGGCCGGATCAACCCCGCCGGGCTGCCCACCGATCCGAGCGACTACTACCGCGTGGTCCTGCCCCAGGGTGCGATCCTCACGGCGGTCCTGGCGCCGCCCCCTGGAACCCGGTACTACCTCTATCTCTACAACCAGATGGGCCGGGTCGTCGCGCAGGGCACCAGCAGCATCGCCTTCCGTCATCCTGGCGTGGGCGCGCAGTCCTACTACGTGGTGGTCCGCACCGTGACCGTCGGCGCGTCCAATCCCGCCTATTACCAGTTGACCCTCGAATGGTCGCCGGTCCTGAACCTGGCGGGCCCCGCTTACTGAGGCGATCCGCCCAGGGACGTGCCGGCAAGGCCTTCCACCAGGATTCGCGGGACAAGCCGAGGATCCTGGTGGAAGATCCGTCTGCCCGATCTGGGCAGACACGCGCCTGAGGTGCAGGGTCGGCGACGTCGGAAGAGGCTGCAGGGCGGTGCAACCGCATCGGGCAGGAATCGACCGGGTCGCGTGGGCCCTGCCCCTGTCGCCTCGACGCCGACGGGCCGAAGGTGGGGTCCACGACAGGAAAGGAGGCCACCTCCAGGGTCCCGCCACCCATCCGGGATCGCCCGGGGCGCCCGACCGCGGGGTGCGCTTGGCCGACGGGCCGGCTTGCCGGTCGGGTCGCCGTGCTGCTCGGCGGCCTGTGCACGACGCGCCCGATTCGCTCCAACCCGAGCGGGGATGCGGTCCTGGCTGCCTCCTCGAGGGAGGGAGGGCTGTCCACGGAGGGCCGTCGCGGCACTGGGACCGGCTGCAGGTCGGTCAGCAGCCCGCGGCCCCTTTCCTGCGGACCCCGCGTTCCGGCGTGTGAGCATCCGGGCTGGGAATGCCCTCGTCCGGCCGGACCATTCACGGAGGACGAAGCCATCACCCGATGCCCCCTTGCGTGGGTCCCGCAGGCGAAGGGCCCCGGCCGCCCCGCCTCCCGATCGAAACGGCGAAGGCCCCGGGTCGCCCCGGGGCCTCCGAACGGTAGGGTTCCCTAGCTGAGGGTGATGGACACGGGGACGACGATGGAGCTGCCGGCCGCGTTGGTCACCTTGAGGGTGTACGTCAGGACGGTGCCGGCCGGGAGCATGAACGGGATCGAAGTGACCACGGTCTGGCCGGAGGCGACGGTGGAGCTGGCGCCCTGGAGGACATCGGTGAAGACGCCGTTGGTGTTGGCGCCGCCATCGGTGTAGGTGATGGTCCAGGTGATGTTGTCCCCGGGGAAGTAGAGCGGGTCGGACGTCCCGAGCGGGGTCATGCTCGCGGTCGGAGCGGCCACGACATTGACGGCCACGCCGGTGATGTGGGTCAGGATGCCGTTGGTGACGGTCATGTAGTAGATCTTCATCCCGGTGGTGGTCGGGGTGACCTCGAGGGGCACGCCATTGAAGGGCGTGATCCCCGGGCCCGGCAGGCCGGATCCAGCAGAACCCGAATCCACCAGGGCGGTGGCGCCGATCGGGTTGAAGACGCCCGTGAGGTAGGTCGGGTCGCCAACGGTGATGACCAGCGGATTGGCGGTGAGCGCCTGGGCGAAGGGACCGGCCACCACGAAAATGGTCTGGGTGTCGGTCACTTCCTGGCCCGCGGCGTTGGTCACCGTCAGCGTGTAGGTGGTGGAGACCGTGGGCGTGACCACGTAGCTGACGCCGGAGATGACCGGTCCGACGCCGCCGCTGATGACGCCGGTGCCGTTGGTGAAGACCGGACTGAGGGTCGCGCTCTGGCCGGCGCTGATGGTATAGGGCGGGCCGGCCGGCGAGGAAACGTTGAGCGTGGCCGTGGCCGCCGGGACCACCGTCAGGTTGGTGGTGGTGGTGTAGGTGATGGCAGGGGTCGCGGCCGCGTTGGTCACGGTCAGGGTGTAGGTGTAGACGCCCGCCGTGCCGGCGCCCGCGGTGACGGTGATCGGCGTGCCACTGGTGACCGCGGCGATCGGGCTGGCGGGGGTGACCCCGACCGGCGCGTTGTGGGTCACCGAGGCCGACGTGGCGTTGCTGAAGATCGCCTTGAGGTAGGTGCTGTCGCCCTCGGTGATCAGGGCGGGCTGGAAGGCGAAGGAGCTGGCCAAGGGGCCGGCCAGCACGGTGACCGTGACGCTGGCGCTGGCGGCGTCGCCGACAGGGTTGGTGACGGTGAGGACGTAGGTGGTGGTGACCGTCGGCGAGACCGGGTAGGCCTGGCCGGAGGTGACGGCGCCGATGCCTTCGATGACGCCCTTGCCGTTGGTGAAGGTGGGCGTGATGGTCGTGGTGCCGCCCAGGATGATCGGGTTGGCGGTCACCGCGAGGGATGCCGTGGGGACGTCATACACCGTGACGGTGGTGCCGTAGGTGGAGGTCTGTCCGCCGCTGTTGGTGACGGTGAGGGTGTAGACGTGGGTGCCGGCCGCAGTCGGGGTCACCTGGAAGGGGACCGCGTTCAGCAGGGTTCCGGGGCCGGGGAAGCTGGCCGGAAGCTCGGCCGGCGTGAAGCTGGTCGCCGGTCCGTCGACCACCGCGGTGCCGCCCGCGCCCACGCTGAAGAAGGCCGTGAGGTAGGTGCTGCTGCCGAGGGTGATCTTCTCGGGCTTGGAGGAGAGGGCCGCCGCGTTGGGTCCGGTCAGGACCACGACGGTGAGGCTGGCGGTGGCGGTCTGGCCGACCGGGTTGGTGACGGTCAGGACGTAGGTGGTGGTGGCCGTCGGCGAAACCGGGTAGGCCTGGCCGCTGGTGACCGGACCGATGCCGGCGATCACGCCGGTGCCGTTGGTGAAGGTCGGGGTGATGCTGGTGGTCTCGCTCTGGGTGATCGGATTGCTGGAACCGGCGGTGACCGCCAGGCCGGCGGTCGGCACGCCGTAGACGGTGATCGTCGCGCCGTGGGTGGAGGTGACGCCGGCGCTGTTGGTGACGGTCAGGGTGTAGACATAGGTCCCGGCCGCCGACGGCGTCACCGCGAAGGGAACCGCGTTGTTCGGGTTGAGGGCTGCCGCCAGGCCGCTGGTGGCCGCGTTCGCGCTGGTGCACTGCACGGCGGCGGTGCCGCCGGTCCCGGCCTTGAAGTAGGCGGTCAGGTAGGCGGTGCCGCCCAGGGTGATGCCCTCCGGCTTGGCGACGAGGGCCGCCGCGTTCGGACCGGTGAGGACCACCACGGTGTGCACGACGGAGGAGGCCGCGCCGATGGAGTTCTGCACGGTCAGGGTGTAGGTGGTGGTCTTTGCGGGCTGCACGGCGTAGGAGGCGCCGGTGATGACGGCCCCGACGTCGGGGGTCAGCTGGCCGGTGGTCCCGCCGATGGCGGTGATCCAGGTGGGCTGCAGGTAGGTGGTGTCGCCCTCGGTGATCGGGTTGACCGTCGAGGTGAGCGTCAGGCCGCTGGGGGCGCCGACCACCAGCACGGTCACCGAGCGGTTGACGGAGACCATGGCGGAGTTCGTCACGGTCAGGGTGTAGGTGGTGGTGACGGCCGGGTTCACGAACAGCGAGACGCCGCTGGTGATCGGTACGCCGCCAACCGGAAGGCCGGCGCCGGTGACGACGCCGTTGCCGCCGGAGAAGATCCCGATCAGCTGCGAGAAGTCCCCTGCGGTGATGGTGGAAGGATAGGCGGTGAAGCTCTGGATCTGCGGATCGCCCACCACGTGGACGGTGAGGATGCGGGTGACCGCGTCACCGGCCGGATTGGTGACGGTCAGGGTGTAGGTGGTGGTCTCGATCGGGTTGACGGTATAGCTATTGCCGCTGACCACCGAGCCCACGCCGCTGATGTAGCCGCTGCCGTTGGTGAACACGGGCAGGAGTTGGACCGGGCTGCCGCCGGCCACCGGGGGCGGCGTCGGCGGGTTGGAGGTGAAGGCGGTGATCGCGGGCGGCGGGACCACCGTGACCACGGTTCCGGTGGTGGCGGCGGCCCCGGCCGGATTGATCACGGTCATCGTGTAGGTGGTGGTGACCGCCGGCGTGACCAGGTAGGGCACCCCGTTCATGACGGTGCCGACGCCGTTGTCCACCTGGGCGGTGCCGCTGGCGAAATTGCCGACCAGCCGGGTCGAGTTGCCGATGGTGATGATCGGCGGGAGGGCCACCAGGCTGATCCCCGTCGGCGGATCGACCACGTTGAGGATGATCGACTTCTGGACGAAGGCCCCGGTGGCGTTGGTGACCGTCAGGGTGTAGGGAGTGGTCTGGGTCGGCGAGACCGGGACCCGGACGCCATTCTGCACGGCGCCGACGCCGTTGCTGATGGTCGCCGTTCCGTAGCGGAAGGTCGGCACGAGGTCGGCGCTGCTGCCCCGGGTGATGGTCCCGGGGTCGCACCAGAAGTTGAGGATCTCGGGCAGCGGGATGACCGTGAGGGTCGCGGCGGCGGTGGTCGCAAGGCCGGCTGTGTTGGTGACCGTCAGGATGTAGGTGACGTTCTCGCTGGGCGTGACGGTGACCGGGACGCCCGAAACCGGGATGATGGTGCTGCCGTCCAGGGTGTTGGAGATGACCGCGGTTCCGCCGGTGAAGGAGGGGGTCAGGCGGGCGCTCTCGCCGACGGTGAGCGTGGTCCGGTCGGGGACCAGGGTGACGTTGCTGGGCATCCCGGCCACCGTGACGGTCACCGCGGAGACGGCCGTGCTGCCGGAGGAGTTACTGACCGTGAGCAGGTAGGTCGTGGTCACCTGCGGCGTCACCGCCGTGGCCAGGCCCGAAGCCACGGGACCGACTCCGTTGTTGATGACACCCGTGCCGCCGCTGAAGGAGTAGTTGAGGGTGGCCGTGGCGCCCTGGGTGATGATGGGCGGGTTGGCGGTGAAGGATGTGATCGAGGCGGTGTTCTGGACGTTGATGATGACGCCCTGGGTGACCTTCGCCCCGGCGGTGTTGGTGACGGTCAGCGTGTAGACCGTGGTGCTGGCCGGGGAGACGGTGAACGGCACGCCGCTGACCGGCGTGATCGACGTCGCATTGACGTTGTTCGTGACCGCCGCGGTGCCGTTGCTGAAGGTCGCCGTGAGTTGGACGCTCTCGCCGACCACGATGCTGGTCTTGGAGGCCGTCAGGCTCACGTTGGCGATGGGAGGAGCCACCGTGACCGTGAGCGCGCGCGTCGCGGTCGCATTCAGCGAATTGGCCACGGTCAGGATGTAGGTGGTCGTCTGCAGCGGCTGGACGGCGATGGCCTGGCCGCTTGGAATCGCACCGCCGCCGGGACTCAGGGTCCCGGTGCCGTTGGTGTAGACCGCGGTCAAGTAGGCGACCTCGCCCTGGGCGATGGCGGTCTTGTCCGCCGTGAAGCCGGTGATCGTCGGTTCCGGCACCACCGCGGGCGCCGAGCCGCTGCTGCCGCCGCAGGCGACCATCAGGGCCAGCACGGAAGCGGACAGGAAGGTGAGGAGTTTAGTGAACGCGCGCATGCGTATCCCTTCCAAGGGTTCCCGGGCGCGCATCGGCGCCTGGGGCACTAGTTGAAACCCACTTCATCAAGCTCAAACATTCCACCGGATTGGCAACAAGACCGAAGAATTCGCTTTGCCCACCTTAGGACCCGGATTCCTGCCCAGTCAACGCAATATCCCGGGATAAGTAAAAGTACCTAATTGCGCTCATCGACCCCCGAAATTGCCAGCTCGGGGGGACTTCCCGGCAGTTCAAGGGGGATCCTGGCCCGTGCCGAAAGGGCCGGCAGTATTTTAAAAATAGTTATCAGCTAGCCCATGTCAATTAAACGCGCCATCCCAGGCCTTCCCCCAGCGGCAGCGCCGGGGGGCAGAACTGTGTGGACCCAGTCCAGACCGAGGAACTCCTGGACCCGGGATCGACAAACTCCACGCACCGGGCGCCTAAGGAAGGCCTCGGAGGAAACATCACCACCGGACCGGACCGGCCGCCCTTGGCGGTAGGATGAACTCCGCGCGGTTCCGGGACCACCCGATCCGAAACGCGCGCCCCACGGTCGCATGCCCACCCCGCCCCGGATCCTGATCATTGAGGACGAGCCCGTCAGCCGGCGGGCCACCTCGCGGCTGCTTGAGGTCGAGGGGTTCGAGGTGCGGGCCGAAGGCACCGGCGAGGAAGGGCTTTCCGCCCTGCGGCAGGACCCGCCGGATGCCGTGGTCTGCGACATCCTCATGCCCGGCCTGGACGGCTTTGGCGTCCTCGAGGCGGCCCAGGCGGATCCGCGCCTGTGCCGGGTGCCCTTCCTGTTCCTCACCTCGCTGGTCGACCACGATGTGCGGCGGCGGGGGATGGCGTGCGGGGCCGACGACTACCTGACCAAGCCCTTGAAGCCTGGGGAGCTGGTCGAGGCCCTCCGGGCACGCCTCAGGAAGGCCGCGGCCCAGGACCCTGGATGGCGGCACCGGGAGTCGATCCGGGCCCGCATCCAGGAGACCCTGTCTGATCGCGAAATGGAGGTGCTGCGCCTGCTCGGCAAGGGGCTCCTCTCCAAGGAGATCGCGGCGGAACTGGGGATCAGCCCCCGCACGGTGGACATCCACCGGTCCAACATCCTCCGCAAGCTCGGCCTGGGCAACGCCGCCGCCGCCGCGCGCCTGGCCGCGGAGGCCGGGCTGTCCTGAGCGGTCACCCCGCGGTTCCTTGACGGGAGCCCGGGCGGGAACCATGATGAACGCACCAGGAGCCCCATGCGCATCTCCACCCCGGCGCGATACGCCGATCGCAACAATAATCAGCCCCCTCGCACGGGTCGTGCGTGGGACTGCGAGGGTCGCGCCTAAACCAACGACACCCCAGACCACCCCCGATCCGCAGCGGATCGGGGGTTTTTTCTTGTTCGGCCTCCAGCCTCCAGCCTCCAGCCTCCAGCCTCCAGCCTCCAGCCTCCAGCCTCCAGCCAAAGAAAGGATCCCCATGTGCGGCATCTTCGCCATCCTCGACCTCGACCCCGGGCGCAGCCAGGGGCCTGACCTTCGCCGCCGTGCGCTCGCCCAGGCCAAGAAGCTCCGCCACCGCGGCCCGGACTGGAGCGGCATCCACGCAGACGAATGCGCCATCCTGGCCCACGAGCGGCTGGCCATCGTCGACCTCGAGCACGGCGCCCAGCCGCTGCTGGACGACCGCACGGGCGCCGTCCTGGCGGTGAACGGGGAGATCTACAACCACAAGGAACTGCGCCGCAGCCTGCGCGGCGAGCACCACTTCCAGACCGCCTCGGACTGCGAGGTGCTGCTGTATTTGTGGGACGAGGAGGAGCCGAAGCGCTTCCTCAACCGCATCAACGGCATCTTCGCCTTCGTGCTGTGGGACCCGAAGCGCGGGACCTACCTCATCGCCCGCGACCCGATCGGGGTGGTCCCGCTCTACGTGGGCTGGGACCAGGACGAGCACCTGTACGTGGCCTCGGAGCTGAAGGCCCTCGCCGGGGTCTGCGAACGGATCCGGGAATTCCCGCCCGGGCACTTCCTTCTGGGCTCGGATCCGGAGCGCGCCTTCCAGCGCTACTACCAGCCGGCCTGGGCCGAGCCCGGCTTCGTGCCGGCCGAGCCCTACGACCGCATGAAGCTGCGCGACGCCCTGGAGGCCGCGGTCCACCGCCAGCTCATGTGCGACGTGCCCTACGGGGTGCTGATCTCGGGCGGCGTGGACAGTTCCATCGTCGCGGCCATCGCGGCGAAGTACAGCTCCCGTCGCATCGAGGAGGACGACCTGGAGCCGGCCTGGTGGCCACGCCTGCACTCCTTCGCCATCGGCCTCAGAGGCGCCCCGGACCTGGCGCCCGCCGCGAAGGTGGCCCGCCACGTGGGCAGCGTCCACCACGAAGTGCACTTCACGGTGCAGGAGGGCCTGGACGCACTCTCGGACGTGATCTACCACCTCGAGACCTTCGACATCACCACCATCCGGGCCTCGACGCCGATGTACCTGCTGATGCGCAAGATCAAGGCGATGGGCATCAAGATGATCCTGAGCGGCGAGGGCGCCGACGAGGTGTTCGGCGGGTACCTCTACTTCCACAAGGCGCCGGGCGGCCGCGAACTTCACGAGGAGACCGTGCGCAAGCTGCAGAAGCTGCACCTCTACGACTGCGCCCGCGCCAACAAGGCCAGCGCTGCCTGGGGCGTGGAGGCCAGGGTGCCCTTCCTGGACCGGGATTTCCTGGACGTCGCCATGATGCTGGATCCCTCGACCAAGCTGCCGCGCAACGCCGAGCACCCGCGCCCCATCGAGAAGTGGCCCCTGCGCAAGGCCTTCAACGGCTACGTGCCGGACGAGGTGCTCTGGCGGCAGAAGGAGCAGTTCAGCGACGGGGTCGGCTACGCCTGGATCGATTCGCTCAAGGCCCAGGCCGAGCGCGAGGTGACCGACGGCATGATGCGCGGCGTGGCCGAGCGCTTCCCGGTGAAGACCCCGGAGACCAAGGAAGCCTACCTGTACCGCCAGATCTTCGAGAGCCACTTCCCCAGCGCCACCGCGGTCAACTGCGTGCCCTTCGAACGCAGCGTGGCCTGCAGCACCCCCACCGCCCTCACGTGGGACGCCGCCTTCGAGAAGATGGTCGATCCCAGCGGCCGGGCGGTGATGGACGTGCACGACCGCGGCTACCAGGAACCCTGAACCCACTTGCGCGACAATGGGGACACCCGAGGAGGCGAGCGCCCATGGCCAACCTGCAGACCGTCCGCGGCACCATCGGCATCCTCACGGGAGGCGGGGACGTCCCCGGCCTGAATCCCGCGATCCGGGCGGTGACCATCCGCGCCCTCAGCGAGGGCTACCGGGTGGTCGGCATTCGCCGGGGCTGGGCCGGCCTCGTCAACCTGGTGCGCGACCCGCAGGCCGACAACAGCGAGTGGGTGCAAGTGCTCACCGAGGAGGTGGTCAACCGCGCCGGCCGCACCGGCGGGACCTTCCTGCACAGCTCCCGCACCAATCCGATGTCGGTGAAGCGGGAGGCGGTGCCCGAGCACCTGAAGGCCGCCTACCCGGAGGAGGTCAACGACCTGGTGCCCGAGGTGCTCAAGAACCTCGACTTCCTCGGCATCGACCACCTGATCCCGATCGGCGGCGACGACACGCTCAGCGTGGCGGTGCGGCTGTACCGGGAGGGCGTCAAGGTCCTGGCGATCCCCAAGACCATGGACAACGACGTACCGGGCACCGACTACTGCATCGGCTTCAGCACCTGCGTCACCCGCACCATCGAGATGGTCAACCGGCTGCGCACCAGCGCGGGCTCCCACGAGCGCTTCCTGGTGGTGGAGGTGTTCGGGCGCTATGCCGGCTTCACCGCCATGCTGCCCACCATGGCCGGGGCGGCCAACCGCTGCGTCATCCCCGAGCACCCCTTCGACATCGAGCTGCTCACCGAGCTGCTGTCGCGCGACCGCTACCGAAACCCGAGCAAGTACGCCATCGTGCTGGTCTCCGAAGGCGCCCGCTTCGGCGGCGACATGGTGTTCAGCGACCTGTCCCGGGACGCCTTCGGCCACGCCAAGCTGGGCGGCATCGGCGACCTGGTCTCGGCCCAGCTGCAGGAGCTGAGCCCAAAGTACAACCAGGGCCGCACGGTGAACGTCATCAACCAGAAGCTCGGCTACCTGGTGCGCGGCGGCGATCCGGACGCGATCGATTCGATCGTGCCCATGGCCTACGGCAACCTGGCCCTGGACCTGCTCCTGAAGGGCGTGCACGGCCGCCTGGTGGTGCTCCGCAACGGCCGCTACGACAACGTCCCGGTCGACGTGGTGACCAGCAGCAAGAAGCTGGTGAACGTCGACAAGTACTACAGCCCGGACCGGATGCGGCCGCACTACCACAATGTCTTCGAGATGGGGCCGCTGTTCATCATGACCAGTGACTAATACTCTCCGGGGGTTCCGCGCTGCGCGCACACCCCCGGAGCCCCCGCGCCCCGAACAGGCTGAGCCTGCTCGGGGCTTTCACGGCCTTGGGCAGGTATCCTGCCAACCGCGCGAACATTCCACCTCTCCGGGGGTTCCGTGCTGCGCGCACACTCCCGGGGCCCCCGCCTCGGGTGGAGCAGCCGGATCCTCCCTGGCGAGGAACCGGGCGTCACCCTGGACCATGCCTCGCGTTGCGATAGGCTGGATGTTCTTCGGAGTCTTCATGCGGCCTTCCTTCGTCTGTGCCTGCCTCGTTGCGACACCCGGCCTGCTCGGCCAGGCGCCCCAGCCGCCGCTGACCCTGGAGGCCCTGTTCCACCCGTCCCGGACCGCCGAGCGGATGACCGCCCCCGCGACCCAGCTGCGCTGGCTCCCGGACGGATCGTTGCTGGAGACCCGCACCGAGAAGGGCAAATCGACCTACACCCGGGTCGACGCCCGGAGCGGGGAACGCCGGGCCTTCCTGGATCCGGAGGCGGTGGCCGTGGCCCTCGGCAAGTCGGGCGCCCCGGAAGCCGAAGCCAAGCGGGCCCTGGCGCGGCCGGTCTGGACCGAAGCCATGGATGCGGCGCTGTTCACCCTGGGGGGGGACCTGTACCACCTCAAGCTGGCGGGGCTCGAGGCCCGCCGACTGACCAAGGACGGCCGCCCCAAGGACGAACCCCAGTTCAGTCCGGATGGGAAGAAGGTCGCCTTCCTGCGGGGCAACGATCTGCACGCCCTCGAACTGGAGACGGGCCAGGAGATCCGGCTCACCCGCGACGGCTCGGAGGACCGCCTGAACGGCCGCCTCGACTGGGTCTACGACGAAGAAGTGTACGGCCGCGGCAACAAGCGGGCGTTCTGGTGGAGCCCCGATTCCCGGCTGCTGGCCTTCCTGCAGCTGGACACCTCCAGGGAACCGACCCACCTGCTCATGGACGACCGCACCCAGCCACAGAAGCAGGTGCCGATCCGCTACCCGAAGGCGGGCGACCCGAACCCGGTGGCGCGCCTCGGCGTCGCCGACCTGCAGGGCACCCTGGGCTGGATGGAGGACCCCTACCCGGGCCAGGAGACCCTGGTGGTGCAGGTGGGGTGGGACCCGCAGAACCGGCTGCTGGCGGCCTTCCAGGACCGCACCCAGAGCTGGCTGGAGCTCCGCCGCTTCGAAGGCGGCCGCGGCCGCAGCCTGATCCTCGAGAAGAGCAAGGCCTGGCAGGACCGGCTGCCCCTGCCGACCTTCCTGAAGGAGGGCGGCTTCCTGTGGCTGTCCGACCGTTCCGGCTTCCGCCACATCTACCGCCACGACAGCGACGGGAACCTGCTGCGCCAGGTCACCGAGGGCCCCTGGGACGTGCTGTCCCTGCACGGGGCGGAGGATCCGAAGTCCGGCCGCGAAGCCAGGAACCGGGCGGCCTTCTTCAGCGGCACCCTGCGCGGATCCACGGGACTGGACGCCTTCTCGGTCGCCCTTGACGGAAAGGCTCCCAACCAGCGGCTGAACCGCCTCACCGACCGGCCCGGCACCCACCAGGTGTCCTTCTCGCGCGGGCTGGGCCTGATGCTCGACCGCTGGAGCGACGCCGCCACGCCCACCCAGACCCACCTGCTCGGCGCCGACGGCAAGCCGCTGCGCCTTCTCGACCCCGGGGCGGCGCCGACCTTCCCCGGCCCCCTCGGCAGCGTCCGGTTCCAGAAGGTGAAGGCCCGCGACGGCGTGGAACTGGAGACCCAGCTGATCCTCCCGCCGGGCTTCGATCCCAAGCAGAAGTATCCGGTGGTGCAGAGCGTCTATGCCGGACCCTCCGCCTTCGGCGGGTTCCCGTCCTCCATGGTCCGCAACGCCTACAGCCGCTCCGGCAGCTGGAACAACTTCCTGGCCAACAAGGGCTACATCGTCTTCGTGGTGGATCCGCGCACCGCCGCGGGCAAGGGCCCCGCTTCCGCCCACGCAGCCTGGAAGCGCCTCGGCGCGCAGGAGCTCGCGGACCTGGAGGACAGCCTCGGCTGGCTCGGCGGCCAGGGCTTCGCCGACCTGGGCCGGGTGGCCATCGAAGGCTGGAGCTACGGCGGCTTCATGGTCACCTACGCCCTCACCCACTCGGACAAGTACAAGGTCGGCATCGCCGGCGCCCCGGTCACCGACTGGCGCCTCTACGACAGCATCTACACCGAGCGCTACATGGGGCTGCCGAAGGACAACGCCGCCGGATACGACGCGTCGAGCGTGATCAAGGCGGCCGCCAACCTCAAGGGGAAACTGCTGCTCTTCCACGGCACCCTCGACGACAACGTGCACCCACAGAACACCATCCAGTTCCTGGACGCCCTCCAGAAGGCCGGCAAGGATGCCGACCTGGTGCTGCTGCCGGGTTCCGGGCACGGACCCCGCAGCCCCGAGCAGGTCTGGGTGCGCTACAACCGCATGTGGCAGTTCATCAAGGGCAACCTCTAGCCGGGACGTCCCTCGCCGACAGGCCGAAGCCCGGCTGAGCCGGGCTTCGGAGGCAAGGTTCGCGGGACGGCCCCGCGCCGAGGATCAGCTGTAGCCGCCCATGAGGCGGCGGATCACCGGGGTGACGAAAAGGAACAGCACCATTCCCGCGATGCCCGCGACCAGCGCGAACAGGCCGAACATGTTCACCAGGGACATGCTCTCCATCAGGCCGCCGGCGCGCCCCGCCACGTAGGAGCCGATGCCCGTGGCGAAGAACCAGGCGCCCATCAGCTGGCTGCTGAGCTGCCGCGGCGCCAGCTTGGACACGTAGGAGAGGCCCACCGGCGACAGGCACAGCTCGCCGAAGGTGTGCAGCAGGTAGACGCCGCCGAGCCAGCCCAGGCCGACCTTGGTGGTGATGTGGACGCCGTCGGGCTGGGCGATCCGCGACGCCGGGACCAGCAGCAGGAACCCGAGGGCGGCCAGGAACAGCGCGATGGCGAACTTCTCCGGGCTGCTCGGCCACTTTCCGGCACGGCGGGCCCAGAGCCAGGCGAACACCGGCCCGAGGGCGACGATGAACAGCGCGTTGACGCTCTGCAGCGAGCCGACCGTGACGGTGAAGCCGAACAGGGACCTGTCGGTGACGTCGCGGGCGAACAGGGTGAGGCTCGAGCCGGCCTGCTGGAACACCGCCCAGAAGGTCAGGCTGAAGATCAGCATCAGGCCGACCACGCCGACCCGGGTCCAGTCCTCCCTGGAGAGCGGGGCATGGGTCTCCGTGGACCCGGCCGCGACCACCGCCCCGCCGCGAACCGGGACGAGGCCCCGGCCGACGAAGAACTGGACCAGCGCCGTGGCGCCCACCGAGCCCGCGATCCCGCCCAGTAGTTGCACCGGCACTGACTGGGAGGCGATGACCATCCAGGCCAGGGCCAGCAGGACGGCCACCTGGCCGAACACGAACAGGACCTGGCGGGCCCCCGGTGCCGGGTCCGGATCGCCCCCGGCGGGCGCGTTGACGTCCGCCACCAGCCGCTTGCGCAGGATGAAGTTGAGCAGCCCCACCAGCATCCCCACGCCGGTGAGCCCGAAGGCCCAGGCCCACCCGGTCCGGGTGGCGAGGCCGATCCGGCCGAGGAAGTCGACGAAGGTCGGCGACTCCGCCATGAAGGCGCAGAAGATCGGGGCAATGGTGGCACCGAGGTTGATGCCCGAGTACTCCAGGCTGAAGGCGCCGTCCCGGCGCGGATCGTCCTTGGCATAGAGGCGGCCCACCGAGGCCGAGATGTTCGGCTTCAGCAGGCAGGTGCCGACGGCGATCAGCACCAGGGAGGCGATGACGAAGGTCTCCCCTCGCACCTGCAGCAGGAACTGTCCGGCGGCGATCAGCAGGCCGCCGACGACGATGGTGCGCTTGGAGCCCAGGAAGCGGTCGGCGATCTGCCCCCCGGACAGGGCGAACAGGTAGATCGCCAGCATGTAGCCGCCGAAGATCGCCGAGGCCCGGCCGAGGCCCAGGCCGAGCCCACCGGAGGCCACCGAGGCGGTCATGTACAGCATCAGGATGGCGCGCATGCCGTAGTGGCTGAAGCGCTCCCAGGTCTCGGTGAACACCAGCACCCAGAGGCCGGAGGGGTGTTTCAGCGATGGACGGGTGTCGTCGGTCATGGGCGTTCCTTGTGGACAGGTCAGCTTTCCACTTTACACAGGCCGCCACGGCCGGTGCGCGTCCCCCCGCGGGACCCGCACCGGCAGGGCCCTGGCGTTCAGGGCCGGCCCGATGCCTCCCACAGGCCGGTCAGCTGGCGCAGGTTGCGGCGGATGTCGGAGCGCCAGGCGGCCTCGAACCCGCGCTCGCGCATCTCCTCGGGGTAGGGCCGGGCGAGGAGGTCGGCGGCCTCCTCCAGGCTGCGGTACAGGTAGCCCGCCCCCCCCAGGTAGTGCTCCATGTCGGTCCGGAGTCCAGCCAGGAGCACGCCGCAGCCGGCGGCCTGGGCCTCGGCCACCGCCATGGGCCAGCCGACGGTGCCGATGCCGAAGTCGGCCGTGTAGACCAGCCAATTGTGGGCCTTGTAGACCTCCGGCATGCGCGCCGAGGGCCGCGTGGGATGCAAGGTGACCGGGCGGCCCATGGCTTCGTTCCGGGCGGCCAGGTCCTCGGTCTGGTAGCCCACCGGGTACAGGTCGAATGAGGAATCCGGGCTGAGCGCAGCGAGCCGGAGGTAGTCCTCGAAGCCCTTCTTCGGCAGGGCCGCGCCGGTGTTCATCACGCCGCGGCCGTTGGGCCCCCGGTCGTGGAACCGGGCCACGTCGACCACCGGGAAGGCGTCGTGCAGTTTGGCCGCGGGCACCCCCGCAGCCTGCAGCCAGGGCCGGGTGTAGGGAAAGCTCAGCAGGCCCAGGCACAGGGGGTGCGCGACCACCGGACCGATCCGGGCGTAGCCGGCCGGGGCCGGCCGCCCCGGGACGAGCATGCTGTCATAGGAATGGGCCCGCACGGTGAACGGAACGCCAGTCTCCAGCGCCAGTTCCAGGGCGGTGGGCGCCATGTGCAGGTAGTGGGTGTGCAGCACCTGAGGCTTCAGTTCTCGGACCGCGGCCAGGAGGTCCCGGCGCTCCGGCACCAGCAGGAAGGGCTGGCGCTCCGGATCCGGGTGGTCCACCCGCTTCCGGCTGATGATCTGCACATCCCAGTGCGGGAGCAGGGCTTCGATCTCTGCCTTGATGTAGGTTTCGGAAAGCTGCGGGTACCGTTCCAGCAGGAAGAGCACCCGGGGCTTGACTCTGGAGATTCGCAGTTCCGCCACGACCGAGGCCCCCTGGACGCATTCCGAGGATCCCAGGATTCGGGATTCCTAGGAATGGCTGGTCCGGGCCCTCCAGGCCTCCTTCAACGTGGGCAGGCTGAGCACCAGGATCGCGGCCACGATCAGCCCCGCCCCCGCCCACTGGTGGACGGACGGCAGCCGCAGGCCGACCAGCCCGTGCAGCAGCAAGGACGCGGCGATGCCGGCCAGGATGCTGCTGGCCCGGTTCACCGGCACGCAGAAGGTGTTCTCCCGGCGGTCGAGCAGGATCAGGCCGCCGAAGATGCCGGTGCCCAGGGAGCACAGTCCGACCCCGATGGCCGGCAGGGTGACGCCACGCTGGAAGAAGCTGGTGAAACCGTCGCGCAGGGCGCCGGTGACCGGGCCCGCATCCCACAGGGCGAGCAGGCCCAGCATGAGCATGAGCGCCGGCGTGGCCACCATCTGCTCCTCGGCGAAATAGCGTTTCATCTCGTCGGGACGGTCGGATTTCGCCAGCCGGCTCATGAACCGCAGGCGGACGAAGTAGGCGAACAGGTAGAAGCCGACGTTCAGTCCGGCCGCCAGGCCGAGCCGGAAGCTCAGGCGTTCGGCGAAGGCCACCAGCAGGGCGCCCAGGGCCAGGACCAAGGCGGTCCAGGAGTACCAGCGGACGCTTCGGCCGGTGACGGCGTCCACCAGCGGCGCGATCACCAGCACGCCGCCGCGCATGAGCAGCATCATGAACACGATGCTCACCCCGGGGAAGGTGTAGGCCAGCGTGGTGGTCATGATGATCGCCGCGGTGCAGAGGCCGGAGAGGAAGGTCCAGGGGGTGGGCAGGTGCAGGGTCAGCCCGAGGACCGCCTTGGTGCCGGTCAGGCGCCACCAGCCGGTGATCCAGAGAAAGACCAGCATGCCCACCAGGGTGGCCAGCACCGTGCAGGGCAGCAGTTCGAACCCCGAGACCCCGCCGCGCATGCCCGGCAGCAGCCCTTCGGCCAGGGCCTTGTCCAGGGCGCTGTAGGGCACGTAGGTGGCGAAATAGCCGAAGGCGAAGAACCAGATGCCGAGATCCTGTCGCCGAAGCCTTGCGTCCAACCGCTGCCGCCTCCTTCCGTCCCGACGGCCGCCCGACGAACGGGCATCCTTCCTGGCCGAAGCGAGGAGGATACACCCGACGGGAAGGTCCTCAAGCCTCTGGTAACGTGGTTTGTGATGAGCGTCTGGCCCCCATCCTGGAAGCTGCTGGTCCTCCTGGTCACGGTCCTGGTCGCGGCCGCCCTGGCCACGGGCCAGGGCCCGTTTTCGCTGCGGGTCCTGCGGATCTACCCCAAGCGCCTGGGTTCCACCCTCGCTGGGTGGGCCGCGCGCCAGCCGCTGCCGAAAGCGCTGCGGCCGGCGCTGATCGGCGGCTTCGCCGCCCAGGTCGGCGTCAACCTGGCGGAGGCGGAGTTCCCGATCGCGGACTACCCCAGCCTCCAGGCCTTCTTCACGCGTCGGCTGAAGCCGGGGTTGCGCCCCCAGGAGGAGCCGGCTCCGGGGTCGGTCAACAGCCCCGTGGACGCCCGGATCGTCGCCTGCGGGAGGATCCTCGAAGGGTGCGCGATCCAGGCCAAGGGCCTTCCCTACCGCATCACCGAGCTGCTCAAGCACGATCCGGACGCGCGCCGGTTCGAGGGCGGACACTACCTGACCCTGTACCTGTCGCCACGGGACTACCACCGGATCCACGTGCCCGTCG
Organism: Holophagales bacterium; assembly: GCA_041908165.1. Classification (GTDB taxonomy): domain Bacteria; phylum Acidobacteriota; class Holophagae; order Holophagales; family Holophagaceae; genus JACQZU01. The sequence continues at coordinate 2,034 of JAYRFV010000130.1, read as the reverse complement.
AGGGCCGGGTCACGGCCGTCGGCCGGGTCGAGGGCGAACTCTGGCCGGTGAACGACGCCAGCATCGCCCACACGACCCGGCTGTACGAGCGCAACCGGCGGGCCACCTGGCTCGCCACCGGAAGCGGCCCCGCCGAAGGCCTGGAGGTTGCCGCCGTGCTGGTGGGCGCCACCCATGTGGGCGGCGTGGTCATCGACAGCCGCTGGAAGGAAGGCCGGCATCTTCCGCCGGATGGCGCCCTGGTGGTGCCGAACCTGCCCTGCCGCCCAGGGGACGACCTGGGCACCTTCGAGTTCGGCAGCACCGTTGTCCTGCTTATCGGCGGACCGCGGGCGGCTGCCTGGCACCCCCTCCACGAGACCGGTCCGGTCCGCGTGGGGCAGCGCCTGGGGAGCTTCTGATGGACGGCTGGCCCGACACCCCCGCCCTGCCGGACCGGGACCCCGATTCCATTCCGCCCTTGGGCCCGGAGGACCTGGAGTCCTACCAGACGCAGATGTTCGAGGACCATCCGGAGCTCCACCCTGCCTATGGCTCCCCCGACATCCGGCCGCTGGAGGGTGACCCGGAATCGGCCCAGGATCTCTATGCCAGCAACGAACCCTTGTGGGAGGAGGGCGGCGACCTGCCGGGGGCCCTGGAGGCCTTGCTGCTGGCCAGCGGCGAGGTGCTGGACCTGGCCCGGCTGCGCGACCTCACCGGCCTCCACGAGGGGCCGCTGCGGCTGGCGCTCGAAACGCTGCAGGAGCGCCTGCAGCCCCCGCGCGGGGTGCGCCTGATCGAGGTCGGCGGCGGCTGGCGGATGGCCACCAGCAAGGAATATTCAAGCCTTGTCTCGAAGCTCGTCACCACGCTGCGCAGCGGCAAGCTGACCCCGGCCCAGATCGAGACCTTGGCGATCATCGCCTACCGCCAGCCGATCACCATCCCGGAACTGAACGAGATCCGCGGCATCAGCAGCAGCGCCAACCAGGTGCGGAGCCTGCTGGAGCGGGAGCTGATCCAGCCGGTGGCGCGCAAGGCGGTGGTGGGACGGCCGATGATGTACGGCACCACCCAGACATTCCTGCTGCATTTCGGGTTGAAGGGCCTGCACGACCTCCCCAGGCTGGCGGATTTCGGCGAGAGCAGCCTGGAGGCCCAGGCCCTGGCCACCTTGAACGCCGACGAACTGCCCGAGGCGGGGTTGTTCGCCCCCGACGCGGCTCAACCCCCGCCTGAGGACGGGCCAGGGGATCCTTGATCCCCTGGGCGTTCACCGAAGTTCGGCCATGAAGCCCGGTTCCTCGCCAAGCCGGTACTGGAACCGGATCGCCTTGGCGCCCGGAGGCACCTCGGCGATGGACCTGATCCGCCAGGGCAGGGTCAGCCCGGACGCGTCCCGGGGCAGGTGGATTCCGCCGTGGACGGTCACATCGGTCTCCAGCGAGAGCTGATCGCAGCCTTGCCGATCCGCGGGGAGATCCAGTTGCACCGCCGGGAAGGGCTCCTGCCGGGCTGTCGCCCGGCTGGCCCAGCGGACCGCGCGGTCCCGGCCCACGGTCATCACCGTCCCCAGTTCAAGCTGGGCAGGCCCCGGGACCACCTGCCCAAGCTTGTTCGCAATCCGGCGGGCGGGACTGCACAGCACGGCGGAGACCCGGACCTCCTCGGGAACGAGGAGCGCTGTCGGTGCAAGCTGCGGGACCAGGTTCATCAGGATCGCGACGAAGGGCTCTGCGCGCAGGGCCCCGCTCAGCGTCTCGCTGAGCAGGACATCCGCATCCGCGGCGCTGTCCAGCGCCCAGGTGCAGGCGTCCGCGCACCGGAACTCCCGGACGAAGGGCAGCCAGCCCAGCGCCGACAGCGTCGCCTGCGCCGCCTCGAGCGAATCCGCGTTCAGGTCGACGAGCGTGAACCGGACCTCCTCCGGGTTCAGGGCCGCCATCGTCGGCAGGGCCAAGGATGCGAAGGGACCGCAGCCTGCATAGAGCACGTGGACTGGGCCGGCGCCGGACCGCCGGCGGCAGCGCCGGACCGCCGCGAGCACCCCTT
>JAYRFV010000129.1:0-5290 GCA_041908165.1 Holophagales bacterium | reverse complement strand
TCGTTGGCCACCACCGCGAAGCCCTTGCCCGCCTCGCCGGCGCTGGCCGCCTCGATGGTCGCGTTCAGCGCCAGCAGGTTGGTCTGCGCCGCGATGGACTTGATCAGGTCCACCACCTTGCCGATCTCCCGGGCGCCCTTGCCCAGGTGCTCGACGATTTCGGCGGTATTGGTCGCCGACAGCGCGGCCCGGTTGGCCACCGTTGCCGCCTGCCCGGAGTTGCGGGAGACCTCGTTGAGGGACGCCGACATCTCTTCGATCGCCGCAGCCACGGAGTTGACCGAACCCTGCATCTGCTCAGAGGAATCCGCGATGGTGCGCAGGTTGGCGGACATCTCCTCGACCGCCGCGCCGACCGTGCGCAGGTTGGCGCTGACCTGCTCGGAGGCGGTCGCCACCGTGTTCGAGTTGGCGCTGATCTGCTCGATACCCGCCGCCATGCCCTTGACGTTCACCGAGGCCTGCTCGGTCCCCGCCGCGGCCGTGTTCGCCCGCTGGGTCATCTGTTCGGCGCTGCCGGCCATGCTGTGGCAGGTCGAGGTCATCTGGTCGGCGCTGGAGGCCAGGGTGTTGGCGGCGCTGCTGATCTCGCCGAGGGCCTGGCCGAGCCGGGCAGCGCTGTTGTTGATGGCGGCGGCCAGCCGTTCGAAATCGCCCTGATAGGTGCGGGTGATCCGCGAGGTCAGGTCACCCTGCTCGATGTCCCCCATCACCCGCATCACGTCGTTCACCGGCGCCACCACGGCGTCCAGGGTGTCGTTCATGCCGCTGACGATCTGCTGGTAGGCGCCGTGGAACCGGGCGGTCTCGCCGCGGACGTCCAGCCGCCCCTCCCAGGCGGCCAGGCTGATGCGGGAGGTCTCCTCGGCCATTCCCGACAGCACCTCCGTGACCCGGATCATGTTCCGGGACAGCAGGTCGTTGTCCCCCTGGGGGACGATCGCGACCTTCAACTGGCCCTCGCTGAGGTCGCCGGCGGTCGAGGCGATGCCCCTGATGTAGAGGATCAGGCTGCGGAAGGCCTCGGCCAGGGTGCCGAGCTCGTCATTGGAGGCATGCGCCAGGGTCTGGTCCACCTCGCCCCTCGCGATCCGGGTCGCCGCCTCGGCGATCTGGCCCAGCGGCCGGGTGATCCAGCGGAGCATGAAGAAGATCGCCAGGGCCACCAGCAGGATTACCACCCCGTTGAAGAGGATCAGGTTGCGCCGGGCCGCCTCGGCCTCGTGCAGGTCCAGGTCGGACCACGGCTCCACGCCGAGGTAGCCGAGCGCCTCCCCGGCCTTGACCCCCGGATGGCAGTCGATGCAGGCGTTCTCCATGGCGATCGGGATGAGCACCCGGGAGAAATGCCGTTCGCCGTCGGCCAGGGCCTCGAAACTGGTCTGTTCCCCCGACTTCAGGCGCGCCAGGCCGGTTTCCGCATAGGATTTGTCGATCATGGCCTTGTCGGACGCGACGAAGACCTTGCCGTTGGCGCGCAGGACGAAGGTCCGGCGGATGGCCGGGGAGTTGCCCACGTCCGTGGTCATGGTCTGGGCGCCTTCGTTGTCGCCCTTGAGCATGGCGTTGTGCAGCGCCGCCGACATCACCTTGACGATGGCGGCGCCGCCGTCCTTCAGCCGACGGTCGGTCTGGGCGTCCATCTGCCGCCACTGCACGGCGAGGGCTATGCCGAAGATCACCACCAGCAGGAGGATCACCGGCGGAAGGGCCTTCCCTAGGATCGTGCGGCTTTTCATGTCAAACTCCCAGGCAGGGGGCACCTCTGGGCAGGAGCCAGCCGGCACTTTGGAACGGTGCCTGAGGCTGGCGGATGATCAGCCAGGACGGCTGGTGTGCCTGCGTGACGCAATCGTTCAACCCCCCTGCGAATCAATGGTGCGGACCAGGCGTCCTGGCTGACTCGAGCCCGGCGGCGGGGAGGAATTGGACCCTTCCGCTGGCCAGGTCGTAGAGGGCGGGTACGACCGTGACCTTCCCCGCCGCCACCAGGCCCTGGACGATCGAGCTTCGGCCCACCACGATACGTGCCTGGCGTTCCGCGTTGGTTTTCACCAGCCTGGCCATCCTTGATGCTGGCGCCTCCCCGGCCTCGGCATGCACGCTTTCGAGCAGGCCAGCCATGGCCGCCTGGAGGCTCCAGAGGTTGCCGGGCAGGATGGCCGGGCCTGAATCCAGCACCGCCTTCACCGCGCCGCAGGAATCGTGTCCAAGAACCACGACCAGTTTCGATCCCAGGTGCTCGACCGCATATTCGATGCTCGCCAGGCCCTGCGCATCCAGGCAGTTTCCTGCCTCGCGGATGGTGAACAGCCGTCCCAGTTCCTGGTCGAAAATGAAGTTCTCCCCCAGGCGGCTGTCGCTGCACGTGACGATCACGGCGAATGGCGCCTGGCCCTTGGCCAGTGCCTGGCGCAGGACCGGATCATTGACGCCCAACTGGCTGCGGGTACGCAGTCCGGCCGCGAACCGTGCGTTTCCCGCCTTCAGTTCTGCGAGCGCTCCTTCGGCGGACTGTGCCTCCGCCCCTGCCGGTTGCGTGGCCCGGTCACCCTTCTCTGCAAGCTCCTTGCGCAGCTTGAGGTTTTCGCTTTCCAATTGCTTGATCCGGACGTCAGCGCCTGCCTCGCTGGCCTCCGCCTTCCCGGTGGAAGGCTTTTTCGCGGCCTTGCGCTTATCCGGGGGATCCTGCATCTGGAAGCCCGATGCGGCCTTCTTGGAGGTCGCCTTCCTGGGCTCTTCGGTCGCCCCTGCGACGTGGCAGGCCAGGAGCAGCAGGAGGGGGGCGGGTCTGAGTCGGCTTCGCATTCGGAACCTCGCTGGATGATGGAATCACTTCGCGCACTGCGCCGGGGGCGGCCGTCAACCGGCCACCCCCGATTTGTTTCAGACCTTGAACTTGGCGACGTTGCTTTGCAGCTTCTCGGCCAGGCGGGCCAGCTCTCGGGCGGCGGTGTTGGTGTCGGTGGCGCCGCGGGTGGTGTCCCGCGCCGCCGTGCTCACCGTCCCCACGTTCCGTGCCACGTCGTTCATGCCCTTGGCGGCCTCGGCGGCGTTCTTCGCCACGTCGGTGGCGCCGCCGGCCAGCTGGTTGATGTTGCGGGTGATGTCGGAGACGCCCTTGACCGCCTCCTGCACGTTCTTGCTCACCTCGTTGGCGCCGGTTGCCGCCTGCTGGACGTTGCGGGCCACGTCGTTGGCGCCCCGCGCCGCGTTTCCCACGTTCTTCGAGATCTCGTTGGTGGTGGCCGTCTGCTCCTCCACCGCCGCCGCGATCGTCCCCGAGATCGAGTTGATCTCGTTGATGATCTGCACGATCTCGTCGATCGCCTTGACCGCCTGCTGGGTGTTGCCCTGCATCCCCTCCACCTGGGCGCGGATCTCCTCGGTGGCGGCAGCGGTCTGCTTGGCCAGCTCCTTCACCTCGTTGGCCACCACCGCGAAGCCGCGGCCCGCCTCTCCGGCCCGGGCGGCCTCGATGGTGGCATTGAGCGCCAGCAGGTTGGTCTGCTGCGCGATCGAGGTGATGACCTTGATCACCTTGCCGATCTGGGCGCTCGACTCCCCCAGCTTGCCGACGGTGGCGTCGGTGGCCTCGGCCACGCGCACCGCGTCGGTGGCCACGCGGGCCGCCTCGACGGCGCTCTTGGAGATCTCCCGGATGGAGGCACTCATCTCCTCCGAGCCGGTGGCCACGGTGGTGACGTTGCGCGACACCTGCTCCGACGCGGCCGCGACCACGCCGGCCTTGTTGGAGGTGTCCCGCGCGGTCTGGCCCATTTCCTGGCTCACCCGCGTCAGCTCCACGGCGGATCCGGCCAGGGTCCTCGCGTTCCGGGCCACCGCGTTCATGATCTCGCGGACCTCGGTGGTGTCGATGGCGAACTTGACCACCTTGTACGGCCGGCCGCTCGCGTCCATGATCGGGTTGTAGGACGCCTGGATCCACACCTCGCGCCCGCCCCGGCCGATGCGCTTGAACTCCCCGGCCTGGTACTCGCCCTTGTTGAGCGCGCTCCAGAACCGGCGGTAGTCCTCGCTCGCGGCGAAGGCCGGCTCCACGAACATCCGGTGATGGCGCCCGCGGATCTCCTCGAGCCCGTAGCCCAGGGCCCGGAGGAAGTTCTCGTTGGCGGTGAGCACCGTCCCGTCGAGCTGGAACTCGATGACGGCCATGGAGGTGCGGATGGCGGCGATCTGCCCCTCGAACTCGGCGTTGCGGAGCTTCGACTCGGTGATGTCGGTGGCGAACTTCACCACCTTCACCACGCGGTGCTCGCGGTCGAACACCGGGTTGTAGGACGCCTGGATCCAGACCTCCTTGCCCCCCTTGCCGATCCGCTTGTACTCGGCGGCCTGGAACTGGCCGTTGTTCAGGTCCTGCCAGAAGCGCCGGTAATCCTCGCTGGCGGCGTAGGCGGGGTCCACGAACATCCGGTGGTGCCGCCCCTGGATCTCCTCGAGCCGGTACCCCAGGGCCCGGAGGAAGTTGTCGTTGGCCGTGAGGACGGTGCCGTCGAGGTTGAACTCGATGACGGCCTGCACCCGGTTGAGCGCCTCGATCTTGCCCTGCAGGTCCAGCACCTCCGCCTCCGTCAGGTGCCCACCCGCGTCCACCTCGAACCCTGCCACCGCCGCCATGGCTGCCTCCTTGAGGGTGCTTCCGGGGTCCCGCCGTCCAATGGCGAGCCGGCTTGCCATCCGGCAGTGCCCCGCCGCCCCGGGGAGGGACGGGCGAGCGGGCGCAATCGCCCGCCGTGGCAATCCACCGCATCGCTGTTGCAGGTATCGGCGCAGGGCGCCAAGATTTGAGGCAACTGATTCCCGGGCACCCCGCCCGCTGGCCCGTCAGCTCCATTCAGGCATTCTTCATGGATTCCACATGCCCCGCTGCCTGCACGTCCTGAACGGGGATGTCGTGGCGGACCGGCTCGCGGCCACCAACCTCGGCGGCACGCGCGCGGTCTGGGCGGACCCGCTGTGCGAGGGGCCGCTGGTGCCGCTCACCCAGCCCGGCTTCCGGGAGGCACGCGCCCGGTACCTCGCCCGGGCGGGGTACGCCACCGCCGCCGAGGCGCACGCCCGCCTGACGATGTGGGATGGCGGGCTCGAGGCGGCCCGGGGGCACGAGGAAGTGGTGCTCTGGCTGGAGCACGACCTCTTCGACCAGCTGCTGCTGGTCCGGCACCTGGCCTGGTGGGCGGACCTGCACCTGGAGCTGCCGCAGCTGTCGCTCATCTGCATCGGCGAGTTTCCGGGAATCGATCCGTTCCACGGCCTGGGCCAACTG
>JAYRFV010000128.1:0-11804 GCA_041908165.1 Holophagales bacterium | reverse complement strand
GAGCGGTTCATCCAGACTGCCCTGCGCGAATGGGCCTACCGGTTGGCCTACCAGAGCTCAGAACAGCGCAGCCAGGCCCTCGAGGCCTGGCTGCATCACTACAATCACCACAGGTCCCACTCAGCCCTCGGCGGTCTCACCCCTGCCGCAAAGCTGAACAGTGTCTTTGGCCGCGACAGCTAGGCTCCGGCGGGTTCCGGCCGCGCCCGCAGCGCCCTCCACGCGCGGCCCGCGGCCTTGCGCAGGCGGTCCATGTACAGGTAGATCACCGGGGTCGTGTAGAGGGTCAGCAGCTGGCTGAGCATCAGCCCGCCGACGATGGCGACGCCGAGGGGCCGGCGCAGCTCGGCGCCGGTGCCCACGCCCAGGGCCAACGGCAGGCCGCCCAGCATGGCGGCCAGGGTGGTCATGGTGATCGGCCGGAAGCGCAGCAGGCAGGCCTGGAAGATCGATTCCTCGGGGCTGCAGCCGGTGCGGCGTTCCAGTTCGAGGGCGAAGTCGATCATCAGGATGGCGTTCTTCTTGACGATGCCGATCAGCAGGATGATGCCGATCAGGGCGATGACGCTCAGTTCGATCCTGAAGGCCATGAGCGCCAGCAGGGCCCCGAGCCCGGCGCTGGGGATGGTCGAGAGGATCGTCAGCGGGTGGATCAGGCTCTCGTAGAGCACGCCCAGCACGATGTAGACCGCCAGGAGGGCGGCGAGGATCAGCCACGGCTGGTTCGCCAGCGAGGCCTTGAAGACCTGCGCCGTGCCCATGAAGGTGCCGCGCAGGGTTCCGGGCAGGCGGATCTCCTCCTGGGCCCGCTCGATGGCGGTCACCGCGTCGCCGAGGGCCTTGCCGGGCGGCAGGTTGAAGGAGATGGTCACCGACGGCTGCTGTCCCTGGTGGTTCACCGACAGGGCGGTGTTGCCGCGGCGGAAGGAGGCGATGGCGCTGAGCGGCACCAGGGCCCCGTCCCTGGCCCGCAGGTAGATGCTCCGGAGGCCGTCCGGGGTCTGCCAGTAGGCCGCGTCCACGCTGAGCACAACCCGGTACTGGTTGAGGGTGGTGTAGCGGGTGGAGACGTAGCGCTGGCCGAAGGCGTCGTACAGGGTGTTGGCGATGGCCTGGGTGCTGATGCCCAGGCGGGCGGCGGTGGCGCGGTCGATCTCCAGGGTGGCCTCGAGGCCGCGGTTCTGCAGGTCGCTGTTCGCGTCGGTGAGCTGCGGCAGGGTCCGGAGCTTCTGCAGCACCCGCGGCGCCCACTCGAACAGCTCCCGGCTGTCGTCGCCCTGCAGGGTGTACTGGAACTGGGCCCCGCCGAACCGGCCCCCGATGCGGAGGTCCTGGATCGCCTGCAGGATCAGGGTGGCCCCGGGGATGTGGGCGCTCCGGGCGCGGATCCGGGCGATCACCTGGTCGGCGGTCTCCTTGCGCAGGTGGTTCGGCTTGAGGGAGGCGAACATCCGGCCGGTGTTGCCGCCGCCGACGAAGGCGGTGACGTTCTCCACCGCCGGGTCCTGCTGCACCACCTCGACGAAGCGCCCCATGAGCTTCTCCAGGCCCTGGAACGAGATGTCCTGGGCGGCCTGGATGGAGCCGTTGATGCGGCCGGTGTCCTGCTGGGGGAAGAAGCCCTTGGGGATGAGGATGTAGAGGGCCACGGTGGCCACCGCCGTGGCGATCGACACCGCGAAGGTCAGCCGCTGGTGGCGCAGCACCCAGGCGAGCGAATCGCGGTAGCGGCCCAGGAGCCGGCCGAAGGCCCGCTCGCTGGCCTGGAAGATCCGGCCGTGGCGCTGTTCCGACAGGGGCCTCAGCAGCCGGGCGCACATCATCGGCGTGGTGGTCAAGGAGACCACCATGCTGATCAGGATCGACACCGAGAGGGTGACCGCGAACTCCCGGAACAGCCGGCCGACGATGCCGCCCATGAGCAGGATCGGGATGAACACGGCCACCAGCGAGATGCTGATGGACACCACCGTGGAGCCGATCTCCCGGGCGCCGTGGAGCGCCGCCTCCATGGGCCGCATGCCGCCCTCCACGTGGCGGGTGATGTTCTCCACCACCACGATGGCGTCGTCCACCACGAAGCCGGTGGCCACGGTCAGGGCCATCAGCGAGAGGTTGTCGATGGTGTAGCCCAGCAAGTACGTGGCGCCGAAGGTGCCGATCAGCGAGATCGGCACGGCCACGCTGGGGATCAGGGTCGAGCGGACGCTGCGGAGGAAGACGAACACCACCAGGATCACCAGTAGGATGGAGATCATCAGGGCGATCTGCACGTCGCGGACCGAGGCCCGGATGGTGCGGGTGGCGTCGATCAGCACCTGCATCTGGATGGTCGGCGGCAGCGCGCTCGCCAGTTCCGGCAGGAGCGCCTTGATTCGGTCGCTGGTCTCGATGATGTTGGCGTCCGGCTGGCGGAACACCATCACCAGGATCGCCGGCTTGCCGTTGGTCAGGCCGGCGTTGCGCACGTTCTCCAGGGAGTCGGTGACCTTGGCGACGTCGCCCAGCCGCAGGGCCGCGCCGGACTTGTGGCTGAGCACCAGCGGCCGGTAGTCGTCGGCGCCCATCAGTTGGTCGGTGGCCGCCAGGGACCAGGTGGCGTCGCCCGCCTCCAGGTCGCCCTTCGGCCGGTTGACGTTGGCCGCGGCGATGGTGGCGCGGACCTCCTCCAGGCTCAGGCCGCGGGCGTGGAGGGCGGCCGGGTTGACCTCCACCCGCACCGCCGGCAGCGCTCCGCCGCGGACGAACACCTGGCCGACGCCCTTGACCTGGGAGAGCTTCTGCTGGAGCACGGTGGAGGCGATGTCGTACATCCGCTCCCGGGGCACCAGGGTGGAGGTGAGCCCCAGGCTGAGGATCGGCGAGTCGGCGGGGTTGGACTTCCGGTAGCCGGGGTTGGAGGGCAGGTTCGCCGGCAGGTCGCCGCGGGCGGCGTTGATGGCCGCCTACACGTCCCGGCCGGCGGCGTCGATGTTGCGGCCGAGGTCGAACTGCAGGGTGATCTCGGTGTTCCCCAGGGAGCTGGCGGAGGTCATCTCGGTGATGCCGGCGATCCGGCCGAACTGCCGCTCCAGCGGCGTGGCCACCGAGGAGGCCATGGTCTCCGGGCTGGCTCCGGGCAGGTTGGCGTTGACCTGGATGGTCGGAAACTCGACCTGGGGCAGCGGGGCCACCGGCAGGAACTGGTAGGAGATCGCGCCCAGCAGGGCCAGCGCCGCGGTCAGCAGGGTGGTGGCGACCGGCCGCCGGATGAAGGGCGCCGAGAGGCTCATCCGGCGGACCCGGCGGCGGAAGCCTCCGTCTCCCCGCGCAGCCGGCGCGACAGGCGGTCGAAGGCCAGGTAGATCACCGGCGTCGTATAAAGGGTAAGGACCTGGCTGAAGATGAGGCCGCCGACGATGGCGATGCCCAGGGGCCGGCGCAGCTCCGAGCCGACGCCGGTGCCGAGCGCCAGCGGCACTCCGCCCAGGAGCGCCGCGAAGGTGGTCATGACGATCGGCCGGAAGCGCAGCAGGGCGGCGCTGTAGATGGCCTCCGCGGGGGGCTGGCCGGACTTGCGCTCGGCCTCCAGGGCGAAGTCGATCATCATGATGGCGTTCTTCTCGACGATGCCGATCAGCAGGATGATGCCGATCAGGGCGATGACGCTGAAATCGGTGCGGCAGAGCATCAGGCTGAGCAGGGCGCCGACGCCCGCGGAGGGCAGGGTGGAGAGGATCGTGATGGGGTGGATGTAGCTCTCGTAGAGCACGCCCAGCAGGATGTAGACCGTGAGCACCGCGGCCAGGATCAGCCAGGGGGTGTTGGCCAGCGAGGCGCCGAAGGCCTGCGCCGTGCCCTGGAAGCCGCCCTTGATGCTCAGGGGCATGCCGATGTCGCGCTTCACGGCCTCGATGGCGCGCACCGCGTCGCCGAGGGAGGCGTCCGGCGCCAGGTTGAAGGACAGCGTCACCACCGGGAACTGGCCCTGGTGGTTGATGGACAGGGGCGCGCGGCCCTTCTCCAGGCGGGTGAAGGCCCCGAGGGGGACGGCGCCGCCGGAGAGGGAGCGCACGTAGATGTTCTCCAGGTCCTCGGGACGGCGGGTCAGCCCGGGCTGGGCCTCGAGCACCACCCGGTACTGGTTCAGCTGGGTGAACATGGTGGAGATCTGGCGCTGGCCGAAGGCGTCGTAGAGGGCGTCCACCAGCATCTGCGGGGTGATCCCCAGGCGCGCCGCGGTGGGCCGGTCCATCACCAGCCGGGCCTGCAACCCGTCGTCCTGCAGGTCGCTGGCCACGTCGCGCAGCTGGGGCAGGGCCGCCAGCCGGGCCAGGAACCGCGGGGTCCACTCGCCGAGCTCCTTCGGGTCGGCGTCCTCCAGGGTGTACTGGTACTGGGTGCGGCTGACCCGGTCCTCCACGGTCAGGTCCTGCACCGGCTGCATGAAGAGCTGGATCCCGGCGACCTTCCCCAGCTCGGGCTGGAGCCGGCGGATCACCTCCACCGCGGAGTCGCCGCGCTCCTCGAGCGGCTTGAGGTTGATCTGGATGCGGCCGCTGTTGAGGGTGGTGTTGGTGCCGTCGATGCCGATGAAGGAGGACAGGCTCTCCACCGCCGGGTCGCGGAGGATCGCCTCGGCCAGGGCCTGCTGGCGCGCCGCCATGGCCGGGAAGGAGGTGGATTGGGGAGCCTCGGAGATGCCGAGGATGACGCCGGTGTCCTGCACCGGGAAGAAGCCCTTGGGGATGGCCAGGTACAGCAGGACCGTCGCCGCGAGGGTGGCCCCCGCCACCCACAGGGTGGTCCGCTGGCGCTGCAGGACCCAGGTGAGGGTGCGCCCGTAGAACGCGATCACCCGGTCGAACACCCGCTCGGAGGCCTGGTAGAACCGCCCCTGCTCGTGCTCCCGCTGGTGGGCGAGGAGCTTGGCGCACATCATCGGCGTGAGCGTGAGGGAGACCGCCGCCGAGACCAGGATGGCCACGCTCAGGGTGATGGCGAACTCGCGGAACAGGCGGCCGACGACGTCGCCCATGAACAGCAGCGGGATCAGCACGGCGATCAGCGCCACCGTCAGGGACAGGATGGTGAAGCCGATCTGCTCCGAGCCCTTCAGCGACGCCTCGAGGGGGCTCTCCCCCGCCTCGATGTAGCGCATGATGTTCTCGATCATGACGATGGCGTCGTCCGCCACGAAGCCGGTCGATATCGTCAGGGCCATGAGGGTGAGGTTGTTCAGGCTGTAGCCGAGCAGGTACATGGCGGCGAAGGTGCCGACGATCGACAGCGGCACGGCGACGCTGGGAATGACGGTGGCGGCCAGGGTCCTCAGGAACAGGAAGATCACCATCACCACCAGGGCGATGGTCAGCATCAGCTCGAACTCCACGTCGGCCACCGAGGCGCGGATGGTGGTGGTGCGGTCGGTGAGGATGTCGAGGTCGACGGAGGAGGGCAGGGAGGCGCGCAGCTGGGGCAGCAGCTCCTTGACCCGGTCGACCACGGCGATGATGTTGGCCCCGGGCTGGCGCTGGATGTTGACGACCACCGCCGGGACCAGGCCCCTGCCCGCCTCGCCCCGCCCCATCCAGGCCGCCAGGCGGACGTTCTCGACCCCGTCCACCACGTCGGCCACGTCCGCGAGCCGGATCGGCGCCCCCTTGCGGTAGGCGATCACCAGCGGCCGGTACTCCTCGCTGGAGAGCAGCTGGTCGTTGGCGCCGATGGCATAGGCCTGGCGCTGGCCGTCGAAGCTGCCCTTGGCCTGGTTGACGTTCGTCTGTGCGATGGCGGTGCGCACGTCGGCCATGGTCAGGCCGTAGGAGGCCAGCGCCTGGGGGTTCGCCTGGATCCGCACCGCCGGCTTCTGGCCGCCGCTGATGCTCACCAGGCCGACCCCCGACATCTGCGAGATCTTCTGCGCCAGCCGGGTGTCGGCGAAGTCCTGCACCTTGTGCAGGGGCAGGGTCTTCGAGGTCAGCGCCAGGGTCAGGATCGGCGCGTCCGCGGGGTTGATCTTGCTGTAGACCGGCGGGTTCGGGAGGTCGCGCGGGAGGAAGGTCCCGGCGGCGTTGACCGCCGCCTGCACCTGCTGCTCCGCCACGTCGATGTTGAGGTCGAGCACGAACTGCAGGGTCAGGATCGAGCTGCCGGCCGAGCTCTGCGAGGACATCCGGTTGAGCCCGGGAAGCTGGCCGAACTGGCGCTCCAGGGGCGCCGTGATCGCGGAGGCCACCACTTCCGGGCTGGCCCCGGGGTAGAAGGTCGCCACCTGGATCGTCGGGTAGTCCACCTGGGGCAGCGCCGACACCGGCAGCTGGCGGAAGGCGATGAAGCCCACCAGCAGCAGGCCCGCCATCAGCAGCGAGGTGGCGATGGGCCGGAGGATGAAGGGCCGGGAGGGGTTCACTTGCCCCTGCCGCCCTTGTCGCCCTTCCGCGGCTCGCTGGAGGGCAGGGCCAGGGCCGATCCGGGACGGATCTTCTCCATCCCCTCGACCACGGTCTGCTCGCCGGGCTGGAGGCCCTTGCCGATGGCGGCGGTCTCGCCTTCGGTGGCGCGGACCTCCACCGGCCGCATCTCCGCGACGGCGCCGGAGCCGACCACGTAGACGAAGGTCCCCTGGGGGCTGCGCTGGACCGCGGCGGCGGGCACCAGGACCACGCCGCGGAGGACATCGACCTTGAGCCGCACGTTGACGAACTGGTTCGGGAAGAGCTGGCCGTCCTCGTTGCCGAACTGGGCCTTCAGCCGGACCGTGCCGGTGGCGGGGTCGACCTGGTTGTCCACGGCCACCAGGCTGCCGGAGGCGAGGCGCCGGCGCTGGTCCCGGTCCCAGGCCTCGGCGGGGAGCTTCTGGCCTGAGCGGGTGCGGGCGAGCACCTGCTGGATGTCGTCGGCGGCGATGGTGAAGGTGACGTTGATCGGCTGCACCGGCGCGATCACCGCCAGCCCGGTGGCGTCGGAGGCGCGCACCATGTTGCCCGGGTCGACCAGCCGCAGGCCGACCTTGCCGGACAGCGGCGCGGTGATGCGGCTGTAGGCCAGGTTCAGCTTGGCGCTCTCCACCTGGGCCTGGTCGCCCTTCATGGCCGCGGCGAGCTGCTCCACGACGGTGTTCTGGGTGTCCAGCTGCTGGCGCGAGATGATGCCCTGCTGGACCAGCGCCTTCAGCCGGCGCTGGTCGGCCTGGGCGTTGTTCAGCGCCGCCTGGTCCTTGGCCAGCTGGCCCTCGGCCTGCATGAGCTGGACCTGGAAGGGCCGCGGGTCGATCTCGGCCAGCAGGTCGCCCTCCTTCACGAACTGGCCTTCGCTGAAGGCCACCCGCACCAGGTGCCCGTCCACCCGGCTGCGCACGGTGACCGTGTTCAGCGGGGTGACCGTCCCCAGGGCGCCGAGGAACTGGTCCATGTCCCCGGCCCGCGCCGCGGCGACCCCCACGGGCACCGGCCTCGCGGCCACCGTCTTGACGGCCCTGCCGCGGCCGAAGGCGGCCCACAGCAGCCCGGCGAGCAGGAACGCCGCCCCGGCGACATAGGCCCAGCGCCGCCGGCCTCCACGGGGTTCCGCGGAGGGACCCGCGCCATCGAAACCGGGGACCGGAGCAGGGCTAGTGGACGGCATGGGCATTCCTGGAAGGGCGGCCGGGGGCGGGGTGCCTCCGGTCTCAACTATCGCATTGTGAGGTAAAAACGGGATTCAGGACAGGTTCATCCTCGGAGCGCCGGGGGGTGGTCCGGCCTGGGCCAGGCGCCGTCCCAGCTCACCCAGGGGCCAGTCCTCCTGGTCCCCGGTTTCGAGGTGCTTGACCGCCACCGTGCCGCGCTCCAGTTCGCCGTCGCCCAGGATCAGGGCCAGGCGGGTGCCCTGGCGGTTGGCGGAGGCCAGGGCCTTCTTGAGCCCGGCGCCGCGGGTCTCGAGCGCCAGGGCGACGCCGCTGGACCAGAGCTCCCGGGCCAGCCGCAGCGCCTCCAGGGAGGCCTTGGCGCCCAGCGGGATCAGCAGCGGAGGAGGGTCGCCCTCGGGGTCGCCGTGCACCTGCTGCAGCACCGTGGCGAGCCGGTCCAGGCCGATCGACCAGCCGAAGGCGGCGATGTCCGGCCCGCCGAGCTGCCTGACCAGGCCGTCATAGCGTCCGCCGCCGACCAGCGCAGACTGCGCCCCCAGGTCGCTGGACAGCACCTCGAAGGCGTTGCGGGTGTAGTAGTCCAGGCCGCGGACCAGGCGCGGGTTCTCCTGGAAGGGCACGCCGAGCCCGGTGAGGACCTCTTTGAGGCGGGCGTGGTGGGACCGGGAGCCCTCGTCCAGGTGGTCGGTGATCAGCGGATGACCCTCCAGCGCGGCCTGGCAGCCGGGGCTCTTGCAGTCCAGCACGCGCAGCGGGTTGCTCTGGATGCGCCGGTGGCAGTCTTCGCAGAAGCGTTCGGCACGGGCGTCGAAGAAGGCGCGGAAGGCGGCGTGGAAGGCCGGACGGGATTCAGGGGTGCCGACCGAGTTGATCGTGAACACCAGCTGCTTGAGGCCCAGCTCCTGGAGGAAGTCGTGGAGCAGGACCAGGCTCTCGGCCTCGCTCTCGGGCGTGGCGACGCCGAAGCTCTCCGCGCCGATCTGCCAGAACTGCCGGTAGCGGCCGGCCTGCATCCGCTCGTAGCGGAACATCGGACCGATGTAGTAGAGGAGGCGCGGGTCGCTGCTGGCGAGGAGCTTGTGCTGGATCATCGCCCGCACCACCCCCGCGGTGTTTTCCGGGCGCATCACCACCTGCCGGCCGCCGCGGTCGGTGAATTCGTACATCTCCTTGTTCACGATGTCCGAGCTTTCGCCGACGCTGCGGTGGAAGACCTCGGACTCCTCCAGGATCGGCGTGCGCATCTCGGTGTAGCCATGGCGGTCGAAGGCGCGCCGTGCGGTATCCTCGATGTGCTGGAACCACCGCAGTTCCCTGCCAAACAGATCGCGCATGCCTTTGACCGACTGGGCCATCGTGAGAATCCTCCTGACCTGCTGCCTCGCCTTCAGCCTACTGGCTCAGGCCCCCGGGCCCAAACCCCGGCCACCCCTGAAGGTGGCGATCGACGCCGGCCACGGCGGCGAGGACCGGGGCGCACGGGGGCCCCGGGGGCTGAGCGAGAAGGAGGCCGCCCTCGAGATCGCCCTCGACCTCAAGAAGGCGCTGGAGGGGCAGGGCTTCCAGGTGCTCCTGACCCGGACCGGCGACACCTTCGTCCCCCTATGGAACCGGGCCCGGCTGGCCAACGAGGCGGGCGCCGACCTGTTCCTCAGCCTGCACCTGAACGCGGCCCGCTCCAGGGGTGCGCGCGGGTCCGAAGTCTACTTCCTGAGCCTGGGAACCGGCGACGAGGACGCCGCGGAACTCGCCGCCCTGGAGAACGCCGGGGCCGCCCAGGCCCCCATCAACGACAGCCTGGTCGAGGGCATCCTGGACGACCTTGCGCAGAAGGCCTACCTGAAGGACAGCGAGCGCCTCGCCGTGGCGGTCCTGGCCCAGCTGAACCGGGTGGGCGCGGTCCAGCAGCGGGGGGTGAAGCAGGCCCCCTTCGTGGTCCTGCGCGGCGCCGCCATGCCGGCCGTGCTGGTGGAGAGCGCCTTCATCTCGAATCCCAAGGAGGAGGCCAAGCTCAAGGACCCCGCCTTCCGCCGCCGCCTGGCCGAGGCCATCACCCGCGGCGTCCTGCGGTTCGTGGAGGAGGGCTACGTTCCCGTGCGGCGCAAGGCCCTGGACGGGTCCCGGTAGGGCAGGATCGCGCCGCGAGTCATGGCCCGGCCTCCGGGGCCGATGAGTCGGGGGGCGGCCGGTTCCGCCCCCGGACCCCGAGGCTCAGGAATGACCCGATCGGCCACCCTGGTGCTGCTGGCCCTGCTGGCCGGCGGCGTGGGCGCCCGGCCTGTGGAGGCCCCCCCGGGAGGCGCCCGGGAACGGGTGTCCGCGCTCCTCGAGCAGGTCAACCGGACCGAGTCGGCGAATCCCCAGGGGGCCCTGGCCCTCGCGGCCGAGGGCCTCGAACTGGCGCGGCAGGTCGGCGACGCCGAGAAGGAGGCCTCCTTCCTGGCCTCCAGCTCCTACTGCCACAGCCAGCTCGGCGATTTCACCCTGGCCGTGCGCTTCGGCAAGGAATCCCTCGATCTCAGCCGGCGGATCGGGAACAAGACCCGCATCGCCAGCGCCAGCAACGTGCTGGGCATCGCCTACACCTTCATGGGGGCGTACAGCCAGGCGCTCGAGTCGCACCTGGAGGCCCTGCGGTTCCGCGAGGAGCTGTCCCTGGAATCGGCCTCCATCAAGTCGCTCAACAACATCGGGATCGTCTACCACAACATCGGACGGTACGAAAAAGCCATCGTCTATTACAACAAGATCCTCGACAAGCTTGAAAAAAACCCAAGCATCGGGAACCTGATCGTCGTCAAGCTCAACCTCGGTTCCGCGGAAACCAAGCTTGGTCGGTTCGACCTGGCGCTCAAGCACCTCCAGGAGGGGCTCGACCTGATCAACGCGCGGAACGAGCGGACCCTGGTCGCCTACGCCTACCTGAACCTGGGGATCGCCCACACGGACCTGAAAAGCTACGGCGAGGCCGGCCGGTTCCTCGACCAGGCCCTCCGCGAGTACGACCTCCGGAACCAGAAGTACGGCCGGATCCAGACGCTGAACGCCAAGGCCCGCATGCTCCACCTGTCCGGGGCGAACGCCCGGGCGATCCCCTGCGCCCAGGAGGCGGCCGCGCTGGCGATGCGCCTGAACGCCGGGAAGGAACTCGTCACCAGCTACCAGCTGCTGTCGAGCATCTTTGAAAAACAGAACAATATTGTACAGGCATTTAAATATCATAAATCATACATTGAACAAAAGGAATTGATCTATTCTGCCCAGGAAAAGGAAAAAATATTTGACATGACTGAAAAAATGCAGACCATCCGAAGGGATGCGGAACTTGAGTCCCTGAAAAGGGAAAAACTGCTGTCGGAACTGAAAAGTGCACGGACCCGGATCTATCAATTGATCCTGGGCTCCAGCCTGGTTTTCCTGATCATCATCGTTTTGATTCTTTTCAACTATAATAATAAAATCAATAAAACCAAAACCATGCTCGAGGCCTCGAACCTGGAACTGGGCCGGCTGAACCGGGAACTCCAGGAGCGGATGACCGAGATCAAGACCCTCACGGGCCTGCTGCCCATCTGCGCCCAGTGCAAGAAGATCCGTAATGACCAGGGCTACTGGGAGCAGCTTGAGGGCTACATCTCGCAGCACACCGCAGCCACCTTCACCCACGGCATCTGCCCCGGCTGCGCCGAGGCCTTCTATCCCGAGGTCACCCGCCGCGACCCTGCCGCAGGGGTGACCTCGGCCTGATCCTGTCCTCGGCCAAGGCAGGGCGCAGCGGTCGCCCCCCATCGGGTGCATCCGGCGCGACCCTCACTCCGGGACGGGCTGCGCCCGGGAATCCGCTGCGCGGACCGCCTCGGACGCGAGCGTCCTCGGCTTTCCCACCCTTCGCCGGAGGCGAATAGGACGGCACGGGGCGAAGCGCCGTGGCCGCCCCGCAGGGGTGAGGGCCGTCAGGCCCGAATCATGCGGCGCGCCATTCCCGCTCGCGCGTCCGAGTCGCGCCGGGAAAGGGACAGGGCCCCTTGCGGGGCCCCTCATCTGGTGCATCCGGCGCGACTCTCACTCCGGGACTGGCTGCGCCCGGGAATCCGCTGCGCGGACCGCCTCGGACGCGTGCGTCCTCGGCTTTCCCTTCCGGCGCGCCATTCCCGCTCGCGCGTCCGAGTCGCGCCGGGAAGGGGACAGGGCCCCT
>JAYRFV010000127.1:0-2205 GCA_041908165.1 Holophagales bacterium | reverse complement strand
TCGTTGGCCTGCTTGAACAGCATCTGCACTGTGTTGGTGGCGTAGAACGGCAGGTCGCCGGTCAGCAGCCAGTACGCGGTGCACCCCAGGGCGTAGATGTCCACCAGGTGGTCCACGTCCGGGTCCCCGAGCGCCAGTTCCGGCGCCATGAACGCCGGCGTGCCGGTCAGCGCATCGGCCGCGGTGAGCTTCAGGTCCGCTGGCCCCCCAGGCGTCGTCTCCTTGACGAGACCGAAGTCCAGGATCTTGATGAAGTCCACTTCCACGCCGACGCGGCAGGCGTACAGGTTGGAGGGCTTGATGTCGCGGTGCACCAGGTTCCGCTGGTGCGCTTCCGCCAGCGAGACGCACGCCTGCCGCAGCAGGTACACCACGCGCTCGGGCGGCAAGGCACCGTGCTTCTTGACCATGTCCTCGAGGCTCATCCCCTCGAGCAGCTCCATCGCGTAGAAGAAGCTCCCGTCCCCGGTGGGGCCGAAGTCGTACAGCGCGATCGTGTGCGGAGAGGTGAGCGCCGCGGCGGCGGCCGCTTCCCGGCGGAAGCGCTCCATGGCGGTGCGGGCCGTCTCGCTGCTGACCCCCTTGATGCTCTCCGGGCGGATCAGCTTCACAGCGGCCGGCCGAGCCAGGAGCTGGTGGGTGGCGCGGAACACCTGCCCCATCCCGCCCTCGCCGAGGAGCTTGCCGAGCCGGTAAGCGCCGATTTCCCTGGCTGCCTTGACCGCCTTGCCCAGCTGCTGGATGAGCCGGGCCGGGACCACGGCAATGGCCGCGCACAGGTAGGGGGGGAGCACCAGGGTGAGGACCGAGAAGCCATGCTCGGGCATGTCCACGCCCCGCGCACGCGCCAGGAACAGGGCGACCGGGACCGTCGTGGCCGCCGAGAGGGAGACGAACAGCGTGCGACGCGGTGAATCCGCGACGATCAGCGGGTAGAGCAGGATGATGACGCAGGTCCAGGACAGCCGTCCCGGCTGGGTGATGGGCACCCACGCCTCGAGGATCGCCAGCATGAGGCAGGTCCCGACCATCAGCAGGACGGCGACGTCCCGCAGCCAGTGGGACTTCGGCCCAACGCGACGCGCCACCACCGCCACGACGCTGGCCACGACGATGCCGGTGATCGTGAAGTACCGCCCCGGCTCGGGCCAGACGGCGGAGATGTTCGGGAGGGTCGCGCTGAACCACCGGCCCGCCAGCTCGATCATGGCAAGGATGATCAGCCAGATGGCCGCGATGGACATGGCGGCCACCCCGATGCGCTTCCGTGCGTCTTCCAGGAGATCGCCGGGCAGGCTCGCCCCGGACGCCAGCAGGCTCCGCGCCCCGGTCAGCAGGCTCATCGTGCGCCCCTGTCCCGCCTGAGTTCCGCCATGCCCAACCCTCCGATGGTCTCGATTGGCCCGGCGGGCCACGCCCTCTATCTTACACCAACCTTTCACCGGTGGGAGTCCCCATGAGTCACCTCGTCTTCGGCTTCTTCATCCTGGCCGTCGGCTTCCTGGTCCTGCTCGGCTCGGCGGGGATCCGGGCGCGGGGACCGTCGCCGGGCGGGACCATCGGCCGCGCCCTCGGCCTCGGCCTCGTCGGGCTTGGCGGGTTCGCGCTGCTGACCTCGGCGGTGGTGGTGATCCAGCCCGGCCAGGTGGGGGTGCGGCACGCCTTCGGCACGGTGGACCCGGTCCCGCTGCTGCCCGGCATCCGGTTCGTGAGCCCCTGGTCAGAGGTGGAGCGGTATTCGACCCGCGAGGAGCAGTTCCCGCAGGCGGGCGACGAGGCCGAGAAGATGGATGCCCTCTCCAGCGAGCAGATGGCCATGAAGGTGGACGCCGCCCTCCGGTACCAGATCGACCCTGCCATGGCGCCGCGGCTCTTCCTCGAAATCGGCAGCCAGGAGCAGATCGACAACGTGGTGCGGAACGCCATTCGGAACGGCGTGCGCGACGGGATGGTGGCCTTCTCGATCAACGAGGTGTCCCAGCGGAACGCCATCGCGCTGATGATGGAGAACGAGGTCGACTCGGCCCTGTTGACCCGGCCGCGGAACGGCGGCGAGCCCTTCCAGATCGCCACCGTCACCGCGTTCTACCTGCGCAACCTCGAGCCGCCGCCGCAGGTGGTCCAGGCCATCAACAACAAGATCGCGCAGGAACAGCAGATCGAGACCGAAAAGCACCGGGTGGAGGTCGCCCGGCTGCAGAGCGA
>JAYRFV010000126.1:0-1942 GCA_041908165.1 Holophagales bacterium | reverse complement strand
TCCTGCGCGAGCGTTATCGCCTCTTCAAGCGGCGCCACGACTTCGCCCCCGGCGACCTGGTGACCTGGAAACCGGGACTGAAACACAAGCGCTTTCCCCGCTATGGCCAACCCGCCGTCGTGCTGGAGGTCCTCGCCACTCCGGTGCTGGACCCCATGACCGAGGCGGGCGCCACCTACTTCCGCGAGCCCCTGGATGTGGTTGTCGGCGTCCTCTGGGATGAAGGGACCGTCCGGGGCGAGTTGATCGCCTACCACTACGACAGCCGCCGTTTTCAACCCTGGACCGAGGAGGCCTGACCATGACTCTTATCCGTGACTGCTGGCGCCGTGACCTGAGCGGCCTCACCCCCCAGCAACGCCGCGCCGCCGGCTATGCCGTGCGCCTGCTGGGTCTGCCCCGCGAACTCATCACGGAACGGCTCGATACCCAGCAATTGGGCTTGCTATGGCGCATGCTCCAGCCCCTGTTCGAACCCCGGGGCCTGGCCAGCTACCTCCGACCGCCAGCGCCGCCGGGCCGGGCTTACGACCCGGATGAACTCGACCCCGATGTTCCGGATGCCGACCTCGACGAGGATGCCGCTATCCCCCGCATGAGCGACGACGATATCTTCCTGGCCCTGCGGGTGGCCCTCAAGGAAGAGGAAGAGTCTGCCTTCCATGTCGGGCCGGACCGGATGGAGGAGCACCAGGACCTCCTGCTCGGACGCCTGCGCCGGCTGTTCCGGCGTATCCATCCCCTGACCGCGGCCCGACTGGACCGCGCCAACCCCGAGGAGGCCCCGGCCGCGGCCACGGTCGCCCTGCTCGGCGCCAGCCTGGACCTGACGGGGCCCGCGCTGCGCGTCCTCGATTTCCTCGACGAGTTGGTCGCCAGCCCCGACCTGGGCCAACTGATGCGTCAACGCGGGGAGCGCGCCGGCAGCCGCATCAACTACCGGCGCCTGGGGCCGGTGCTGGACCTGAGCGAGACCGAACTGCGCCGGGCCTTGGCCAAGAACGCCCCCCTGCGGAGCCTGGGCCTGGTGGTGGTCGAAACCGGCCATAGCGACCTCGAGGACTTCCTCCGCCCCAGCGATCTCCTGAGCGAGGTCCTGGAGGCGGCCCCGGCGGATGCCGAGGCCCTGCTGGAGCTGCTCATCGAGCCGGCCCCGCCGGCGGAGTGGTCTCTGACGGCCTTCCCCCATCTGGAGACCTCGGCGGGTCTGGCGGGCGAGGCCCTGGAGGAGGCCGTCGCCCGCCGCACCCCCGGGGTCAACGCCCTCCTCTACGGCCCGCCCGGCACCGGCAAGACCGAGCTGGCCCGCGCCCTGGCGGCGGACCGTGGCCTGCGCGCCTACCAGGTGCGCAGTGCCGATGACGACGGCGATGGCCTGTCCCGCAACGGGCGGCTGTCCGCCTATCTGCTGGCCCAGCGCCTGCTCGGCCGGCGCGGCGCGGCCCTGCTGATCTTCGACGAGGTGGAGGACGTCTTCGACGCCGGCGACAACCTCTTCGCCCTGCTGCGCCGCGCCCAGGTCACCGGCCGGCAGAAGGGCTGGATGAACCGCATCCTGGAGGAAAACCCGGTGCCGGCGATCTGGATCGCCAATCACACCAGCGGCATGGACCCGGCCTTCCTGCGCCGCTTCCTGCTGCCGGTGGCCTGCGGCACCCCGCCGCGCTCGGTGCGCCGCCAGATGGCCGAGCATCACCTCGGCGACCGCGGCCTGCCCCCCGACCTGCTCGACGACCTGGCCGCCGACCAGGACCTGGCCCCGGCCCAATTGGGGGCGGCGCGCCGGCTGCTGGAGCTGTGCCCCACCAAGGCGCCGGAACGGGCGGTGCGCGAGGGTGTCGGGGCTATGCGCCTGCTGCTCCACGGCGCCCCCGCCCCACGTCGGCGACCGGCGGCCACCCCGTTCGATGTCGCCTTCCTCAACCTGGCCGGCGACGTCACC
>JAYRFV010000125.1:0-20817 GCA_041908165.1 Holophagales bacterium | reverse complement strand
CGCTGCAGTTCGCGGAGGGTTTCCGGCGGCAGCTCCTCCAGCAGGGCCTGGACCTCCACGGCGGTGGGGGGCTCCAGCAGGGCGCGCAGGGCGGTGCCGGCGGATGCGGTGGAGAGGACCTGGCGGACCTGGGCGCGCAGGACAGCAGCATCGGCGGGCGCGGCGCGGAGCAGGCGCAGGATCCCTTCGGCGGCCTCGGGCAGGGAGGCGGCGGGCGCGAGGGTCCGCTGCAGCTCGCGGAGGGTCTCCGGCGGCAGCTCCTCCAGCAGGGCCTGGACCTCCACGGTGGTGGACGGGGGGACGATCTCCTGCCTCAGGTCAGGCCCTCGCAGGTCCTGGGGTGCAGATGGGGTTCGTGCCCCAGGACGGGTGCCCGCCGCGGGAATCAGGCGCCTCAGGAAGGCCTCGAGCGCACCCACGCTGGCGTCCGCCTCGACGGCACCGGGCTTGGACCCCGATTCCCCGAGTCGGTGCAGCACTTCGCGGGCCTCGCGGGTGAGGGAGGCCAGGGCGGGATCCGGATCGAAAGCCGGTGCCTCGGACGGGGTGGGGGACGACGGTGCAGCGGGGGAAGGCCGGGCCAACCCGCGGAGCACGTGGTCCAGGGATTCGGCGGTGGCCTCCAGGCTCGCCGCAGGGACCCGGCCCGGGAACAGGACGCGTTGCAGGTCTCCAAGCACCTCCGTCGGCAGGGTCCGGAGGAAGGCGATCACTTTCGCGGGAGGAACCGGCGAAGGGCCGTCGGCAGGCCTTGAAGCACGCTCTGGCCCGACCGGGTCGGAACCAGGTTGATGCGGGCTCGGAAGGTCCTCATCAGGACCGGCACCTCGGACCTCCGCCGCGCCGAGCGCCTCGAACAGCCGGGCCAGGGCGGCGAGGGCCGGAGGCGCCTCCGGCAGGGAGAGCCGCGCCAGCAGTTGCAGGGCCTCGCCCTGCTGAAGCGGGGCGAGAATGGTCAACGGGGGCGGGGGAACGGCCTCGACCAGCTTGAGGCGCGGGGCGGCCTGGCCGACTTCGGGCGGCAGAACCTGCACGGTCAGCCGAGTGCCCGGCGGATAGGGCAGGTCGCCCTGGGCTTCGAGGACCTGCCCGTTCGGCAACTGCAGCCGGGCGGTGCCCTGCTCGTTGGTCAGCAGCACCAGGTCCAGGGTCTCGCCGACGAAACCCAGCAGGGCCTGGACCCGGGCATCCCCCGGTCGCCCCTGGAGGGCGGCCAGCAGGGCGGTTCCGAGGCGGGCGGTCGGGTCTAGGCGGGGTTCCATGGCGGCCGGGAATGTGGGGGGACGGACTGAATGTCACCGCAACCGCTCAGGGGCGCAACGGAGAAGACCCGAAAGGGGCAGCGGATGCCCCGGCGATGCCAAAGGGATGCCTTCCCCGTCCGGCGGCCGGGCTCAGATCCCGAAGTGCTTCCGCAGGATCCCGGCCATGTCCTGGAGGGGCGCCACCTGGTCCACGCAGCCGCGCTCGAAGGCCGCCCGGGGCATGCCGTAGACGACGCAGGATTCTTCCGCCTCCGACAGGGTGTGGGCGCCCTTGCCCTTGAGGACCTCCATGCCGCGGGCGCCGTCGTTGCCCATTCCGGTGAGGATCATGGCCAGCATCGGCCGGGGGCACTGCTCGGCGGCGCTGAGGAACAGCACGTCGACACTGGGCCGGTGCAGGGAGGTCGAGGGTTCAGGATCCAGCTCGATGGACGCGCTCCCCCCGCGCTGTCGGTACTTCATGTGGATGCCGCCAGGGGCGATGTAGACGGTGCCGGCCCGCAGGGGCTCACCATCCTGGGCCTCCTTGATGGTCACCTTGGACAGGGCATTCAGACGTTCGGCGAAGGGCTTGGTGAAGGTGCCGGGCATGTGCTGGACCACCAGGCAGGGCACCGGGAGTCCCGCCGGGATGGCCGGCAGCAGGTCCTGCAGCGCCTTGGGTCCACCGGTGCTGGTTCCGATCAGGAGCAGCTCGGCGCGCGGGTTCGCCGCCAGCACGCCGGGGCCGGGTCGCGGCGCCACCGGGGCGGCACGAAGGAAGGGGATGGCGGCCTGGCCCGCGGCGGCCGGGGCGGGCGCCGTCCGGCTGCGGGCGAACTTGGGGCTGCGGGCCAGTTTCCGCACCTTCTCCTGGAGCTCCTGCTGGATCTGCAGGATCGAGGCGGAGCCCAGGCTGCTCTCCTTGGAGATGAAGTCCAGCGCACCCCCGGCCAGGGCCTCGAGGGTGGCCGAGGCGCCTTCCTGGGTGAGGCTCGACACCATCAGCACGGGCCGCGGGTGCTCGGCCATGATCCGCTTCAGGCACGACAGGCCGTCCATGCGCGGCATCTCGACGTCGAGGGTCACGATGTCGGGATTGACCTGGGCGATGCGCTCGAGGGCCTCCAGCCCGTCCCGGGCGCTGCCGGCCACCTGGATGTCCTCGCAGGTGAGCATGCGCTCCAGGGCCTTCCGCATGAAGGGACTGTCATCGACGACCATCACCCGGATCGGATCCATCGGGCTCATTCCTGGTAGGCCAGGTTGACGAAGGCGACGGCGTGGTCCAGCTCGTCGTCGATGCCGAAGGTGAACCGCTCGACGTCCATCGGCTCCTTCTGGGAGGCGAAGACGGTCTGGAAGGCAGGCAGGTCCTCCAGCACGAAGGACAGCGTCTCGTCGGCCGGTCCGTTGGGGATCCGCGTGCGGACCATCAGGTCGGAGAGGTGGATCAGGCTCCCCAGGAAATGCCCGGGCTCCGGTTCGTGGTGCTCGAGGATGGCCAACCTCAGGCTTTCCGGGAAGTTCCACTGCAGCGCCAGCTCCGCGCCCACCTCGGCGTGGGTGATCTGCAGCAGGTCGCGCTCCGCATCGATGGCGTAGCGGCCCTCCTGGATGGCCTGCACCACGGGCGCGTACTCCTCGGGGAAGCAGAGGTCCAGGGCGATCTTGCCGATGTCGTGCAGCAGTCCGGCCATGAAGGCCTGCTCGCCGAGGTGGTTCTGCCGGATCATCCGGCAGACCCCCTTCGAGACCAGTCCCACCGCCACCGAGTGCTGCCAGAGCTGGACGGCGTTGAGGTGCCTGCTGCCGCGCAGCGTTCGGATCACGGCGGCGGTCCGGCCCAGGTTGAGCAGCGCGTCGAAACCCAGGCGGAGCACCGCCGACCGGAGGTCCCGGACCTCCTGGTCGCCGCCGAACAGCACGGAGTTGGCCAGACGCAGCATGGTGGCGGAGAGCGGCGGGTCCTTCGAGAGGATGCCGAGGATCCGGTCCACCGTGCAGCGGTCGTCGGCCACGGCCTCGCCCAGCGCCACCACCGTCACCGGCAGGCTCGGGAGGGTCCTGGCCCTCTGGCGGAGGAGGTCGGCGGTGATCATAGGTCGCCGATCATCCCCTTGTCGCGCTCGAGCAGTTCCAGGACCGTCTCGCTGTACTCCTGGAAACGGGCGTCGTCCAGGCCCAGGATCTCCCGGGCCTGCGCAGCGGGGGTGTCGAGCGAGCCCTCCTTGCCGAACCCCTTGCCCTGGGCGAGGGCGAGCTGGTTGCCGAGGGCCACGAGGGCGGTGAGCGGCTGGTGCGCCTCCGGGGCCAGGTGCGGGTCGTGGTGCCAGCGCACCGCGGCCTCCAGGCTGTCGGCCAGGTTCCAGGAGCGGAGCAGGGCCTCGCCGACCATGCAGTGGTCGAAGCCGAAGGTGTCCAGCTCAAGCTGGCGGGTGTCGCCCTCCCCGTTGTAGACCTGCCGGACCAGGGTCCCGTACCGGTCCGGGAACTTGATGCCCATGACCGACTTGCCGATGTCGTGCAGGAGGCCGCCGACGAAGGCCTCCTCGGCCCGCGGGTAGCGCAGGGTCCGGGCGAAGCCGCGGCCGGCCAGGGAGGTGACCAGGGCGTGCTCCCAGAGCAGCCGTTCCTGCAGCCCGACACTGCCGCGGGCGTAGAGGTTCTTCGCGCTGGCGGCGATGACCACGCTCTTGATGGTCGAGAAGCCGAGGGTCATGATCGCCTGGGTCACCGTCCGGACCTCGCGCATCATGCCGAACATCGCGCTGTTGGCGATCTTGAGGATCTGGCTGGTCAAGGCCTGGTCGGTGGAGATCACCTTCTGCAGGTCCTCGGTGGTGGAGTCGGGGTCCGCCACCAGGCGCAGCACCTGGGCGGCCACCTGCGGGAGGGGGGGCAGCTCGCCGAGGTTCTGGATCAGTTCCTGGGGACTAATGGGCATGTGGGACTCCTCTTCAGGTGCGCTTCCGGTATCCCATGGCCTTGCTGAAGTGAAGCAGCTCGAACCCGGTGTTGAAGGAATGGATGGATTCGCTGTGGCCGACCAGGAGGTAGCACCTGGACGCCAGCTGTTCGTGGAAACCCTTGATCACCTTGGCCTTGACGTTGTCGTCGAAATAGATGAGCACGTTCCGGCAGAAGACGACGTCGAAGGTTCCGAGCGACCTGTAGTCCTGGTACTCGACCAGGTTGAGGTGCTTGAGCTGGACCATCCGGCGGAGTTCGGGCTTGACCTCGAAGGTGTCGCCCTCCTTGGCATTGAAGTGCTGGCGAAGCTGCTGCGGCGTCAGGTTGCGCAGGGTGTAGCTGCCGTAGGTCGCCGCCCGGGCCTGTTCGAGGACCTTCTCGCTGATGTCGGTCCCGACGATCTCCACGGTCAGTCCCTTGAGCGTGGTGTCCAGGCTCTCCTGGGCCACGATGGCCAGAGTATAGGGCTCCTCGCCGCTGGAGCAGGCGGCGGACCAGATCCGCAGTCGGTTCGCCCCCCGGGCCCGGACCAGGCCGGCCACCTCCGGCAGGACGATCCGCTGGAAGGCTTCGATCTGCGGGGGGTTGCGCCAGAAGCTGGTCTCGTTGGTGGTGATCTCGATGAACAGCTGCTTCAGCTCGTCCCGGCCGCGGGCGCCCTGGAGCAGGTCGAGGTAGGCCCCGTAGCTGGAGACCTTCAGCTCGGTGAGGCGCCGGCCGAGCCGGTTCTCGAGGTAGTACTGCTTGGACTCCTGGAAAAAGATTCCGCATTTTGCATACACGAAGTCCCGCAGGGCGATGAATTCCTGCCGGGTCATGGGTTTGTCGGTGGCGGACAACGTCATCGTCGGGTCGTCTCTCCTGAGGCATCGGCCCCAGCGGACAAGGCTTTAGAAATTCGGTGCCCCGCCTTCCGCCTTTGATCCCCCTGAGGTCAGGAAGCCTCAGGGCCCTCCAGGACCACCACCGCCAGGGCCAGGCCGCCGTCGTGGGCCACCGTGGCATGCAGGCGCTCGATGCCGCGTGCCCGCAGCAGGCCGGCCAGGGCCCCTTCGGCCCAGAGCCGGCCGTCGCGGTAGCGCAACTCCTTCCAGGACCAGCCCTCCAGCCCGAGGCCGAGGGCCTTGCCGAAGGCCTCGCGCAGGGCCCAGCGGCCGGCCAGCCGCTCCGGCAGCCGCTGCCGGTTGCCCTGCAGGAGGTATTCCGCCTCGTCGGGATGCAGCACCCGGCGGGCGGCCCGGTCGCCGAAGCGGGCCAGCAGGTGCTCCCAGCGCCGGGCCGGGCACAGGTCGGAGCCCAGGCCGAGGATCACGGCAGCGGGGATTTCAGGAACCAGCGGTTGCAGCCGTGGTGGCCGGTGGCGCCCAGGGGCCCGGCCAGCGGCTGGAACCCGAGCTTGCGGTAGAGCCGCTGGGCGGCGTCCATGCCGGTGAGGGTCTCCAGGTAGCAGCTGTGGAAGCCCAACCCCGCCGCGACCTCCAGGCAGTGCCGCAGCAGGGCGTCGCCGGCGCCACGGCCGCGCAGTTCCGGCAGGAAGTACATCTTGCGCAACTCGCAGGTGCCCTCCGGGCCGCCCTCCAGCGGGGCCACGCCGCCGCCTCCCAGGACCCGCCCCGCCTCCTCGACGACGAAATAGGCCGCCCCTGGCCGGTCGTAGGCCGCGTGCATGGCCCCGACCTCCGGGTCGTGCAGGGCGAAGCCCGGCCCGTCGGCGCCGAACTCCGGCATCACCGCGCGGATGACGGCCGCCACCGCCGGATCGTCGGCGGCCACGATGGCGCGGATGCGGAAGCCGGTCACCCTTCCTCCTGTGACCTCCATCATGCCTCGATGCCGGGACGGGCGCCGCCCTGGGGTTGTGACACGCTGCACACGGAGGGGTTTCGATACTTCCGTGAGGCCCGGAACCGCCAGCAAGGGCCCATCCAACCGAGCCTGAGGAGGGCGGCCATGCCCGCAACCGAACGACCCAAGCCGTACCTGGTGCCCGAATACTGCAAGGGCTGCGGGCGCTGCGTCAGTGTCTGCGTCAAGGGCTGCATCGCCTACGACGGCGAGATCAATCCGGCCACCGGCGTGGTGCCGGTCGTCCTGGACCTGGAGAAGTGCAACGGCTGCGGCCTCTGCATCGAGGCCTGCCCGGAGCCCTACGGCCTGCGCGCCCTGGCCCAGGGGGAGGACTACGAGCTGCAGGACCCGGCCAAGCTGTTCGGCGCCCGGGTCGCGCCCGTCCCGGCCGCCGACCTGCCGGACCAGCGGATCCCGCTGCCGCCGAGCCAGCCGCTGGTGATCAAGGGCAACTACGCCGCCGCCATCGGCGCCCTGCTGGCCGGCTGCCGGCACGTCTACGGCTACCCGATCACCCCCAGCACCGAAGGCGCCGAGCTGATGGCCAAGCTGCTGCCGAAGCTGGACGGCGTGTTCCTGCAGGCGGTCTCGGAGGTGGCCACGGTCAACCACATGTACGGCACCGGCGGCGCCGGCCTGCCGTGCCTGACCTTCACCTCCAGCCCTGGCTTCTCGCTGATGCTGGAGGGCGTCAGCTACATGGTGGGCGCCGAGGTGCCCTCGGTGTTCATCAACATCATGCGCGGCGGCCCCGGCCTGGGGAACATCGCCCCCGAGCAGGCCGACATCAAGCTCGCCTGCAGCGGCCTGGGCCACGGCAACACCCACGCCATCACCCTGATGCCGAGCACGCCGCAGGAGATGCTGGACCTGACCATGCTGGCCTTCGAGCTCAGCTTCAAGTACCGCAACCCGGTGGTGGTCATGGCCGACGGCTACCTCGGCCAGATGACCGGCAAGGTCAACCTGCCCGACCATCTGGTCAAGCCGGGCATCCCGTCCTGGGCGGTGTACGGCGACCGCGACCACCGCGGCAACCTGATCAGCTCGATCTTCCTGGACGAGCGCGACCTGGAGAAGCACAACGCCTACCTGAACCGGAAGTACGAGGCCATGCAGGCCGAGGCGCGCGCCGAGAGCTTCCTCTGCGACGACGCCGAGCTGATCCTGGTGGCCTGCAACACCCCGGCCCGGGCCAGCAAGGGCGCGGTCCAGGAGCTGCGCCACCAGGGCATCAAGGCCGGCCTGTTCCGGCCGATCACGGTGTGGCCCTTCCCGGTCCAGCAGCTGGCCCAGCACCTCGGCCGCGGCCAGCGGCTGCTGGTGGTCGAAGCCAGCGCCGGCCAGCTCGAGGACGAGCTGCGGCTGGCCCTGAGCAAGGCCGGCCTGCCGGCGCCCGAGATCGGCCACGTCCAGCGCATGGGCGGCATGCTGCCGGGCCAGCAGGAAATCATGGAAGCCGCCCAGACCTTCGCCCAGGGGGTGTCCCGATGACCGTCTTCTACGACAAGTTCGAGCGCCACTCCCACGGCGAGGGGCTCAAGGGCCAGAGCACCCACTACTGCGCGGGCTGCGGCCACGGACTGGCGCACAAGTTCCTGGCCGAGGCCGTCGAGGAGCTGGGCGTGCAGGACGACACCGTCCTGGTGAGCCCGGTGGGCTGCTCGGTGTTCGCCTACTACTACTTCGACACCGGCAACACCCAGGCCGCCCACGGCCGGGCCGCGGCGGTGGCCATCGGCCACAAGATGGCCAATCCGGAAGCCACGGTGATCAGCTACCAGGGCGACGGCGACCTGGCCTCCATCGGCCTCGCCGAGACCGTGGCCACCGCCCAGCTGGGCGCGCCGATCACCGTCATCTTCATCAACAACGCCATCTACGGCATGACCGGCGGGCAGATGGCGCCGACCACCTTGATGGGCCAGAACAGCAGCACCAGCCCCTACGGCCGCAGCCTGATGAACGGCCAGCCGATCCGCATGGCCGAGTTGATCGCCCAGCTGGACGGCCCGGTCTACGTGGAGCGGGTGGCGCTGTTCAGCGCGGTCGAGCGGAAGAAGGCCAAGAAGGCCATCAAGAAGGCCGTGCAGCTGCAGAAGGAAGGCCGCGGCTACACCTTCATCGAGGTGCTGGCGGAGTGCCCCACCCACCTGAAGATGACCCCCGAAGCCACCGAGAAGTGGGTGAAGGAGTGCATGGTCCCGGTGTTCCCGCTGGGCGTGAAGAAGGACGCCACCGTCGACCCCTGGTTCAAGCTGCCGAAGCCCGACTTCGAGGCGGCCCACTTCCTCAAGTCGGTGGGCGCCTCCGCCGAGGGCGCCGAGCGCGCCTGCCAGGGCTTCCCCAAGCACCTCCATGCCCACGATGTGAGCCTCAAGCTGGCCGGCGCCGGCGGCGACGGCGCCCAGACCGCGGCGATGCTGATCGCAACCGCCGCCATCAACGAGGGCTTCGACGGCACCCACATTCCCAGCTACGGGCCCGAGTCCCGCGGCGGGACCTCCTACGCCGACGTCCACGTGGCCGAGGAGGAGGTGCTCAATCCCGCCAGCCCGAACCCGCTGGCGTTGATCGCCTTCAACGCCCCGAGCCTGGCCAAGTTCGGCCAGAGCGTGGCGCCCAACGGCTTCATCCTCTTCGACAGCTCCGTCGCCAAGGCGGTGAAGCCGCTGGACCCGACCGTCACCACGGTCGGCGTCCCCTTCACGGAGATCGCCGCCGGGCTCGGGAAGCTGGTGGTCAAGAACATCGTCGCCCTCGGCGCCCTGCAGGCGGCCACCGGACTGTTCCCGAAGGACACCTTCCTGGCCGCGATCCGCCAGGCCCTCCACGAGAAGGCCAGCCTGATCCCGCTCAACGAGCAGGCCTTCGAGGCCGGCTGGAAGGCCGCCAAGGAGGCCCTCGCCGCCAAGGGATAGCGATCCTCCCCTATACTGTCCCGGAGGTCACCCCATGAGCCAGGAACCCATCACCACGACCCTCAGCCCCGAGGAGTGGCGCGTCGTCCTCGCTCTGCGGGAGATTCCCCACAGTCCGTTGCGGGAGAAGGTCGCCCGGGTGATGAACGAGCTGGTGTTCTACATCCAGAATCCGCGCTGCGAAGGCATGCAGGCCGACGGCTTCCCCTGCGGCGACCCCCGCAACAACTGCGAGGAGTGCCACAAGATGTGGGCGCTGCTCGACCAGATCGAGGGCAAGCTGCCGAAGGAGGCATGAGTCCCGAAGGCTCCGGAGGGATGCCTCCGGCGCAGGCGCCCAGGCGGCTGGATCGGCTGCTGACGTCAGCCATCGCGCTGGGCATGGGCGGCGCAGGCCTCGCCCATCTGTCGAAGGCGGACCTGTCCCGCGGGCTGTTCGCCGCGGCGCCCTGGGCGCCTGAGCGGCCCTGCGCCGTCAGGGCTTGATGTCGTAGCTGGCCTTCTTCAGGGTGATCAGGTCGGCGATGCCCTTGGCCGGGTCGAAGGCGTAGAGGATCCCGCCGCTGGTCTGCAGCATGGGGGTCGACACGAAAGGCAGGCCGCCGACCTTGAGGGAGGCCATGCAGGTGGCGGGATTGAGGTCGAGGACCGCCTTGGTCACCGCCGGCCGGAACGGCTCGGAGGTGGGGTAGCGGCTTTCGTTCTCGTACCACAGGTAGCCGATCGGCCCTGCGTGCTCAAGCATCCCCTTGCTGGCGTTGTAGGAGAGGGCGCCCTCGCTGCAGCCCACCTTGCCGCCGCTGAAGACCTCGGAGAGGGTGTACGTGACGTAGCACCACTTCTTGGGGGTGCTCTGCCTGCACCAGTCGACGTGCTCCTTCAGGCAGGCCGCCGGCTTGGGCGGCGTCCCCGGCGCCAGGGCCAGGGCCACCGCCTGCCGGGCCTCCACCGGCGTGGGCTTGGGCCCGCCCTCCGCGCCCACCGGGAGGGCGAGAAAGGCACCCAGCAACAGGAAGCGGCCGAGCCTGGACATGGGACCTCCTTGGGAAGGAATGCAGGAAAGGGAGCCCATCATGAACAAAACCCCTATTGATCGTCAATCGATTTATCCCATTCCATGGTTATGTTTCTCAAACGCTGATTGAATTGATTCAATGTGGCTTCAGCCGCGAGGCTTCGACGGGCCCCGCACAACCCAACCGGAACCCCGACCGCCCGGTTATGCTCCTCGCGGAGGCCCCATGGACCCCTTCCTCGCCCGCGTCGCCGAACTCCTGCGGGATCGCCGCACCGGCGCCCTCGGCACCCTCCACGACGGCGCGCCCTCGGTGTCGATGGTGCCCTTCGCCCTGGTGCCCGGTGCCGCCCTGATCCACGTCAGCGCGCTGGCTGCGCACACGCGGGACCTGGAAAAGGATCCCCGCGCGTCGCTGCTGGTGTGCGAGGCCGAGGAGGGCGCTGCCGACTTGCGTGCCCTGGCGCGGATCACCCTCCAGGTGGAAGCCCGGGTGCTGGGGCCCGAGGATCCGGCCCAGGCCGCCGGCCGGGCTGCCTACCTGGAGCGTTTCCCTGACTCCGGGTCCATCTTCGACCTGGGCGACTTCCGCCTCGTCGCCCTCCGGTTCCAGGGCGCCCGCGCCGTCCTCGGCTTCGCCCAGGCGCGCACGCTCACGGCGGAAGACCTGATGGAAGCGCTGGGCGGATCTGTGGAATCACGATAATCGAGGATGGCCAATAACATGATTTTTATCCTGTCCATCATTTGCATCCTGTTGATTTTTTTTATGGTTTCAATTGATAATTAATTGATTTATTAACATGATATGCATGATGTACAGGATGAAAACAAAATTTAATTAAATTTAAATTAAATAGCATTAATTTGTAATTAATTGTTTGATGACGGGAGGTTGTTGATGGATCAGCGACATGGCGCCTGGCTGCTCGGCTACGGAGCGTTCCTGATGGCGGTCGGCGTGGCCGGATACCTGTCGAACCCGGCCAAGGCCGCCACGGCGCTCCTGTCCGGTGGCACCTTCGGCGCATTGTCGACGGCCTGGGGCCTGCTCCTGCGCAGCGGCCGCAGCTGGGCACGGAAGGCGGCGCTGGCCACGACCGGGCTGCTCTCCCTCGTCTTTGCCTGGCGGTCCCTGGCGAGTTGGCGGGCAGTCCTCGCCGGGCACCCTGAAAAGGTGGTCGCCGCGTCCCTCATCACCGCCATGCTGGTGGCATCGGTGGTGACGCTGATCGTCCTGGCGCGGGGAGGCAGCCGGGACGGGCGGTGAGCGTCCCCGCTCCCCCGGTCGAAGCCGGTCGGCTCAGGGACCTGGCGTAGGGTCCTCGGGCCAGGCGTGCCGGGGGTACCTGCGGCTGAGCTGGGGCCGCAACTCCTGGTAGGCGCGCTGCCAGAATCCGGCGAGGTCGGTGGTGACCTGCACGGCGCGCTGGTTGGGGGCGAGCAGGTGCAGCACCAGGGGCACCTCGCCGCCGCCGATCCGCGGGCCTTCGCGAAGGCCGAGGAAATCCTGCAGCCGCGAGGCGATCCAGGGGGCCTCGCCGTCGTAGTGCACGGCCACCCGCCTCCGCGGCAGCTGGACCTGCTCCGGGGCCAGCTTCTGCAGGAGCGTGAAGGTGGTCTCGCCGAGCCGCTCGCGCAGGCACCATGCCCAGTCGGCGGCTGCCAGGTCGGCGCGGCTGGCGGCCTCGGTGGCGACCTTTTGCAGCAGCTGCCCCCGCAGCCCCTCGCGGTCGGGAAGGCCCAGCCCCGGCCGCAGCCGGGCCAGGAAGGCGACCCGATCGAGCAGCGGGTCGATCCGGGCCTGGAGCTCCCCCACCCCGGAATCCTGGAGGGCCTGGAGCAGGCACTCGGCCACGCCGGCTTCGCCGGGCCGCGCGGCACGCCGGCTCTCGTCGAAGCAGAGGTCTCCGTAGAACAGGCCTTCGAACCGCTCGACCCGCTGCTGGTCGGCGTTCCAGCGGAACTCCACGCGTTCGGCCACGGCCTCCGGGAATTCCTCCAGGAGCCAGTCCGGCTCGATGGCCGAAGCGATCCGCACGCGGGTCCGTCCACCCTTGGCGGCCTGGTCGGCGTCCAGGGCGACGAGCAGGGACGCCTGCCGGACGCGGCTCTGTGGGTCGAGGACCGCGCCGGACCCGCCGCACAGGGACAGGGTGCCGCCCTGGCGGCGGCCGACCCGGTCCGGGTAGGCCTGCAGCAGCGCCCGCTGCAGGCGGCGCTCGGCGTCCGCGGGCTCGGTGCCCTCGGCGCCCCTCCCCAGGTTCTGGAAGGACCGCCGGGCCCGGTGCACGGCGCCAATGTCCAGGCCCGCGGCGCGGAGGGCGCCTGCCTCGAAGCGGGCGGCCTCGGCCTCCTGGTACCGGTCCAGGACGGGCAGCAGGTCGGATGCCAGGGGGCCTCCAGGCTCTGCAACGCCCTCCAGGCCCTTCCGCGCCCGCAGATCGCCCACCTCCAGCAGCACGGCCGCCAGCCGCGCCAGCCGGGGAATGCCCAGCACCTCTCCGGCCACGACCAGCCGCGCCAGCCTCGGGTGCAGGGGCAGGGTGGCCATGGCCCGGCCTGCCTCGGTGAGGGTGCCCCCGGGGTCGAGGGCGCCCAGCCGGCGGAGCAGGCTCTCCGCGGCTTCCACGGATGCTTCGGGTGGCGGCTCGAACCAGTCGAGTGCGGCGGGCTCGGGCAGGCCGAGGGCATGCAGGTTCAGGAGGGCCTCGGTCAGGTCGGCCCTGCGGATCTCCGGCGGGTCGGCCTCCGGCCGGGCCTGGAAATCGGCCTGGGTGTAGAGCCGCAGGCAGCGTCCGGGGCCGGTCCGTCCGGCCCGTCCGGCCCGCTGGATGGCGCGCTGGCGGCTGATCCGGGTGGTCCTCAGCCCGGGCAGGCCGGACCAGGGCGAATGGAAGGCCTCCCGGGCGAGGCCGGAGTCGATGACGGCCGCGACGCCCTCCAGGGTCACCGAGCTTTCCGCCACGTTGGTGCTGAGGATCAGCTTGGGGCGGTCGGAGGGGCCGACGGCCGTCTCCTGCGCCTCGGTCGAAAGATCGCCGTGCAGCGGCAGGAGGCGCAAGCCGTGGCGCTCCGCCAGCGCTGCACAGGACCGCGCGCAGGCACGGATCTCGGCGGCACCAGGCAGGAAAACCAGGACGTGGCCGCCGGGTCCCGTCGTGCAGAGGCCCTCCACCGCCGCGGCCACCTGGAGCGGCAGGGAGCGGGGATCGGGACCGGGCAGGTGGGCCAGGTCCACGGGGTGCGCCCGGCCCCGGCCGTGCAGGACCCGACCCTCGAGGAAGGCGGCCACGGGACCCGGGTCGAGCGTGGCGCTCATCACCGCCAGGCGCAGGTCGGACCGCACCGACCGCTGCAGCCGGCGCAGCAGGGTCAGGGCGAGGTCGGTGTCCAGGTGGCGCTCGTGGAATTCGTCGAGGATCACGCAGGCGATCCCGTCCAGCACCGGGTCCACCTGCAGGCGGCGAAGCAGCAGCCCCTCGGTGACGAAGCGGATCCGGGTCCGGGGCGAGACCCGCTGCTCGAACCGCACCGCGTATCCGGCCCGCCCGCCGACCTCCTCCCCCAGTTCGGCGGCCACCCGCCGGGCCGCGAGCCGGGCGGCCAGCCGGCGCGGTTCCAGGACCCAGCACTCGCCGCGCGCGAGCAGGCCCGCGTCCAGCAGGGCCCGCGGCAGACGGGTGGTCTTGCCGGCGCCGGGCTCGGCGAGCAGCACCAGGTTGGCCCGGCCCTCCAGGACCGCCACCGCCTCCGGGAGGAGCGGATCGATGGGCAGCTTCGACAAAGTCACAACCCATCCTGACAGGTGGCATTTCCGATGATAGGCGACAGAATGGTCATGCAGGGCTTCTTTGGGATTTCCCGTTGCCGCTCCCCCCCGAATCGCCCGTGGTTCCGGAACGCCTGGATCCGGCTGAGGTCGCGAGCCTGGCCCGGCGGTCCTTGGCGAACCCGATCCTGCGCGCGGTGCTCGAGACCGCCGAGGGCCATGTCCTGGTGCTCAACGAGGCCCGCCAGATCCTGGCCTGCAACGAGGAGCTGCTGGAGGCCCTCGATCCTCCCGAAGCGGCTGCCCACGTGGGCGAGCGCATGGGCGAAGCCTTCGGCTGCGTCCACGCCGGGGAAGCCCCGGGCGGCTGCGGGACCGCCCCGGCCTGCGGCCGCTGCGGGGCGGCCCTCGCGATCATCGAGGCCCAGACCCGCGGGCTGACCGCGGTCGGCGAGTGCGCGCTCAACCTCCGGCGGGCGGGGCGGCTCGCGGCGGTGGACCTGCAGGTGAAGGTCTCGACCCTCTCCCTCGGCTGCCACCGCCTGACCGTGGTGGTGCTCCAGGACATCAGCTCCCGCAAGCGGCTGGACGTCCTGGAGTCGATCTTCCTGCACGACCTCTCGAACGCGCTGCAGAGCCTGATCGGGTGGAGCGAACGGGTGGCCGATGGCGCCGCCGATCCGCGCAGGGCCGGACGCCGCATCGTCGAACTCTGCCAGCGGCTTCGCCAGGAGGTCCAGCAGCAGCGGATCCTCCACGATGCTGAACAGGGCGTGCTCGTGCCCCGGCTGGAATGGGTGGACCTGGGTGCCCTGCTGGAGGACCTGCGCGACCTGTTCCTGCTCGAGGGCGAACGGCAGGGGCCGCGCCTCGTGGTCGCCCTGGCGTGCCCCGGAGCGGCGCTTCAGACCGATCGCGAGCTGCTGCTGCGGGTGCTCCAGAACATGGTCGGCAACGCCCTCGAGGCCACTCCGGTGGAGGGCACGGTGCAGGTCCTGGCGGAGGTGGACCGGACCCGGGCGAGCCTGAGCGTGACCAATCCTGGCTTCGTCCCTCCGGAAGTCGCGGCCCGCATCTTCCACCGCGGGGTCTCGACCAAGGGGCCGGGCCGGGGGCTGGGGACCTACGGCATGAAGCTCCTGGCCGAGGACTACCTCGGTGGGCGACTGGACTTCAGCTCGACGGTGGAGGAGGGCACCCGGTTCGTGCTCCACCTGCCGCTGGGCTGAGGCCCCGCCGCTGCAGGGGTACAATGGCGGCGGAGGCAACGATGCCCGTGGAGCGCTTCAAGGCCAGCCGCTGGACCCGGGGGAACCACCTCTTCCCCACGGTCATCGAGGTCACGGAAACCGCGGTGGTCCGGCGGAAGCGCACCTGGTTCACCCGCAACGAGATGAGCATCCACCTGCAGCGCGTGGCTTCGGTGCACATCGAGACCGGGCTGCTCTGGTCGGACATCCTGATCGAGAGCACCGGCGGGTCGGACGCCATCTCCAGCCATGGCCACGTGAAGGCGCACGCCGTCCGCATCAAGGCGCTGATCGAGACCGCCCAGACCCAGCACCTGGCCCCGGCGGAGGATGCCGCCCCGGGGAAGACCTGCCCCTTCTGCGCCGAGACCATCAAGGCGGCCGCCAAGGTCTGCCGCTACTGCGGCCGGGACCTGCCGGCCTAGGTCCCGAGCAGCACCGCCACCGGGTCGCGGAAGGAAGGTTCGTGCTTGAGGTGGGCACAGCTCGGGCGCGCCCGGCTGGGGCCCTCGAGGCGCACGCAGACCTCGTGGCTCAGGCAGTGGTGCAGGCAGTCCACCATCTGCAGCTCGACCGGGCCGAGCTGGCGCTCGATGCGCTCCTGCAGGTCGGCGATCTTGTGCTGGTAGCGCGGGCCCGCCCCCTCGTCTTCGGCGTGGCGAAGGCAGCCTCGGCAGATGGTGAGGGTGGTGGGCACGCCTCCAGGATGCCGAGGCCCGCCGTGGCTGCAACAGCTACCTTGGGACAGGGCGGCCCGCCGGTCCTGGACATGACCTCAACATGACGCAAGCCTGAAGACCATCTGTCTCCGGTCGGCCTGCCGACAGCACCGGCCCGCATCGGGACCGGCCTTGGCGGTCGCCCCGGAATTCCTGCGCCCCGCGGGGACATCCTCCAGCCTTGGGAGCGCCCAGGCAGGGACTGCGGGCGCCCCCGGCCCCTGTGACCAATATCGCAATCGCATGGGTTCAAGGAGGCTTGGGGGATCCCCGGCGGAAGGCATAGCTAACCTTTAGGTAGGTTCTTGGAGCCGCCCATGTCCTTCCTTCTCGCCGGAACGCTTTCCCTCCTGATGATGGGGGCCCAGCCCGCTCCGCAGGAGTGCAACAACTGCCACAGCGTGGACGTGGTCCAGTTCGACAAGTCGGTGCACGGAAGCATCACCTGTGCCGGCTGCCACCCGACCATCACCCGCCTGCCGCACGCCGACAAGGTGCCGAAGGTCGACTGCCGAGGCTGCCACGCGGACGTGGTCAAGGCCTACAACGCCAGCGTCCACGGCCAGGCCAGGAAGAACGGCATGTCGGACAGCGCCACCTGCGCCTCCTGCCACGGTCCGGTCCACGGGATCCTGAAATCCGCGGATCCGGCTTCCAAGGTGGCCAAGCGGAACCTGCCCGACACCTGCGGGTCCTGCCACTCGAACCCCGACTTCCTGAAGCGCCACAAGATCCCCTTCGCCAAGCCGGTCGAGGCCTACCGGCAGAGCGTGCACGGGCGCGAGGTCGCCAAGGGCAACGCCGCGGCCGCCTCCTGCTCCGACTGCCACGGCGCCCACGACATCCAGTCGGGCAAGGACGGCCGCTCCAAGACCCTGCACGGCCACATCTCGGACACCTGCGGCAAGTGCCACCCGGACGTCCAGTCCGTCTACGAATCCAGCGTCCACGGGGTCGCCGTCAAGGCCGGGTCGACCGCCTCCCCGGTCTGCACCGACTGCCACGGCGAGCACACCATTCTGGCGCCGACCGAGCCCGGCTCCCTGGTGAATCCGGCGCGGGTGTCCACCGCCACCTGCGGCCGCTGCCACGCCGACGAGCGCGTCGCCTCGCGCTACAACCTGTCCTTGGACCAGACTTCGACCTTCCGGGACAGCTTCCACGGCCTGGCCCTCCGGGGCGGCCAGAAGACCGTGGCCAACTGCGCCTCCTGCCACGGCGTCCACAACATCCTCGCCTCCACCGACCCCCGGTCGACGATCCACAAGAGCAACATCGGCCAGACCTGCGGCCGCTGCCACCCGGGCGTCGGCGACAAGCTTGCCAACTCCCCGATCCACGTACGCTCGGCCTCGATCTCCGAGCACAAGGTGGTGCGGTGGATCCGCCTGGCCTACTGGGCCCTGATCCCGCTGACCATCGGCTTCATGGTCTTCCACAACTGGATCGACTGGCTGGCGAAGCTGCGCCGCGGCCGCCACCACCACACCGGCGAACAACTGCCGCGCATGAACCTGAGGTTCCGCATCACCCACGGGCTCTCGGCCCTCAGCTTCATCGTCCTGGTCGTGTCGGGCTTCGCCCTGAAGTACCCCGAGGCGGACTGGGTGAAGTTCTTCCTGTTCTTCGACCCGACCGCCGCGTTCCGGGGACTTTCCCACCGCATCGCCGCCGTGGTGATGATGGCCTCCACCGCCTACCACTTCCTGCACCTCGCCCTGGACCGGCGCGACCGCAAGATCCTGGTGCGCCTGTGGCCCGGCATCCAGGACGCCCGGGACATGATCGGGATGATCAAGTTCAACCTCGGGCTGGCGAAGACCCGCCCGACCTTCGGCGTCTTCAGCTACGCGGAAAAGATGGAGTACTGGGCCTTCATGTGGGGCACGGTGGTCATGGCGGTCTCGGGCGTCCTGCTCTGGGCCGAGAACTTCAGCCTCCGGTTCTTCCCCAAGTGGGTGCTGGATGCCGCCACCGCCGCCCACTGGTACGAGGCGATCCTCGCCAGCCTCTCGATCCTGGTCTGGCACTGGTACCTGGTAATCTACGACCCGGATGTCTACCCGATGGACCTGGCCTGGCTGAACGGCAAGGCCTCCGGCGACCACCTGCGCGAGACCAAGCCGGACTACTACTGGGAACTGGTGTCCCGGGAGAACCCGGACGCGGTCAGGCCGGCCCCGGACGCTCCGGACGGCAAGCACTGAACCCGGCCCGCCGGCTCGGTTAGCCTGGATCCAGGCGGCGCCGCGGCGTCGGCGCCTGTCCCGGGGAGAACCGTGCGCGACAAGGGCTGCTACAACGACATCCTGGAGGTCATCGGGCACACGCCGATGGTCCGCCTCAACCGGGTCACCGAGGGCCTGGCCTGCCGGGTCTTCGCCAAGCTCGAGTTCCTGAATCCGATGGGCAGCAGCAAGGACCGCATCGCCCGCCACCTGATCGAAGCGGCGGAGCGGGACGGCCGGCTGCGGCCGGGCGACCTGATCATCGAGAACTCCTCGGGAAACACCGCCCTGGGCATGGCCATGGTGGCGATCCAGAAGGGCTACCGGCTGAAGGCGGTGGTCCGCGACCGGATCAGCAAGGAGAAGCTGGACCAGCTGCTCGCCCTCGGTGTGGACGTCCACAAGGTCGACACCAGCCTGCCGCCGGAGCACCCGGACAGCTACAACAACATCACCCCGCGGCTGGCCCGGGAGCTGCCGCACTGCTACTTCCCGGACCAGCACAACAACCGCGAGAACAACGAGGCCCACTACCTGGGCACCGGCCGCGAGATCTGGGAGCAGATGGAGGGCCGGATCGACATGCTGGTGGCCGGCATGGGGACCGGCGGCACGGTCGGCGGGGTCGGGCGCTTCCTCAAGGAGCAGGACCCGGCCATCAAGGTGGTCGCGGTCGATGTCGAAGGCTCGGTGTTCACCGAGTACTTCCGGACCGGGCGGACCGGGGGGGCCGCGCCCTACCTGCTGGAGGGCCTCGGCGACGAGTTCCTGATCGGGTGCGCGGACTTTTCGGTGGTCGACGAAATGGTCCAGGTGGGCGATCGCGAGGCCTTCCTGGCCGCCCGCGAGCTGGCGCGGCGGGAAGGCATGCTGGTGGGCGGCTCCAGCGGCGCCGTGCTGTGCGCCCTGCGCCAGGCCGCTGCCGCGCTGCCGTCCAGCGCACGGGTGGCGGTGATCTTCCCGGACAGCGCCAGCCGTTACCTGAGCACGATCTTCAACGACGAGTGGATGCACGAGAAGGGCATGCTGTAGTCCGCCTATCCTGGGACCTCCATGGACGCCTCGGAAGACCCCTCCGGCCGGACCCTCCCCCCGGAACCGGACCCCGGCTGGGAGGTCAACACCGACCCCGGCCCGGTCGGCCTGTCGCCTCGCTACAGCCAGCTCCGGCTGGTGGCGGTCGGCGGTCAGGGCCGGGTCTACCGGGCCCAGGATTCGGTCCTCCAGCGCGACGTGGCCCTGAAGTTCTCCCGCTGGGAGTCCCCCTCCCGGAAGGAGCGGCTGCTCGAGGAGGGACGGGCCCAGGCGAAGGTGAAGCACCCCGGGATCTGTCCGATCTTCGAGGTCGGCGAACTGGGCGGAGAGAGCTACCTGGCCATGCCCTGGATCGACGGCCCGGGGTTTCGCGAGACCCTGGCTTCGCTGGGCGTCCCCGACCGGCTGGACCTGCTGGTCCAGGCCTGCGACGCGGTGGGCGCGGCGCACGGCGAGGGCCTGCTGCACCTCGACCTGAAGCCGGGGAACCTGCTGCTGGAGCGGCTCCCGGAGGGAAAGCTGCAGGTGCGGGTGACGGATTTCGGATTGGCCAAGCCGGCCGGACCGGGGCACGCCGGCCACGCGGGCACCCCGCCCTTCGCCAGCCCGGAGCAGTGGGGACCATCAACCGGGCCGCTCACCCCGGCCGCGGACACCTATGCCCTGGGCATCCTGGCACACCTCGCCCTGGCCGGGCGGCTGCCCGGTGAACCCGGAGGCGAGGCGCTGTCCGCCGATGCCCTGGCGGTCTGCCAGAAGGCGACGGCGCTGGATCCCCAGCAGCGCCACTGGAGCGTGGCCGAACTCGGCGCCGACCTGCGCGCCCTGCGCGACTCCCGGCCGCCTCCGAGCCTGCCGGAACGCCCGCTGCACCGTGCCGCCCTGTGGATCGGGAGGAACCGCGCCGGCGCGGTGCTGCTGGGTGGCGGGGTGCTCCTCCTCCTCCTGGCCGGGGCCCAGGCGCTGCGCGGGTCGATCCGGGAACGGGCGCGGACCCGGGCGGCGCAGTCCTTCGGCCAGGAGATCCAGGGCCTGGAATTCCTGTTGCGGATGCAGCACCTTGCGCCCGCGGCCGATCCCAGGCCCGTGCTGGCGGACACCCGCCGGCGGATGGCCGCGATGCGCACCGCCCTCCGTTCCCTCGAAACCGAAGCCCGGCCGGCGGCGGAGTACGCACTCGGCCGTGCCCACCTGCTGCTCGGCGAGGACCAGGAGGCCCTCGCCCACCTGGAGGCCGCCTGGGTGGGGGGCCATCGCAGCGCCGCGTGCGCGTTGAACCTGGGGCTCGCCCGCTGCACGGCCTACCTGGACGGACTGCGCACCCTGGGGGCGGATCTGGCTGGGGCCACCCGCACGCCGGCCCTGGAAGCCCTTCGCGTGCGCCACGCCCTGCCCGCGGCCGGGCTGCTGGCCCAGGCTGCCCCGCCGGGGACCGAACTGGCCCAGGTCCTCGGGGCGCTTCGGGCCGAACTGGAAGGGCGGGGTGCCGAGGCCGAACGCCTGGCCCAGGCCGCCCTCCGGGCCCCTGCGGTGCAGCCGTGGGAGGTCTATCCCTGGCGGGTGTTCGCCAGCTTCTGGGAGTACCACGCGCAGACCTCCCTGGCCCGGGGCAGGCTGGACCAGGCCAACGAATACCTCGGCCTGGCCTGGGCGGCACAGCGCCGGGGCGTGGAGGCGGTTCGCGGCGACCCATCACTGCACCTCAGCGCCGGCTGGCTGGCCTTCACCGAGGCGCACCTGCGCGAGGTTGAGGGCCGGGTCGCCGATGCCGGCGCCTGCCTGGACTCCGCCCTCGATTCGTTCTCAACCGCG
>JAYRFV010000124.1:0-9331 GCA_041908165.1 Holophagales bacterium | reverse complement strand
GCCCTGGCGGTCCTGGCTAAGCGCGTGCTGGTGGGCCGCTACACACCGCTCCGGGTCCCCGCCTGGAGCGGGTGGCACCTGCGCCACTGGATGGTCCAGCAGACGGCCCGGCTGATCCCGTGGCGGCTGCTCGAAGGGACCGTGGCCCAGGCGGCGTTCCTGCGCGCCCTGGGCGCCCGCATCGGCGAAGGGGTCCACTTCCACCGGGGCGTCTCCATCGCCGCCGGCGGCTGGGACCTGCTGGAGATCGGCGACGGCGCCAGCCTCTCGCAGGACGCGGCGCTGCGCATGCTCGACCTCGACCAGGGCTGCCTGGTGCTCGGCCCCGTCCGGATCGGCGCCGGCGCCACCCTGGAGACCCGGGCCGGCATGGGGCCCGGCACCGAACTCGGCGCGGGCGCGGTGCTCGGGCCCCTGTCGGCCCTGGCCCCGGGATCGCGGGTTCCGGCGGGGGAACGCTGGGAAGGCGTTCCCGCACGCCCTGCGGCCGCCGCTCCTGCGCCGGATCACGCACCGG
Source organism: Holophagales bacterium (assembly GCA_041908165.1). Classification (GTDB taxonomy): domain Bacteria; phylum Acidobacteriota; class Holophagae; order Holophagales; family Holophagaceae; genus JACQZU01. Next base: position 8,814 of record JAYRFV010000124.1, on the reverse strand, counting down.
GCCCTCCGCCGCTCAGCCCCTCGGCCTGGTCGGCCGCCCTCCTGCTCGCGGAGGCCGGGCTCGCCGCGCTGCTGGCCCTGCCCACCGAGTTGGTGCTGCTGTCGGCGGCCTTCCGGAATGGCATCAACGGGTCCCGCGTGAACGCCTGGCTCGCCCGGCCGGACCTGGGGGCCGCCGGCCTCCTGCACCTGGCCCTCCAGCTGGCCCTGGCGGTGCCCGCCACCCTGCTCCTGGCCGCCGCCGTGTGTCGGCTCCTGGGCCGGGTCCGCGAGGGGACCCTCCCGCGCTGGAGCCTGGCCTACCTGCGGGTCTGGCTGAAGGGCGGGCTGGTGCAGGGCGCCGGCGAATGGCTCAGCGGCACCCTGTTCTGGCCTCACTGGCTGCGCCTGGCCGGCATGAAGGTCGGCCCGGGCTGCGAGATCAGCACCATCCTGGACGTGGTGCCGGAGCTCGTGGAGATCGGTCCGGAGTGCTTCTTCGCCGACGGCATCTACCTGGGCGGGCCGCTGGTCCACCAGGGCACCGTGCACCTCGCCCGGCTGCGGCTGGCCGCCAACACCTTCCTGGGCAACCACGCGGTGGTCCCGGCCGGACGGGACCTTCCGGCGGACCTGCTGGTCGGCGTGTGCACCGCCGTGGACGCGCTCCCGGTGCGGCAGGGGAGCTCCTGGTTCGGGCTGCCGCCCTTCGAGCTGCCGAACCGGGAGGTGGTGGTGCTGGACCGCCGGCTCACCCACGCGCCCGGATTCGTCCGCTTCTGGAACCGGGTGTCCTGGGAGGCCGGGCGGTTCACCCTGCCGGTGCTCCCGACCCTGGCCCTGCTGGCCTGGTACGCAGCCGTCGCCGCCGCCGAAGCCCGCCTGGGCGCCGGCCCGGCCTTCCTGTTCGGCGCCCTGCCGCTCCTCGGCCTGGCCCTCGCCGCCTTCTTCCCGGCCGTGATCCTGGCCCTGAAGTGGTTCCTGGTCGGCCGGGTCCGGCCCGGCGTCCATCCCCTCTGGTCCTGCTGGTGCAGCCGCTGGGACTTCCTCTACGTGGCCTGGGCCATGTACGCCCGGGCCGGCCTCGCGGCGCTGGAGGGCAGCCTGCTGCTCACCGCGTACCTGCGGGCGATGGGCATGCGCATCGGCCGGGGCGTGCTGCTCGGTCCGGGCTTCGCCCAGGTGGTGGACCCGGACATGCTCGCCTTCGGCGACGGCGCCACCGTGGCCGGGCTGTTCCAGGCCCACACCTTCGAAGACCGGGTGCTGAAGATCGACCGGGTCGACATCCGCGCCGGGGCGACCGTGGGCAGCGGCGCGGTGCTGCTCTACGGCGCCGAAATCGGCCCGGGCGCCCGGGTCGCCCCGCACAGCGTGGTGATGAAGCGCGAGCGCCTGCAGCCCGGCCTGCGCTACGAAGGCTGCCCCACCCGGCCGGCCGGCCGGGCCTGATCAGCCGCCCAGCCGCGCCAGGCGCTGCAGCACGTCCTCCCGCAGGCGCTCGATCCGGGCTTCGGCGTAGCGGGAGGGGTCCAGGCCCGGATCCGCGACCAGCGGGGTCAGGTCCATGGCGAAGGTGAGGCCGGTGCTGGCGTCGGTTCCGTGGCTCTCGTGGTAGGTGGCGTGCGCGCGCCGCCGCCCGAGGGTGGCCAGGTCGTAGCGCTTCCCGCCGGCGACCTGGCTGGCGAAGACCTCCAGCAGGGCGGCCTGGAGATCCTCCTCGCCGCTGACGTCGAGGGCCACCTTGTCGGCGTCGGGGAGCCAGTCGAGGTCGCGCCAGACCTCGCAGCCGTAGACGCGGTGCGGCCGGTGCTCCGGCGGCAGCCCGCGCAGCGCGGCCAGGGTGCGCAGGGCCACCGCCACATGGGTGTCGTGCTTGTCGGCGAGGTTGTGGGTGTAGACCACCTCCGGCCGGGCGGCGCGCAGCAGCCCGGCGAGGTCCGCCACGGGGCGGGGATCTCCGGGATCCTTGAGGACCGCGCTCGGGTGGTCCAGCTGCACGCAGGCGCCGAATCCGCCCAGCTCGGCGGCCCGGCGCTGCTCCTGGCGGCGGACCGCGCGCATCTCGGCATCCGTGTACCGGGCGTAGGCGCCGCTGCGGGCGGAGCCGCCGCCGTCGGTGGCGACGACGCCGAGGAACCAGCGGTCCGGCCGGCGGTGGCAGGCGGCGATGCCGTGGTAGGCGAGGATCTCCAGGTCGTCCTGGTGGGCCCCCACCGCCAGGTGGGTGGTGCGGGCCAGGGCGGCCGCGGGTTCCGTCCCGTCGGGGATCCAGAGGTCGGCGCTGCTCAGGCTGAAGCGCATGGGCCCTCCTGCGGCAGCGCCGGCAGGCTGGCGGCGGCGATGCTCTGGCCGACGCGCCGGCTGCGCTCGTCCGGCAGCTGCACCTGCAGGCCGGCCCGCTCCGGGAACTCCACCGCGAGCACCGCCCGCGCCTCGTCGAGGATCAGCCCGCCGCCCCGCCCGGACGTGCAGCGGCCCAGCACCAGCACGTGGCGCAGGTCGTAGAGCCCGGCGTACTGGGCAAGGGCGTAGCCGAGGCAGATGCCGATGCTGCGCCAGATCGCGACCGCCCCCTCGAGCCCCTCCTCCAGCCGCGCCTGGACGAACTCCAGCCGGGCCGCGTCGGTCAGCCCGGCCGGGATGTCGATGCCGGCCGCCGGAGCCAGCCGGAACACCGCCTGCTGACTGAAGTACTGGACGCCGGCGCCGCGGTTGCCGCTCCACTCGTCGGACGCCGCGCCGGGGTCGAGGTCCACGGGCGCGAAGGCCAGCTCGTTGAGCCAGCCGAGCAGGTGGCCGCTTCCGTCCACGTAGCCGGCGGCGAGGCTGGTGCCCATGGCGAGGCCGAGCACGCCGTTCTCGCCCAGGCTCATCGAACCGGCCAGGGCGGTGACGTCGCCATCGTTGGCCACCTCCAGCGGCACGCCCCACTCGGCCTGCAACCGCGGGAAGATCGCCCGCACCTCGCCGTAGCGCTCCCGCGGCACGCCGCGGAACAGGCTGGCGATGCGGGCCTGGTTGTCGACGTAGATGCCGGCGGCGCTGCCGCCGATGGCGTCCACCCGCGGCAGGTGGGCCGCGGCGGTGCGCAGGGCCGAGCTGATCTCCCGGTAGTGGTAGCCAGGGTCGGGCTCCATCCGCGGGGCCCAGGCGACCTCCTCGCTGAACACCGCGCGCCCGTCGATCACGGCGCTGACCTTGCGGTCGGAGCCGCCGAGGTCGAAGCCGATCCGGCAGCCCTGCAGGTGCCGGCCGAGGGCCCGGCCGCTCTCGGCCGCGGCGGGCACCTCCTCCGCCGCGCAGGGCAGCACCTCGAAGGGCCGGCCGTAGACGTCCTCGCCCATGAACCGCACGTCGAAGCGGTGCGGGCCGTCGCCGGAGAAGGCCCGGCGGAGGTGGTCGCCCACGGTGGGAGGACCGCCGGCGTGGACCCGGAAGGCGCCCCGCTGCCACAGCAGCACCTTGAGCAGGTGCTCGGCGTAGGCGGCATTCTCCGCCGCCCGCGGGTGGCCCTCCGGGAAGATCCGGACCGCGTGCCTGGAGCGTTCCCCGCCCGGCCGCTCCAGGCCGAGCACCAGGAAGGGCCCGCCGGCCGCCTCGGCCTCGGCCCGGAAGGCCCGGGTCGCCAGTGAGGCCGGCCGGAATCCCGGCAGCAGCGGCGGCTGGACGCGGGGAGGGGGACACTGGAGGGGAGCGGTCATGGGCGTCACCGGGGCCTTCGGGCCGGTCCCATTCTCTCCTGAAACCGCCGGGGCCCGGCCTACACTGGTGCCGGGAGCGGCGGATGCAGCTGATCGACGACCTGGTGGCGGAACACGACCTCATCGAGCAGGTGCTGGGGTCGCTCCGGACCTACGCGGAGCGTCGGCGGGAGGGAATCGGGGAACCCGCCGACGGGGGCGCCTTCCTGCGCTTCTTCCGCCTGTATGCCGGCCACTTCCACCACGCCCGCGAGGAGGAGGTCCTGTTCCCCGCCCTGGTCCAGCGGGCCGAGCTTCCCGCCGACCGCGGGCCGATCGCCGCGATGGTCGCCGAGCACGCCCGGATGGCGGGCATCCTCGACCAGCTCGACCCCCTGCTCCGTGCGGATGCCCTCGACCGAGAGGCCGCCGACCGCCTCGGCAGCCTGGCCGTGGCATACTCGCACGCGCTCTGGCACCACATCGACGCCGAGAACTCGGTGCTGCTCCCGGAGGCCGAGACCCGGCTGCGCAGGGCCTTCGTCCGCGAGCTGGAGGGCCGGTCCGCGACGCCCGAGGAGCAGGAGGCCCGGGAGCAGGGGATCCGCCTGTGCGCGGCCTACCCGCCGCTGGTGGACCGAGACGTCCTGCGCGGCGACGGCTGCGTCCACTGCCCCGCCTTCGGAGACGGCTGCCGGGGCCTCGAGCGGGAATGGTGGAACCCCTGGGAGTGGGAGGAGTTCGAGGACCAGATGCCGAAGGACTGAGGGCCGGGCCCCTCAGCCGGCCTTCCGGTACACCAGCTTGTAGCGCACCGGCTCGGGGACCTTCGGGTGGCGCAGGGTCACGTCCAGGGTCAGGGTCCGGCCGTCCTCGGACAGCCCGAAGCGCTGCATCCTCACCACGTCGTCCTGGCGGAAGCTGAGCGCGAAGCCCGGCGCCTGGTCCTCCATGCTCACCTCGAAGGCCTCGCCGTCCGTGCGCTTCCACCTGGCCGGGCTGCCCGGAGCCGCGGTGAACGGCAGGTTCTTCTCGATCCGCAGCGTCACCCCGCTGCCCTTCAGGAGGTTCAGGTTCTGCGGCGGTCTCTCGCTGCCTTCCAGCTTCTTCCGCAGGATCGGCTTCAGGGCGAAGTTGAGCGGTTCGGTGGCGGCACGGATCGCCTCCGCCGGCCGGTCGCTGCGCTCCAGGTCGAGCACGTAGTCGCCGTCCCAGGACGGCCCCTGGGCGACCAGGGCCACCGGGGACAGCAGCAGGAGGGCGAGGGACGGCGAGAGGGCACGGTGCATGGAAGCCTCCGGACCAAGTCTAGCGCCGGATGGCGCCGTGCCTCCCTGCCTCAAGGATCGTCCCGCACCCAGACTTGCGTGCGGCCCAGCAGGCTGATGCCGATGAAGCCGCGCACCTTCAACCGGCGGCCGCCGTCCTGCAGGCTCAGCCGCGCCCGGTAGACCTTGCCGTTGTCGGGATCGAGGATCTGGCCGCCGGACCACTCCCCGTCCTGGCGGCGGAGCCCCCAAAGGAACACCATGCCCAGCACCGGCTTGCCCTTCCGTTCCCCTTCGCAGTGGTCGCAGGTGGGGTTGGGTTTCTGCGGATCGAAGGACTTGAGGATACGGCCCTGCAGTTCGCCGTTCACCTCGACGAGCTCGACCAGGCCGTGGACCGCGCCGGTGCGGTCGTCGAAGGTCTTCCAGCGCCCCGCGGGACTGGCGGGGTCGCCCGCGGCGGCGATGACCGAGACCAGGGCGGATAGGGCGGCGTGCAGGATCATGGCGGTTCCTGGAGATGGGACCAGCATAGGCCGGCGGCGGTCCCCCCGGGGCCCTCCAGGGCGTGGCAAACTGTCCGGTCCAGGGAGTCGTCCCGAAGGAGGCCGCGTGGAAGAGAGCCGCCGGATCAGGGCCCGGGTGGAGTGGTGGATTCCCGCCGTCTACGCCGCGCTCGCCGGGGCCTGGATCTACGGCTCCGACACCCTGGTGGCCGCGGTCGCCGGATCGATCCAGCGCCAGCGGGATTTCTCGATGTACAAGGGCTTCTCCTTCGTGCTGGTCACCGCCCTGCTGCTTTCCGCCGGCCTGCGCTGGGCGCTGCGCCGGGAGCGGGCCGCCATGCGCAGGCTGGCGGAAAGCGAGGCCCTGCTCAGGGCGATCACCGACGCCATCCCCGATCCGGTCTTCCTCAAGGCGCGGGACGGCCGATGGCTGTTCTCAAACCCAGCCACCCTGGAGGTGATCGGCAAGCCCATGGCGGAGGTGATCGGCCGCACCGACGCCCAGATCTACGACGACCAGGCCTCCGCCGCCGCCCTGATGGCCACCGACCGGCGCATCATGGAGTCGGGCCGGGCCGAGGTGGTCGAGGAGCGGGTCCCGGGCGCGCACGGCCCTCGGACCTTCCTGTCCTCCAAGGCGCCCTACCGGGACGCCGAAGGCCGGGTCACCGGCCTGATCGGCAACGCCCGCGACATCACCGACCGCAAGCTCACGGAAGCCCGGCTCCAGGACAGCGAACGCTGGTTCCGCCATGCCATCCAGGAGGCGCCCTTCCCGGTCATGCTGCATGCCGAGGATGGCGAGGTGGTGGCCCTCAGTCGAGCCTGGACCGAACTGAGCGGCTGGCGCCACGAGGACGTCCCGACCGTGGCCCGATGGACCGCCCAGGCCCATCCCGAGGACCAGGAGGTGGTGCACGCCCAGATCCAGGACCTGGACGACCAGGAACGGCAGAACGCCACCGGCGAGTGGACCATCACCTGCCGGGACGGCTCCCGGCGCATCTGGGACTTCAGCAGCGCCTCGCTCGGGGCGGTCGGGGACGACCGCAGGCTGGCGGTGTCCATGGCCGCCGATGTCACCGACCGCCGCCGGGCCGAAGCCGAGAAGGCCCGGCTCCAGGCCCAGCTGCAGCACGCGCAGAAGATGGAGAGCCTGGGCAGCCTGGCTGGGGGGGTCGCCCACGACATGAACAACGTGCTGGGGGCGATCCTCGGCCTGGCGTCGGCGCACATCGAGGGACAGCCGGCGGGCAGTCCCGCCCGCCAGGCCTTCGCCACGATCATCAAAGCCGCCCAGCGCGGCGGCAAGATGGTCAACGGTCTGCTCAGCCTGGCCCGGCAGAACCCCGCCGAGGAGCGCGAGCTGGACCTCAACGGCATCCTCCGGGAGGACGTGCACCTGCTCGAGCGGACCACCCTGGCGCGGGTGCACCTCGACCTGGACCTCGCACCCGACCTGCACCCCATCCGCGGCGACGCCAGCGCCCTCGCCCATGCCGTCATGAACCTCTGCCTCAACGCGGTGGATGCCATGGAGGGCCAGGGAACCCTGAAGCTCCGCACCCGCAACGCCGGCCCGGCCCAGGTCGAACTGCGGGTCGAGGACACCGGCTGCGGCATGCCGCCGGAGGTCCTGTCCAAGGCCCTGGACCCCTTCTTTACGACCAAGGACCAGGGCAAGGGCACCGGCCTCGGGCTGTCGATCGTCTACAGCACGGTCAAGGCGCACCGCGGGGAACTCGAGATCCAGAGCACGCCGTCCGTGGGGACCGTGGTCATCCTGAGGCTGCCGGCCAGCGAACCCGATGCGGGCGGCCGACCCGAGGAGGGCGCAGCCGCGGCCCACCGGGAGCCTGGCCGGCAGGGGACCCTGAAGGTCCTGCTGATCGACGACGACGACCTGATCCAGAGCTCCACCGGCGCCATCATGGACCTGCTCGGCCACCAGACCACGATCGCCGGCAGCGGCGAGGAGGCCCTGGACCTGCTGCGCCAGGGCCTCGCTCCGGACATCGTCATTCTCGACATGAACATGCCCGGCTGGGGCGGCGCCGGCACCCTGCCCCGCCTGCGGGAACGGCTGCCGTCGGTCCCCGTCCTCCTCGCCACCGGCCGCGCCGATCAGGCCGCCTTGGACCTGGTCGAGGCCCATGCCAAGGTCACCCTCCTGGCCAAGCCCTTCAACCTCGCTGAATTGCAGGCCCATCTCGACGCTCTGGAGACGGGCTGAGGGCGGCGGCCGGAGGAGGCTCCTCACCCCCCCCTTGCCACGCAACCCGCCAGCGGCGGGCCCCTGGGGTCCGAGCCCCCGCGCCGCCCCTCGTGACCGCGTGGGATGGGGCCGCGGCCTTGGCGTCCGAGAACAGGCCAGCGCCCGAGGAATTCTGAAAAAAGCAATGGATCAGCGCCTGGAAAAATAGAATCCTGTTGAAAACGATCCGTGGGTCTTTTCGAGCCCTTCCCACTGCGTTCACGCCCAGCAGGCCGTTGCCCCGGCCTCGCCCGGCTGGCCCCCCACAGGAGCCTGGACCATGACCCGCCGATGCACCTTCGCGCGCACCCTTCAGATCCTCATCGCCGCCCTTCCCGCCCTCGCCCAGACTGCACCCATGGGCGCCGACAAGGTCGGCCTCGCCCCGGCCGCAGCGGCGGGCATCAAGGGGTCGTTCCTGCCCCATCCGGCCACCGCGGCGCCGCCCGCACCGGTGCGGCTCAGCGAGGCCCAATTCGGCGCCCTCAAGCCCATCCTCGCCAAGCTGCTGGGCGTGAAGGAGGCCCAGCTTCCCCTGCGGCCCGTGCCTTCCGGCGCCTTCGCCACCGTGGGCGCTTCGGTGTTCCTGATGCCGGGCCAGCCGATCCCGCAGGGGTTCGGGATCAACGCCTTCCCTGTCAGCGTGGGGCTGGGCTCCCAGGGCGGACTGCTGACCCTTTCGGGGGTTCCGGCCACCGCCGGGGGCGCGGACATCCGCTTCAGCCTGGGCAAGGTCCCCGCCGGCGCCTACCTCCTCTCGCTCCGCAGCAGCGGCGCCCCGGCGGGCTATGCCCTGCCGTACCAGTTCCAGGACGACCAGTTGTGGACCCCGCTCGCCACCAAGGCCCTGCAGGACGGCTGGGCCCACGTGGCCTACACCAAGGCCAAGGCCGGCGACCTGACCCTGAAGCTGGGCATCCCCATCGCGAACGCCCCGGCCCTGTTCATCTACAGCTGCGAGATCACGCGCGTGCAGTGAGGCCGGCCGCCAGGCCATTCGACCGCACCTCCGTCCGGGCGAACAACCGGATCCGCATCGACGAAAAACCGCCACCCAAGGGTGGCGGTGGTCTTCAGTGGTGGTCCCGGAGCGATTCGAACGCCCGACCCTCAGATTCGTAGTCT
>JAYRFV010000123.1:0-69914 GCA_041908165.1 Holophagales bacterium | reverse complement strand
GCAGCTGGAGATCCTGGAGGTCTGCAAGCTCGACGACCGGCGGGTGCTGGTGCGGTCCAGCATCCGCGACGAGGCCGGGGCGGTCTACGACGTGCGCGAGCCGATCACCCCGGTGGAGGTCGGCCAGCTGTACCGGCTCATCCTCGACGTGGACTACCCGATGCGGATCAGCGCCGACGACCGCCACCTGGTGATCGCCGATGCGCAGGAGCGGGTCGTCGGCGGGCTGTTCTACCGCTGGCAGGAGTCCGGGGGGGTCTACATCGACGGGATCGTGGTCGCCGCCGGCCAGCGCCACCAGGGGCTCGGCGGGCAGCTGCTCGAGGATTTCTGCGTCCGCATGGCGGCGCAGGGAGCCCTCTGCGCCAAGACCACCTTCTTCCACGGCCGGCTGTTCACCAAGCACGGCTTCACGGTGAACCAGCGTTCAGGCGGGCTGGTGCGGTTCCTTGGGGCCGAGGCCGACTGCAGCCCGGCCAGGCCCTAGGGGAGGTCAGCGTCCGAGGAAGGCGTCCCAGATCACCGCGGCGGTGAGGGCCAGGGCGAACAGGTTGATGTTCATGAAGGCGCGCCGGAAGCCCGGGATGTCGATGCCGCGGCGCAGCAGGGGCAGGCCGGTAGCCACCAGCCAGAGCGCCGCGGCCGCCAGCAGCGCCAGGGCCGGGGTGGCCTGGACGATGCGGAACACCGGCAGCAGGGCGCAGGCGGCGGCGGTCCCGCAGGTCCAGGTGAAGGTGAGCCGGGCCAGCCGCGTCTTGCCGAACAGGGTCATCAGGGTGGGGAAGCCGGCGCCCTCGTAGCCGGCGTGGTGCAGGCCGACCAGCAGCCAGAAGTGCGGCACCTGCCAGATGAAGAAGACGAAGGCCAGGGCCAGCACGCCGGGGTCGCGGAGGGCGCCGCCGGCGGCGCACCAGCCGATCGCCGGGGGCAGCGCGCCGATCACCGCGCCGGGCACCACGGCGAAGGCGCTGACCCGCTTCAGCGGGGTGTAGAAGCCGTTGTACCAGAGCATGGCCAGGGCGCCGAGCAGGGCCGCGGCCAGGTTGTGGGCGAGCAGCAGCAGGAGGAAGCCGGCGGCGGCCAGGGCCAGGGCGATGGCGGTGGCCTGGACGGGGCTGAAGGTGCCGCGCGGCAGCGGCCGGAGCCGGGTGCGCTCCATCCGGGCGTCGTGCTCCCGCTCCTGGACCTCGTTGAGCGCGCAGGAGCCCATGGCCAGCAGCAGGATGCCCAGCAGGGTGGTGGCGAGGCCGAGGTCGGCGCCGCGGCGGAAGGCGATGTAGCCCGCGGCGGCGGTGAAGGTGGAGGCCACGGAGATGCGGAACTTGACCAGCTCCAGCAGGCTCGCGAGGAGCCCCGGGCGGTCCCCGGCGGGCAGCGCGGCGACGCTCACTTGAGCTCCTTCAGGTAGCCCACCACCTCGTTCATCTCGCGCACCTGCAGCCGCGCCGACGGCATGGAGGGCGGGTAGCCGCGGACGATGTGGTCCTGCGGCCGCTCGATGGACTGCCGAAGGTAGACCTCGTCGACGGTGACGGCGGTGGGCAGGCCCGCGACGAGAACCTCCTCGCGGCGGCCGAACAGGCCCTTGAAGGTGGGGCCGACCATGGTGCGGCCGTCGGTGGAGTGGCAGGAGAGGCAGCCCCGGTCGCGCAGGACGGTCAGGCCTGCAGGTTCACCGGGGATCGGCGGGTGGGCGCTTTCGCTGCGCGCCACCAGCTTGCGGCCCGGCAGCGGGGCGCGCTCGTCGCCGAAGTACCAGGCCTTGAACTCGTCCTCGGGGACGATCACGACCTTGCTCAGCATCTCGCTGTGCTTGACCCCGCAGATCACCGTGCACTCGATGTCGTAGGCGCCGATCCGGGTGGCCTCGAACCAGGTCATGGTGCCGCGGTTGGGCAGGGCGTCGATCTTCAGCCGGAAGGACGGGATGAAGAAGCCGTGGACCACGTCCTGGCTGCGGACCTCCAGCCGCATCGGCTTGCCCAGCGGGGCGTACAGCTCGGTGGTCTGCTTGCCGTTGGGGTACTGGAAGGACCAGCTCCACTGGCGGGCGGTGACCTTCACCGCCATGGCGTCGCGGGGGGCCTGGCGCATGTAGTCGTAGTTGGTCCAGCCGTAGTAGAAGATCACCATGAACAGCACCAGCGGCACCGCGGTCCAGAGGATCTCGAGGCCGGTGTGGCCCTCGATCTGCTCGGCCACCGGGTGGCGCTTGCGGCTGTAGCGGAAGACGAAATAGATCATCAGCGCGGTGATCCCGAGCAGGAACACCGCCGAGAGGGCGAAGACGAAGAAGAACACCGCGTCGGACTTCTGCGCGGAGGTCGAGGCTTGAGTCATCCATTCCATGGCGGGGCCCTACCTGAACGCGACGTCGGAGTAGAGGAGCGCGAAGAAGATCAGCAGCGTGCCGACGGTGACCAGCACGACCCCCTTCAGCAGCGAGCCTTCGTATCGCAGGTGCATGAAGAAGTAGAAGACCAGCCCGGCCTTGACCGGGGTGAGGGTCAGCAGGCCCCACACCGCGGCGGTCTGGCCGAGGTGGCTGAGCCCCACCAGGCAGCCGGTGAGGACCAGCAGCGCCACCCAGACCTTGATGAAGGTGGCGTAGGTGGGGTGGCCGTGGGGGTGCTCCTCGTCGGCGTGGGCCACAGCGTGGGCGGCGGGTTCGCTCATGTCGGATCCCTAGGCGGCTAGATAGAAGAGTGGAAGCAGGAAGATCCAGATGACGTCCACCAGGTGCCAGTACAGGCCGCCGTTCTCCAGGACCACGTAGCGGTCCGGGTTGATCCGGCCCTGGACGAGGTGGGTGTACATCCAGCCGAGCACCGACATGCCGATCACGACGTGCAGGCCGTGCAGGCCGGTCATGGTGAAGTACAGGCCGAAGAAGATCTGCTGGCCGTGGGAAAGGGTGCCCAGGTGGGCGGCGCCGGGGTACAGGCCGTGGTGGAATTTGGCGCTCCACTCGAAGGCCTTGATCACCAGGAACACCCCGCCGCAGCCGATGGTGGCGAGCAGGAAGGCCTTGGCCTTGGCCAGGTCGGACAGCTGCAGGGCGGCGATGCTGAGCACCATCGTGAGGCTGCTGGTGAGCAGCACCACCGTGTTGACGATGCCGAGCGTGGCGTTCAGCTCGGCGCCGGCGTGGTGGAAGTCGGCGGCGTACTGGGAGCGCATGTAGGAGTAGGCGATGAACAGCCCGCCGAAGAGCACGATCTCGGTGACCAGGAACAGCCACATGCCCAGCTTGTCGGCGTAGTCGTCGCGGTGGACGTGGCTCATGCCTCGCCCCCTTTCCCGAAGTGGTAGGCGCCGTGGGTCACCGTCGGGATCTCCTCGAAGTTCTCCAGCGGCGGCGGCGACGGCACCTGCCACTCCAGGGTCACGCCGCCCCAGGGGTTGGCCTGCGCCGGCTCGCCCTTGCGGGCGGCGCGCACCAGCTCGACCACCAGCAGGACCACACCGAGGGCCAGCAGCCAGGAGCCCACCGTCGCCAGCTGGTGGCCGAAGTGGTACTGCGGCAGGTGCAGGTAGTAGCGCCGCGGCATGCCCATCATGCCCAGCACCAGCATGGTGAAGTAGAGCAGGTTGAAGCCCACGAACAGCGGCACCCAGGCGGCGTAGATGGCGCGCCGGCTGTACATGCGGCCGAACATCTTGGGGAACCAGTGCAGGATCGCGGCGAAGAACGCGAAGCCGGTGCCGCCGAACATGACGTAGTGGAAGTGGCCGACGATGAAGTAGGTGTCGTGGATGTGGATGTTGATGGCGAGGGCGCCGTTCATCACGCCGGTCAGGCCGCCGATGCAGAACAGGAAGATGAAGCTCATGGCGAACAGCAGCGGCGGCTCGAAGTCGATGGAGCCCTTGTACAGCGTGCTGACCCAGTTGAAGACCTTGATGGCGCTCGGGATCGCCACCAGCATCGTGAGCAGGGAGAACAGGAACTGGGCGGTCTCGCTCATGCCGCTGGTGAACATGTGGTGGGCCCAGACCAGGCTGCCCACGGCGGCGATGCTCATGCTCGAGAAGGCGATCGCCTTGTAGCCGAAGATCGGCCGCTTGGCGAAGGTGGGCAGGATCTCGGAGATCGCGCCCATGGCCGGCAGGATCATGATGTAGACCGCGGGGTGGCTGTAGATCCAGAACAGGTGCTGGTAGAGCACCGGGTCGCCGCCCTTGGCCGGGTCGAAGATGCCGATGCCGACCAGCCGTTCCAGCAGCACCAGCACCAGGGTGATGGCCAGGATCGGCGTGGCCAGCAGCTGGATCCAGGAGGTCGAGTACAGCGCCCAGCACATCAGCGGCATCCGGAACCAGGTCATGCCCGGGGCGCGCATCCGGTGGATGGTGGCGACGAAGTTGATGCCGGTCAGCATCGAGGAGAAGCCCAGCACGAAGGCGGCGAACACCGCCAGGGTGACGTTGGTTCCGGTCTTGATGCTGAAGGGGGCGTAGAAGCTCCAGCCGGTGTCCGGGGCGCCGCCGCCGGTGAACAGGGAGAGCACGGCGAGGATCGCCCCGGCCATGAAGAAGTACCAGGAGGCGAGGTTGAGCCGCGGGAAGATCACGTCCTTGGCGCCGACCAGGATCGGCAGGAGGAAGTTGCCGAACACCGCCGGCAGGCCCGGGATCACGAACAGGAAGATCATGATCACGCCGTGCACGGTGAACAGCGCGTTGTAGGTCTGGGCGGTGATCAGGCTCTGGAAGGAGGTCAGCTGGACCAGCCGCATGATCAGGCCGATGCCCATGCCGATGAGGAAGAAGGCCGTCATCGCGTACAGGTACATCAGGCCGATGCGCTTGTGGTCGGTGGTGGTGAGCCAGGCCATCAGGCCCGTGCGCGCCCCGGTGTCCACCAGGTAGCTGGGCTGCGCTGTGGATTCCAGGGTGCTCATCGGTGCTCTCCGGTCTGCAGGGCGGCCCGCCGGGGGCGGACCAGGAAGATCACGAACAGGACGGCCAGCCCCAGGACCACCAGGGCGCCGGTCTTGGTGGCGCTGAAGACGTAGCGGCGGCCGACCGGGTCGTAGCTGAAGCAGATCTTCAGCAGCTTGGTGATGGTCGGGGTGGGCTGGCTGCGGGCGGCCTCGCCCACGGCGGCCTGGAGGTCGGCGGGGAGGAAGGTCGTGCCGTACATGTAGCGGGTGACCATGCCGTCGGGGCTGAGGAAGATGATCGCCCCGGCGTGGACGAAGTCGTCGCCCTCGCGCTTGAAGCGGAAGCCGACGGCGTCGCACAGGGCCTTGGTGGCGGCGGCGTCGCCGGTGAGGAAGCGCCAGGCGCCGGGGTCGATGGGCCGTTCGACCTCGCGCAGGTAGTTGGCGCGCTTGGTGGCGGCGATCTCGGCGGTGTCGCGGTCGTCGAAACTGACGGTGAGCACCTGGAAATCCCGGCCGGGTTCGGCCTTGGTGCGCTTCACCACCTCGGCCACGCCGTTGAGCAGGGGCGTGCAGATGCCGGCGCAGCGGAAGTAGTTGAGGGTGAGCACGGTGGGCTTGCCGAGCAGGGCCCGGAGCGGCACCGGGGTGCCGTCCTCGGTGCGCAGCACCAGGTCCGCAGGCACCCGGGAGCCGAGCTTCTCCTCGATGCCGACCTCGTCGGGGCGAAGGGCGGGCGCCTGGGCGCACAGGGGCAGCGCCAGCAGTGCGGCGAGGGCGAGGCGGCGGAGCCGGCCGCTCATCGCGCCACCAGGGCGGCGCGGAGTTCCTTCCAGCGCTCGGGGCCGTAGGTCGCCACCGCCGGGGCGAAGCCGTTGAAGGGCAGCCCAGCCGCCACGCCGCGGGCCAGGGCCTGGTCGCTGTCCTTCCAGCCTGGGAGGGCGGCGAGCGTCTGGGCGGCCCGCGCGGGATCGACGAGGGCCTGCCGGAGCAGCGCGCCGCCCGGGGCGCCCACCGCCGCGGCCGGCTGGAACTCCTGGAGCAGCAGGGCCTCGGCCCGCTTCACCGGGATCCGGTTGGGGATGGTCTCGCCGGCGCTGGCGAAGAGCTTCTCGAGCGCCGCCCGGGCCTTGGGGTCGCTGCTGCCGTGGTCGAAGCCGCCCAGCGACTGGACCACGTGCACGAGGGCCATCCGGTCCTTCTTGTTGAGGTAGTTGTAGGACACCATCGAGGTGCCCTTGATGCCCTCGTCGAGGGTCCGGAAGATGTCCTCGATGCGGGTGCCGTTCTTCCAGCCGTCCTTGACCGTGAAGTTGCGCGGCCGGGGGTTCTGCTGGCCGGCACCGGGGCCGTCGCCCTTGCCGGCGGCGCCGTGGCAGGTGGCGCAGGTCTGGTCGTACAGGACCTTGCCGCGGGCGCTCAGTTCGGGGGTGGGGCTCAGGACGGTCTTCGGGTCGATGGGCGGGATCACCTCGCGGCGGGCGGCCGGGTAGTCGGTGGGATCCAGCCAGCCGGTCTCCCCCTGGGGGGCGTTGACCGCGACCTCCGCCGCGGGCTGGTTGGCGCGCAGCAGGCCGGGCACGATGAGGAAGCCGAACAGGGCGGCGATGCTGATGAAGCCGGTGACCACCAGCAGGGCCGACAGCAGCCGGCGCAGTTCCGTGGGCGAGACGTAGCGGTCGATCATAGGTGGAACTCCAGCCCCTCCTGGAGGAAGGGATCGCCGACGGGCATGTCCTCGCCGGTCTGCATGGCGCGGCCGATCCACAGCGTGCTGCCGCCCAGGAACAGCAGGGCGAAGCTGAGTTCGGGCCAGGACAGCGGGGGACCGCCGCCGAGGATGGGCAGGACCAGCCAGTAGAGGTCGAGGATGTGGGCCGCCAGCATCAGCGCCGCGATCCGGCCGAGGCGCCGGGAGTCGCCCTTGGCGTCGCGGGTGACCAGGGCGAAGAACGGCACCACGAAGTGCATCAAGGCCAGGGCGAGGGTGACGCCGTGCCAGCCGCCGGTGAGGCGGACCTTGTACCAGATCACCTCCTCGGGCAGGTTGGCGTACCACATCAGCATGTACTGGGCGAAGCCGATGTAGGACCAGAACACGGTGAAGGCGAAGATGAAGCCGCCCAGGTTGAACAGGTGGTCGCCGCGGACGCCCTCCAGGCGGCCCTGGCCCTTGAGCCGGATCACCGCGAGGCTGGTGACCGACAGCCCGGCCAGGAAGGCGCCGGCGAACAGGTAGACGCCGAAGATGTCGCTGTACCACTCGGGAACCAGCCCGCTGACCCAGTCGAAGGCGAGCAGGGTGAGGATCAGGGCGAAGACGAACATGAAGGCCGGGGCGAATTTCCGTGCCCGGACGTTGAACCGCGGGTCCTTCGTGGTGTCCTGGCGGAGCGAGCCGCGCACCAGGACCGCCAGGGCCAGCAGGCAGAAGCCCAGGGCCAGGACCGTGCGCAGGGAGAAGAACGGCAGGCTCAGCCAGGCCGCCTTGCCGGCCAGGAACTTGTTCTGCAGGGCCTCGGGACGGGCTCCGGGGTAGAGCACGGGAACCGCGCCGAGGGCCAGCAGACCCACCGGGATGGCCGGCAGCAGCAGAGTGGCGATGCGCTCGGGGATGCGCCGGATCGGCACGCTCCAGCGGGCGTTCACCAGGTGCTCGAGGGCGACGATGAAGAGGGCGCCGAGCCCGACGGTCATGAGGAACAGGAACCACATCACCCAGTTGGCCCAGAAGCGCTGGGGGCCGGCCTGGAAGAAGGCGGCGACCACGCCGAGCGCGCCGAGGGCGGTGGCGCCGGCGATCAGGGTCTTGGAAGGTCCGTTCATGGCGCTCATTTCAGGCCCACCTGGAGCAGGTCCTCGTCCTTGGCGTTCTGGGCGCGCTGCAGGGCGCGGAGGTAGTGCACCACCGCCCAGCGCTGGGACTCGTCCAGTTCGGCGGCGTGGGACGGCATGGCGTTCTTGCCGACGGTGACGGCCCAGTACAGCTTGCCGTCGGGATAGTCCCGGAACTGCTGGGACTGCAGGTTGGCGGGCTTGGCGCCGTAGGCGGCGGTGAGGCTCGGCACGCCGTTGGCGACCGCGCCGTGGCAGACTTCGCAGCGGTTGCGGTAGGCGGCGCGGCCCTTGAGAAGGACCTCGCGGCTGCGCGGCAGGGGATTGGCCAGGGCGGCGGCCTCCTCCTGGGTGGCCACGCCGATCGGCAGGTGGCCGCGGGCGACGGTGCCCGCCACCGGCGGGCGCATGCCGAAGCCGTCCTTGAAGAAGTTGCTGCCGCGCTGGGCGTTGAGCTTGGGCTGGTCCTGCATGTACTTCATCGGGGCCAGCACCGGGAAGAGCTTGATGGCGGTGTGGATGGCCAGGCCGGCGCCGAGGCAGGCCAGGACGATCGCCCCGAGGGCGCGCAGGGTGAAGGCGCTGCTGACCATGGGCTCGGCGGCGGGGGCCGGAACCTCCTCGATCTCGACGGCCCCGGCCGCGGCGAGGACGGCGCGGGCGGCGGCGGCGTCGAGGACGCCGTCGCCCGCCTCGATGGCGAGGGCGAAGCGGTCGCGGGTGATCGCCTTCATGGCCCTGGCCTGCAGCACCGGGTGGCCGAAGAAGGGCAGCTTGTTGAGCAGCAGCAGCATGCCCAGGCCGGCGGTGAAGGTGGCGAACAGCACCGTCACCTCGAACATGATCGGGACGAAGGCCTCCCAGGAGCCGACGCCCTTGCCGCCGGTGACGATCGGGTAGTCGATGGCGCTGATCCAGTACTGAAAGCCGAAGGCGGTGAGCGCGCCGAGGATGCCCATCACCAGCACCATCCCGCCCAGCGGCGAGCGGCGCAGCCCGAGGGCGGCGTCGATGCCGTGGATGGGGTAGGGCGTGTAGGCCTCGACGGTGCCGAGGTTGGCCGCCTTGACCTTGGGGATGGCGTGCATCAGGGCGTCGGCGCTGCCGAACAGGCCGAGCACGGAGAAGGTGCGGGCGGCGGGCGTGGACTCACTCATGGCCGCCTCCGTGACCCGGCTGCGCGCCGGGCAGGATGCCCTTGACCTCGGTGGTGGCGATCACCGGCAGCACCCGGGCGAAGATCAGCACCAGGGTGAAGAACAGGCCGAAGGTGCCGAGCAGGACGCCGAAGTCGACCAGAGTCGGCTTGTACAGGCGCCAGGCGGAGGGCAGGAAGTCCTGGTGCAGGGAGATGACGATGATGACGAAGCGCTCGAACCACATCCCGACGGTGACCGCCAGCGCCACCAGGATCATCCAGAAGTAGCTGGTGCGGCACTTCCGGAACCACAGCAGCTGCGGGATGAGGATGTTGCAGCTGATCGTCAGCCAGCCGGCCCAGCCGTAGCTGCCGGTGATGATGTTCATGAAGCCGTGGTGCAGGTATTCGTTCATGGAGTACCAGGCGGTGAAGCCCTCCATCATGTAGCTGTAGCCCATGATGCAGGCCATGCCGAGGATGACCTTGTTCATCACCTCCAGGTGGCGCAGGGTGATCAGGTTCTTCAGGTCCATGGTCTCGCGGACCACCACCATCACCATCACCACCATGGCGAAGCCGGCGAAGATGGCCCCGGCCACGAAGTAGGGCGGGAAGATGGTCATGTGCCAGCCGGGCACCACCGAGGTGGCGAAGTCGAAGGACACCACCGAGTGCACCGAGAGCACCAGGCCGGTGGCCAGGCCGGCGAGCAGCAGGTAGGCCTTCTCGTAGTGCTGCCAGTGGGTGGCCGAGCCGCGCCAGCCGAGGGCCAGGACGGTGTAGACCAGCTTGCGGATCCGGCTGGTGGTGCGGTCGCGCATCGAGGCGATGTCCGGCACCAGGCCCAGGAACCAGAACATGGCCGACACCGAGAAGTAGGTGTTCACCGCGAACACGTCCCAGAGCAGGGGCGACCGGAAGTTGGTCCAGAGCGCGCGCTGGTTCGGGTACGGGAACAGCCAGTAGGCCAGCCAGGGCCGGCCGACGTGGATCAGCGGGAAGATCACCGCGCACATGACGGCGAAGATCGTCATCGCCTCGGCGAAGCGGGCGATGGCGTTGCGCCAGCGCTTGCGGAACAGGAACAGGATCGCGGAGATCAGCGTGCCGGCGTGGCCGATGCCGATCCAGAACACGAAGTTGATGATGTCGAAGGCCCAGAACACCGGGCTGTTGTTGCCCCAGGCGCCGATGCCCTTGTAGAAGGTCCAGCCGATGCTGGCGACGCCGACGCCCAGCGCCGACAGCGTGACGCACAGGGCCAGGTACCACTTGAGCGGCGGCTTGCGGTCGGGGAAGGCCAGGACCTGGTCGTCGAGGCTGCCGGGTGTGACCGGACCGTCGGTGAGGGCGGGCTCGCGCAGGGACTCGATGATCTCGCGGTCGAGAGCGGCGGTCTCAGCCTGCATGGTGGCCTCCCGTGGCGGCGGCGGGCGCCAGCGGCGGATTGCGGAGGTCGGCGAGGTAGGTCACCGCCGGACGGGCGCCCAGCTCCTCGAGCACCTTGTAGCCGCGGCGCGCGTGGGAGAGCTGGTAGACCCGGCTGGTCTTGTCGTTGAGGTCGCCGAACACGATCGCCTCGGCCGGGCAGCCGACGGCGCAGGCCGGCACCACCTCGCCGTCGCGGATCGGCCGGTTGTCGCCCTTGGCCCGCACCTTGACGTCCTGGATGCGCTGCACGCAGAAGCTGCACTTCTCCATCACGCCGCGCGGCCGCACCGTGACCTCCGGGTTGTAGACCAGCGACTCGGGCTCGACCTTGTCCGCGGTGTACTCCAGGAAGTTGAAGCGGCGCACCTTGTAGGGGCAGTTGTTGGCGCAGTAGCGGGTGCCGACGCAGCGGTTGTAGGCCATCTGGTTGAGGCCGTCCGGGCTGTGGTTGGTGGCGTTGACCGGACAGACGTTCTCGCAGGGGGCGTGGTCGCAGTGCTGGCAGAGCATGGGCTGGTGCACGGCGTGGATGGTCTTCGGGTCCTCGAGGTCGCCCTCGTAGTAGCGGTCGATGCGGATCCAGTGCATCTCCCGGCCCTTGGCGACCTGCTCGGGGCCGACCACCGGGACGTTGTTCTCGGACTGGCAGGCCATCACGCAGCCGCTGCAGCCGACGCAGGCGCTGAGGTCGATCACCATCCCCCACTTGTGCTCGGGGTACTCGGTGGGCGGGTACAGGGTGACCAGGTCGTGGGCGTGCGCGGGGTGCGCGACCTTGTCGGCGAACTCGGCCACGGTCCAGGAGCGGACCAGGTCGCGGCCCTCCATGCGGAAGTGGCCCTGGGTGCGGGACAGTTCCTGGCGGGCGCCGGTGGCGGCGAGGGTGGCGCCGCCCGGCGCCGCCGCCCGCAGCGGGAAGGCGTTGGCGCCGTGGCCCCTGGCCACGCTGCCGGCCTCGCGGCCGTAGCCGAGGGCGATGGCGGCGACGCCGTCGGCCTGGCCCGGCTGCAGGACCACCGGCAGCTGCAGGCTGCGGCCGCCGGCCTCGACACGGGCGATGTCGCCGTCCTTGAGGCCCAGCCTGCGGGCGTCGGCGACCGACAGCGACACCACGTTCGACCAGGTCATCTTGGTGACCGGGTCCGGGCACTCCTGCAGCCAGCCGTTGTTGCCGTGGCGGCCGTCGTGGACCTGGGTGCCCGGGAACAGCTCGAGCTCGAAGCCCGCGGCGGCGGCGCCGGCCTGGCGGACCGCCGCGGCGACGGAGGAGGCCTGGAAGGCCGGGGCGGCGGCGGTCCGGGCGAGGGGCACCACGCCATCGTGCAGGGCGGCCTGGACGTAGCGCTCGAAGGGAACCGGTGCGCCGGCGGGGTGGACCTCGCGGCTCCAGCGGGCGCGCAGGTAGGCCGGGTAGTCGGCCGGGGCGGTGCCTCCGAGACCCTTGAGCAGCCCCAGCAGCAGGTCCTCGCCCTGGCGGGTGCCGTAGAGCGGGGCGATGGTGGGCTGCTGGAGGGCGAGGTGGCTGCCGGCCTCGAAATCGTTCCAGGATTCCAGCCAGTGGTTCTCCGGGAGGGACAGGTGGGCGGCGGCCGCGGTCTCGTCCGGGAGGACGCCGATCCAGGCGATGAAGGGAACCTGCACGGCCGCGCCCTTCCAGGCTTCCGGGCGGTCCAGGGCGTAGGCGGGATTGGCCCCCCAGCAGAGGATGGCGCCGTAGCGGCCGGAGCCCAGGGCGGCGTCGACCTCGGCGGCGCTGGCGAGGGCCTCGGCCGGGTGCAGCTCCACCGCGGTGGAGTCGAGCATGGCGTTGAGCAGGTGGGCCCCCTGCTGGGCGGCAGCGGGGGCCTGAGGCCCGGAGAGCACCGCGGCGTCCTTGCCTGCGGCGCGGAGGTCCTGCAGCAGCCGCTCCCAGAGGTCGGCCGGAACCCCGGCGGGGATGCCGGCGGGAACGGCGGAGAGGTCAGCTCCGGCCGGAAGGGCGACGCCGTGCCGGGCGTGGAGGTCGCGGGCCAGGGCAAAGGCGACCGCACCCAGCTGCGAGGGCCTCACCGGGATCCGCTGGTCGGCGTTGGAGCCGGTGAGCGTCATGGCGCCTTCGAACTGCCAGAGCCGGCTGATCGCCTCGCCGGGGTGGCCCAGCCTGCGCTGGGCGGCGTAGCCGGCGACCGCCTCGGGGTCCTCGCCGTTGAGGAAGTCGCAGGCGAAGGAGAGGATCACCTTGGCGCGGTCGAGGCGGGGCTTCACGTCCACCGGGGCGCCGAAGGAGGCCCGGGCGGCGGCGAGCCGCGCATCGCCGGCGGCGGGCTCCCAGGCCAGGTGGTCGAGCGCCGGCTCGGCTCGCCGGAGGTCGGCCACCAGCGCCCGCCGGGTGGGCGAGGCGAGGGCGCCGGTGAGCAGCAGGACCCGCTTGCCGGCGGCCTTGGCGGCCTTGACGCCGTCGAGCAGGCGCGCCTCGGCATCGGGCCAGGTCAGGGGCCGGCCCTTGGCGGCGGGCTGGCGCAGCCGGTCCGGGTCGTACAGGCGCAGCAGGTCGGCCATCGCGCGCGGGCTGGTCTTGCCCTTGAAGCCCGGGTGCTCGTCGTTGCCGGTGACGTGGATGGGACGCCCCTCCCGGGTCTTCACCAGCAGCGGGTAGATGCGGGTGCCCTCCTGGAAGGCGGTGGCGTAGTGGTTGGCAACGCCCGGCACCACCTCGGTGGGACGCCGGGTGTAGGGGACGATCCCGCCCTGCCCCTTCGGCTGGCAGCCGGTGGCGGCGGCGGCCGCGGCGCCGGCCGCGGCGAGCTGGAAGAAGTTGCGGCGGGACAGGCCGGCGGGCGGCGGGTCGGCCGGATCCAGGGCGCCGGGGAGGAACTCGTCCTCGGCGGCCCGGCGGGCCTCCGGGGTCTCGTCGAGCTCGTCCAGGCTGCGCCAGTAGCGGGGCGGCTCCAGGGCCTCCTGAGGTTCCGCGGGAAGGTGGGAGTGGTCAGTCACGGCGCATCACCGAATCGAGGGGCGGGTGGACCCGCAGGAGGCCGGGAGCGGGGGAGGCCGGAGCCTCGCTGGCGGGCTCGGCGGTCCGGGCAGGCGCAAGCCCCGCCAGGGCGCCGAGGGAGGCCAGCCCGGCGAGGAGGTCTCTTCGCGAGGTCGTGTGCATGGTGGGTTCCTATCGGTGGCAGGCGGCGCAGTGCTCGGCCGCCTTCGTGATCCTGGAATCCTTGGGGAGCGCCGGGCGCGGATCGCGGTGGCAGGACAGGCAGTTGCCCATCCGCATCCCCATCTGCCGGCTGAGCACCTGCATGGTCTGCACCTCGCCGTGGCAGGTCTGGCACGCGATGCCGGCATTGACGTGGGGCCGGTGGTCGAAGAACACGTGGTCGGGAAGCGTGTGCACCCGCTGCCAGACCACCGGGGTGCCCTCGTTGAAGGCCTTGGTCAGGGCCTGGATCGCCGGGCGGTCGGTCTTCGTCACCTTGTGGCAGTCCATGCACAGCTGGACGCTCGGGATGCCGGCGTGACGCGACTTCTCGACGCCGGAGTGGCAGTACTGGCAGGGGATCCGCAGGGCGCCCGCGTGCAGCTGGTGGGAGAAGGGCACCGGCTGGGTGGGTGCGTAGCCCTTGGCGAAGCGGTCCGGCTGGGTGAACCAGCCGACCCCGAGTACGGTGGCCAGCACGGCCGCCGCGCCCAGCGGCAGGACCAGGCGGGTCGCGCGGTCGAAGGGATGCATCGCTACCTCACGGAAGGGCGCAGGGGGGAAGCAGGGAAAGCCAGGGGATCACCGCCCTGCGCGGGGAAGCTTCCGGCTTCCGGCCTGGCAGGGCGGGCTCAGGACCCGGTACCGAGTGACCAAGGTCACAGGGTTCGGCCCGCGATCCCCCACTCTACCCGATCCCAGGTGATTGTGTAACCACCGGGAAAGTATTCCCAACCTCATGTCCCGCCAGGGTTTCCGGAAGAAAAAGCGGATCCGTCGGGGAGCAATATAGCCGCCTCGGAGGTGGCCTGGAGGACGGGCCGGAAAAATGAAACGGCCCCTTCCGGGGCCGTTCCTTTTCCCGCAGGCCGGATCGGTCAGATGTCCTCGCCGTCAACCTCGGACATGCCCTGCAGCTCGGCCACGTGGTCGGCCATCCGGCTGTACTCGTCCTCGATGTCGTCGCCGGCGAAGTTGTCGCTGGCCACGGCCTCGGGGTACTGGCCCTCCTCGATCTGGATGTTGCGGTAGTGCGCCACGCCGGTTCCGGCGGGGATCAGGCGGCCGAGGATGACGTTCTCCTTGAGGCCGCGGAGGTAGTCCACGCGGCCCTCGAGGGCGGCCTCGGTGAGGACGCGGGTGGTCTCCTGGAAGCTGGCGGCGGAGATGAAGGACTCGCTGGTGAGCGCGGCCTTGGTGATGCCGAGGAGCATGGGCTCGCAGCTGGCGGGGCGGCCGCCGTCCTTGAGCGCCTGCTCGTTGATCTCCTTGAACCGGTGCTTGTCGATCTTCTCCTCGACGATCAGCGGGGTGTCGCCGACGTCGGTGACCAGGACCCAGCGCATCATCTGGCGGATGATCACCTCGATGTGCTTGTCGTTGATGGTCACGCCCTGGGCCCGGTAGACCTCCTGGATCTCGTTGACCAGGAAGGCCTGCAGGGCCTTCTCGCCCTGGACCTTGAGCAGGTCGTGGGGGGAGACGGCGCCTTCCGTGAGCTTCTCGCCGGCGCGGATCTCGTCGCCGTCCTGGACCTGGATGTGCTTGCCGCGCGGGATCAGGTACTCGACCTTCTCGCCGTGCTCGTTCTCGATGTGCACCTTCTGGTTGCCGCGGACGCGGTTGCCGTACTTCACCAGGCCGGTGATCTCGCTGATGATCGCGGGATCCTTCGGCTTGCGGCCCTCGAACAGCTCGGTGACGCGCGGCAGGCCGCCGGTGATGTCGCTGGTCTTGGCCTGCTGGCGCGGGGTCTTGGCGAGGACGTCGCCGGGCTCCAGCTCCTGCCCCTCCTCGACCTCGACGTAGGCGCCGGTGGGGATGTTGTAGCGGGCCAGGACCTTGTGGTTGTCCCCCTTGATGTTGATGTGGGGGTGGACCTTGTCGTCGGTGGGATCGATGACCTTCTTGCGGAAGCGGCCGGCGATCGGGTCGCGCTCCTCCTGGTAGGAGACGTTGGGCTCGAACTCCTTGAAGTCGGCGGCGCCGCGCTTCTCGGTGATCACGTAGTCGTTGTAGGGGTCCCACTCGGCCAGCACCGTCTTGGGCTCGACCGCCTCGCCGTCCTTGACGCGGATGATGGCGCCGGGGGCGACCTTGTAGCGCTCGCGCTCGTTGCCGTCGTGGTCGACCACCAGGATGTAGCCGGAGCGGGACAGGGCGATCATCTCGCCGCGCCGGTTCTCGACCGCCTTGATGCCGTCGAGCTTCACCCGGCCCTTGATCTGGGCCTCGTGGGTGCTCTTCTCGGAGGCGCGGCTGGCGGCGCCGCCGACGTGGAAGGTGCGCATGGTGAGCTGGGTGCCGGGCTCGCCGATGGACTGGGCGGCGATGACGCCGGTGGCCTCGCCGAGGTCCACCAGCTTGCCGAGCGACAGGTTCAGGCCGTAGCACTTGGCGCAGACGCCGCGGCGGGCCTCGCAGGTGAGCACCGAGCGGATCTTGACGGACTGGATGCCGCTGGTCTCGACCTTGAAGGACAGCTCCTCGGAGAGCAGGGTGCCGGAGGGCGCGAGGATCTCCTTGGAGTAGGGATCGACGATGTCGTCGAGGCAGACCCGGCCCATGATGCGGTCGCGCAGGCGGGCGCGGATGGTGCCGTCGCTGTTGATGATGGCCGCCACCTCGATGCCGTCGAGGGTGCCGCAGTCGTCCTCGTTGACGATCACGTCCTGGGCCACGTCCACCAGCTTGCGGGTGAGGTAGCCGGAGTCGGCGGTCTTGAGGGCGGTGTCGGCGAGTCCCTTGCGGGCGCCGTGGGTCGAGGTGAAGTACTCGAGGACCGAGAGGCCCTCCTTGAAGTTCGAGCGCACCGGCGTCTCGATGATGTCGCCGCTGGGGCGGGCCATGAGGCCGCGCATGCCGGCGACCTGGCGGATCTGGGTCTTCGAGCCGCGGGCGCCGGAGTCCGCCATGATGTAGATCGAGTTCAGGTAGCGGTCCTCGTCGTTGCGCTTCTCGAGGTTCTTCATCATGTCGCTGGCCACCTGGTCGGCGGTCTTCGACCAGACCTCGAGGATGCGGTTGAACCGGGTGGCGGCGTCCAGCCGGCCCTCGTAGGCCTCGGCCTCGATGGCGCGGACCTCGTCGGTGGCCTTCTTCAGCAGCTTGGCCTTGCTCTCCGGCACGACCAGGTCGTCGATGCCCACCGACACGCCAGCCTTCATGGCCCACTCGAAGCCGATGTCCTTCATGGCGTCGAGCATCAGGATGGTGACTTCCGGCCCGAGGGTCTTGTAGCAGCGGTTCACCAGCGACAGCAGGCCCTCCTTCTTCAGCAGGCCATTGATGAAGGGCACGTGCTCGGGCAGGGAGCGGTTGAAGATCACCCGGCCGACGGTGGTGGTGATGAGGTCGCCGTCGACGAAGGTCGCGGGGCACTCGAAGACCTCCTGCTCGGAGTTCTTCTTCGGGTCCAGGGCGTGCCAGGCCTCGGTGTCCACCACGTCGCCGCGGTGGCGCAGCTGGATGATGGCGTGGGTGTCGACCACGTCCTCGGAGTGGGCCGCCACGACCTCGTCCATGTTGGCGAAGATCATGCCCTCGCCCTTGCGGTTGGCGCGCTTCTTGGTGAGGTAGTAGCCGCCGAGCACGATGTCCTGGCTGGGCACCACGTTGGGCCGGCCGTTGGCGGGGTTGATGATGTTCTGGGTGGACATCATCAGCACCTTGGCCTCGATCTGGGCCATCGGCGAGAGCGGGATGTGCACGGCCATCTGGTCGCCGTCGAAGTCGGCGTTGAAGGCGGTGCAGACGAGGGGGTGCAGCTTGATGGCCTTGCCCTCGACCAGCACCGGCTGGAAGGCCTGGATCCCCAGGCGGTGGAGGGTCGGCGCGCGGTTCAGCAGCACCGGGTGGTTGAGGATGACCTCCTCGAGGACGTCCCAGACCTCGGGCACGCCCTGCTCGACCATCTCCTTGGCCTGGCGGATGGTGGCGGCGAAGCCCTTGTGCTCGAGCCGGTTGAAGATGAAGGGCTTGAACAGCTCGAGGGCCATCTTCTTGGGCAGGCCGCACTGGTGCAGCTTGAGCTCGGGGCCGACGACGATGACCGAGCGCCCGGAGTAGTCCACGCGCTTGCCGAGCAGGTTCTGGCGGAAGCGCCCCTGCTTGCCCTTCAGGGCGTCGGAGAGGGACTTCAGCGGGCGGTTGGACACGCCGCGCAGCAGCCGGCCGCGCTTGCCGTTCTCGAACAGGGCGTCCACCGCCTCCTGCAGCATGCGCTTCTCGTTGCGCACGATGACGTCGGGGGCGCGCAGCTCCAGCAGCTTCTTGAGCCGGTTGTTGCGGTTGATCACCCGGCGGTACAGGTCGTTGAGGTCGGAGGTGGCGAAGCGGCCGCCGTCGAGGGGCACCAGGGGGCGCAGCTCGGGGGGCAGCACCGGGACCACGTCCAGGATCATCCACTCGGGCTTGTTGCCGCTCCGCACGAAGGCCTCGGAGACCTTGAGGCGCTTGGCGATCTTGCTGCGCTTCTGGCTGGAGGTCTCGGTCTTCATGTTGGCCCGGAGCTCGATGGCCAGGGCGTCCACGTCGACCTGCTTGAGCAGCTCCTTGATCGCCTCGGCGCCCATCATGGCGCGGAACGCGCCCTCGCCCAGCAGGCCGCGGTGCTCGCGGTACTTCTCCTCGGTGAGGATCTCGCCGAGCTTGAGCGGGGTGGTGCCCGGCTCGATGACCACGAAGGCCTCGAAGTAGAGCACCCGCTCGAGGTCCTTCAGGGGGATGTCGAGCAGGTAGCCGATGCGGCTGGGCACGCCCTTGAAGAACCACACGTGGCTGACCGGGCTGGCCAGCTGGATGTGGCCCATGCGCTCACGGCGGACCGCCTTCTTGGTGACCTCGACGCCGCACTTGTCGCAGATGACGCCCTTGAACTTCTGCCGCTTGTACTTGCCGCAGAGGCATTCCCAGTCGTTGACCGGGCCGAAGATCCGGGCGCAGAACAGGCCGTCGCGCTCGGGCTTGAGGCTGCGGTAGTTGATGGTCTCGGGCTTGGTGACCTCGCCCTTGGACCAGGAGCGGATCTTCTCCGGGGAGGCCAGGCTCACCCGGATGCATTCGTAGGCGTTGATGTTGGGCTGCTCTAGGAACATGGGGACCTCGATCGTTCAGTTCGCCAAAATCGGATCGTCTCGGGGGCTCAGGCGTCGATGCTGAAGGCCGTCGGCTCGTCGGCCAGCCCCGGCTCGAGCTCTTCGCGGGTGAGCATCTCGACGTCGATGCACAGCGCGTTCAGCTCCTTGCGGACGACGTTGAAGCTCTCGGGCAGGCCGGGGTCCTTGATGGGCTCGCCCTTGATGATGGCCTGGTAGATCTGGGTCCGGCCGTGCATGTCGTCGGACTTGTAGGTGAGCAGCTCCTGCAGCACGTGCGAGGCGCCGTAGGCCTCGAGCGCCCAGACCTCCATCTCGCCGAAGCGCTGGCCGCCGAACTGGGCCTTGCCGCCGAGGGGCTGCTGGGTGATCAGGCTGTAGGGCCCGATGCTCCGGGCGTGGATCTTGTTGTCGACGAGGTGGTGCAGCTTCATCATGTAGCTGCATCCCACCACCACCGGCTGCTCGAAGCGCTCGCCGGTCTTGCCGTCGAAGAGCATGCACTTGCCGCTGGCGTCGGGCCCGGCCGGCTTCTTGGCGTTGGCCTTGGACAGGAAGTCCTTGATGCCGAGGACGTCGAGGCCGGCCGCCTTGCTGGCGGAGACCTTGGCGCCGTCGAACACCGGCGTCGAGAAGTGCAGGCCCAGGACCTTGCCGGCCCAGCCCAGGTGCGTCTCGAGGATCTGGCCGATGTTCATGCGGGAGGGCACGCCGAGGGGGTTGAGCACGATGTCCACCGGGGTGCCGTCGGCCAGGTAGGGGATGTCCTCCACCGGGACGATGCGGCTGACCACGCCCTTGTTGCCGTGGCGGCCGGCCATCTTGTCGCCGACCTGCAGCTTGCGCTTCACGGCCACGTAGCACTTCACGGTCTTCAGCACGCCCGGCATCAGCTCGTCGCCCTTCACCAGCCGGTCGACGCGCTCGTTGAGGATGTCGCGCAGGACCTTCAGCTGGCTCTCGGTGCGGTCCATGATGTCGAGGACCTGGCGCTCGAGCCGCTCCTTGCCGGCGGCCACGGTGACCTGGCGGAAGCGCTGGTAGGGGACCGCCTCCAGCATGTTCTGGGTGAGCTTCTTGGCCTTCGGCAGCAGCTCCTTGCCCTTGTCGTCGGCGAGCAGCTCGGCCAGCTCCTTGCCCTTGAGGAGGGCGATGATCTTCTTCTTGGCCTCGGCGCGGATGATCCGCTCCTCGTCCTCGAGGTCCTTCTCCCACTTGGCGATCTGGTCGCGCTCGATCTGCTGGGTGCGGAGGTCCTTCTCCTGGCCCTTGCGGGTGAACACCTTGACGTCGACCACCGTGCCCTCGATGCCCGGGGGCACGGTCAGGCTGGCGTCCTTCACGTCGCTGGCCTTCTCGCCGAAGATGGCGCGCAGCAGCTTCTCCTCGGGGCTGAGGATGGTCTCGCCCTTGGGGGTGACCTTGCCCACCAGGATGTCGCCGTGGCGCACGGTGGCGCCGATCCGGATGATGCCGGAGTCGTCGAGGTTCTTCAGCATCTCCTCGCGGATCTGCGGGATGTCGCGGGTGATCTCCTCGGGGCCGAGCTTGGTGTCGCGGGCGTGGACTTCGAACTCCTCGATGTGGATCGTGGTGTACAGGTCCTCCTTCACCACCCGCTCGGAGATCAGGATGGCGTCCTCGAAGTTGTAGCCGCGCCAGGGCATGTAGGCGACGATCAGGTTGCGGCCGAGGGCCAGCTCGCCGTGGTCGGTGCAGGGACCGTCCGCGAGGATCTGGCCGGCGCTGACGTATTCGCCCTTCTTCACCAGCGGGGTCTGGTTGAGGCAGGTGTTCTGGTTGGAGCGGGAGTACTTGATCAGGGTGTAGATGTCGACCCCGCTCTCCTCGCCCGGCGTGTCGGGATCGTCCTCCACGCGGACCACGATGCGGTTGGCGTCCACCGTCTCGACGATGCCGGAGCGGCGGCAGACCACGCAGGCGCCGGAATCCTTGGCGGCCACGTACTCCATGCCGGTGCCCACCACGGGCGCCTCGGTGCGGATCAGCGGAACCGCCTGGCGCTGCATGTTGGCGCCCATCAGCGCCCGGTTGGCGTCGTCGTTCTCGAGGAACGGGATCAGGGAGGCGGCGACCGACACCACCTGCTTGGGGCTGACGTCCATGAGGGTGACGCGCTCGCGCGGCACGGTCTTGGTCTCGCCGGCCATCCGGGCGGTGACCACCTCGTCGACGATGACCCCCTTCTCGTCCACGTTGACGTTGGCCTGGGCGATGACGTGCTCGTCCTCCTCCCAGGCGCTCAGGTAGAAGGCGTGCATCTCGAACTTGGCGGGGCGCTTGCCGGCCTTCTCGAGCTTCTTGTTGATCGCCTCCAGCTCCTTGAACGGCACCACCTGGAGGTACAGGGAGGTGAGGTTCTTCCGGTCGGAGGGCGCCCCGGTCTTGGGGTCGACCGTGGTCACGTCTCCGAGCTTGAGGTCGCCCACCGAGTTGATCTTGGCGAACTGGACGACCTGGCCCTCCTCGACCTTCAGGTAGGGCGACTCGATGAAGCCGAACTCGTTGATGCGGGCGTAGCAGGACAGGCTGGAGATCAGGCCGATGTTCGGGCCTTCCGGGGTCTCGATCGGGCAGATCCGGCCGTAGTGGGAGGTGTGCACGTCGCGCACCTCGAAGCCGGCGCGGTCGCGGCTCAGGCCGCCCGGGCCGAGGGCGGAGAGGCGGCGCTTGTGGGTGATCTCCGAGAGCGGGTTGGTCTGGTCCATGAACTGCGACAGCTGGCTGGAGCCGAAGAACTCCTTCATGGCGGCGATGACCGGCTTGCTGTTGATCAGGTCGTGGGCCTGGAGGGGGCTGTTGGGGTCCTGCGCCAGGCTGAACTTCTCCTTGATCGCGCGCTGGACGCGGACCAGGCCGACCCTGAAGCAGTTCTCCAGCAGCTCGCCGACGCTGCGGACGCGGCGGTTGCCGAGGTGGTCGATGTCGTCGGGGCGGACCGGGGCGACCTCGTGCACGTCCTGGCGCGTGGTGTCGTACTTCTTCAGGCGCAGCAGGTAGTGGACCGTGCTGATGAAGTCGTCCGGCCGCAGGGTGCGCTCCTCCAGCTCGGTGTTCAGGCCGAGCTTGGCGTTGAGCTTGTGGCGGCCGACCTTGGAGAGGTCGTACTTCTGCGGGTCGAAGAACATCGAGAACAGCAGCTTCTTGCTGGACTCGAGGGTGGCGGGCTCGCCGGGGCGGATCTTCTTGAACAGCTCCTTGGCGGCCTCCTCGGGATCCTCGGTGTGGTCCTTCGAGAGGGTCTCGCTGAAGACCTTGCCGGTGCCGTCCTGGTCGGGGAAGCACACCTTGAAATCGTCGACGTTGTTGGCCTGGAACATCTCGAGGTGGGTCTGCAGGAAGGCGTCGTTGGCCTCGAGCAGCACCTCGCCGGTGTTCATGTTCACCACGTCCTCGAGCAGCACCGCGCCGTCGAGGATCTCGCGCTCCACCGCGACGTGCTTGACCTTGGCCTTGGCCAGGCCCTCCAGCACCCGCCGGCTGATCTTCTTGCCGGCGGCCGCGAGCACCTCCTTGGTCTTGGGGTCCTTCACGTCCTCGGTGGACTTCTGGCCCACCAGGTGGTCGCCCGGGACCATGTACAGCTTGCCGCCCTTCAGGTGGAACTCGGCGGCCGTGTAGAAGTGCGACAGCAGCGACTGGTTGTCGGCGAGGTTCTCGTCGAACAGGCCGAGGGCGCGCAGGAAGGTGCCGCCCAGGAACTTGCGCTTGCGGTCGATGCGGGCGTACAGCAGGCCCTTGGCGTCCAGCTCGAACTCGATCCAGCTGCCGCGGTAGGGGATGATCTGGGCGCTGTAGAGGCTCTTGTCGTTGGCGATGGAGAAGAACACGCCGGGGCTGCGGTGCAGCTGGCTGACGATGACCCGCTCGGTGCCGTTGATGATGAAGGTGCCGCGGTCGGTCATGATCGGCAGGTCGCCGAAGTAGACCTCGCTCTCCTGGCTCTGCTTGTACTTGCGGTTGCTCTTGTCGTCCTTCTCGAACTGGTTGAGGCGGACCCGGATCTTCAGCGGAGCGGCCATGGTGGAGCCGCGCTCGACGCACTCCTCCATGCTCATCTTCTGCTTCATCGACACCGGCTCCTGGCAGACGTCGCAGATGGTGGCGGCGTTCTTGTTGCGGGTGCCGCACTTGGGGCAGTCGACCGTGGGATCCTTCGGGTGGTCGGAGACGATGTTGTGGCCGCAGCTCTTGCAGACCGTACGGAGGTGCTCGAGCCCCATGTACTTCTCGCACTTGCAGGCCCAGTGGCCGACCGTGTAGTCCATGAACTCGACTTCGAGGGTGGCGTCGCCGCCGTCCGGGGTCTTGCCGTTGTGCACCGGGAACATCCCCTCGAACACGGTCTTGAGGCCCCGCGGGTCCCGCTCGGAGTGCAGCAGGTTCATCTGCAGGAACTCGTCGTAGCTCCGCTTCTGGATGTCGATGAGGTTCGGGATGGGGACCAGCGAGCGGATCTTCGAGAAGGAATGCCGCTGGCGGTAGATGTTCTGCTGAACACTCATGGATCGCTCCAATCGGGACTTCTGGGGGGCGACGGAACCACGCCCGGGGAGGCCGGGCTGGGATGAACGGGACGGACAGGCCGAAGGCCAGCCTCTGGTCCCCGTCAGGGGAGAAGGGCTGGCACTGACTTTTTACAAGGTCGAACGCGATTCTGTGGTCGCAACCTAAGCCTACGGAGGTGGCCAGGATGGGTTCGCCCCCGGAGGCCAGGCCAGGGGCAAGCTACAAGTGTACCAGTTTTCGTCAAAGGCGCAAAGCGCAAGGCGCCAACCGGGCACCTCACGCTTTGGGTCCTTCGACGGGCTTGGACTACTTGACGGTGACCTTCGCGCCGGCGGCCTCGAGCTTTTCCTTGATCTTGGCGGCCTCGTCCTTGGACACGGCCTCCTTGACCATCTTCGGGGCGCCGTCCACCAGGTCCTTGGCCTCCTTCAGGCCCAGGCCGGCGACGATCTCGCGGACCGCCTTGATGACGTTGAGCTTGTTCGCGCCGGCCTCGGTCAGCTCGACGTTGAACTCGGTCTGCTCCTCGACGGCGGCGGCGGGGGCGCCGGCGGCCGGGCCGGCAACCGAGACGGCCGCGGCGGACACGCCGAAACGCTCCTCGAGGGCCTTGACCAGGTTGGCCAGGTCGAGGACGGTCATGGATTCGATTTCCTGGATCAGCTGATCGGCGGTGAGTGCCATGGTTTTCTCCTAATCAGATGAATGGGTCGGGTTGAGGGGATGGATGCGGGCTCAGGCGGGGCCGCCTAGGCCACATCCTCTTTCTGCTTGCGAATGGCGTCGAGGGCCACGGCCAGGCCGGAGATCGGGTACTGCATGAGGAACAGCAGCTTGCCGATCAGGGCATCCCGGCTCGGAAGCTCGGCGATCGCCTGGAACTCGGCCGGGGTCACCGACTTGCCGTCCATGATGGCGGCCTTGAAGGTGGCGGCGGGGTTGTCCTTGAGGAAGGTCTGGATGGCCTTGGCCAGGCCGACGATGTCGTCCTTGGTCGTGGCCACCGCGGAGTTCCCCTTGAACTTGGTCCCGAGGGAGGCGAAGGGGGTCTCCTGGACGGCGAGGCGCAGGAGGGTGTTCTTCGCCACCCGGTAGTGCCCCTTGCTGTCCCGGATGCTCTTCCGGAAGGCGGTGTCCTTGGTGACGGTCAGGCCCTTGAACTCGAGGACCACGGCGGTGTTGACGCCGCTGAAGGTCTGCTTGAGCTCGGCCACCTGGTTCTGTTTCTGCTGGCGGTCCATGGTCGGCCTCACTTCTCAAGGACGCTGGGAGCGACCGAGACGCTCGGTCCCATGGTGGATGCCATGAAGATGGACTTGATGTACTTGCCCTTGGCGGCCGAAGGCTTGGCCTTCTGCACGGCTTCCATGAGCGCCTTGGCGTTGTCGAAGAGCTTCTCGACGCCGAAGGAGATCTTGCCCACCGGGGCGTGGATGATCCCGGTCTTGTCCACGCGGTACTCGACCTTGCCGGCCTTGATCTCCTTGATGGCCTTGGCCACCTCGAAGGTCACCGTGCCGGTCTTCGGGTTCGGCATGAGGCCGCGCGGCCCCAGCACCTTGCCCAGCCGCCCGACGCCCTTCATCATGTCGGGGGTCGCAACCAGCGCGTCGAAATCCAGGAAACCGCCGGCGATCTTCTCGACGAGATCGTCACCGCCCACGATTTCCGCACCGGCGGCCTCGGCATCCTTGATCTTCTCGCCCTGGGCGATGACGGCCACCCGCATGGTCTTGCCCGTTCCGTGGGGCAGGACGATGGTGCCGCGGACCATCTGGTCCGCGTGCCGGGGGTCGACACCGAGCTTCATGTGCACCTCGACGGTCTCGTCGAACTTGGCGTAGGCCGTGTCCTTGATGACCGCGAGGGCGTCCTTCAGCTCGTAGGAGCGATCTTCGATCTTGGCCGAGGCAGCCCGGTACTTCTTTCCGGTCTTTGCCATTGTGGCTCCTTATCGTTGATCTCCCGCGGATGCGGCCGCGGTGGCCGGGGAGCCCGCACGGCGCGGGGTCACCTGAAGTGGATCCGGGCGGCCGCCGGACGGCCGCCGGGGAAGGCTAGTCGATGACGTCGACGCCCATGGAGCGGGCCGAGCCGGCGATGGTCTTCATGGCGGCGGCCAGGCTGCCGGCGTTGAGGTCGGGCATCTTCACCTTGGCGATCTCCTCGATCTGCGCCTTGGTGATCTTGCCGACCTTCACCTTGTTGGGGGTGGCGCTGCCCTTGTCCAGGCCGAGCTTCTTCTTGATCAGCACGGCCGCGGGGGGCGTCTTGAGGATGAAGGTGAAGCTGCGGTCGCCGTAGACGGTGATCACCACCGGGAGGATCGTGCCCTTCTCCACGGCGCTCACGGACTTCGCGTTGAACTGCTTGACGAACTCCATGATGTTCACGCCATGCTGGCCGAGCGCCGGGCCCACCGGCGGGGCCGGGGTGGCTTCGCCCGCGGGCAGCTGCAGCTTGATGTAGCCGGTGATCTTCTTCGCCATGCGCGTTCTCCTGTTCCCGCGGGGATTCCGGCGAATGCCGGCGACCGCCGCCTTGAAGGGCGCGGACCCAGGAAAGGCCCGCCGACCTGGTTGAAAAGGTCCCGGTGCGAGGGCGCCGGGACCTGAAAGTGTACCCGAAGGACTCCGGAAAGTCCCTTGGAAATCGGGGCCCTACCTCTTCTCCACCTGGATGAAGTCCAGTTCCACCGGGGTGGAGCGGCCGAAGACCGTGACCATGACCTTGATCGTGGAGCGCTCCTCGTGGACCTCCTCGACGTCGCCCTCGAAGTTGGCGAAGGGGCCGTCGACGATCCGGACCTTCTCGCCCTTCTCGAAGTGGTACTTCGGCTTGGGCTTCTCCTGGGTCTCCTCCTGGTGGTTCATGATCTGGCGCACTTCGTCGTCGGTGAGCGGCGTCGGCCGCTTCTTGTTGGCGCCGACGAAGGAGGTCACCTTCGGCGTGTTGCGCACCAGGTGCCAGTCGGTGTCCTCCATCTCGTCGCCGTTCTCCTTCCGGTTCACGGCGATCTGCACCAGGATGTAGCCCGGGAAGGACTTGCGCTTCTTGAGGACGCGCTCCTTCTTGCCGGACTTGGCGTCGACCTTCATCTCCTCGTAGGTCTCCTCGGGGATCTGGATGTCGCCGAAGTGGTCCTGCCGGCCCTCCATCTTGATCCGCTGGCGCAGGCTCTCCATCACCTTGGCCTCGTAGCCGGAGTAGGTGTGGATGATGAACCAGGCCATCCGGTTGAGCGGGAGCGCGGAGCCGGCGGCGAGGGCTTCGGTGGATTCGTCGAGGTCGGTCATGGTCCCTCCTCAGTGGCCGGGCAGCAGGAACTTCATGAGGTAGGAGATGGCCATGTCGGAGCCCCAGAGGAAGAACCCGACGAACACGGACACGATCACGATGGACCAGGTGGAGGACATGACCTTGTCCTTGCTGGGCCAGTCCACCCGGCTCAGCTCGGCCAGGAGTTCCTTGGTCTGGTGCTTGATGGCGCCAATCACGGACGTACCTCGGTTCGAAAAACTGGCCCCAGCAGGGTCGCCGGGGCCAGGTCAGGAAGTGGCAGGGGAGACAGGGTTCGAACCCGCGACCTGCGGATTTGGAGTCCGCTGCTCTACCAGCTGAGCTACTCCCCTAGCGTGGCCCCCGGCCGGCGGGGTAGATTCCGCCGGCCGGAAGGTGTTCACTTGGCTTCGCGATGCGCCGTGTGGTGCCCGCAGAAGCGGCAGAACTTCTTGAACTCGAGCTTCCCGGTGGTGGTCCGCTTGTTCTTGGTGGTGCTGTAGTTCTTGCGCTTGCAGTCGGTGCACTGCAGGTGGACGATGTCGCGCATGTGATGCTCCTTTCAGCCCGGAGGGCGCGTCAGGCGATGATGTCGCTGACGTTGCCGGCGCCGACGGTGCGGCCGCCTTCGCGGATGGCGAACTTGAGGCCCTTGTCCATGGCGATGGGCTGGATCAGCTCGACCGTCAGGGTGACGTTGTCGCCCGGCATCACCATCTCGCGGCCGGCCTCGAGCTCGATGGAGCCGGTCACGTCGGTGGTGCGGAAGTAGAACTGCGGGCGGTACTTGTTGAAGAACGGGGTGTGCCGGCCGCCCTCCTCCTTGGTCAGGACGTAGACCTGGGCGGTGAACTTGGTGTGCGGGGTGATGCTGCCGGGCTTGGCCAGCACCTGGCCGCGCTCCAC
The DNA here is from genome assembly GCA_041908165.1 of Holophagales bacterium. Lineage (GTDB taxonomy): Bacteria > Acidobacteriota > Holophagae > Holophagales > Holophagaceae > JACQZU01. The sequence continues at coordinate 42,635 of JAYRFV010000123.1, read as the reverse complement.
GTCCTTGCGGTCGATGCCGCGGAGCAGGATGCCCGCGTTGTCGCCGGCCTGGCCCTGGTCCAGCTGCTTGCGGAACATCTCGACGCCGGTCACGACCTTCTTGACGGTCTCCTTGATGCCGACGATCTCGATCTCCTCGCCGACCTTGACCACGCCCTGCTCGATGCGGCCGGTCACGACGGTGCCGCGTCCGGTGATGGTGAACACGTCCTCGATCGGCATGATGAACGGCTTGTCGACGGCGCGGCTGGGGGTCGGGATGTAGCTGTCGACGGCGTCCATCAGCTCATAGATGCTGGAGCACTCGGCGGCGTCGATGTTGCCGGCCACCGCGGCCTCCATCGCCTGGCGGGCGGAGCCCTTCACGATGGGGATCTCGTCGCCGGGGAACTGGTACTGCTTGAGCAGGTCGCGGATCTCCATCTCGACCAGCTCGGTGAGCTCGGGGTCGGCGATGTCGGTCTTGTTCATGTACACGACCATCGCCGGCACGCCGACCTGGCGGGCCAGGAGGATGTGCTCGCGGGTCTGCGGCATCGGGCCGTCGGTGGCGGCCACCACCAGGATGGCGCCGTCCATCTGCGCCGCGCCGGTGATCATGTTCTTCACGTAGTCGGCGTGGCCCGGGCAGTCCACGTGCGCGTAGTGGCGCGTGTTGGTCTGGTACTCGACGTGGGCGGTGTTGATGGTGATCCCGCGCGCCTTCTCCTCGGGCGCGGAGTCGATCTGCTCGTAGCTCTTGGTCTCGCCGCCGAACTTCTTGGCGAGGATGAACGTGATGGCGGCGGTCAGGGTGGTTTTGCCGTGGTCCACGTGGCCGATGGTGCCGATGTTCACGTGGGGCTTGGAGCGGTCGAACTTCTCTTTGGCCACGAGTGCCTCCTGGAGATGAAGGGATAAATGGGGATCGGGTTGGTGTGTGCGAGGTGGAGCCCACATCCGGGCTTGAACCGGAGACCTCTCCCTTACCAAGGGAGTGCTCTACCGCTGAGCTATGTGGGCGTGTCACTGCTCGTTGTCGAGGTGGAGCGGGAAACGGGGTTCGAACCCGCGACATTCAGCTTGGAAGGCTGACGCTCTACCAACTGAGCTATTCCCGCTTGATCATCCAGTCTTCCTCGAAAGAACTGGTGCCGAGAGAAGGATTCGAACCTCCGAAGCGCGTTGCGCGGCAGATTTACAGTCTGCTGCCATTAACCACTCGGCCATCTCGGCGAACGGATCCTTATCAGGTGGGCGCTGCGAGGCAGGGCTTTCCTGACAGGGAATTGCAAAAGTATCACGGCGAGGAGAGGTCCACAAGCGGAAAGTCGAGGGAGCCGGGGATCAGGCGCGCACCGCCAGCACGCGGAACAGCACCACGGCCGCCGCGGCCGAGACGTTGAGGCTCTCCGTCCCGCCGGGCATGGGGATCCGGACCAGCTGGTCGCAGCGTTCGCGGATCTTGGCGTGCAGGCCCTCCCCTTCGGAACCCAGCACCAGGACGGTGGGGCCCTCGAAGCGCTCGTCCAGGTAGGTGCGGCTCCCGTTCCCGCCGTCGAGCCCGTAGATCCAGAACCCGGCCTCCTTGAGGGCGTCGAGGGCGCGGCCGAGATTGACTGCGCGGACCAGCGGGACCCTCCCGGCGGTGCCGGCGCTGGCCCGGTTCACGACGTCGTTGGGCTGGGCGGAGCGCCGCTCGGGGAAGAGCACGCCGTCGGCGCCGGCGGCGGCGGCGGAACGGAGAATGGCGCCGAAGTTGTGCGGATCGGTGACGCCGTCCAGGGCCAGCACCAGCGGGGCCGCGCCCTTCGCCGCGGGCAGCGCCAGCAGCGCCTCGAGCGGGGACAGGTCGATGCCGCTGCCTTCGCCGAGGCAGCCCTGGTGGCGCTGGCCCTCGGCCCGGCGGTCGAGGCCGTCAACCGGCTCGCGGTGCACCACCACGCCCTGCGCCCGGGCCGCCTCGCGCAGTTCCGTGGCCCGGCCCCAGGCCTGTGGGGAGATCCGCAGCACCTGCAGTTCGCCGCGCTCCAGCGCCTCCCGGCAGGCGTGGGGTCCGAGGAATCGCATGGCCGGCCTCCCCGGTGGCCTCAGAAGCTCCGGCGGAAGCCGAGGCTCCAGAGGTGGCCCATCCCTTCGATGCGGGTGGTGGTGCCGGTGGCGTGGTAGCCCAGGCGGCTCCAGACGCCGTCGATGGAGGGCGAATCGATGTCCTTGGACTGGCGGAACTGGTAGCCGCCGATCAGCTCGCCGCCCAGCATCCGGAAGCCGAACCCGGCGGAGAAGGCGGCGGTCTTGGCTCCGCCCATCAGGGGCGAGACCGACGGTTCGGCCCGCCAGCCCTGCTCGACGCTGGCGGCCGCGCGGACCGTCCAGCGCTTGTCCAGGGACAGCTCGCCCATGAGGGTCATCCCCGAGCTGCTGTGGGCCTCGACGGCCAGTTCGGGCGCCTCCACCAGCCCGCTCGGGGTCGACAGCCGGGCCGCAGAGGGGACCTGCAGCTGGCCGGAGCCCAGGTAGCGCAGGTCGAACTCCCAGGTGAACAGCTGGTTGACCCGCTGGCGGACGCCCACCGTGGCCCTCCAGGGCAGCTGCAGGTCTCCGCTCCCGGGCCTGGCCGACAGCCGGCCGAGCAGCTGGGCCGCGGCGGCGGCGGTGCCCTGGTTGGGGGCGCCGTAGCCGTCGTTGGCGTAGACCGCAGGGGCGCGGCCGTCCATCTCGGCGGTCAGGCCCAGGGAGGCCTTCAGCGGGCCCTGGACGGCTCCGCCGACGGTCCACCGGGGGTTGATGGCGAAGCGGAAGCCCGCGGAGAAGGCCGGGGACGTCCCCGAGCCGGACTGGCGAAGGCCGGTTTCGACCAGGCCCTGGGAGGGGTTGCCGGTCGAGAGGACCTGGGAGGGATCCAGGGGCACCTGGGCCCTGAAGGTCGAGGTGGATTCGTAGGTCAGGCGGGCAGCGCCGACCCCGAGGCCGATCGAAAACCGGTCGGAGAGCTTGTACCCGGCCTGGAGCTGGATCCGGTCGGCCCGCAGGGCCAGGTGGTCGCCCAGGAACCGCGAGGTCGATTCCATCGGGACCTGCTGGTGCCGGGAGAAGGGCGTGTCCAGGACCAGCCCGAACACCACCCGGCCGCCGGCCCTCCAGGCGGCTCCGAGGGCGGGCACGAACCGGTTGCGGTCGGTGGAGAACAGCGTCCGCTGGTTCGACTGCAGGGTGAGCTGCCCCGACTCGAGTTCCATCCCGCCGGCGACATAGGCGGACCGGCGGTCGTCCAGGGTGGCCAGGAGGGCCGGGTTCAGGGCGCTGGCCTCCAGGCTGCGGCCGAAGGCGACGCCCGCCCCGCCCCGGCCGATGCCGACCGGGTCCGACGCGGGCAGGGCCAGGCTCTGCGCGCCCAGGCGGGTGGCGGCAAGGCCCAGCAGCAGGGCGCCTCCCCGTGCAAACGATCCTCGAACCATTCCCAATCCTCCCATCCGGGCCCGCCTCCTTGGAGTGGCGGAAGCCCGCCCGAAGTTCAACGCGAACCCCCAGGATCGCCGAGAGTCCTCGATCCACCAAGGGGTGAGGACCGCCGCGCCGGGGGTGGCCGCCGCCGGGTGCCGGGCCGGACGGAGGCAGTAACCTGGGAGCCATGCCGGTTCCGTCCCCCCCGACCACCCCCCCCGTGGCTGCCCGCCTCGGCTGGGTGTCCTTCCTGAACGATGCCTCCGGCGAGGTCCTGGCCCGGGCCCTGCCGCTGGTCCTGACCGGCACCTTGGGCGCGCCGGCCGCGGTGGTGGGGTTCATCGAGGGCCTCGCCGAGGGCGCCGCGATCCTGCTCAAGGGGTTCAGCGGCTGGCTGTCCGACCGCCTGCCCAGCCGGAAGCCCCTGGTGGTGCTCGGCTACGCCCTGTCGGTGGCGGCCCGCGCCCTGTACCTGGGTCCCCTCACCCCGGCCCTGGCCGGGCTCGCCCGGGTCGCCGACCGGATCGGCAAGGGCCTGCGCGGTGCGCCCCGGGACGCCATGGTGGCCGACGCCGCGGCGGCCGGGCGGGCCGGACGCGACTTCGGCCTCACCCGGTTCCTGGACACCCTCGGCGCCATGGCCGGCATCACCCTGGTGCTCCTGCTCGGAGGGGGAGAAGGCCTGGGCCCCCGGGATTTCCACCGGCTGGCGTGGATCGCCCTGCCGCTCGGCCTGGGGGCCGTGGCCCTGCTGCTGCTCGCGGTGCCGCCGGTGCCCCGGGCGACCACGGTCCCGCTGCGCCTGGGGTTCGCCGTCCCGGCCCGCGCGCGGTCCTACCTGGGCATCGTCCTGCTGTTCGCCCTGGCCAATTCCAGCGACGCCTTCCTGGTGCTCAAGGCCCGCGAGGCCGGCTTCGGCTTCCCCGCGATCCTCCTGCTGTTCCTCGCCTTCAACGGCCTGGCCGCACTGCTGGCGGTGCCTGCAGGCCGCCTCTCCGACCGTTTCGGCCGGGTCCGGTTCCTGGCCGCCGGCTGGTGCGTCTACGCCGTCGCCTATGCGGTCATGGGAACGGCGTCCGGCGGCATCGCCTTCGCCCTGGCCCTGCTGGGCTACGGGGCCTTCTACGGCCTCACCGAGGGCGTGGAGAAGGCCCTGCTGTCGGACCTGCTGCCCGCCGGGGAGCGCGGGGCGGGGTTCGGCGCCTTCCAGTCGGCCCACGCCCTCGGGGCCCTGGCCGCCAGCCCGCTGATGGGGCTCTTCATGACCCGCTTCGGCAGCCGGGCCGCCTTCCTCGCCGCCGCCGCCACCGCCCTCGCGGCCGCGCTCCTGCTTGTCCTCTGGCGGGTGCGCCGGCCGGCCGCCCCGGGTGGTAGCGTGATCCATGGCTGATCCCCGCGACGCCTCCGCCACCGAACGGGCGCTGCGCCTGCTGACCGCGGCGCAGGAAGCCCAGGACGGGTTGCCGGCGGGCGCGGCCCTGGCCTGGGAGCGGACCGCCTTCCGGGCCGCCTTCCTGGATCCGGGTCCGGGCCGGAAGATCCGCGCCTTCCTGTCCGGGCAGCGTACGGATGACTAGACTGGGTCGATGACCGCGCCCGCCGCCCCCTACGTTCCTGACCTGGACAGCATCGACCCCGCCCTCGACCTGCTGGCGGAGATCCAGCGGCTGCGGCGGGAACGGAAGGCGGTGATCCTCGCCCACTACTACCAGGAGCCGGAGATCCAGGACCTGGCGGATTTCGTCGGCGACAGCCTGCAGCTCAGCCAGGCCGCGGCCCGCACCGACGCGGAGGTGATCGCCTTCTGCGGCGTCCACTTCATGGCCGAGACCGCCAAGATCCTCAACCCTTCCAAAACGGTGGTGGTGCCCGACCTGGACGCCGGCTGCTCGCTGGCGGACCGCTGCCCGGCCCCGGCCTTCGCCGAGTGGCTGCAGGCCTACCCCGGCCACGCCGTGGTCAGCTACATCAACTGCAGCGCCGGGGTGAAGGCCCTCAGCGACATCATCTGCACCAGTTCCAATGCGGTGCGGGTGGTGCAGAGCATCGCCCCGGAGCGGCCGGTGGTGTTCGCCCCGGACCGCCACCTGGGCCGCTGGGTGATGCGGCAGACCGGCCGGGACATGGTGCTGTTCCCGGGTTTCTGCATCGTCCACGAGCAGTTCACCGCGAAACGCCTCGCCGCCCTGCAGGCGCGGCACCCGGAGGCGAAGGTGATCGTCCACCCGGAGTGCGACGCCACCGTCTCGCAGATGGCCGACTTCGTCGGCAGCACCGCCGCCCTGATCCGGTACGTCCAGGACGCCCCGGGCCGCACCTTCATCGTCGGCACCGAGGCCGGGATCCTGCACCAGATGCGCAAGGCCCGGCCGGACGCGGAGCTGATCCCGATCCCCGCCGACAGCGGCTGCAACTGCTCCCTGTGCCCCTACATGAAGCTCAACAGCGTGGAGAAGCTGTACCTCTCCCTGCGCGACCTGCAGCCGGCGATCCACCTGGAGGAGGGCCTGCGCCAGCGCGCCCTGCGGCCGGTGGAACGCATGCTGGCCCTCGGCTGACCGGTGGCCACCCGCCGGGTCACCCGCTTCCGGCCGCGCCGCTCGAAGGGCGACCGCCCGGGCTTCCTGCGCCGCCTGCTGATGCCCTTCGGGGCCCTGCTGGTGCTGGTGGGCGGGGCCGGGCTCGGCTACCTGCTGTACAAAGCGCCCCAGGAATGGGCCGACCGCGCCATCCTCGAGGCCGAGGCGGCCTGGGGCGAGCAGCACTGGCTGGCCATGCTCGACATCGAGAAGCACTGGCAGAACCTGCCCCCGGCCCCCTCGGTGCGCCGGGGCGACGAACCCGAAGTCCGCCGCTACCTGGCCGCCCAGCCCCTGCTGGTGGCCCTGGTCGATCGCCGGGAACCGGACCTGCTCTGGGTCCGCGATGGCGACCGCCTGCGGCGCGCGGATCCCGCGGAGCCCCTGGTCCCCGCCTATCGCACCTGGGTCGACCTCGCGGCCCAGGCCAGCGAGCAGCACTGGAACCCGCCGAAGGCGATCGACCCCGACTTCGGCCAGGTCGCCTCGGTCGTGCTCCTGGGCGACGAGCGGACGGTGATCAAGCGCTGGCGGCCCGGCAGTCCGGAGGTCGAGCGGGCCCTGAAGGTCGCCCTCGGCGCCCGCCCCAGCATGCGCATGGGGCTGGTGCGGACCGAGGACGCCAGCCGCGGCGACCTGCCCCGCCAGCCCTGGGGCGCGGAACCGCGCCTGCAGGCGGATCCCGGCCGGCTGGTGACCTGCATCGTGCGGCTGGCCACCAAGAGCACCGCCTTCGGGGAAGGTTGGGATCCGGTGGGCATCCCCTTCCAGTCGCAGATCAGGGACTACTGGACGTTCTACCGGAGGCACCTGTGGGGGGCCCGCGGCGTCGCCGCGCTGGTGGCCCTGTCGGTGCTCGGCGGGTTCTGGATCCGCAACCGGGTGCGGCAGAAGGCGATCCTCGCCGCCGACCGGATGGCCAGCCTCACCCACAGCCTGAAGACGCCGCTGGCGATCCTCAAGTTCCGCTGCGACTCCCTGCGCCTGGGCCGGCTGGGGCCGGAGGAGAGCGAGACCGAGCTGATGAAGCTGGGCAACGAGGTCGACGACCTCACCCGGCTGATCGAGAACGGGCTCCAGGCGATCCGGGGGGTCAACCTGACCAGCCCGGAGGGCGAGGTCAGCTCGGCCTGGATCGCCGCCGTGGTCGACGACCTCCAGCCGGTGTTCGAGGCCGAGGGCCGCAGCGTCGACCTCCGGCTCGCCCCGGACAGCGGCCGGGCCGCCCTCACCTCCCTGCGCTCGGCGCTGCAGACCCTGATCGAGAACGCCCTCTTCCACGGCGAGGGCACGGTCAGCGTGGAAAGCTGGCGCAGCCGCAAGCGGTTCATCATCCGGGTCGGCGACCAGGGCCCCGGGCTCAACGCCACCCAGCTGGACGCCCTCGGCAAGCCGTTCATGCGCATCCGCGCCGCCGGCGGCGAGGGGTTCAGGCGGGAGGGCCAGGGCCTGGGCCTGTCCCTGCTGTTCCAGGTGGCCGAGCGGGAGGGCTGGGGCCTGTCCTACGCTTCCTCGCCGGGCCAGGGGGTCAGCGCCAGCCTGGAGATCAGCGCCATCTGAGCCCCGCCCCGCCTGTGGAAAAACCGCGGGGGCATTGCGCGGCCGCGACGGAGCCCCAATGCTTGTGGGGTTCCCCGTTCATTGGATCGATGCGATGACCCACATCCTCGTGGTCGAGGACGAACCCAGCCTCCGGCAGCTCCTGGTGACCAACCTGGGGTACGAGGGCTATACGGTGGAGGCGGTCGATGACGGCGAGCCGGCCCTCGCCGCCCACCGAGCCCGGCGCGCCGACCTGGTGATCCTGGACCTGATGCTGCCCCGTCTCGACGGCTTCCAGGTGCTGGCCGACCTCCGCGGCCGCAACGACCTGGTGCCGGTGCTGATGCTCACCGCCCGCGGCGAGGAGGCCGACCGGGTGAAGGGCCTCAGCATCGGCGCCGACGACTACCTGGTGAAGCCCTTCTCGGTGCTGGAGCTGGTGGCGCGGATCCGGGCGATCCTCAGGCGGACCCAGGCGCCGCCGCCGCCGGCGGTCCTCCGCTCCGGGCCGTTCCGGTTCGACCTCCCGGGCCTCGAGGTGCGGCGGGGCGGCCGCCTCCTGGACACCACGCCCCGCGAGTTCCGGATCCTCGAGATCCTGATCGCCCACCCGGGCCGCACCCACAGCCGCAACGAACTGCTGCAGCTCGCCTGGGAGGTGGACGGGCGGCCCACCCCGCGCACCGTGGACGTCCACGTGGCCAACCTGCGGAAGAAGCTCGGCGAGGACGACCTCGGACGGCCCTTCATCACCACGGTGGGCGGCGAGGGCTACCGCTGGACCGCCGCCGTGGAGGCCGACGCCGGCGACTGAGGCCGGGCGCGGGACAGCCCGGGCGATTCGTGGTCAGATGGACCATGGCCGTCTGGAACCCGCACAGCTGGCAGGGCTGCGAGGCCCTGCAGCAGCCCGAGTACCCCGATCCGTCCGCGGTCGAGACCGCCCTGGCGCGACTCCGGCGGCTCCCGCCCCTGGTGTCGCCGGACGAGGTCGACCGGCTCCGCGGGTTCCTGGCCGAAGCCGCCGCCGGCCGCCGGTTCCTGCTGCAGGGCGGCGACTGCGCCGAGCAGTTCAAGGACTGCCAGCCCGAGGCGATCGCCGACAAGCTGCGGGTGCTCCTGCAGATGTCGGTGGTGCTCACGCACAGCGGCCGGCGCCCGGTGATCCGGGTGGGCCGGATCGCGGGACAGTACGCCAAGCCGCGCAGCAGCCCGATGGAGCGGGTGGGCGGCCGCGAGCTGCCGAGCTACCGGGGCGACCTGGTCAACGGCCTGGAGGCGACCGCCGAGGCGCGGCGCCCGGACCCCGACCGCATGGTCCAGGCCTATTTCCACGCCGGCGCCACCCTCAACTACATCCGCGGGCTCATCGACGGCGGCTTCGCCGACCTGCACCACCCGGAGCGCTGGGAGATGCCCCGGCAGAGTCACCGCGCCTACCGGGCCATCCTCGAGCAGGTGCGGGAGTCGCTGGAGTTCCTGGCCACCCTCGGCAACCTCGAGCGCGGCGCCCTCGAGCGCATCGACTTCTTCACCAGCCACGAGGCCCTGCTGCTGCCCTACGAGGAGGCCCTCACCCGCTGGGTCGCCGAGGGCCAGGCGCACTACAACCTCGGCGCCCACATGCTGTGGGCCGGGGACCGCACCCGCCGCCGCGGCAGCGCGCACCTGGAGTACCTGCGCGGCGTGGCCAACCCGCTCGGGGTGAAGCTCGGCCCGGACGCCGACCCCGAGGAACTGCCGGACCTGCTGGAGGCGCTCGATCCCCTGCAGGTCCCCGGCCGCCTCACCCTGATCACCCGGCTCGGCGCCGACCGCATCCGGGAGACCCTGCCGGCGCTGGTCCGCGCGGTCCGCCGCAGCGGGCGGGTGGTGCTGTGGTGCTGCGATCCGATGCACGGCAACGGCATCAAGACCGGAGGCGGGCTGAAGACCCGCCGCTTCGACGACATCCTCTCGGAGCTGCAGCAGTGCTTCGAGGTGCACCGGGAGGAGGGTAGCCGGCTGGGCGGGGTCCATTTCGAGATGACCGGCGAGGACGTCACCGAATGCACCGGCGGCGCCGAGGGCCTCTCCGAGGCCGACCTGCCCCGGGCCTACGAGACCGGCTGCGACCCGCGGCTGAACGGGACGCAGAGCCTGGAGATGGCCTTCCTGATCGCCCAGATGGTGCGCGGCCCGGTCCGGCCGGAAGGCCTCCTGCCGCCGCGCTGATCACTGCAGGGTGGGGTGGGTCCCCTCGCGGTCGACGCGGGCGTCCAGGCTGTCGAAGGGCGTCTCCAGCCGGGCGCGGTCGCCCGGCAGCAGCGGCAGCGGCTCCCAGATCGGGAAGGGCAGCAGCTGCACCTCCCCCGGCCGCAGCGGCGGCAGCTCCAGGTCGGCCCAGGCGGCCAGGGGCGCCCTGCGCGCTCCGGAACGGGCTTCCAGTTCGAGTTCCCCTTCGAGCCGGATGTCGGTGTGCATCCAGGCGCCGAGCACCGCGGCGGCCCCGGCCTCGAGCACCAGGGCGAAACCGGCCGGCCGGCCGCCGGCCTGGCCGAACACCGCCAGGGAGGCCCGCCAGGAGGCGCCGGCGGTCCAGGGGAGCCGGGCGCCCGGGCCCCGCAGGCCGAGCCGGTCGCCGTAGCCGCCCTCGGGCAGGCGCAGGCTGCTGGGGCGGGGCAGGCAGGGCAGCAGCTTGAGGTCCTCCACGCTGGGGGCCAGCGACGGCGGCAGGTTGCCCCGCCGGGCCCACTTCTCGGCGTAGGCGAGGGCCTGCCGGGCCCGCTGAAGTCCCCGGGGGCCGGCCTCGAGGAGCCGCCGCAGGCTTGCGGGCAGCAGCGCCTGGGCGAGCGCCTCCGGCTCGCCCTCCCCGAGCTTGCGCAGGCGTTCCGCCTCGACGCCCTGGAGGTCGACGAGCCGGCCCGGGTCGTCGGGCAGCGGACTGGCCAGGAACCGCCGCTCCCGGCCCCCCTCGACCCGAAGCGCCGTGCCGAGCCTCATGCCTGGGCCGCCAGCCAGGCGGCGGTGGCGGCTCCGATGGGGCTCGGCCGGCCGTGGGCGAAATCGAGCATGACCTGCACCGTCCGGCCTTCGGCCAGCAGCACCCCGCCCCGGCCGAGCACGCGGTAGTCCAAGTCGAAGGAGCTGCGGCCGACCCGCGGGCAGCGCAGTTCCACCACGACCTCCTCGCCGAGCTGGATGGGCACCCGGTAGTCGACCTCCACCCGGGCGATCAGGAAGCCCTCGGAGCGGAAGTCCCGCCCGTCCAGGTAGCCCCGCCACCAGGCGTAGCGGGCGGCCTCGAAGTAGCTGACCACCACCGCGTGGTTGACGTGGCCGAGGGCGTCCACATCGCGGAACCGGACTTCGACGGGATGCGAGAAGGGCATGGAACCAATGTACCGTGGGCTCCGGCCCGGAACCGCCGTGTTCGCCGTCCGGCTTCGTCCGCGCGGCCGCTCCGCGACTATCCTGGCGGGATGGAACCGCGACCGCAGGAGCAGGCAGGCTGGCAGCCGGACCGGGCCTGGGCGGATCCCCTGATCCTCGGCCTGGCGGTCCTGGTGCTCTTCCTGGCGGGCGCCGTGCTGCAGCGGCGGTCCGCCGCGCCGCCCCTGCACGGCGCCAGCCTGCAGGGGCGGCTGGCGGAACTCCCCTTCGCCGCCGAGCGCCTGCTGGGGGGCGCCGGTGCGGCGCGCTTCGGCAGCGCCGACCCGGAGCGGGTGGCGAAGGGGCTCCGCGAGCCCTGGGACCGGGCCGTCGTCGGCGTCCTGGCGGCGGAGCGCGGCGACCTCGCCCTGGGCCGTCGCCTGGCCCTCGCCGGGGGCCTTCAGGGCCCGGGGGCGGCCGCCTTCCTGCGCTGCTGGGGGCAGGCCTACGAGGGCGGCCCGCGGGTGGCGGGCACCGAGCGGGCCGCGGCGGCACGGGCCCTGGGCGGGGGCTGGGCGGCCGGGCTGCTGGAGGCGCGGCTCGCCGCGGGCGACGGCCCCATCCAGCCGGCCGGCCCGGTCGGCGCGGCCGTCCTCCGCCGGCTGGCGGTCGCCGGACTGATCGGCCTGGGCGCGGCCTTCGCCTGCTTCGCCAGCCTGGGCGTGGCCCTGTTCCTGCTGCTCCGGAAGCGCCCGGCCCCCTCCGTGGCCGCCCCGCCCCTGGACGGCCGGGCGATGATGCTGGTGCTGCTCGGGTGGTTCCTGGGGCTGCTGGTCTCCGGCACCCTGGTCGCGCCGCTGACCACGGCGCTTCCGCCCCTGCGGCCCTATGCGCTGACCCTCAGCGTGGGCCTCCACGCGGGCTGGGGGCTGCTGCTCCTGCGCGGGGCGCTGGGGCCGGCCTGGCCCGGCTTCTGGCGCGGGCTGTGGCCGGGCGGCTGGGCCCGGCACCTGGGCTGGGGGCTGGCCCACCTGGCGCTGGCGGTGCCGCTGGTCCTGGGGGCGGCCTGGGCGGCGGCCCCGCTGACCCGGCGCTTCCCGCCGGCGCAGCGCGAGATGGTGGACTTCCTCGCGGGCCTGGCGGGGCCGGGCCCGCTGCTGGCGGCCGCCCTGACCATCACCCTGGTCGCGCCGCTGTTCGAGGAGCTGCTGTTCCGCGGCACGCTGCTGCCCTTCCTCGCCCGCCGCTGGGGCTGGGGCGCGGCGATCCTCGTCTCGGGCCTCCTGTTCGGCGCCATCCACCTGCAGCCCGCCGGCCTGCCCACGCTGGGCGTCCTCGGCATGGTCCTCGGCGCGGCCGTCCGGGCCAGCGGCGGCCTGCCGGCGGCGGTGCTCCTCCACGCCCTGTGGAACGGCGCGATCCTCCTGCTGCTCCGGACGATGGTCGGCTGATCAGGCGAAGAACAGGGTCTGCACCAGCCCCCAGAGCAGCCAGACCAGTTCCAGGCCGAGCAGCCCGAGGATCACCAGGGCGGCGATCAGGCGCGGGGTCCAGCGGCTCGGCTCCGGCGCCTCCACCACCGTGTCGCGGGCGGCCCGGGCCGCCAGCCGCGCCAGGTATTCCGGATCCTCGGCGGCCAGGTCGATCTGCACCGGGCCGGTGTGGCCGAGGCCGAGGGGCCGCGACGCCTGCGCCAGGGGCGTGTCGGCGCGCTTCTGCAGCCGCCGGATCGGCACGATGTCGCCGGAGACGTCGCCCTGGGCGAGGCTCTCCAGCAGCTTCCCCTGGGTCGCCTCCGGCAGCGGCAGCGCTTCGATGAGGTCGCGGAGGAAGTCGGTCAGGGTGATGTGCCGGTCCTCCGGATCGTTGGCCAGGGCCTTGCTGAACACCGCACCGAGCTGCGGCGAGCAGGAGGATGGAATGACCGGCGGCTCCTTGAGGATGTGCTGCAGCATCGCCATCAGGTTCGCGCCGGGATGGGGCAGCTCCCCGGTCATCATCTCCATCGCGGTGGCGGCGAAGGCGTAGCGGTCGGAGGCCGGCGTCGGCTCCTTGCCCGAAAGCAGTTCCGGCGCCGTGTAGGGCGGGCTGCCGAAGAACTCGCCGTTGGCGGTCAGCCGGTGCTCCATGGCCATGGTGCGGGCGATGCCGAAGTCCATCAGCTTCACCTGGCCGTCAGTGGTGAGCAGGATGTTCTCGGGCTTCACGTCGCGGTGCACGATCGCCAGCGTGTGGGCCGCGCGCAGGGCCCGGCTGGCCTGGATCAGGATCCGCAGGCCGGCCTCGAGGTCCAGCGCCTTGGTTTCGATGAGGGTGGCGAGGCTCTTCCCCTCGATGAACTCCATCGCCATCCAGGTCCCCACCCCCGGCTCGTCGCCGACGTCGTGGATGGTGACCACGTTGGGGTGGCTGAGCCGGGCGCTGATCTCGGCCTCGGTCTTGAACCGCAGCATGGCCTCGTCGCGGGCGGCGCCTTCGGCCTTGACCACCTTGACCGCCACCTTGCGCTTGAGGAGGGGGTCCTCGGCGAGGTAGACCATGCCCATGCCGCCCTGGCCCAGGGTGCCCCGGACGAGGTAGCGGCCGATGCTGCGTTGCGAGGGTGCGGGCATGGGTTCAGGGAAGCGCCAGACCGTGGCGCGACATGAGGTAGAGATAGACCCACCAGACCACGATTCCGAAGACGACCGCAAGCACGACCCAGGCCAGGACCTTCTGGAAATCCACCAGCGGCGGCCTGGGCTGCCTGGGCAGGTCGGCCACCGGCCGGGTCAGGGGGCGATCGGACTGGGAGGTGCGGGACTGGTCGAGCTGGATCCGGGTGGCGGCGGTCTGGCTCATGATCCCCGACAGGGTCTCCATCTTCTCGGTGTGGTAGGCCGGGCTGGCGCGGCCGCCGGGGTCGGTGCCGGTGGCGGGCCGGGGTGGCAGGGGCCGGACGAACTGCGGCAGCACGTCCTGGGTCTGGGTGTCCTGGCGCATGACCTCCTGCACCCGCTCCCGGACGAGGGGCGGCATGGGCGAGCAGTTGATCAGCGCGCCGACGAACTCGACCAGGGTCTGGGGCCGGTCGTCGGGGTCGGCGGCGAGGCCGCGGCGGAAAAGCGCGGCCAGGTCCGCCGGCATCTCCGGCGGGATCGCCGGCGGCTCGTGCAGCACGTGGGTGATCACCGCCGCCACGTTGGGGCCGGGGTGGGGCAGCCGGCCGGTGAGCACCTCGAAGGCGGTGGCGGCGAAGGCGAAGCGGTCCGAGGAGGGGGTGGGCTCTCCGCCCCGCAGCAGTTCCGGCGCCGAGTAGGCCGGCGAGCCGAGGAACTCGCCGGAGCCGGTGAGGGTGCTGGACATGGTCCGGGCGATGCCGAAGTCCATCAGCTTCACCCGGCCCTCCTCGCCCACCAGGATGTTCTCCGGCTTGATGTCGCGGTGCACGATGGCGCAGCGGTGGGCGGCCCGCAGGGCGCGCATGGCCTGGATCAGGACGGTGAAGGAGGTCTCGATGCCGAGGCTCTTCTCCTTGATCAGCCGGGACAGGCTGGAGCCCTCCACGTACTCCATGGCCAGGAAGGGGCCCAGCCCCGGCTCCTCACCGACGTCGTAGATGGTCACCACGTTGGGGTGGTTGAGCTTGGCGCTGATCTCCGCCTCCCGGCGGAAGCGCTCCAGGGCGAGGTCGCGCACCTCGCCCACCGCCTTCACCACCTTGATGGCGAGGTTGCGCTTGAGCAGCGGGTCCTCGGCCAGGTAGACCACCCCCATCGCGCCCTGCCCGAGCGGGCGCAGGACCCGGTAGCGGCCGATGTTCAGGGGGTCAAGGGCCATGGCTCCGCATATGCTTCCGTTTCAACTATATTCGGCAATCCGTCCGGCTGCCTGGAATTCGGCGCTCCGGGCCGGAGCCGGGCTCCGGTAGAATGGTCGTTTCCGGCCGCGAGGCCGCATTCCCCGGGGTGTCCATGGCGGCGCTGATCGAGGCCATCGACATCAAGCGAAAAATGTTTTTCGAGTACGAGGGCACGCCCTACCACTGCCTCGACGTGGAGATCTCCACGCCCACCGCCCGCGGCGGCCAGACCCTGGTCCGCCTGAAGATGCGCAACCTGCTGACCCGGGCGGTCTTCGACAAGACCTTCAAGGCCGGCGACAAGTTCAAGGAGCCGGACCTGGTGATGAGCCCGGCCTCCTACCTCTACAGCGACGGCGACGGCAGCCACTTCATGGACCAGGAGACCTTCGAGACCCACAGCCTCAACGCCGAGATGCTCGGCGACGCCAACGACTACCTCACCGAGGGGCTGGTCATCCAGATCCAGAAGTTCAACGGCAACCCCATCGGCCTGCAGATGCCGCCGCACGTGGAGCTGGCGGTGACCTACACCGAGCCCGGCGCCCGCGGCGACACCGCCAGCGGCAACGTCACCAAGCCCGCCAAGCTGGAGACCGGCATCGAGATCCGGGTGCCTCTGTTCATCAAGGAAGGCGAAAAGGTGCGGGTCAGCACCGAGACCGGGGACTTCGCCGGACGCGCCTGATGGGCCGCAAGTTCCGCCTCGGCCAGAGCCGCCACGCCCAGGAGCTGGACCACCGCGAGGCCTACGCCCGGGAGCGCAACGCCGAGGGCAAGCGGCGGGCGCAGAGCGCCGAGCGGCTGGAGACCGGGATCCTGGCGCACGACCCCGAGCGCCTGCTGGCCCTGCCTGACCCGGCGCCCTGGATGCACCTGCCTGAGGCGACCCTGGTGCAGCGCCACAGCCAGTGGGTCGACCTGGAACTGGAGGACGGCAGCGAGGCCCGCGCCATCCTCGGGGGGAAGCTGAAGGGCGTGAAGCTGGTCTGCGGGGACCGGGTGCGCTACGCCCGGGTCGAAACCGAGCAGGCCGACGCCGCCCCGGCCCTGGCCCAGGTGGTGGCGGTGATGCCCCGCAGGACCCTGCTGAAGCGCGGCGGCATCGACGACCGCGAGCCCTGGCAGCTGGTCTGCGCCAACGCGGACGAACTGTGGGTCTGCGCCGCCGTGGTCGATCCGCCGATCCGGCCGGGCCTGCTGGAGCGGGCCCAGGCCCTGGCCCTGGACGCCGGCCTGGCCTTCCGCATCGTGGTCACCAAGCGCGACCGGGCCAGCGCCAAGGACACCCTGCCCGAACTGGACCCGCTGCGCGAGCAGGGGCTCTTGATCCACGAAACCAGCGCCGCCCAGGGCACCGGCCTGGAGCCCCTGCGCGAGGCCCTGAAGGGCCGCACCGTGGTCCTGCTGGGCCACAGCGGGGTCGGCAAGAGCACCCTGATCAACGCCCTCATCCCCGGCTCCGACCTGCGCACCGGCGGCATGACCAAGTACGGCACCGGCCGGCAGACCACCTCCGCCTCCCGACGCTTCGCGGTGCCCACCGGCGGCATCCTGGTGGACACCCCGGGGGTCCGCACCCTCAGCGTCCGCGGCCTCGACCGGTCGCTGCTGGCGCTCGTGTTCCCGGAATTCCCGACGGAATGGCTGGAGGATCCCAGCGGTTTCGATCCCGAGGACGAATCCCTGGACCTGGACTACCCTGAGCGGCTGCACAACCTGCAGCGGCTCTGGGAGGAGATGGGCACCCGCAACCCCAACCAGAACGTGCACCGCTGACCCTCGCGGTCTGGCAAGGTTGACCCATGCAGGACCGGATGCAGAGCGGATCGCGGCTTCTCGACCTCGTCTATGCGGGGGTCTTCGGCAGCCTATTCCCGCTGTTCCTGTTCGCGGCGCGGACCTTCAGCCGGCGGTCGCGGGGCTACGACATCGCCGACAACATCATCCACGGGTTCATCCGCTGCCGGCCCAAGTACCTGGACGCGGTGAAGGGCAACGTCGCCCAGGTGCTGGGGCTGCCCGTGGAGCACCCGCGGGTGGCGGCGATGGCCCTGCGGATCATGAAGAACCACGCCTACGCCTGGGTGGACTTCTTCTTCTACGGCCAGAAACCGCTGCAGGAGGGGGCCGACAACTTCGTCGAGGTGGCGGGCACCGAGCACTTCCACGCCTCCCGCGCTGCTGGCAGGGGGGTGGTGCTGCTCACCGCCCACGCCGGCAACTTCGAGCTGGGCGGGCTGCTGCTCAAGCTCTGGGACCTCAAGGTCCACGCGGTCTACAAGCCGGACCGGTTCGCCGCGGTGGAGCGCCTGCGCGACCGGATCCGCAGCCAGGGCGGGGTGGTCGGCGTGCCGGTGGGCGGCAGCGGCTTCGCCACCCTGCCCCTGGTGAAGGTGCTCCGCGAGGGCGGCCTGGTGGGCATGCAGGGCGACCGGGACTTCAGCCTGAACGGGCTGGCGGTGCCCTTCTTCGGCCGCGAGGCCTTCTTCCCCCGCGGCCCCTGGGAGCTGGCGGCCATGACCGGGGCGGCGGTGGTGACGACGGTCTTCTTCACCGACGCGGACGGCCGTTTCCACGCCCGCTTCTTCGAGCCGATCCAGGTGTCGGGCGAGCGCGGCGACCGCCAGGCCTCGATCGAGGCCGGCATCCGCCGCTACGTGGCGCGGCTGGAGGACCTGGTGCGGGAGCACCCGGACCAGTGGTACTGCTTCTATCCGTTCTGGGACGATCCGCTGCGGCGGGCGGATCAGCCGGTGAGCGCCGGCAGGTAGGACTTCACGATCTCGAACTGGGCGGAGAGGTCGAAGTCCCGGGGCATGATGTAGCTCGGGTGGCGCTGGACCAGGCCGCGGCCCTCGCCGCCCGGCACCGGCGGTTCGATGGGGTATCCGGCCTTGTGGAAGGCCTTGGCCAGGAGCGCCGAGCAGATGATCTCGCGGCTGCTGGAGCTGCCCAGGTACAGGGGCCGGCGGCGGAAGCGCCGGGGCAGCAGGTGGAAGGGGGTGAGGTAGCGCGCCAGGTCGAAGATGTTGCGGCGGTCGTAGCGCACGCCCAGGTGGCGGAACACCTCGGCGAGCACCCGCTCCAGCGCCTCGGGCGCCAGCCCGCGCGGACGGCAGATGCGGAGGTTGTGCTCCTGGTACTTGCCGATCGGCACGTAGATCACGCCTTCGCGCAGGTCGCTCTCCACCAGCAGGTGCGCCGCCTCCGGGCCGAAGCGCTGGAGGGCGGCCTCGGCGGCCGGCCCGCCCCAGCGGAGCAGGGCGTCGCCCACGTAGAGGGCGGCGTGGCTCCAGGAGCTCTGCGTCAGGTACATGATCACCTGGCTGATCCGGGCGTGGCCCTCCACCAGCACCACGTCCCCGGGACGCAGCTGGCCCTTGAGCAGGGCGGGTTCCCAGCGGACCCGGCGGGTCTGCAGCTTGACCTCGGCGGTCAGGTAGGCGACGAGCCAGGCGCTCAGGCGGGATTCGAGGGACATCCCCGCCATTCTGCCCGAACCGTCAGAACCGGTCCTGGAAGGGCTGGCGGCCGCGGCGCAGGCGGTGCGGGTCCAGCCGCCGGCGCCAGGCCCAGGCCAGGAGCTGGCAGGGCCCGGGCAGGCGCAGCAGCGGCGCCACCCAGGACCAGCCCGGCAGCCGCCCGAGCAGGGCCGGAAGCAGCTCGGACCCGCTCCGGATCCGCCGGTCCGCCAGGTCCAGGCCGTGCACCTCGCCATGCAGGGTCCGGCCGGCCAGTTCCGGCGCCAGCTTCACCAGCTCGGGGTTCTGCAGCGGGAAGAACACCAGCCGGCCGTGGCGGTCGCGGGCGCCGGCCCAGTCCACCAGCCGGCAGAGGGGCCCGCACTCGGCGTCGTAGGCGACGAGCAGGGCCGAGGGCATCAGGCCGGGACGGCGGCTTTCGCGAGTTCCGCCGCCACCTGGGCGGCGCTCAGGACGCCCCGGGGCGCCACAAGGGCACGCTGGTAGGGGCGCGGTTCGCCGTCGTGGGTGGTGACCGTGTCGCTCTCCTCGAGCAGGGTGGCGACCGGCACCTGGGCGCTCGCCGCGCGTCCCAGTTCGGAGGAGGCGACCTCGAGCACGAGGCTGAAGGGCACGGCCTTGACCAGGGCCTGCAGCCGCTCGGTCTCCTTGGCGCTGGAGAACGCGTGGTCGTGGAGGATCACCAGCGCCTTCACCAGCCCGCTGTCCACCATCCCCTGCAGGGTGTCGAGCAGGCCGAAGCGGTAGCCGCGCTCGGTGAAGCCGCGCCGGTTGTAGATCCCGTCGGCGCTGGACTGCAGCTTCGGGTTCTCGATGGGGTAGTGCTTCTCGCCGCTGCCGAAGCGCCAGCCCTCCTCCGAGGCCAGTTCGCCGAGGGCCTCGGCGGCCAGGTTTCCGAAGGTCCCCTGGCCGACGACCGCCACCCGGCCGGCGCCGGCGAGGGCGGACCCGACCTCCTCCAGCCCGGCCTCGGCCGCCCCCAGCCGCGGCTTCATCAGCCGCTGCGACGGGTCGAGGTTGTAGCCGGCGTAGGCGTGGCGCTCCTCGTCGTGCAGGAAGAAGGTCTCGAAGCGGCCCTCCAGCGGCCGCGGCCGGAACCGCCAGACCCTGTTCTGGTCGACGTCGGCCCAGATCGGGCTGGCGACCGCGGAGTAGCGGCTGATGGTGGGCACCGGCTTCAGGTACCAGACCCGCTTGCTGAAGCGGAATTCGCGGCTGGTGAGGGCGCCGACCGGGCAGAGGTCGACCACGTTGCCGGCCCAGCGGTTGTGGTCCAGGCTCTTGCCGGCATAGGTGGTGACTTCAAGATGGGAGCCGCGCTGGGCCACGGTCAGCTCGCCGCCCCCGCTGACCTCGCGGGTGAAGCGCACGCAGCGGGTGCAGTGGATGCAGCGGTTCTTGTCGATGACGATCTTGGCGCCCAGGTCCTCGTAGCGGTAGCGGCGCTTCGGCTCGACCATGCGGCTGTCGCCGCTGCCGTAGGCGTAGCTGTAGTCCTGCAGCTTGCACTCGCCGGCCTGGTCGCAGATCGGGCAGTCGAGGGGGTGGTTCATCAGCAGGAAGTCCATGACCGCGGTGCGGGCGTCGGCGACCGCCGGGGAGTTGGTGAAGACCTCCATCACCACCGCGTCGGGGTTGTCCCGCGGCGGCGGCGGCACGGTGGTGGTGCAGCTGGTCGCCAGCTTGGGCTGGCCCTTGATCTCCACCATGCACATGCGGCAGGTGGCCACCGGGCTCAAGGCCGGGTGGTAGCAGTAGTGGGGGATGTCGATGCCGGCCTGCTTGCACAGGTCGAGGACCATGGCCCCTGCCGGAGCATCCAGTTCGACGTCGTTGATCTTCAGCTTGGGCATGGCCTTACCCCGACTCTGAAGGATCAGGATGGGGCAGGAGGGGGGCCCTCAGCAAGCTTCAGCGCGCCCGGGGCGAGGCGATGAGGCATTCGCGGCAGAACTGGAGGAAGCGGCCCAGGTCCGGGTGGTCCAGGGAGACCCCGGGCTGGATCACGTTGTGGATCACCACGCGCCGGCGCAGCTCGCCGGTGGCCTCCAGGGAGAACACGAACCAGGCGTAGCGGTCCTGCTCGCTGCTGAGGTCCCAGCTCACGACCCGGTCCTCGAAGAACAGCTCCGGCCGGGACTCGGTGCCCTCCATCACCTTCCAGTCGGGGATGTGGCCGCGGCGGACGAATTCCTCCCGCAGCTGCTCCAGGGTGTGGGCAACCTTGAACTGGACCTCCACCTGCACGCTCATGGACGCCTCCACGAACCGGATCGGCAGGACGCCCGCAGAACCTTACAAGTGGACCAGCAGGGCCAGCTCCACCATGACCCCGGACTTGGCCTCGCCCTGGACGTTCTTCATCTCGGTGGAGACCAGGTTCAGCTCCAGGGCGTACTGGGCGTTCAACCGGTAGCAGGCCCCGACCATGGGCTTCACCGTGGTCGCATAGTCGCCCCGGGTCTTGGTGAGCACGGAGGTGCCGTCCCCGGGGAAGAAGTTGGCGCGGCGGGCGGCGACGTACTGCGCCAGGCGCACCCCGCCCTGCAGGGCGAACCCCTCGAACCCGAGCCGGTGCTGGTAGAGCGCGCTGGCGTAGTAGCCGTCGGACTTGTCCTCCCAGTTGCTGGAGGCGAGGTGCGGGTGGCGGTCGGGAGGAACTTGTACCCGCCCTCGAAGGCGAGCCCGTTCGACCGGCCGAGGGGGTAGCGGCCGAAGATCGCGAGCCCGTAGGCGCGGTCCTGGCCCAGGTAGGCGGCTTCGGCGCCGGAGAAGGTGGTTGCGGTCAGCTTGAAACCGCCTTCCCAGGGATCTTCCGCCTGGAGCCCCCGGCCAACCGACAGCAGGGCCAGCAGGGCAAGGGTGCGTCGGATGGTCTTCATGGGCGGGGCCCCCCGATGTCCAGGATCGCGGAACTCGCCGCCGGGCGCCAGTCTCCGCTCCCCGATCCGGTGCGGCGGCCGGGTCCGAAGTTCCGGCCGGCGGCTTCCCGGCCCGGGAGGGCCGTGGGAGAATGCCGGGTTGGGAGACGCGCGATGCCCAGGGCCTTGATCTCGGTCTATGACAAAACCGGTCTGGTCGAGCTTTCGACCGGCCTCCGGGGGCTGGGCTGGGATCTGCTCGCCACCGGCGGCACCCTCCGCGCCCTGCAGGAGGCCGGCCTGGACGTGCAGGAGGTGGCCGCCTTCACCGGCGCGCCGGAGTGCTTCGACGGCCGGGTGAAGACCCTGCACCCGAAGATCCACGGCGGCCTTCTGCACCGCCGCGACCTGCCGGCCCACACCGCCGACGCGGAACGCCTGGGCATCCCGCCGATCGACCTGGTGGTGGTGAACCTGTACCCCTTCGAGGCCACCATCGCCAAGGCCGGCGCCGGCTTCGAGGACTGCATCGAGCAGATCGACATCGGCGGGCCGAGCATGATCCGCAGCGCGGCCAAGAACCATGCGGCCGTGACGGTCCTGACCGATCCGGCCCAGTACCCGTCCTTCCTGGCCCGCCTCCAGTCGGGCGCCTGGTCCAGCGAGGACCGTCGCCGCTGCGCCCTGGAGGCGTTCCGGGCCACCGCCGCCTACGATGCCGCCATCGCCGCCTGGTTCGGCCGCCAGGTCGCCGAGCCGGAGCCCGCCACCCTGCCGGACCGGATCACCTTCGGGCTCCGGTCGAAGCAGGGGCTCCGCTATGGCGAGAACCCGCACCAGAAGGCCGCCTTCTTCCTGCAGTCGGGCACTCCCGAGGCCGGCCTGGCCTCCAGCCGCCAGCTGCAGGGCAAGGAGCTCAGCTTCAACAACCTGCTCGACGCCGACGCGGCGGGGCGGCTGGTCAGCCAGCTGCCGGCGCCCGGCTGCATCATCGTCAAGCACAACAACCCCTGCGGCGCGGCCCAGGGTTCCCACCCCCTGGAGGCCTTCCGCCGCGCCCTGGCCTCGGACCCGGTGAGCGCCTTCGGCGGCATCGTCGCCTTCAACCGGCCGCTGGGCGCGGAGACCGCCCGCGAGATGGCCCCGACCTTCTGGGAGGTCATCCTGGCCCCGTCCTTCTCCCCGGAGGCGCTGGAGATCCTCGGGGCCAAGAAGCAGCTGCGCCTGCTGGAAGCTCCCGAGCGCTGGCCTGCGGGAGCAGAAGGGCTTGACGTCCGCAGCATCGGCGGCGGCTTCCTGGTGCAGGAGTGCGACGAGGCCTTCACCCCGGTGGAGCAGTGGCAGGTCAAGGCCAGCGGCCGCTCGCCGGAGCCGTCCCGGCAGGATCTGTACCTGGCCCAGCTGGTGGCCAAGGCGGTGAAATCCAATTCCATCGTGCTGGTGAAGGACAACGCCACGGTCGGCATCGGCGCCGGCCAGATGAGCCGGGTCGACAGCGTCGAGATCGCCTGCCGCAAGGCCGGCGACCGCACCCAGGGCGCGGTCCTGGGCTCCGATGCGTTCTTCCCCTTCGCCGACTCCATCGAACTGGCCGCCGCCAAGGGGGTCACCGCCTTCATCGAGCCCGGCGGCTCCCTGCGCGACGCCGAGGTCATCGCCGCCGCCCAGCGCCTGGGTGTCTGGCTGTTCTTCACCGGCATGCGCCACTTCCGGCATTGAATTCTCAGCGGGGGTTCTGCGCTCCGCTTCGCTGCGCGCCCACCCCCGCACCCCCGCGACCTTCGCAGGCCAAGCCTGCTCAGGGCTTCCCCAGGGGCGGGGCCTCCTGGCGAATGGAAAGGTTGGAACCATGAAAACGACGGACCTTCGCAAGGCCTTCCTTGATTTCTTCGCCGACCGGGCGCACCGGGTGGTGGCCTCGAGCCCGGTGATCGGGCCGGCGGACGATCCCACCGTGATGTGGACCAACGCCGGGATGGTCCAGTTCAAGGATGTGTTCCTCGGCAAGGAGCGGCGCGACTACAGCCGCGCCGCCTCCAGCCAGAAGTGCCTGCGCGCCGGCGGCAAGCACAACGACCTCGAGAACGTCGGCTTCACCGCCCGCCACCACACCTTCTTCGAGATGCTCGGCAACTTCTCCTTCGGCGACTACTTCAAGGAGGACGCCATCCGCTTCGGCTGGGAGTTCGTCACCGGCCCGCGCGAGGAGGGCTGTCTCGCGCTGGACCCCGAGCGGCTGTGGGTGACCGTGTTCGAGGGGGCCGACGGCATCCCCGCCGACGAGGAGGCGGCCCGGATCTGGGAGCAGGTCGGGGTCCGGCCGGACCGCATCCTGCGCTTCGGCAAGAAGGACAACTTCTGGCAGATGGGCGACACCGGCCCCTGCGGGCCCTGCTCCGAGATGCACTACTACCGGCCCAAGGACCTCGCCGGCAACCGCCCGGACCTGGTCAACGGCGACGGCGACGACGTCATGGAGATCTGGAACCACGTCTTCATGCAGTACGAGCGGGACGGCAACGGCGTCCTGGCCCCCCTGCCCAAGCCCAGCATCGACACCGGCATGGGGCTGGAGCGCACCGCCAGCATCCTGCAGGGGGTCGAGTCCAACTACGAGATCGACCTGTTCGAGCCGATCTTCGCGGCGATCTGGGCCAACACCCGGCTGAGCCCGGCGCAGCGCGCCGAGCACACCAACCGCACCGCCTCCCAGGTGGTGGCCGACCACATCCGCGCCGCGACCTTCATGACCTTCGACGGCGTGGTGCCCAGCAACGAGGGCCGCGGCTACGTGCTGCGCAAGATCATCCGCCGGGCGCTGCGCTTCGGCAAGAAGCTGGGCATCGAGGGCACCTTCTTCGCCGAGCTCGTCGGTTCGGTGGAGCAGGCGATGGGCGACGCCTACCCCGAGCTGAAGGGCGAGATGAAGCGGATCTACGACGTGCTGCACCGCGAGGAGAAGCAGTTCTCCCTGACCCTCAACGCCGGCCTCCGCCAGCTGGAGGCTTGCGACGTCTCCTCCGGCCGCCTGGCCGGCGCCGAGATCTTCAAGCTCTACGACACCTTCGGCTTCCCGGTGGACCTGGTCCAGGACTGGTGCAAGGAACGCGGCCTGGCCTGCGACCTCGAGGGCTACGAGCGGGAGCTGGCCACCCAGAAGGCGCGCTCGCGCGAGTCGATGAAGACCTTCGACCAGCGCCTCTCCGGCGACCTGTCGCACCTGGTCGACCTTCCGGCCACCCGCTTCCTCGGCTACGAGACCACCGAGGTCGAGGCGGCGACGGTGCTGGCCCTGTTCGACGCCGACCGGAAGCGGGTCAAGACCCTGCACGGCGCCGGCTACGTCCTGCTGGACCGCACCCCGTTCTACGCGGAGAGCGGCGGCCAGGTCGGCGACACCGGCCGGCTGCGCTGGGATTCCACCGCGGGCGTCGCCCACCGGGAGTCCGCCTACGTGGTGGGCTGCCAGGCCCCGGCCCCCAGGCGCACCCTGCACCAGGTCGACCGCCTCACCGGCGGCGGGCTCAGCGAGGGGCAGTCCCTCCGGGCCGAGGTCGACGCCGCCCGGCGCAACGCCATCCGCGCCCACCACACCGCCACCCACCTGCTGCACGCGGCACTGCGCCAGGTGCTCGGCACCCACGTGAAGCAGGCCGGCAGCGTGGTCGACCCCGACCGGCTGCGCTTCGACTTCTCCCACTTCGCCCCGGTGGACCCGGAGCAGATGGAGGAGATCGAGCGGCTGGCCAACGCCCAGGTGCTGCGCGCCCAGCCGACCCTGGTGGAGGAGAAGGGCATCGAGGAGGCCCTGCAGAGCGGCGCCATGGCGCTGTTCGGCGAGAAGTACGGCGAGAAGGTGCGGGTGATGACCGTCCCCGGCTTCTCGGTGGAACTCTGCGGCGGCACCCACGTCGGCAACACCGGCGAGATCGGGCTGATCAAGGTGGTCAGCGAGGGCGCCGTGGCCGCCGGCGTGCGGCGCCTCGAGGCGGTGGCGGGCGGCGCCGCCCTGCGCCAGTTCCAGGCCGCCGAGGGCCTGCTGCACAGCCTGTCCAGGCAGGCCAACGCCGGCCGCGAGGCCCTGGCCGGCATCCTCGACGGCAAGGACGCCCGCATCGCCCAGCTCGAGCGGGAGCTGAAGGAGGCCCGCCTCAAGGCCGCCGCCGGCGTTCCCGCCGCGGGGGACGGCCTGGAGGCCGAGGTCGGCGGGACCCGGTTCAAGGGGTTCCGGGTGACCGGCCTGGAGGGCGCCGAGCTGCGCGAGCTGCTGGACGTCCACCGGACGCAGCATCCCGACGCGGTGATCTTCCTCTGCTCCGAAGTGGAGGCTGGCAAGGCCGCCCTGGCGGTCTCGGTGCCCAAGGACCTGACCGGCCGCTTCCACGCCGGCAACCTGATCAAGGCCCTGCTGCCGCTCATCGACGGCCGCGGCGGCGGCAAGCCCGACCTGGCCCAGGGCGGCGGCCGCAGCGCCGGCGACCCGAAGCCCCTCTGGGAGGCCCTCCTGGCCGCCGCCCGAGGGGCGTGAGGAAGCCCTCCCCGCCGGCATCGCGACGCAGCTATCCTCAACGCAGCTCCCCATGCTGCCCATCCGCCGACTGCTCCTCCGGGACCTGCTGACCATGGTCGGCGCCACCCTGGGCGTGGTGTGCGCCGTGTTCACGCTGGGAACGCTGTCCCTGCTGGAGCGGAACGGCGACCAGCGGGCCCGCGACCTGGTGGGCTCGCTGGAGAAGGAACTGCAGCACGGGTTCCAGCAGTCCCAGCAGCTGGGCCTGTCGGTGCGGGACTGGTGGGGCTCCCAGCTCATCGACCTGGACCGGCCCGAGCGGGTCGAAGCCCTGGTCCTGCCGCTGGTCGAGAAGAACGGCCTGGTGGCGGGCGTCTTCCTGCACACGCCGCAGGGCAAGGGGCTGCTGCTGACCCGCGGGCCGCGGGAGGCCTCCGGGCTGCGCGGAGCCTGGATCACCTACCTGTTCGAGCGCCGCGAGGGCCGGCTGATGCAGCGGCGCTTCCGGGAGGCCGGCGTCACCCTGGACACGTCCCGCTGGGAGCCCGCCTTCCTGGATCCGGCGACCCGGCCCTGGTACGTGCTGGGGCTGCGCGCCTATGGTCCCCAGTGGGTCGAGCCCTATCCCTTCTTCGGCAGCGACAGCCAGGGCCTGACCTACATGGTCCCGTTCCGGACCGGGGACGGCACCCTGCGCGGCATCCTGAGCGTGGACGCCTACCTCGAGGAGCTGACCGGCCGCATGTGGGACGCCCGGCTCGGTCCGGGCAAGCTCCTGCTGACCGACGGCGAAGGCCGGGCCCTGGTCCTGCCCCGCTCGCCGGACCTTGCGACCGTCGAGGCCCGCAGCAGGGCCTTCCTTCGCCAGGTCGGGCCGGAATTCCAGGGCGCCTTCCACGCCCTCGGCACGGCCTGGAAGGGCCGCGACGCCGGTGAATCCGCAATCACCTTCCGCCACGAAGGCACCCGCTACCTGGGTTTCGTGGAGCAGGCCCGGTTCCTGGAGGGCAGCCGCTGGAAGCTCCACTACCTGGTCCCCACCTCGGTCCTCTACGCCCCGGCCCGGGTCCCGCTGGCGATCCTGGCCCTGGTCGGGACGGCCTGCCTGGGCTTCGCGACCTTCCGGGTGGTCCGCCTCAGCCGCCGCGTCGACCTCCCCCTGAAGGCCCTGACGGACGCCGCGGGCGTGCTGCGTTCAGGCGGGGTCCCCGAACCCCTGTCGAGCGGCATCCTCGAGTTCTGCGCCCTCGGCGAGGCCCTCCACGAGGCCGGGCGGGAGCGCACCCGGGCCGAGGACCAGCGCCGGCAGTCCGAGCACCGGCAGCGGCTCGAGACCGTCGGCACGCTCGCCGGGGGCATCGCCCACGACATCAACAACCAGCTGGTGGCGATCCTCGGGCAGCTGGAGCTGGTCCGGGAGCAGCTCCCCCCGGACCACCCCGGCCTGCGCCGCCTGGACCGGTCGGCGGAAGCCGCGCACCGCAGCGCCGAGATGATCCGCTCGCTGCTCGCCTTCACCCACCACGTCAAGCCCGACGTGCGTCCGCTGGACCTCAACCTCGCGGTCGAGGACGCCGCCCTCCTGATCGGCCGGGTGCTCGGCGGCACGGTGGACCTGAAGCTCCAGCTCGAGCCGCTCCTGCCGCCGGTGATCGCCGAACGCATCGGGATCGAGCAGGTGCTGATGAACCTGGCGGTGAACGCCCGCGACGCGATGCCCGGCGGGGGGACGCTGCGCATCTCGACCCGGCGCGGCCCCGGCGAGACGCTGGTGCTGGAGGTCGAGGATTCCGGGCAAGGCATCCCCGCCGCGGCCCTGCCCCACATCTTCGAGCCCTTCTTCACCACGAAGGAGGTCGGGAAGGGCACCGGCCTCGGCCTGTCGATGGTGCACGGGATCGTCCAGGCCCACCGGGGGACCATTTCCGTGTCCAGCCAGGTGGGCCAGGGAACGCGGTTCAGCATCGTGCTGCCGGGGCGGCCGGAGCTGGCGTCCTCCGATGCGGCCAGCACGCGGGATCCGCGCCCGGCCGCGCTGCTGGCCGGGGCGCGGATCCTGCTGGTGGACGACGAGCCCCTGGTGCGCGAGACCATGTCCGAGCTGCTCGGCCTCCACGGTGCGGAGGTCGGCCTGGCGGT
Source organism: Holophagales bacterium (assembly GCA_041908165.1). Classification (GTDB taxonomy): domain Bacteria; phylum Acidobacteriota; class Holophagae; order Holophagales; family Holophagaceae; genus JACQZU01. The sequence continues at coordinate 14,904 of JAYRFV010000123.1, read as the reverse complement.
GGACGGCGAGGACGGCTTCCGCGCCTGGCAGCAGGGCGCCTTCGACCTGCTGATCACCGACCAGCGCATGCCCCGGTGCACCGGGCTGGAACTCGTGGCGAGGATCCGCGCCCTCGGCGGTCCGATTCCCGTCCTGGTCGTGAGCGGCTACGGCCTGGAAGGGATGCGGGAGATCCAGGACCAGGACCCGCGCTTGAGGATCCTGGGCAAGCCCTTCGCCACCCCGCAGCTGCTGAGCGCGATCACCCGGCTCCTGAAACCCGCCTGAAGGGGGTCCCGGGTCCGCCCGGGGCTCAGCCGCCCCAGCGCTCGAGCCCCTCCCAGGTTTCGCGCCGGACCGAGGTCCCCTCCGGGAAGTGGCGGAGGAAGTCCTCCCGGAAGCGCGCGGTGTGCTCGTCCAGGTAGCGGTCCAGGCCCTCCCGGTCCTCGGCCTGGTAGCGGGTGCGGAAGCGGCCCGGCGTCGAGCGTTCGAAGGCGATCTTCGAGAAGCAGCCGGTGGAGAGGATCTCGGGGATGTGCTTGAGCACCATGTAGCGCTGGTAGCTGTCCGCCAGGTAGGGCTCGACCTCGACGCTGACCTCATAGGTGATCATGCGGACCCTCCGGAGCTGCGATCCATTCTAGTGCCCAACATCCGAGGCGATTCCCATTGAAAGGCAGAAGGCAGGCCTGGCCTGCCTTCTGCGTGGGGTGTGGGGGTGTGCGCGCAGCGAAGCGAAGCGCGGAACCCCCGCCGAGGACTCACCGCGCGAACTCCACGGCCCGGGTCTCGCGCATGACCGTCACCTTGATCTGGCCGGGGTACTGCATCTCCGACTCGATCCGCTTGCTCACGTCCTTGGCCAGCCAGAAGGCCTGGTCGTCGTTCACCTGGCCGGCGTCCACCATGATCCGGATCTCGCGCCCGGCCTGCATGGCGTAGCTCTTCTGGACGCCCTTGTAGGAGTTGGCGATCTCCTCGAGCTGCTCGAGCCGCTTGACGTAGGTCTCCAGCATCTCGCGGCGCGCGCCGGGCCGGGCCGCGGACAGCGCGTCCGCGGCGGTGAGCAGCATGGCCTCCACCGTCCGCGGCTCGAAGTCGCCGTGGTGGCAGCTCATCGCGTGGACGACCTCCTCCTTCTCCCCGAAGCGCCGCATCAGCTCCATGCCGATCTCGATGTGGGTCCCCTCGACTTCGCGGTCGATGGCCTTGCCGATGTCGTGGAACAGCCCGGCCCGCCGGGCGACCTTCGGGTCGGCCCCCATCTCGGCGGCCATGTACTCGGCGATGCGCGCCACCTCCTTGGTGTGGTCGAGGACGTTCTGGCCGTAGCTGGTGCGGTAGTTGAGCCGGCCCACCAGCTTCTGCAGCTTCGGGTGGACGTCCGGGAAGCCGAGCTCGATGCAGGCCGCCTCGCCGACCTCCTTCAGGTGCAGGTCCATCTCCACCTTGGTCTTCTCCACCACCTCCTCGATCCGCGCCGGGTGGATGCGGCCGTCCGCCAGCAGCTTGAGGATGGCCTGCCGGGCCACCTCCCGGCGGATCGGGTCGAAGCTGGAGACGACGATGGTCTCGGGGGTGTCGTCGACAATCAGGTCGCAGCCGGTGGCCTTCTCGATGGCGCGGATGTTCCGGCCCTCGCGGCCGATGATGCGGCCCTTGAGGTCGTCGCTGGGCAGCTGGACGCTGGTGACGGCGGTCTCCGCGACCACGTCGGAGGCGACCCGCTGGATGGCGGCGCCGATGGTCCAGCGGGCCTTCTTCAGCGCCTCCTCCTGGGCCTCCTCCTCGATGCGGCGCACCAGCTTCGAGGCGTCCATCCGGGCGTCGTGCTCGAGCTGGGCGGTGAGCTCCCGCTTGGCGTCCTCGCGGGTCAGGCCGGAGATCTCCTCGAGCCGGCGGGCCTGCGCCTCCACCAGCCGCCGGGCCTCCTCCTGCTGGCCCTGCACGTGCTCCAGGTCGGCCTTCAGCTTCTCGGCCTTGAGATCCTGCTCCTTCTGCTTCTGGTCGGCCAGCTGCAGCTTCTTGTCCAGGCCCTCCTCCTTGCTACTGAGGCGCTGCTCCAGCTTCTCCAGGTTGGCCTGGCGGTCCTTCAGCAGCTTCTCCTGCTCCTGCCGCGACTGCAGCGACAGCTCCTTGGCCTTGAGCTCGGCCTCCTTGAGGATCGCCTCCGACTCACGCTGGGCGCGCTCCCGGCTCTGCCGCGACTCGCGGTCGGCCTCGGCCTGCGCCTTCTCGCGGATCTGCCGGGCCTCCTCCTCGGCGCGGAGGTTGCTCTCCGCCTTCTCCAGGGCCTGCTTGCGGGCCCGGGCCAGGCCCATGGCCAGGGTCACCGCCAGGGCGCCCACCAGGAGCGTCGAAGAGAGGAGAATGATGCTGAGCAGGTTCATCGGAGGGCTCCAGGTTGGAGCCACCCGCACATTGAGCTCGATGAAGGTCCCCGCTCGGTCGTGGAGGCTGCCGAGTTCCCACTCGACTAGGGGGTAGGACGCAGTCCCGCCGAGGTTCCGGCGGGGCCCCGGGAACAGGCGCTCCGACGCGCGGCGCGCACAAATCCGGGGTAAGGTCCTCCGTTGGTGCGTACGGAACAAGCGCTTGGCCGTCTCACGGGCCTCGCAGGGATGGGCTGAGCCCCCGAACCGGGCCTACTCCCCCTCTTCGAGAAGGGGCGCGGGCGCGGGAACGTCGTCGGGAACATCATCGAGCAGCGTGGATAGGGTTTTTTCCAAATCCTGTGTGTGCCGGGTGGCTTCCTGTTCCAGGCGACCAATGCGGTGCGCGAGGTTCAGGGCTCCCAGCAACAGCCAGGTCGTGGTGTCCTGGACCGAAGGGGAGCAGCCCCATCTTAGCCGATAGCGTTCCTCCATGTCGCGGAAGGTGGATTCGAGCAGTTCCACCGCGGACCGGAGGGCCACCGGGTCGGCCTCGTTGTGGATGCGCAGGACGCGTCCCAGCACCTCGACGGTGACGCCCTGCGGGTCCAGCCGCTGGGTGGCGGCCTCCCAGGCATCCTGCCGGGCCGCGGCCGAGGGGGCGCGCTCCGCCATCATCCGGCCCCTTCCAGGAGCTTGAGGATCTTCTCGACGTCCCGGCGGACGCCCTCCCGCTCCTGGGCCAGGGCGTCGCGCTCGGCCTCCAGGTCCTGGACCCTGCGGCGCAGGGAGGCCAGCTCCTGGCTGCCGTCGGCGGCGGCGCGCCGCTCGGCCTCCAGCTCGGACTTGAGCTGGTTGCGCTGTTCCACCAGGGCGCGGAGCCGCGATTCAAGCTGCTTCAGGACGTCCATGGGGCTCCTCGGCTCCAGTCTAACTCCGCAGCTCCGCTCCCAGGGAAGCGGCCGCCTCCAGGGCCGCGGCCATCCAGGCATCGACCTCCTCGCCGGTCAGGGTGCGCTCCGGATGCTGGAAGCGGAACCGCAGGAGCCAGGCCTGCCGTCCAGCGGCCAGGGCGCGGCCGCGGAAGACGTCCACGCAGCGGAGGTCCTGGAAGGCGGCCCCCGCCGGGGCCGCCAGCCGGGCGGTCACCGCCTCGACCAGGGCCCGGTAGGGCTGGTCGAGGTCGACCGTCAGCGACAGGTCCCGCTCCACCGCCGGGAAGCGGCTGAAGGGAGCGAACCGCGGGATGATCCGCTCGGCCGGCAGGGGCAGCCGGTCCAGGGGCAGCTCGAAGGCGAAGAGGCCCTCGCCGACCTCGCGGATGGCCAGTTCCCCCGCCGGCACGCCGAGGTCCAGGGCGACCGCCCGAAGGTCGGCCTCGGTGGCCGGCCGCGCGGCCGTGTGCGGGTCCCGGCCGCCCAGGGTGCCTCCCAGCACCACGCCGAGGGTGGCGGATTCGGCCGGGCCCCCGGCGGTGGTTGCGTAGCAGGGCGCCAGCTCGAAGAGCCGCACCAGGGTGGCCCCCTGGCGCAGGTTGGCGCGGGCCACCCCGCGCAGGCTGGGCAGCAGCGACCCCCGCATCACCGAGTACTCCCGCCCCAGCGGATTGCTGAGGGTGCGTCCTTCCGCGGGCGAGGCCGCGAACTCGGCGTCCTCCTCCGGGCTGATGAACCCGAAGGTGACGGTCTGCTGGTACCCCAGGTGGGCGAGCCTGAGCGACACCGTGCGGGCCTGCCGGTAGGCTCCGGAGAGCGCCAGGGGCGGGCCCTCCAGGGGCGGCAGGGCCGCGGGGATGCGATGGTAGCCGCGCATCCGGAGCACCTCCTCGGCGAGGTCCTCGGCGATGCCGAGGTCCTGGCGCCAGGAAGGCGGGACCACGTGCAGGCGGCCCGGCTCGCTGGCGACCCGGCAGCCCAGGCGCTGCAGGCTGCGCGAGGACTCGGCGAGGCTCACGGGCTCCCCGGCGATCCGCTCCAGCAACTCCTTCTCGAGCGGCAGGGCCGGCCGCTCCGCCGGCGGGGCGCCGACGCTCCAGACCCCGAGCGTCTTGGCCCCGGCCCAGGCCTCGATGCGGCGCAGCAGGAGGTCGCGCGCCACCCGCGCCATCGCCGGGTCCGCACCCCGGCCGAACCGGTGGGAGGCGTCGGTGTGCAGGTCGTGGCGGCGGGCCGCCAGCCGGACAACCTTCGGATCGAACCAGGCGCTCTCGAGCAGCACCCGCCGGGAGGTCTCGGTCACCTTGGTGGCATCGCCGCCCATCACCCCGGCCAGGGCGATCGGACCGCTGGCGTCGGCGATGACCAGGTCGCGGGCGTCCAGGGTCCGCTCGATCCCGTCCAGGGTGACCAGCCGCTCTCCCTCCCTCGACCAGCGAACGGTGATCGGGCCCTCGAGCCGGTCGGCGTCGAAGGCGTGGGTGGGGTGGCCGAAGCGGTGCAGCAGCTCGTTCGAGGCGTCCACGGAGGCGAGGTTCTTGGGGGTGGACCCCATCGCCCGGAGGAAGGCCTGGACATCGGAGGGCGTGAAGGCGTCGGCACCCAGTTCCAGCACGGCGGAGGCGTAGACCGGGCAGGCCTCGGTTTCCAGGTGGATCGGGCGGTAGGCCTCCCGCGCCTCGATCACCGGGATGTAGCTCACCGGCGCCAGGTCGGCCGCGAGCCGCGCACCCAGGTCCCGGGCCAGCCCGCGGTGGCTCATGGCATCGCCGCGGTTGGCGGTGATGTCCACCTCGAGCACCGTGGTGGACTCGAAGGCCTCCACCGCGTCCACGGGGAACCCGAGGCCGGCGAGGCGCTCGCAGAGGTCCTTCACCTCCAGGTCGCAGAGGATCGGGAGCTGCTGTTGAAGGGCAGAAAGTTCGACGCGCATCAGTCGATCCCCCCCATCGCGGCGAGGAACCGCTGGTCGTTCTCGAAGTACAGCCGCAGGTCCGGCGTCTGGCTCACCATCATGGCCAGCCGCTCGACGCCCATGCCGAAGGCGAAGCCGCTCCACCGGGACGGATCGATGCCCGCCAGGGACAGCACGTTGGGGTGCACCAGGCCGGCGCCGAGGATCTCCACCCAGCCCGAGCCCTTGCAGACCCGGCAGCCGTCCCCGCCGCAGAGCGGACAGCGGACGTCCATCTCGCAGCCCGGCTCGACGAAGGGGAAGTAGCTGGGCCGGAAGCGCACATCCGCGCCGGGACCGAACAGGGCCTTCATCGCGTAGGCCAGGGTTCCCTTCAGGTGGTGCATGCCGATCCCGCGGCCCACCAGCAGGCCCTCGACCTGGTGGAACATCGGGCTGTGCGTCGGGTCGATCTCGTCCTTGCGGTACACCCGCCCGGGCGCCAGGATGCGGATCCCGCCGAGCTCCTCGATCCGCGAGGCCACCCGCAGGAGCGTGCGGACCTGCACCGGGCTGGTGTGGGTGCGCAGCAGCAGGCGGGGGTGCTCCTGGAAGTAGAAGGTGTCGGTGCTGCCGCGGGCCGGGTGGTCGTCGGGGATGTTGAGGCCGTCGAAGTTGTGGGCCTCGGTCTCGACTTCCGGACCCTCCTCGACATGGAAGCCGAGGGGGCGGAACACCTCCACCAGCCGGTCCACCAGGCGGACCAGTGGGTGGAGGCCGCCGCGCGGGGGCATCGGCGGCGGCAGGTCGGGGTCCCAGGCCCCGGCCGCCCTGCCCTTCTTCTGCTGCTCGAGGCCGCCCTGGCGGGCCTTCACGCCCTCCTCCCAGGCGCCCTTGAGGGCGTTGATGGCGGCGCCCAGGTCGCGCTTGCGCTCCTTGGGGGCCTCCTTCAGCAGCTGCATCAACCGGGCGCTGTGGCTGCCCTCGCGCCCCAGGTAGGCGCCCTTGAGGCGCAGCAGCGCGTCCAGGTCGGCGCAGGCGGCCAGCGCGCCGGGAAAGGCCCGCTCGGCCTCCAGGATGTCCTCGGGAAGGGCTACCTTCGCCGTTTCCATGGTCGCCTCGAAACAAGGGAAGGCCGCTTTCGCGGCCTTCCGGGTGAACGAATTTCGGGAGTTGCGCCCGCTCAGCCCTTGGCCACCGCCACGAGCTTGGTAAACGCCTCGGGGTTGCGCACGGCCAGGTCGGCGAGCACCTTCCGGTCGAGGGAGACCTGGGCCTTCTTCAGGCCGCCCATGAACTTCGAGTAGGAGGTCCCGTTCTGGTTGCAGGCGGCGTTGATGCGGACGATCCACAGGCTGCGGAAGTCGCGCTTGCGCTCCTTGCGGCCGCGGTAGGCGTAGCTGAGGGCCTTCTCGACCGCTTCCTTGGCGGAGCGGTACAGCCTCGACTTGGCGCCGTAGAAGCCCTTGGCGAACTTGAGCATGCGCTTGCGGCGCTGCACCCGCTTGAATCCGCGTTTGACGCGAGTCATGGCGTTTCCTTTCCTCGAGGCAGCTCAAAGAGCTTTGGAAGCCTCATCGGGGGTGGCCTCGGCCACCGGGTTGAATGAAAAGATTATTCGCCGCACCCCCCAAGATCAAGCGCGGAGGAGGCTCGGCCTGCGACGCGCGCGGGGGTACGGGGGTCCCAGGCGCAAGCCGGAGACCCCCGGGAAACTTAGGCGTAGGGCAGCATCTCCCGGACCCGGGCGACATCCGCCTGGTCCACGGCGCGGCCCATGTCGAGCTGGCGCTTGCGCTTGGAGGTCTTGCTGGTGAGGATGTGCCGCTGGTGCGAGCAGCCGCGCTTGAACTTGCCGCTGCCGGTCTTCTTGAAGCGCTTCTGGGCGCCCTTGTGGGTCTTGAGCTTGGGCATGGTGGACCTCGCTGGATTTCGTGTCAGGCGTTCTGGGGTTCCTGGCTGGGACTGGCTTCCTTGGGCTTCTTGGGCTTGACGTCCACGACCGGACGGGGGGAGATGATCGCGTGCATGTCCCGGCCATCGATGCCGGCGGGTTTCTCGACGATGCACTTGTCGGCGACGCGGGAGAGGACCTCCTCGAAGATCTTGAAGCCGAGATCCCGGTGGACGACTTCGCGCCCGCGGAACATCACCACCACCTTGACCTTGTCGCCCTCCTCGAGGAAGCGGAGGATGTGACGGACCTTGAAATCGAAATCGTGGTCGTCGGTGCGGATGCGGAACTTCACTTCCTTGACCACGATGTTCTTCTGCTTCGCTCGGGCTGCGTGCTCCCGCTTGGCTTCCATGAACTTGTACTTGCCGTAGTCCATGATCCGGCAGACCGGAGGGTTGGCGTTGGACGCCACCTCCACCAGGTCCAGCCCCTTCTCTTCCGCGATGCGGACGGCCTGCGAGGGCGGCATGACCCCCAGCTGTTCACCGTCCTCTGCAATGACGCGGACCTCCGGGCACCGGATGCCGTCGTTGATGCGAGTCTCGTTCGCCCGAATGGCCTACCCCCTTTCACTGCAAGGACACGTAGTCTACCAGCAGAAATCCTTGGCTTCCAATGGAATGTTTGCGGACAGGGCGGGAGCGCGGTGTTTCACCGCCGTCGGCTGGCGGCCTCGTCCTTCAGCGCGGCCAGCACCTCCGCGGTGGCGCGGGCGCCCTGGTCGCCGAGGTGCCGGTGGCGCACCGCCACCTGCCCGGCGGCCGCCTCGCGGTCGCCGATGACCAGCATGTAGGGGACCTTCATGAGCTGGTGGTCGCGGATCTTGGCGTTGATCTTCTCGTTGCGCAGGTCGAGCTCGACCCGCAGCCCCTGGGCGCGGGCCTGGTCCGCCACCCGCCGGGCGTGGTCGTGGACGCGGTCGGTGATCGGCAGGACCACGGCCTGGACCGGAGCCAGCCACAGCGGGAAGGCCCCTGCGGTGTGCTCGACGAGGATGCCGATGAAGCGCTCCAGGCTGCCGAGGATGGCGCGGTGCAGCATGACCGGACGACCCTCGCTGCCGTCGGCCAGGGTGTAGTGGAGCTCGAAGCGCTCGGGCAGCATGTAGTCCACCTGCAGCGTGCCGAGCTGCCACGGACGGCGCAGGGCGTCGAGGATCTGGAACTCGATCTTCGGCCCGTAGAAGGCGCCTTCGCCCGGATTCAGGGTGAACGGCATGGACGCCTCGGTCATGGCCTCCGCCAGCGCGTTCTCGGCGGCGTCCCAGATCGCGTCGCTGCCGAGCCGCTTCTCCGGCCGGGTGGAGAGGGCCACCCGCATGTCCTCGAAGCCGAAGGTGTCGTAGACCTCGCGCAGCAGCGACAGGAAGGCCGCCATCTCCGACTTGATCTGCTCCGGCGCGCAGAACAGGTGGGCGTCGTCCTGGCAGAAGGTGCGCACCCGGGTCAGGCCGTGGGTGACGCCGCTGCGCTCGTAGCGGTGCAGTCGGCCGAAGTCGGCCATGCGGATCGGCAGGTCGCGGTAGCTGTGCTTGCTGCCCCGGAACATCAGGCAGTGGCACGGGCAGTTCATCGGCTTGACCGCGTACTCGCGCTCCTCCGCGGTGGTGAAGTACATGTTCTCGGCATAGTTGTCGTAGTGGCCGCTGGTCTTCCACAGGTTCACGTCCAGCACCTGCGGGGTGATCACCTCGCTGTAGCCGTACTTGTGGTAGAGCTCGCGGATGTAGTCCACCAGCGCGTTGTAGAGCACCGCGCCCTTGGCGTGGAAGAACGGCGACGCGGGGGCTTCGCCGTGGAAGGAGTACAGGTCCAGCTCGCGGCCGAGCTTGCGGTGGTCGCGGGCCTTGGCCTCCTCGAGCCGCTTGAGGTGCTCGTCGAGCTCCTTCTGGCTGAACCAGGCGGTGCCGTAGACCCGGCACAGCATGGCGTTGCGCTCGTCGCCCTTCCAGTACGCGCCGGCCGTGTGCAGCAGCTTGAAGGCCTTCAGCTTGCCGGTGCTGGGGACGTGCGGACCGCGGCACAGGTCGTAGAAGTCGCCCTGGCGGTAGCCGCTGATGGTGTCGCTCTCCGGGATGTCGGAGACCACTTCGACCTTGAGGTGCTCGCCCATGGCCTGGAACCGCGCCACGGCGTCATTGCGCGACAGCTCCTCGCGCTGCACCGGGAGGTCCGCCTCGACGATCCGGCGCATCTCGGCCTCGATGGCGACCAGGTCCTCGGGGGTGAACGGCTTCTCCACCAGGAAGTCGTAGTAGAACCCGTCCTCGATGGTCGGGCCGATCCCCACCTTGGCGTCGGGGAACAGGTGCTTGACCGCCTGGGCCAGCAGGTGCGCGGTGGAGTGGCGGACCAGGTCGAGGGCCTCCGGGTCCTTGCTGGTGACGATGGAGACCTTCGGCCCCTCCACCAGGGGCGTGGCCAGGTCCAGGAGCTGGCCGCCGTCCAGGCGGATCGCAAAGGCGGCTTCCGCGAGGCGCGGACCGATGCTTTCCGCCAGGGTGGTGCCCGTCGCCCCGTCCGGCAGTTCGCGCACGGAATCGTCGGGGAGGCGGACCTGGATGGGCATTGCGGGCTCCTGGAGGATGAAAATGCAGCGCCCCCAACGGTTGGGGGCACTCCAGTCTAGCGCGCCGCAGCGCACCTTCGCCAGCTTCCCGGCCTACGCTCCGAACTGGCGCAGATGGTGGTCGAGGTGCTTGTAGGCCAGCACCGCCCACTCCTGCGGGCTCAGTCGACCGAAGAAGGGGTGCGGATGGGGGCTGCAGCCCGCCGGACCGGCGCGGGCGAAGCGCTCGACCAGAGCGGCCAGGCGGGCACGCTCGGCGGAAAAATCAACCTCTGGACCGGACTTCAACTCCTTCGCGGTGGGGGAATTGCGGCCAAAAGGCGCGTCGTCAGCCAGCACCTTCGCCTTCACCAGCGGCCCCAGGATGCGGCCCAGCAGGACCCGCCGTGGACGCAGGTCTCCGCTGGCCATCTCCATGGCCGAGGCGCAGTGGGCCATCGCCTGGGCCGCGGTCATCCGGCCCCACAGCCGCGCGGCGTCGGGGTCCAGCCCCTGCAACCGTGACTGCACCTCCCCCGCGATTGCCGGATCGAACAGGTGTTTCATCGCGGACCCCCGCCCCTTCCTACCACGAATGAAGGAGGCCTGGCCCCGAAACGAGCAAGCCCCCGCAGATCGCAGGGGCTTGTGTGCTCACACCGGAGCGAATCACGGTTGTCGTTCGACGCGAGCGGAACGCGGCAGGTCGGTCCAGGGGGGCTGTGGCCCAGAAGCAGAACGGGCCATCCTGTGTGGGATGGCCCGTGTGTGATATTAACGTCGCAGCGACCTACTTTCCCACCTCTGTGCGAGGCAGTATCATCGGCCCTCCGGAGCTTAACGGTCGTGTTCGGGATGGGAACGGGTGTGACCTCCGGGGTATAGCCACGACGAAGTCGTGATTCTGTTTTGTCAAGGAAGGGTGAGGCGAAGCGTCTGGCTTCGTCAGAAGTCTATCAAAGGCACCGTGCATTGGATGCAATTTATTGATGAAAGATCAAGTCGATGGACCGATTAGTACCGCTCAGCTGAATCCCTTACAGGACTTGCACATGCGGCCTATCAACGTCGTGGTCTTCGACGGGTCTCATGGGGATATCTCATCTTGAGGGGTGTTTCGCGCTTAGATGCTTTCAGCGCTTCTCACGGCCCGACATAGCTACCCAGCATTGCACTTGGAAGCACAACTGGAACACCAGAGGTCAGTCCATCCCGGTCCTCTCGTACTAAGGACAGCTCCTCTCAAATATCCTACGCCCACACTAGATAGGGACCGAACTGTCTCGCGACGTTCTGAACCCAACTCACGTACCGCTATTGATCGGCGAACAGCCGAACCCTTGGGACCTGCTCCAGCCCCAGGATGCGATGAGTCGACATCGAGGTGCCAAACCTTGCCGTCGATATGAACTCTTGGGCAAGATCAGCCTGTTATCCCCGGCGTACCTTTTATCCGTTGAGCGATGGCCCTTCCATTCGGGACCACCGGATCACTATGACCTGCTTTCGCATCTGCTCGACGTGTGTGTCTCGCAGTTAAGCTCCCTTATACCATTGCGCTCTACGGCTGATTTCCAAACAGCCTGAGGGAACCTTCGCACGCCTCCGTTACGCTTTAGGAGGCGACCGCCCCAGTCAAACTACCCGCCTGACACTGTCTTCCACCCGGATCACGGGCGCGAGTTAGAGATCAGCATTGCACAGGGTGGTATCTCAACGTCGGCTCCACCGACCCTAACGAGCCAGCTTCAAAGCCTCCCACCTATCCTGCACAGTCCAATGCCAACCTCAATGTCAAGGTGTAGTAAAGGTGCACGGGGTCTTTCCGTCTAAGTGCGGGTAACCGGCATCTTCACCGGTGCTACAAGTTCGCTGAGTCTCTGCTGGAGACAGTTCCCAGATCGTTACGCCATTCGTGCAGGTCGGAACTTACCCGACAAGGAATTTCGCTACCTTAGGACCGTTATAGTTACGGCCGCCGTTCACCGGGGCTTAAATTCGCAGCTTCGCTTGCGCTAACCGCTCCTCTTGACCTTCCGGCACCGGGCAGGCGTCAGCCCCTATACCTCCTCTTTGGAGTTTGCAGAGACCTGTGTTTTTGTTAAACAGTCGCCTGGGACATTTATGTGCCACCCCCTCGGGCTCTAAACCCTACCGGGGTACCCCTTCTCCCGAAGTTACGGGGTTAATTTGCCGAGTTCCTTCAGCAGAGTTCTCTCAAACGCCTGAGGATTCTCTCCTCGACTACCTGTGTCGGTTTGCGGTACGGACACACACGGCTCTCCTTAGCAGCTTTTCTCGGCAGTGTAGGATCAGGACTTTTCGTCTTGGCTCTTGAGCTTATGGGACCCGGACTTCCCTAAGTCCCACCCTTGAACCCTTCCGCAGAACATTCCATAGCCCTGCGTCCCTACCTTCCTGCGTCCCTGCATCGTACAAACGAACCGTACATGGTGCCGGAATATTAACCGGCTTACCATCGCCTACGCCTTTCGGCCTCAGCTTAGGCTCCGACTAACCCAACGCGGATTGACCTTGCGTTGGAACCCTTAGTCTTACGGCGGAGGGGGTTCTCGCCCCTCTTTACGCTACTTATGCCGACAGAGTCTCTTCCCATGTCTCCAGCTGTCCTGACGGTCAACCTTCGCAGACTTAGGGAATGCTCCCCTACCACTCCATAGAATTCGCAGCTTCGGTAATATGCTTAGCCCCGTTGAATTGTCGGCACAGACCCGCTTGACCAGTGAGCTATTACGCTTTCTTTAAAGGATAGCTGCTTCTAAGCTAACCTCCTGGCTGTCTAAGCACATCCACATCCTTTTCCACTTAGCATATATTTAGGGACCTTAGCTGGCGATCTGGGTTGTTTCCCTCTCGACTACGGATCTTATCACCCGCAGTCTGACTCCCGGACTACACGGCGTGCCATTCGAAGATTGGTTGGATTCAGTAAGCTGGTAAGCCCCCTAGTCCATTCAGTTCTCTACCTGCACGACGAAACATCCGAGGCTAGCCCTAAAGCTATTTCGGGGAGAACGAGCTATCACGGAATTTGATTGGCCTTTCACCCCTATCCTCAACTCATCCAAGCGGTTTTCAACCCACACTGGTTCGGACCTCCATCCGGTGTCACCCGGACTTCATCCTGGTCAAGGATAGATCATCCCGTTTCGCGTCTATTCCCAGCGACTATCGCCCTATTCAGACTCGGTTTCCCTACGGCTTCGCCTCCTCGGCTTCACCTCGCCACTGAAAATAACTAGCCGGCTCATTATGCAAAAGGCACGCGGTTCCGCTGGTAAACCATAGCGGTTCCACTGCTTGTAGATTGACGGTTTCAGGTTCTATTTCACTCCCCTCATCGGGGTTCTTTTCGCCTTTCCCTCACGGTACTGGTTCACTATCGGTCTGATGGACCTATTTAGCCTTATCGCATGGTCGCGACAAATTCCAGCAAGGTTTCTCGTGCCCCGCTGTACTTGGGAACTCCACTCAGAGGTCAACGCGCTTTCGCATACGGGACTATCACCCTCTATGGTCGGCCTTTCCAGACCCTTCCGCTAACGCTTGACTTTGTAACTCTGTGCCGGACAAGCAGATCCGACTCGTGGCTCCCACGACCCCGCCTACGCAACGCCTGCAAGCTTACACGTACACGGTTTGGGCTCTTCCGGTGTCGCTCGCCGCTACCCCCGGAATCACGGTTGTTTTCTCTTCCTGTGGGTACTGAGATGGTTCACTTCCCCACGTTCGCCTCCCAAAACCTATGGATTCGGTCTTGGGATTCCCAGGCTTTCACCTGGGAGGGTTTCCCCATTCGGACATTCCCGGATCAATGCTCGCGTGCAGCTCCCCGAGACTTTTCGCAGCTTACCACGTCCTTCTTCGCGGCCATCAGCCAAGGCATCCACCGTCAACCCTTAATCACTTGACCTTTCATCAATGAATTCCATCGATGCCTGGTCACCTTTGAGTTGCTTCTCTACTCAGCTCCTCGCTGCGTTTGCATGCGCAACAAGGACTTGCCTCGCCTTAAGCCCACCGCGTCACTCCAACGCGATGGATCACCCTTCCTATTCTCTCTATTCCGCTGTCAATGATCCTTCTCTCAACCCTCGGGTTGGGGTCAACAGCCTCCTGGCTGCTCAACTCAACTCGATTGGTGGGCCTAGGTGGATTCGAACCACCGACCTCACGCTTATCAGGCGTGCGCTCTAACCAGACTGAGCTATAGGCCCTCGTATTCACCTGGACGAGCTGGTGGACCTGATCGGACTCGAACCGACGACCCTCTGGTTGCAAACCAGATGCTCTCCCAACTGAGCTACAGGCCCGCTGGTTTTCGCTCTTGCCCGGTCGGGCGCCTCCGTCTATCGCAGGCTCCACTGAAGCCTGCTCCCGATCGCTTCGCTCTCGGAGACGGAGCCTCCCACAGCTGAGCTACGGGCCCTTCTGCAACGCCCTCGGCACACCCGTCAAAGAAACGGACCGCTCGAAGCGCCTTTAAAAACCGGATAGATCCTGGACCCTTGCAGATCCTTCGAATGGAAGCGTTGACCTTTCGCCAGTCCTAAAACCGGCTCTCCTTAGAAAGGAGGTGATCCAGCCACAGGTTCTCCTACAGCTACCTTGTTACGACTTCACCCCAATCACCAAGTTCACCATAGAGACCTAGCCCCCTTGCGGGTTGCCGCAGCCTCTTCAAGTGCTCCCGGCTTTCGTGATGTGACGGGCGGTGTGTACAAGGCCCGGGAACGTATTCACCGTATCATTCTGATACACGATTACTAGCGATTCCACCTTCATGCAGGCGAGTTGCAGCCTGCAATCCGAACTGAGGACGACTTTCTCCGATTAGCTCCGTCTCGCGACTTGGCAACGGTTTGTATCGCCCATTGTAGCACGTGTGTAGCCCTGGACATAAGGGCCATGAGGACTTGACATCATCCCCACCTTCCTCCCGGTTAACCCGGGCAGTCCCTGTAGAGTTCCCGGCCGAACCGCTGGCAACTACAGGTAAGGGTTGCGCTCGTTGCGGGACTTAACCCAACATCTCACGACACGAGCTGACGACAGCCATGCAGCACCTGTCTCTGGATTCCCCGAAGGGCACTCCCGCATCTCTGCAGGATTCCCAGGATGTCAAGCCTAGGTAAGGTTCTTCGCGTTGCATCGAATTAAACCACATACTCCACCGCTTGTGCGGGCCCCCGTCAATT
>JAYRFV010000122.1:0-31078 GCA_041908165.1 Holophagales bacterium | reverse complement strand
GGTGGCCACCAGTCCGGCGATGACCAGGGTGGCGGAGGCGCGCAGGTCGGTGGCCATCACCGTGCAGCCGGTCAGCGGCGAGGGCCCGGCGACGATGGCGGTGTTGCCCTCGATGCGCAGGTTGGCGCCCAGCCGCTCCAGTTCCATGGCGTGCTGGAAGCGGTTCTCGAAGATCGTCTCCTTGATGACCGAGATGCCGCAGGCCTGGGTCATCACCGCCATGGCCTGGGCCTGCAGGTCGGTGGGGAAGCCGGGATAGGGCGCGGTGGCGATGTCCTTGGCCCGCAGCTTCTGCCCGGGCTCGCGCTGGATCCGCAGCTGCGGGCCGTCCTGGCCCTCGCGCTCGGTGAAGGTGCAGCCGGCGCGCTCCAGCAGGTCCACCAGGGAGCGCACGTGCTCGGGCACGCAGCGTTCGACCACCACGTCGCCGCAGGCGGCGGCCACCGCGCAGAGGTAGGTGCCCATCTCGATGCGGTCGGGGATGATGGCGTGGTCGGCGCCGCCCAGCCGGTCGACCCCGTGAATGGTGAGGGTGGCGCTGTCCACCCCCTCGATCCGGGCGCCGAGCTTGAGCAGCAGCCGCGCCAGGTCGCCGATCTCCGGCTCGGCGGCGGCGTTGCGCAGCACCGAGGTGCCCTCGGCGAGGGCAGCCGCCATCAGGATGTTCTCGGTGGCGCCGACGCTGACCTTGTCGAAGGTGTGGTCGATGCCCTTGAGCCGGCCCGCGGGGACCTCCGCCTCGACGTATCCGCCGTCGATGCGGATCCGCGCCCCCATGCGCTCCAGCGCCTCCAGGTGCAGGTTCACCGGCCGCGCGCCGATGGCGCAGCCGCCCGGCAGGCTCACCGAGGCGCGGCCGAAGCGCGCCAGCAGCGGGCCCAGCACCAGGATGCTGGCGCGCATGGTCTTCACCAGCTCGTAGGGGGCGCGCAGCGCGCCGCCACCCAGGCCCTCGGCGCGCAGCTCGGCCTCGTAGGTGAAGCCGTCCGCCGCATCGCGCCGCTCCACGCTGCAGCCCAGCGCCTCCAGCACCTTCAGCATGGTGCGGATGTCGGACACCGCCGGCAGCGACGACAGCCGCAGCGGCCCGTCCGTCAGCAGCGCCGCGGCGATGCAGGGCAGCGCGGCGTTCTTCGCCCCGCTCACCGGAACCCGCCCGACCAGCGGCCTTCCCCCTTCAATGACCAGACGATCCAAGCGAAACTCCAAGGCAAAGGGAAAGTGTAGCGGGGAACGCGCTCGGCCCGCCGCGGCGGTCCGGACAGGCTGCCCGCGGCCGGTCAGCGATGACCTGGATCAGTCCCGCCCCTCTCCCGCAGAACTGCACCTCATTCCCCCAGCAGCCGGCCTTCGAAGGCCGCGCCCGGCAGCGGTCCCCACGCCCGCGAGTCGCGGCTGGCGGGGCGGTTGTCGCCGAGGAGGAACCAGCCGCTGCCGCAGGTCCAGGCGCCGTCCTGGCGCTCCAGGCGGGCGCCGGCGGGGGGTTCGAGGCGGCGGCCGTCCACCCGCAGGTCGCCGTCGGCCAATTCGATGCGTTCGCCGGGGAGGCCGACCACCCGTTTCACAACGGAGCCCTCCGGGCCGGCCACCACCCAGACCTGCCCGCGCCGCGGCGGGCCCGCCGCCCAGGCCCGCAGGACCCAGCGCAGCTCGCCCTCGCGCAGGGCCGGCTCCATGCTGCGGCCCTGCACCCGCAGCGGATGCACCACCACCAGCGGCGCAAGCGCCAGGGCGGCGGCAGCGAGGGGGACCCAGGGTCTCATGGGGATGGCATGCCGGGGGCCTTCAGCCTCAAGCCTTCGGCCTTCCCTTCCGCAGCAGGTTGATCGCCAGCACCGCCAGGCCGACGTCGCGCAGCAGAGCCAGGTCCATGTCGCGGAGACGCTCGTCGCGGGTCTTCTGGACATGGCCCGAGGAGCCGAAGCAGCCACAGTCCACCGGGTTGCCGCGCAGCCGGTTGATGCCCAGGGCGCCGATGAACACCACCATCAGCGCCAGGCTGATCGCCGCCGCGCCGCGGCGGCCCGGGCCGAGCACCAGGGCCAGGCCGCAGAGCGCCTCCAGCCAGGGCAGCGCCAGCGCCAGCGGCGCCAGGAGGGCGTCCGGCAGCAGCAGGTAGGCGTACAGGCTGCGCAGGAAGCCCGGCGGGTCGGCGATCTTCGCCCAGGCCGCGCCGGCCATCACGCCACCCAGGATCCAGGCGCAGCCGAGCAGCACCCAACGGTGCCCGGACAGCTCCGCGAGGGCTGGACGCGAAGGGCTGCTCACGGCGTCTCCCCGAGGGCGACCGGTCCGCGCCGGGCCTCCCAGTCCGGATAGCCGCCGGTGTAGATGCGGATGTTGCGGAAGCCGGCCAGCCACAGCTTCTGCCCGAGCAGGTGGCTGTCGCGGCAGTCGCCGCCGGTGCAGTAGAGCACCACCGGCCGCTTCAGGTCCGGGGTGAACATGGCCAGCCGCTCGACCTTCTCGGCCAGCCCGTCCTCCCACACCGAGATCACCTGCGCCCCGCGGATGTGGCCCTGGGCCCAGAGCGAGGTGCGGCGGGCGTCCACGAACAGCGCCCCGCGGCCGTGCAGCCAGAGCGCGTCCTCGCCGCCGATGTCGGCCATCGGGGCATCGGTGAGCGGCGGGAAGCGCCGCTTCATCTCCTCGATCGGATCCGGGGACGCCGCCGCCGCCCGGGCCTTCGGCGCGGCCTGCACGGGCGCGGCCTGCACGGGCGCGGCCTGCCCAGGCGTGGCCTGCACGGGCGCGGCCTGCACGGGCGCGGCCTGCCCAGGCGTGGCCTGCACGGGCGCGGACTGCCCAGGCGTGGCCTGCACGGGCGCGGACTGCCCAGGCGCGGACTGCACGGGCGCGGCCTGCCCAGGCGCGGCCTGCCCAGGCGTGGCCTGAACCGCCCGCACCTGCCGTGGGAACCAGCTCAGCCGGCGTTCGGGGCCGGCCAGGGCGTTGGACGCCCAGGCGCAGGCCAGGGCCAGCCCCAGCAGGGCCGCGCCCTCAGCAGCGATGCGCCGGATCATGGGGCGGGCCTCAGGGCCAGCCGGCGGCCAGTGCCGTCGGTGAGGGCGACCTCCTCGAGGCGCGCCGGCGACGGCACCACCGGGCCGACCTCCGCGGCGATGCGCGCGGCCAGCTGCCGCGGTCCCTCCAGGCCCAGGTCCGCCAACAGGCGTCCCTGGCAGGGGGCGAGGATCCGATCGAGCTGGGTCTCCAGGTCGCGGAAGTCCATCACCACGTCGAAGCCGTCCAGGCCGGCGCGCGCCACCACGACCTCCACCCGGTAGTCGTGGCCCTCCCAGGCGCCGTCCGCGCGCCGGAACACCACCGACAGCGGCCGCTCGACGGCCGCTGAAAAACGAAAGCTCCGGTTGTCCTCCACCTTGACTCCAGGTCGGCCTAGAGTTTCGCATGGCGGCCGATAGACTGTCTCATTCCCGGCTTGTCCTCAAAGCTCCCCGGAGGTCCCATGGCGCCCTTGGAACTGATGCTGTTCTGGATCCTCACCCTGGGCGCAGCGGGCTTCTTCGCCTTCACCGCCAGCCGCCGGATCGCCACCCTGCGGGCCGGCCTCCCGGATGACCGCTTCGACCAGCCCTGGGTGCGCCTCAAGGGCGTGCTGCTCTACGCCTTCGTGCAGAAGCGGATGGTCCGCGACCCCTACGCTGGGCTCTACCACCTGCTGATCTTCTGGGGCTTCTGCGTCCTCTCCCTGCGCTCCCTCGACCTGATCCTGGGCGGCCTGTTCCCGCGCTTCCACCTGGTGGAGTTGCTGGGCGGCGCCGGCCTGGCCTACAGCTTCATGAAGGACGTCTTCGAGGTGCTGGTGCTGGCCGGCATCGCCCTGGCCATGCTGCGCCGCGCGCTGTTCAAGCCCTGGCGGCTGGAGAACAGCCTGGACGCCTGGGGCACCCTGAGCTTCATCGCGGTGCTGATGGCCACCGACCTGCTGGCGGACGGCGCCCTGATCGCCCGCGACGCCCCCGCCTGGGCCGCCTGGGCCCCCGCCAGCCGGATGGTCGCCGGCTGGTTCGCGGGGCACAACCTGGACCAGCTCACGACCCTTTACAAGGTCAACTGGTGGCTGCACCTGGCCGCGCTGTACGGCTTCGCCAACTTCCTGCCCTACAGCAAGCATTTCCATGTGTTCACGTCGGTCTTCAACATCTACTTCCGCGCCCTCGAGCCGACCAAGAACCTGAAGAAGATGGACCTGGAGGCCGAGCACTTCGGCGCCAACCGCATCCAGGACTTCACCTGGAAGCAGATGCTCGACCTCTACACCTGCACCGAGTGCGGCCGCTGCCTGGAGCACTGTCCCACCACCCTGACCGGCAAGCCGCTGCGGCCGAAGAACTTCGGCAACGACCTGCGGGACTACCTGTACGCGACGCCGCCCGCCGACCTGGCCCAGGACCGGCCGGTGCCGGAGGACCGCAAGCTGATCGGCGGGCCTGTGCCGGAGGGCTCGGTCTGGGACCTGCGCCAGGACCACCACCCCTGGAGCGCCGGCGCCCTCGGCGGCGCCATCAGCACCGACACCATCTGGGCCTGCACCAGCTGCGGCTACTGCGAGTGGGCCTGCCCGCTGCACATCACCTTCGTCGACAAGCTGGTGCAGATGCGCCGCTACCTGACCCTCGAGGAGAGCGACTTCCCGGCCGAGGCGCAGGTGGCCTTCAAGGGCATGGAGCGCCAGGGCAACCCCTGGAACCTGCCGCAGTCGGACCGCGCCAAGTGGGCCGAAGGGCGGGAGATCCCGATCCTCGCCGAAAAACCCGACGCCGAATACCTGTTCTGGGTGGGCTGCGCCGGCTCCTACGACGCCGCCGGACAGCGGGTGTCGCAGTCCCTGGCCAAGCTGCTGAAGGCCGCCGACGTCAGCTTCGCGATCCTCGGCACCGAGGAATCCTGCACCTGCGAATCGGCCCGCCGGCTCGGCAACGAGTACCTGTTCCAGTCGGCCACCGAGGCCAACATCGAGCTGCTGAACGGCCACGGCGTCAAGAAGATCGTCACCAACTGCCCGCACTGCCTGAACACCCTGAAGAACGAGTACCCGGACTTCGGCGGCGCGTTCGAGGTGGTCCACGGCACCGAACTGGTGGCGAAGCTGATCGCCGAGGGGAAGCTGAAGCTGGAGCAGACGGTGGATGTGGACCTCACCTACCACGATCCCTGCTACCTCAGCCGCTACAACGGCCAGGTGGCGGCGCCGCGGGCGATCCTCGACGCCATTCCAGGGGTCAAGCTCACCGAGATGGAGAAGAAGGGCGAGGCCACGATGTGCTGCGGCGCCGGCGGCGGACGCATGTGGCTGGAGGAGAAGCTGGGCACCCGGGTCAACCACGCGCGTTTCGAGCAGGCTGTGGAAACCAAGGCCTCCTGCGTCGCGGTCTCCTGCCCCTTCTGCAACGTCATGCTCAGCAACGCCGCCGGCGAGACCGGCCACGAGGAGGTCGCCACCCAGGACGTGCTGGAACTGGCGGCCAAGTCGCTGAAGGGCTGAGGCCAGATCGCACTTCCATGGACCGGAACCGAATTGCGGAAAGCACGTGCTGACGCAGGATTGAATCGGCTTCAATGCAAGCAGGTAATCCTCAATAAATGATATGCATCAAGGAAACATACGAATGGAACAAACAACCGGGAATCCTGTTTCTACGATGCGACAGAACAAATTGAAAAAACCACCGATTAAATTTCGTGAAACCCAGTTGTTGATTGCAAGGCTGTCTGAAAAACTCGGCGCTCCCTTTATTTCCTACTGGCATAACCCTAGGGGGTCTGTGCGCCAGCATGAAGTGGTCGCGTTGTATAAACTTCTGGAAAAATCCGGTAAGGGCAATCAGGCATTTGTCTTCATCAAATCGGATGGCGGAAGTGGTGAAACCGCTTTCCGCATTGTCAACCTGCTTCGCGAGTACTACCGAAGCATCCACGCGCTGGTCCCCATGGAATGCGCATCCGCAGCCACGATGATTGCCCTGGGTGCCAACGTGATCCACATGGGACCGATGTCCTATTTGACTGCGATCGACACTTCCCTCACCCACGATCTGTCGCCGATCGACAGGGACAACGACCGTGTGAGCGTCAGCCTGGATGAATTGAAGAGGGTGATTCACCTCTGGCAGAGTCAAAAGGACCAAACCGCTTCCAATCCCTACAAATCCCTATTCGAGTACGTCCATCCTCTGGTGATAGGAGCGGTCGACCGGGCCGACAGCCTGTCCACGAAGCTGTGCCGCGATATCCTTTCCCGCCATGTTGAAGACCAGGAACTCGTGGCGGCCATCTCGGAATCACTGAACTCGAAATACCCTTCGCACTCCTACCCCATCGTGCTGCGGGAGGCAAAGTCGCTTGGGCTGGACGTCCGTGTCATGGACCATGAGGTCCTCGAACTGCTGCTGAAACTTCACCTTCTCTACAGCGAGATGGGGCAGAAATGCACCACGGATTTTGATGAAATTCATTCACATACCAATGAAATTAGTAATATTATTGAAACTGAAGATTTACAAATGTTTTTTGAAATCGATAAAGATTGGTTCTACCGCGTAGAGGAAAGACGCTGGGTCACCATGAACGACTCCAGCGGCTGGCACCGTCTCGATAAAAAGGCGGGAAGAATCCATCGAAGCGCATTTCATTCTGTATAAAAAGAAATATCAAATTTCAATCAATCATCATCTCAAGCAAATCAATTTATTCGCTGTGGACGATCGGCAGATATGTGTTCTCCGGATGAGACCGGTTGCCGGTCGCGCCTTTCCTACCAGCCGCGCTTGCCGACGATCTCGCCGTGGTGGGTCGCGCGGTAGCGGGCCGGCTCCCGGACCTTGATCAGGTCGTTGGCGGTGAGGTAGGCCAGGTCGGCGTCGCCGACGCCGGGGATGGCCAGCAGCTTCAACCTGGGGACGCCCGGGAACTTGACGATCAGCTGCAGCAGGGCAAGCCGTCCCGGGGAGAGGGCGCGGGTCGGCGGCGGTTCCGGATCGCGGGAGCGGGAGGCGCGGGGGGCCTTCGGCGGGACCGGGGTCGAGGAGGGGTCGAGGCTGTCCATGGATCCTCTTTCGAAGCGGGGTCCAAGGGGAAGCCGGGCCCTGGCTCCATCATGGGCGCAATCGCCGGGAGTTCCCTGAATTCTCGGCGGAGGTCAGATCCTGAGCGCCCCGAAGACCTTCCGCAGCAGCTTGCTGGACTGGCCGATGGGGTCGGCGCGGATCGCCTTCTCCTGCTTGGCGATCATCAGGAATAGGCCGTCCACGGCGCGGGCGGCGATGTACTGGTCGAGGTCGGCGTCCTTCGCATCGATGAGGCCGAACTGCGCGGCGGGGCCGGCGAAGCGGTTGTAGTCCTCGGCCAGCTTCACCCGGGCGGTGGCGGCCTTCACCTTGGGCAGGAACTTCTTCAGGATCGCTTCGCCGCTGGTCTTGCGGAAGTAGCGGGTGGCGCTGTCCTCGGGTCCGGTGAGGATGCCCTTGGCATCGGCCAGGGTCATCTTCTTGATGCCGTCCAGCAGGATCGGCTTGGCTTCGGCCACCGCCGATTCCGCCGCCCGGTTCATGGTGGTGACCAGTTCGTCCGCCTGCCGGCCCATGCCGAGCCGTCGCAGGGTGCGCTCCGCCTTCTCGAGGGCCGGGGGCAGCGGGATCTTCACCTCGGGGTTGCCGAGGAACCCGTCGGCGGCGGACAGGCTGCCCACGGCCTGGCCGACCCCCGACACAAGGGCCTCGCGGAGCCCCCTGCCGGCCTCGCCTTGGCTGAGGGAGGCGAGGTCCTGGGTCCAGGCGGCGGTGGCGAACAGGAGGCAGGTCAGCAGGCGGCGCATGGGGGCCTTTCGGGTCGCGGGGCGGCTGTCCCGATCCTACCTTCGCAACTGGTCCAAGCGGAAATGCCGCCACCGGTCCAAGACGGGAGCGCCGGATTCACCCATGTTGGATTCATCCCTTTCCAGGAGCCTCCATGATCTCCCTCGCCCTCTTCCTGTCCGCGGTCGGCCTGGGTGCCGCCGAAATCCAGACGCAGGCGCTCCAGGCCCTGCAGCCGATGCCCAAGGCGGTCCAGGCCGATCCGGCGGTGGTCCTGCGGAGGGCCCGGCTCGCGGAGGTCAACGCGAAGATCCGCCAGGCCCAGCAGCAGCCCGTCAAGATGAAGCCCATCGACATCTCCAAGCTGATCGTGCTCAGCCCGGAGGTGTTCATGGACCTGCGGACCGCCATCAGCAGCTTCCAGCTGCCGGTGCGGGCCCAGGGGCCCCGCGGCACCTGCAGTGTCCACGCCCTGGCCTTCTGCCAGGAGTTCATCACCTGCCAGAAGCAGGGGAAGACCGGCCTCAACTACAGCGTCGAGTACCTCAACTGGGCCGGCAACGCCGTGCTCGGCACGCCCTACCACGACGGCGGCTTCTACAGCGACCTCGACAAGGGCTATCAGGCCTTCGGCGCGGTGGTGGAAGCCTCCGCCCCCTACCAGGCCAGCTTCAACGCCTCCTGGGCGCCCTCCTCCGCCGTGGTCACCGCCGGCAAGCAGGCTCCGCGGCACACCGCCGTCTTCATCAAGCCCTGGGACAGCAGCAAGGGCGCCTCCCAGGCCCAGCTCAACGAGGCCCTCGCCCAGATCAAGGCCAAGCGGCCGGTCGCCCTGGGCGCCCTGTGGCCCAACAGCACCCAGGTCCAGAACGTCGACGGCGTGGACCTGATGGTGGTGCCGTCGCGGCCCAACACCTTCGACGGCCACTCGGTGGTGCTGGTGGGCTACCACAAGAGCGCCAAGTACCCCGGCGGTGGCTACTTCATCTTCCGCAACTCTTGGGGCACGGGCTGGGGCGATGGCGGCTACGGCTACATGCCCTTCAAGTACGTGCTCGACCTGGCCAACGATCTGCTGGTCTACAAGTAGGGGGTCGCGCGGAAGGCGCGCCGCGCCGCCGCGTCCAGGTAGCTCCAGGCGACGAGCCGGCTCTGCTTCTGGCCTTGGGCCATGGCCACGGTGCGCACCTCATCCGCGCCGGCCTGGCGCAGGGCCCGCCGCAGTCCGGGCAGGGTGGCGGTGCTGGAGACCAGGGCGCTGAACCAGCGCACCCGCGCACGGAGGGCAAGGCTTTCCGCCACCATCCGCTGGAGGAAGCCGGCCTCACCGCCCTCGCAACACAGCTCGGCGCCCTGGCCGCCGAAATTGCGCTCCGCCCGCCCGGCGCCGCGGCCGAGCTTGCGCCACTTGGCCTCGGCGGCGGCCCGCGCAGCACGCAGCGACGGATGGAAGGGCGGGTTGCAGAGGGTCAGGTCGAAGCGCTCCTCCGCAGCGACCACCTCGGCGAAGACTGCGCGAGAGTCGCCCTGCCGGCGCAGTTCGATGGCCTCGCCGAAGGCCGGGTTGGCCGCAAGGATGCGCCCCGCCGAGGCCAGGGCGGTGCCGTCGATGTCGGTGCCGACGAACCGCCAGCCGTACTCGGCGTGGCCGAGCAGCGGGTAGACGAGGCTGGCGCCGGTGCCGATGTCCAGCACCCGGACGTCCCCGCCGCGGGGGAGGGCGCCGTCCCGGTCGCCGGCCAGCAGGTCCGCGGCATGATGCAGATAGTCGGCCCGGCCCGGGATCGGCGGGCACAGGCTGCCCGGCGGCAGGTCCCAGCCGCGGATGCCGTAGGCCTCGGCCAGCAGCGCGGCGTTCAGCGCCCGCACCGCCGCCGGATCGGCGAAGTCGATGGTGGGGCCGCCGTGCGGCGCGGTCCGCACGAATGGCCCCAGTGCGGGCACCGCCGCCTTCAGCCGCGGGAAGTCGTAGCCGGCCGCGTGGCGGTTGCGCGGGTGCAGGCCCGGCTTGCGGGCGGGGGTGGCCATGCCGACAGTGTCGGCCGGGCGGAGCCGGCGGTGAAGGGAAACCCGCGCCGCCGGTCCCGGCGGGCGCCACCCAACTCCGATAAGCTAGCGGAATGCCCCTGGACCCGCGCCTCCTGGAGATCCTCTGCTGCCCCGCCGACGAGGGCGGCGAGCGCTGCTTCGGGGACCTGGAGGAGCGCCCCGAAGGTCTGCACTGCGGGGGCTGCGGGCGGCTCTATCCCATCGAGGACGGCATCCCGGTGCTGCTGGTGGACCGCGCCGTGAAGGTGCGCTGATGCGGCTCGACCGGGCCCAGGCCGAGGCGCTGCTGGCCGGACTGCGCGGCTGTCCGGTGGTGGTGCTGGGCGACCTGATGCTGGACGAGTACCTGTTCGGCGAGGTCAGCCGGATCTCGCCGGAGGCGCCGGTGCCGATCGTCCGGGTCCAGCGGGAGAAGGCGGTGCTGGGCGGCGGCGCCAACGTGGCGGCCAACCTGAAGGCGCTGGGGGCGGAGCCGCTGCTGGTCGGGACGCTGCAGGCGGATGCCGCCGGCGGCCGGCTGACCGGGCTGCTGGAGGCGCTGGGGATCGGCACCGGCCACCTGGTCCACGACCCAAGCCGCCCGACGATCATCAAGACCCGGGTGGTCGGCCACCAGCAGCAGATGCTGCGGATCGACCGCGAGGAGGCCGGACCGCCGGACGCGACGGTGCTGGCGGCGCTCCGCCGGCAGCTGGAGGCGGTGCTCCCCGGGGCGAAGGCGCTGGTGGTCTCCGACTACGCCAAGGGCATCGTCTCGGCGCCGCTGATGGAGGTCGTCCGCACGCTCTGCGCCGAGCGCGGGCTGCCCTGGCTAGTGGACCCCAAGCCCGCGCACAAGGCGCTCTACCGGGGCGCCACCCTGATGACGCCGAACACCAAGGAGGCCAGCGAACTGACCGGGGTGCCGGCGAAGACCGACGCCGAGGTGACGTCGGCCGGCCGCCGGCTGATGGCCGAGCTCGGCCTGCAGGGCCTGCTGGTGACCCGCAGCGAGCGCGGCATGGCCCTGTTCGACGCCGACGCGGCCCACGCCGCGCCGTGGATGGTGCCGACCGAGGCGCGCGAGGTCTTCGACGTGAGCGGCGCCGGCGACACGGTGATGGCCGCCTTCAGCGCCGCCATCGGCAGCGGCGCCGACTGGCGCGACGCGGCCATGCTGGCCAACGCCGCGGCCGGGGTGGTGGTCGGCAAGATGGGCACGGCCACGGTGACGCCGGGGGAGATCCTCGACCACTACCGGGAGCAGGAGGCGGTCTGATCCTCCGCGGGGTTCCGCGCTTCGCTTCGCTGCGCGCACACCCCGCACCCCGCGCCCAGGTCCGGCAAAGCCGGCCCTGAGCTTGATCCTCCGCGGGGTTCCGCGCTTCGCTTCGCTGCGCGCACACCCCGCACCCCGCGCCCAGGTCCGGCAAAGCCGGGTCTTCGCTTGATCCTCGGTGGGGGTCTCCGGCTGCGCCTGTGATCCCCACGCCCCCGCGCTCAGGCTCGGCGAAGCCGCGCCTTCGCTTGATCCTCGGAGGGGAAGGTCCGGGGTGTCTCCCCGCGTCGCCGCGCCGGTGGTGCGGTTGCAGGCCGATGGGTTTGCCGGTCCGGCAAGAGTGGACAAGGCAGGGGGCGCCGCGTGGCATGCTGGGCGCTGTCCCCGGGAGCCCGCCCATGTCCGCCTATGAGCCCACGCCCCGCACCCGCATCCGCCGCCACCCGGAGCGCGGCAGCCACGATCCGGCGGTGGTCCACGCCATCCTCGACGCCGCTCCGGTGTGCCAGGTGGCCTTCGTCGCCGAGTGCCGGCCGCACCTGATCCCGGTGCTGCACTGGCGCGAGGGTGACCGGCTGTACGTCCACGCCGCCCGCGGTGGCCGGCTGGCGCGGGTGCTGGCGGAGGGCGCCGAGGCCTGCGTGGCGGTGACCCTGCTGGACGGGCTGGTGCTGGCGCGCTCCGCCTTCAGCCACTCCATGAACTACCGTTCGGTGGTGGTCTACGGCCGCTTCGCCGAGATCGCCGACCCGGCGGCCAAGGCGGCCCGCCTGGAGGCCCTGTTCCATCGGCTCCTGCCCGGGCGCTGGGCCCAGTGCCGGCCGCCCAGCGCGGCGGAACTGGCCGCCACCGCGGTGCTGGAGCTGCCGCTGGCCGAGGCAGTCGCCAAGGTCCGCTGCGGACCGCCGGTGGACGATCCGGGGGACCTGGAGATCCCCGCCTGGGCCGGGGTGCTGCCCGTGGAGACGTGCTGGGGTCGGCCCCAGCCGGTGAAGGGCCAGGACCCGGCCCTGGCCCTGCCGCCCGAACTGCTTGCCCGGATCGACGCGCACCCCTGACCCGGACCGGGGGAGGCGGCGCCGCGCTCGGCCAGTGGAAAGCCCCGCTCGCCCAGGGCCCGTGGCCCGCCGCCGGGATCGGGCCGACACTGGCCCGGGGAGGGGCCATGCGGGTGCTGCTGGTGGAGGACGAACCGCTCGCCCGGCAGCGCGCCGGCGGCCTCCTGGCCCGGCTCGGCCACGAGGTGCGGGCGGTGGAGGACGGGCTCGAGGCCTGGGAGGCCTGGCGGCAGGGCCCCTTCGACGTCGTCCTCACCGACTGGTCGCTGCCCGGCCTCGACGGCCTGGAACTGTGCCGGTGGATCCGCGCCGAGCGGCGCCCGGGCTACACCTGCGTGGTGGTGCAGACGGTCCGCAGCGGCAAGCAGAACTTCCTGGCGGCCATGGAGGCCGGCGCCGACGATTTCCTGGAGAAGCCCCTGGACCTGGACACCCTGGCCGCCCGCCTCGGCGTCGCCGCCCGGATCCGCGACCTGTACCAGGAACTGGACCGGCTGCGCGGCCTGATCCCGATCTGCTCCTACTGCAAGAAGGTCCGCAGCGACGGCGACTACTGGCAGCAGGTGGAAGCCTACGTCGCCGCCCGCAGCCACGCCCTGTTCAGCCACACCGTGTGCCCCGACTGCTACCAGGGCATCCTGGTGCCGGAGATGGAAGCCTGGAAGCGCAAGGCCAGCGGGGAGTGAAGCAGGCCGGACGAAGGCCACCTTCAGCCTCGGGGTCGACATGAAACCCGCAGGAGGCCGCCTAGGGATTCCTCCCCCCACCCGGCTGCCCGGACGCCATGCTGGTGCTGCCCCCTATGTGGCGCAGGTGTCCCGATGATCTGGTTTCCGTTCCGGCGTGCGTGGCGAGGCTTCCTGGTGGCCGGGGCGGGGCTGCTGCTGGCGGCGCAGGGGCCGCTGCCGGTGGGGCAGGGGCTGGACCCGGCGGGGCGGCAGGTGGCGCTGCCAGGACTGCGGCCGGTGGTGCTGGCGCTGGATCCCTCCGGGCGGCTGCTGGTGACCTCCGGGCTGACCCACGAGCTGTGGGTGCTGGATCCGGCCAGCGGGGAGACGCGCCAGCGGGTGGCGCTGGCGCCGGAACCCGGGCGGACGCCGCGGGCGCCCTCGGAGAACCTCCTCGACCCGGATCCCAGCGCGCGGCCCCAGGCGAGCTGCACCGGCCTGGTGTTCAGCGCCGACGGCCGGCGGCTCTACCTCAGCGACGTGCAGGGCTGCGTCCAGGTGTTCGAGGTGGACGCGGCCGGCCAGGTGGCCGTCGCCGCGCCGATCGCGCTGCCGGAGGTGGTGGGGCTGCGCCGCCGGCAGGAGGTCCCGGCAGGGCTGGCGCTGTCCGCCGACGGCCGCCGCCTGTACGTGGCCCTCAGCCTGTCCAACGGCCTGGGCGAGTTCGACGTGGCCAGCGGCCGGCTGCTGCGCCGCTTCGAGGTGGGGGTGGCGCCCTACGGCGTGGTGGTGGCCGGGGCCAGGGCCTACGTCAGCAACTGGGGCGGCCGGCGGCCCGGGCCGGGCGACCCCGCCGGCCCCGCCGGCCGCGGCACCACGGTGCGCATCGACCCCCGCACCGGCGCCGCCTCTGAGGGCTCGGTGTCGGTCCTCGACCTGGAGCGCGGCGTCCTCCGCGCCGAGCTGGCCACCGGCCGCCACGCCTCGGCGCTGGCCCTGGCACCGGGCGGCCGCCACCTGGTCTGCGCCAACGCCGCCGACGACACCCTGAGCGTGATCGACACCCGTCGCGACCGGGTGGTCGAGACGATCTGGGCGCGGCCCAGTCCCGCCGACCCCTTCGGCGCCTCGCCCAACGCCCTGGCCTTCGATCCCGGCGGCCGCCGGCTGTACGTGGCCAACGGCACCCAGAACGCGGTGGCGGTGGTGCGCTTCGACCCGGCCCGGCGCCGCTCGCGGCTCGCCGGGATGGCGCCGGTGGGCTGGTTCCCGGCAGCGCTGGCGCACGATCCGCGGCGCCGCCAGCTTGCGGTGGCCAACCTCAAGGCCCTGCCGGCGGCCGCCGAGGCGGCGACGAAGAAGCACGGGGTTGGCTTCAACTCGCGCCAGTTCGGCGGCAGCCTGACCCTGCTGCCGGTGCCCGTCGACGCCGACCTGCCGGCACTGACCGCGCGGGCGGAGGCCGGCCTGCGCCGCGACCGGATCCGCGCCGCGCTCCTGCCGCCCCGCCCCGGCCAGCCGCCGCGGCCGGTGCCGGAGCGGATCGGCGAGCCCAGCGTGTTCAAGCACGTGGTCTACGTGATCAAGGAGAACCGCACCTACGATCAGGTCCTCGGCGACGTCGCCGAGGGCCGCGGCGACCCGTCCCTGTGCATCTTCGGCGAGCGGGTGACCCCCAACCAGCACAAGCTGGTGCGCGAGTTCGCCCTGCTCGACAACACCTACTGCAGCGGCATCCTCAGCGCCGACGGCCACAACTGGTCCACCGCCGCCTTCGCCACCGACTACCTGGAGAAGTCCTTCGGCGGCTGGCCGCGCAGCTACCCGGACGGGATGTCCGAGGACGAGGTGGACGCCCTCGCCTACGCCCCCACCGGATTCCTCTGGGACCAGGCGCTGAAGCACGGGAAGAGCTTCCGGGACTACGGCGAATTCGCCATGCCGAAGGTCCGCTGGCGCGACCCGGCGCGGCCGGGAAGGCCGGACTGGAGCGCCTGCTGGCGCGCCTACCAGGGCCTCTCCGACGACGTGGTGATCGGCTCGGAGCCGTCCCTGGAGGCGCTCCGCCCGCACCTGGCGGCGCACACCGTGGGCTGGTCGCCGGAGGTGCCGGACGTCTGGAAGGCGAAACTGTTCATCGAGGAGCTGCAGCGGTTCGAGCGGGAGGGCCGGTTCCCGGACCTGGTCATCATCGGCCTCACCAACGACCACACGAGCGGCACCAAGGTCGGCTGCCCGACGCCGGCGGCCACCGTCGCCGACAACGACCTGGCCTTCGGCCGCATCGTCGAGGCGCTCAGCCGCAGCCGCTTCTGGAAGGACACGGTGGTGTTCGCCATCGAGGACGATCCGCAGAACGGCTGGGACCACGTCAGCGGCTACCGCACCACCGCCTACGTGGCCAGCCCCTACACCCGGCGCGGGGCGGTGGTGAGCGACTTCTACACTACCACCAGCATCCTGCGCACCATCGAGCAGATCCTGGGCCTGCCGCCGATGAACCAGTTCGACGCCTGCGCCCCGACCATGGAGGCCTGCTTCACCGACCGGCCGGACCTCACGCCCTTCACCGCGGTGCCGAACCAGGTGCCGCTGGACCAGATGAACCCCGAGCCGAGGAAGCTCAAGGACCCGCTGCTGAAGCAGCACGCCCTGCAATCGGGCCGGCTGGACCTCTCCCGCCCCGACGCCTGCCCGGAGGGCGTGCTGAACCGCATCCTCTGGGCCGCCGCCAAGGGCAGCGCCGCCCCCTTCCCGGCCTGGGCGGTGACCCTGGATCCGGACTAGAAGTCCTCCCGCACCCGCAGGTAGCTGGCGTGGCGGGGGAGGCCGTTGCGGGTCAGGCCGCGGTAGGTGTAGGTGACGGTCGTGCCCACGGGTGGCGGGTTCCGGCGCACGGCGTCGGTGAACCCGGTGCCGAGGAGGAAGGATTTCCCCTCGGGGGTGGCCACCCGGAGGGCGCCGAGGCGGCCCTTGAACTTCCCCTGGCCGGGGACGTGGGCGGTCACCACCGCCTCGGTGTCCAGCAGCGGCTTGAGCTTGAGCAGGGCGTCGCTGCGGCCGGTCACGTAGGGGGCGTCGGCGCGGTGCAGCATCAGGCCCTCGCCGCCGGCCTTGAGGACCTGGGCCAGGCGGCGCTGCAGCTCGGCCCGGTCGGCCACCCGGTCCTGCGCCACCGCCTCCAGCTGCGGCCAGGCCGTGGCGGCGGCGAGCTCCTGCAGCCGCCGGGCGCGCTCGGCGAAGGTCCCCGGGGCTTCCGGCAGTTCAAAGACCAGGTACCGGATCCGCCGCCATTCGGCATCCTCCGGGGTGGACCGCCGCACGTACCCGGAGAGCTCCTCGAAGCGCCCGCGGCCGAGCCACAGCTCGCCGTCGAGGGGCTGCGCCGGGAGCCGCTCCAGGAACCAGCGGGGCGCCGGCACCTCGCGGCCGCTGCGGAAGCGCAGGACCCGGCCGTCCCAGTGGGCGCGCACGCCGTCGAACTTCTCGCTGACCAGGTAGTCGGCGGGATCGACCCCCGGTCCCAGCACCTTGGCCAGGAGCAGCGGCGGCGCTGCGGCGGTCGCTCCCGGCCCGGCCAGGGTCAGGGCCAGGGCCGCCGCCAGTCCGCGCAGGAAGGGCCCGGCCGTCATCGGGTCAGCGCAGTTCGACGCTCAGCACGAAGTGGTCGCCGCGCGGCAGGCGCTCCTTCACCTGGCTGAAGTTCAGGTCGAAGGTCTCGGTCTCGCCGGGCTTGACCACGCCGAGCTTGGTGCCGCCGCTGGCCACGCCGAGGAGGCTGCCGTCCTTGTCGAAGACCGCCACGGCGAAGCCGGGGATGCGGTCGGTCTTCGCGGTGTTGGTGACCTCCACCTGGGCGCGGGTGCCGAAGCTCGCCTCCTTGATCCAGCTGCTCTTCAACTCGCGGTTGTTGAAGAAGATGCTGTTCACCTTCAGGCCGTCGACCTCGAAGCCGAGCGGCACCAGCCGGTCCCACTTGAAGTCGGTGCGGCGGCTGTAAAAGCCGAGGGGGATCGGGGCGGCCTTGGCCGGTTCGGCGGCGGGCGGAGGGGCCTGGGCGAGGGCGAGCAGGGAGAGGAGCGCGAACGGCAGCATTCAGTTCTTCCCGAACAGGCCGCCGAACAGGCTCTTCTTGATCGGCGCGGTTTCCAGCGGCGACGGCGGCGGCTCCGGCAGGCGGGTCCGGCGCAGGCGGTCGAACACCGGCCGCAGGCCCGGCACCTTGGCGGCCTCCAGCCAGTTGTCGCTGAACTGCCGCGCCACCATGTGGTATTCCGCAAGCCGGCCCTGCTCGGCCAGGGAGACCAGCTGCTCCATGGTGAGGTTGCTGTACAGCTCGGTGCCCATCTGGACCTTGAGCAGGTTGGGATCCATGGAGGGCTGCGGAACCTCGCTCACCGGCATCTTCAGCATGACGGTGGATTCGGCCGGCGCGGGCCGCGGCGGCGGGGCAGGGGCGGCCGGCGCGGCCATGGCCGCAAGGGCGGCGTTCATCTCGTCCCGGGTCAGCTTCATGGTGGCGCCGGCGGGGGAGGGCAGGTCCACCGGCGAGAGCGGCGCGGGGGTCACCCCCCCGAGGGTGCTTTCCAGCGCGGTGAGGGTCGCCTCCACGTCCATGGTCGTGCCGCCCCGGTGGGAGGGCGGCCGGTAGGCGGCCGGCGGCGGCGGGGTCTCGCCCAGCAGCTTGTGGATGGCGTCCTTGGCCGAGGCATACCCGCCCTGGGTGCTGGTGGCCTCCTCATCGGCCAGGGGCGGGGGCGGTGCCGGCGTCGGCCGCGCCTCCGGGTGGGGCGGGGCGGCGAAGTCCACCAGCGTCTTGTCGAGGATCTCGTCGTCGGCTCCCGCCAGGTCGGCCTCGCTGAGCACATCGCCGGGGTCGATCTGGGCGACCCGCAGGTCGTCCGCCTCGATGGCGGCGGTGGCGGCCTCGAGTTCCTCCAGGCTGGGCAGTTCGAGGTCGCCCTCTGCCGGATCGAGGACCGCCTCGGCCGCCACCGGCTCGATGGGCTCGAGGGCCTCGAGCGGTTCCAGGGGCTCGAGGCCCTCCTCGTGGAGCGAGGCGGCGTCGAGTTCCTCGAAGGCCCCGGGCTCGATGTAGGCGAAGGCGTCCGTCGGCGTCGGGGCCGAGGTCGCCTCGGCGCCGTCCTCCGCGAGCAGCCGCAGCACCTCGGCCTCGATGCCGAAGGTGGTGGCGCACTTGTAGCAGCGGGCGCGGCGCAGTCCGGACCGGACCCGAGCCCGCCTGAGGCCGTAGTGGGTATCGCAGCTGGGACAAGACACCGATTGGATCACGGGGGGCTCCGTGGATTTCCCTTCAGGATAGGCTCAATTCGCTTCCGGCGCAGCCACGGCCCCCCGGGGCTCCCCCCTCGCGGGCCCCGGCCGGGCCTGGGGGATGACGCTATGCTCGAAGGCGCGGAGGCGGCGTGGGCGGTGTGCTGATCAGCGTGGAGGGCGTGGAGGGGGCGGGGAAGTCGACCCAGCTCCTGCGGCTGTCGGAGCACCTGCGCAGCCTGGACGTGCCGCTGGTGGTCTCCAAGGAGCCCGGCGGCACCGCGCTCGGCCTGGAGATCCGCAGGCTGCTGCTCACCCACCACGGCAGCGGCGAGGAGTGGTGCCCGGACGCCGAACTGCTCCTGTTCTATGCCGACCGCGCCCAGCACCTGGCCCAGGTCGTGCGGCCGGGGCTGGAGGCCGGGAGCGTGGTCCTGCTCGACCGCTTCGAGGACAGCACCCGGGCCTACCAAGGGGCCATGGGCGTTCCGGAGGCCACCCTCGACCGCCTCAGCGACCTGGTGGTCGGCCGCACCCGGCCGCACCTGACGATCCTGCTGGACATGGACCCGGAGGCGAGCCTGGTGCGCGTGGACACCCGCAACCTCGACCTCGGCGAGGGCTTCCGGGAGACGCGCTACGACGAGCGGGCGCTGGCCTTCCACCGGCTCGTGCGCAGCCGGTTCCTGGCGATCCACCAGAAGGAGCCGAACCGGGTGAAGGTGGTGCCTGCCCGCACCGGGCCCGAGGAGGTGGAACGCCGCATCTGGCAGGCGGTGGCGCCGCTGCTCCGCAACGCCGGCTTCAGGGTGGAGTGATGGCGGCGGGGGACGGGTACGATCCGGCCCTGGTCGGGCACCAGCGCCAGCGCGAGGCCCTGCGCGCCCGGCTGGAGGCGGGCCGGCTCCCGGGCAGCCTGCTGTTCACCGGCATGGACGGGCTGGGCAAGCGCCGGGTGGCCATGGAACTGGCCATGCGCGAGCTCTGCTTCCGGCGCAGCGCCTGCGGCGCCTGCGAGGGCTGCCTCGCCTTCCGCGGGGAGCCGGTCGAGCTGCCCAACTTCCTCCGCATCGCCCCGGAGGGCAAGGCCGGGGTCATCCGCATCGGCGCGATCCGCGGCGACGACCTGGTGGAGGGCGGCGTCATCGCCTGGGCCCACAACGCGCCGCCGCCGCGCTGCCACCGCTGGATCCTGGTGGAGGACGCCCACCGGCTCAACGGCCCGAGCGCCAACATCCTGCTCAAGACCCTGGAGGAGCCGCCGCCCGGCACCCGCTTCATCCTCGTGACCCACCGCCCGGACGTGGTGCTGCAGACCATCCGCAGCCGCTGCGAGCGGATCGCCTTCCAGCCGCTGGGCGAGGCGGAGGCGTGGTCGGTGGCCCAGGCGGCCGGCTGGGGCGACGCCGACCGCGAGCGCTGGAGCGCCCTCGCCGGCGGCAGCCTGCGGCTGCTGGATCCGGGCGACTTCGCCCGCGCCGCCGCCCAGGTGGAGGCCTGGCTGGACCTGGTCGAAGGCCGGCCCTTCGCGGGGGCGGCCCCGTCCCTGCTGCCGGACAAGGACGCCCCCCAGGCCCAGAGCGAGCAGCTGCGCCAGCCCCTCGAGCTGCTGCTCGCGCTCCTCGCCGACCTCGAGCGGCTGCGCGCCGGGCGGCCCCCGGCCCTGGCGCCCTGGCGCTCCCGGCTCGAGGCCGCGCCCGCCGGGCTCGAGCCCCGCGCCGCCCAGGCGCTGGTCTACACCGCCCTGCGCAACCTCTCCCGCAACCCGGTGGCCGACTCCCTCCTGCGGGAACTGGCCGTGGCCCTCCGCGGGTGAGGGGGCGGCGCTAGACTGGGGTCCCCGCGGGCGCCGCCATGTCCTCCTCCAAGGAACCCCACGAGCACCTGGACCACCTGGACCGTCTGAACCTCCGCAGCGGCCTGCGGGAGAAGCTCGTGGCCGTCCACGAGGCCATCCAGGAGGACTTCGCCTTCGTCGACCGGGTGGCGGTGGCCCTGTACGACGAGCGCACCCAGCGGCTGAAGACCTTCCTGCACAGCAGCGGCGACGACCGGCCCCTGGACAACTACGAGACCGCGCTGGCCGCGGCGCCCTCCCTGCTCGAACTGCTGGAGAACGGCCGGTCCCGGGTGCTCAACGACCTCTCCGTCCTGGACGGCGGGGAGCACCCCCACACCCGGGCGCTGCGCGACCAGGGCTACGCCTCGAGCTACACGCTGCCGTTCTACTTCAACGGCGCCTTCGAGGCCTTCGTGTTCTTCAACTCCTACCGCCGCCACGTTTTCACGCCGCGGGCGCTGCGGGCGCTCGACACCTACGGCCACCTGATCGGCTGCGCGGTGCTCTGCGACCTGCAGCCGGTGCGGACGCTGCTGGCGGCGACCCGGACGGTGGGCCACATGGTCCACCTGCACGACCCGGAGACCGGCGGCCACCTGGAGCGGATCGGCTACTTCGCCCGGATCATCGCCCGGGACCTCGCCGCCCGCGGCGTCTGCGCCTTCGAGGACGACCTGATCGAGCGGCTGTTCTGGTTCGCCGCCCTGCACGACGTCGGCAAGGTGGCGATCCCCGATCCTGTGCTGCTGAAGCCCACCCCCCTCAGCCCCGAGGAGGTGGAGCTCATGCGCACCCACACCACCAAGGGACGGATGATTGTGGATGCGATCCTGGAGCATTTCGGCCTGGAGGGGATGGAGCACGCCGACATCCTGCGCGTGGTGGCGGAGCGGCACCACGAGATGCTGGACGGCAGCGGCTACCCGGACGGCCTGCGGGGCGCGCAGATCCCGATCTTCGCGCGGATCATCGCGGTGGCCGACGTCTTCGACGCCCTCACCACCCGCCGTCCCTACAAGTACGCCTGGACCGTCGAGGACGCCCTCGCTCACCTGCAGCGGCTGGCGGACGAGAAGCTGGACCGGGACTGCGTGGAGGCCCTGGTGCGCAACCGCGCCGAGGCGGAAGGGGTGCTGAAGGCCTTCCCCGAGGCCCTGGACGGGTTCTAGGGCAGGTGCGTGGGCCGGCGCCTCAGGCGCCCTCCCATCGGTCCGCGCCGAGGAAGCCGCAGAGCCGCTCGAGGGCTGCGTGCAGGCCGCGGACCCGGGCGCGGGTCGGCCGGACGCCGGGCTCCCAGGTCAGGCGCTTGATCTCGAGCAGGCCGCGCTCGCGGTGCAGCTTGGGATCCAGCCGCCCCACCAGCCGGACGCCCTCCAGGATCGGCAGGACGTAGTAGCCGTGGAGCCGTTTCGGCTCCGGCGTGAAGGCCTCGAAGCGGTAGTCGAAGCCGAACCGCCGCAGGCCGCGGCCGCGGTCGCGGAGCACCGGGTCGAAGGGGCTGAGCAGGCGGGTGAGGGCGGGTGCCTCGGGCAGGCGCCGCAGCCGCGCCCCCCAGTCGGCCAGGGCGAAGGCGCGGGCCGGAGCGCTGCCGTCGGCGGCCTCGACCTGCACTTCCAGCAGGCGGCCCTCGGCGGTGGCGGCCTGGCACCAGGCCCTGGCCTCAATCAGGCCGACCCGGTCCCAGTAGCCCGCAAGCTCCCGCGGCGTGAACACGACCAGCCGTTCGGCGGCGCTGCCGCAGGCCCAGGCGAGGTGCTCCTCCGGGGCGGGTTCCGGCAGGTCGTGGAGCCCCGGCAGCACCCGCTCGGGCAGGTCGTAGCGCTTGGCGAAGTGGACCCGGCCGGCGATCGCCAGCTCGCCGCTGCGCCAGAGGTAGTCGAGGGCCGCCTTCTGCGGCTTCCAGCCCCACCAGGGGCCGCGCTTCTCCGGGTGCTCGAAGTCGGCGCTGCCCAGGGCGCCCTCCGCGGCGATCCGGGCCTTGACCGCGGCGATGACCGCGGCCGCGTCGGTGCCGCGGAAGTGGTGCTGCCACCAGGCGTGGCCGCGGATCCGCCCGGCGTCCTCGCGGAAGCGCGGCTTCCAGTGCGGATAGAAGGCGCAGGGGATCGCCGAGGCGTCGTGGGTGAAGCCCTCGAACAGGAAGCGGTCGCGCTCCAGCAGCCGCTGCAGCTGGGCGGGCCGGTAGCCGTGCAGGCGGCTGAACAGGGTCAGGTCCTGGGCCCGCGCCACCACGTTGATGGTGTCCAGCTGGACGAAGCCGAGCCGCAGCAGCAGCCGCTTGAGCGCCGCCGGGGTGGCCCTGCGGTCGGGGTCGTCGAGCAGGCCCTGGGCGCCCAGCAGGAGCCGGGCGGCCTGGGCGGCGGTGAGGGTGGGCAGGGCGGTCACGGCTCCATCCTCGGCGGCGGCTCAGAGCCTCGCGCCGAGCTCGGTGCCCTGGCGGATGGCGCGCTGGGCGTCCAGCTCGGCGGCCAGCTCGGCGCCGCCGATGAGGTGCACCTCCAGACCGGCGGCGCGGAGCGGCTCCAGCAGCGAGCACTCGCGGTCCTGGCCGGCGCAGAGGACCACCGAGTCGACCTCCAGGCAGCGCGGCCCGGCGCCGCCCTCCTGGATCCACAGCCCGGCGTCGTCCACCCGCAGGTAGCGCACGCCCGGCAGCAGCTTCACGCCGTTCGCGCGCAGGCTCAGCCGCAGCACCCAGCCGGTGGTCTTGCCGAGGCTGGCGCCCATGCGGTCGGCGCGGCGCTGGCAGAGGAACACGGCGCGCGCCGGCCGAGCCTGGGCCGGCCTGGGCAGCAGGCCGCCGCGCTGGGCCTGCTGGGCATCCACCCCCCAGTCCTGCAGGAAGGCCGGCAGGTCCGGCGACCGTCCGTCCTGCACCAGGAACTCCGCCACGTCGAAGCCGATCCCGCCGGCCCCGATGACCGCAACCTTCGCGCCGGCGACACGGCGGCCTGAGAGCAGGTCCGGGTAGGCGATCACCTTGGGATGGTCGATGCCGGGAAGCTCGGGGATCCGCGGCCGCACGCCGGTGGCGAGGACCACCGCATCGTGGCCCGCCAGGTCCGCCGGTCCGGCCCGGTGGCCGAGCCGCACCTGCACACCCAGCTTCGCCAGCCGGACCCGGAAGTAGCGCAGGGTCTCCTCGAACTCCTCCTTGCCGGGCACCCGCCGGGCGAAGTTGAGCTGTCCGCCCAGTTCCGCCTGCGCCTCGAACAGGGTGACGGCATGGCCGCGCTCGGCGGCGGTGGCGGCGCAGGCCATGCCGGCTGCGCCGCCGCCCACCACGGCGATCCGCCTGGCCCGCAGGGCCGGCGCGATCCGCAGCTCGGTCTCGTGGCAGGCCCGCGGATTCACCAGGCAGGTGGCGCGCTTGCGCGAGAACACGTGGTCCAGGCAGGCCTGGTTGCAGGCGATGCAGGTGTTGATCTCCTCGGCGCGGCCGGCGGCGGCCTTGCGGACGAAGTCGGGGTCGGCGAGCAGGGGCCGGGCCAGGCTGACCATGTCCGCATCGCCGCGGGCGAGGATGTCCTCCGCCACCTCCGGGGTGTTGATGCGGTTGGTGGTCACCAGCGGAATCCCGACCTCGCCCTTCAGCCTGCGGGTGACCCAGGCGAAGGCGCCGCGCGGCACCCGGGCGGCGATGGTGGGGACCCGCGCCTCGTGCCAGCCGATGCCGGTGTTGAGGAGCGTCGCGCCGGCCGCCTCAACCGCCCTGGCCAGCTGCACGACCTCCTCCCAGCTCGAGCCGTCCGGCACCAGGTCGAGCATGGACAGCCGGAAGACCAGGATGAAGTCGGCGCCGGCCTTCTCGCGGACCGCCTTCACGATCTCG
Source organism: Holophagales bacterium (assembly GCA_041908165.1). GTDB lineage: Bacteria > Acidobacteriota > Holophagae > Holophagales > Holophagaceae > JACQZU01. Next base: position 7,282 of record JAYRFV010000122.1, on the reverse strand, counting down.
ACCGGAAAGCGCATGCGGGCGGCGTAGTCTCCGCCCCAGGCATCGCCGCGGCGGTTGGTCCGGGTCACCAGGAACTGGTTGATCAGGTAGCCCTCGCTCCCCATCACCTCGACGCCGTCGTAGCCGGCCTCCCGGGCCAGGGCCGCGCAGGTGGCGTAGTCGCGGATGGTGGCGCGCACGCCGCGGTCGCTGAGCGCCGAGGGCCGGAACGGGGTGATCGGCGACTTCACCGCCGAGGGCGCCACCGAGAAGGGGCTGTAGCTGTAGCGGCCTCCGTGGAGGATCTGCAGGGCGATGGCGCCGCCCTCGGCGTGCACCGCGGCGGTCACCCGGCGGTGCTTCGCCACCTGCCAGGGCCAGGACAGCTGGGCGCCGCCGGGGGTGAGCCGGCCGCGGAAATTCGGCGCGATGCCGCCGGTGACGATCAGCCCGACCCCGCCGCGGGCGCGCTCGGCGAAATAGGCCGCCAGCTTCGGGAAGCCGCCTCGCTCCTCCTCCAGGCCGGTGTGCATGGAGCCCATCAGCACCCGGCTGCGCAGGATGGTGAAGCCGAGGTCGAGGGGCGCGAGCAGGTGCGGATAGGCGGACATGGTCGGACCAGTGTAGGGGTTCAGTCGATCCTACTGGGGGTCAGGCAGGGGCAGCCCGTGCTGGCGCAGGAAGCTGAGCTTGTCCCAGTAGCCCCGCTGGAAGCGGATCCGGCCCTCGACCACGTGGAAGAACCCGCAGCCGCGCAGGCCCAGCGGATCGCGCCACTCGAGGATGGCCCAGTCGCCGTCCTCGAACAGGTTCTCGACCAGGCACACCATCTCGGCGGCGGCGAAGCCCGCGGCGAACATCCGCCGGATTTCCTCGCGCCCCTGCACCGGCTGCTCCGCGACCTGGTGGTTGACCGCGTCCCATTCGTACAGCGCCGCCAGGGCGTCGGCATCCCCGCGGTTGAAGGCCTCCACCCAGGTCCTCACCAGTTCCTTTGGCTGCATGGGATCCTCCGCGTGACTACATGGTCCCACGGCGGGCCGGTGCGGACCGGGCGCCGCGACCCCGCAACTCGGCAAGGGCGCGCTCCCGGAGGTTCCCGGCGAGCGGGTCGCGGCCGGAAAGGTCCTCGCGGGCCGCGCCCTTCTGGAGCAGGTCCAGGGCCAGGTCCAGGCCGAGGAAGCTGACATCGCCACAGACCTCACCGCCGGGGTCCACCGCTGCCACCCGCACGTCCACGTTCTGGCTGCTGGCCCGGTCGATGAGGCAGCGCAGCCCTTCCTGCCCCTGCAGGTCCAGGCCGCGGAGCCGCACCCGGCAGCGCCGGCCGTTCCACTGCAGCAGTTCCAGGCGACCGTCCCGGGCCACGTTCATCACCCGGCCGGAGAGGATGTCGCCGGGCCGGGGCGGGGCGTTGCGTGCGGCCAGGGTGTTCCGCCACAGCAGCAGCATGCCGCCGCCCACACCCAGGACCGCCACCAGCAGGAGGCCGGCCGAGTGCAGCAGGAGGCGACGAAGCACCCGTCAAGGGTAGGCCTGCCCCCGGGCGCCGGCCACCGGTCCGGTGGATGCCCCCCCTTTCTGGGGGACAGCCGGACCGTCGAGGCTGGATTCATGTTTCCCCACCCCGGTCCCGAAAGAGCAGGAAACCGCCCTGTCGGGCCGGGAGGAGACATGCCCGAGGCAGCCGAAGCGCCTGTGCGACCCTACCGGCGGTTGGACCATGGGGCCCGGGTGCTGGTGGTGGAGGACGTGCCGGTCACCCTCGAGTTCCTCAGCACGATCCTGGAGGATTCCGGCTATCTGGTGCGCCGTGCGACCACCGCCGCTGAGGCCCTGGCAGCCCTGGCCGAGGAGCTTCCCGACCTGCTGGTGCTGGACCTGCACCTGCCCGACGTCCATGGCCTGGAGATCTGCCGGCAGCTGCGCCACCGGCTCGGCGGGGAGGACATCCCGGTGCTGGTGGTCACCGTCGAGAACAGCCCCTCCGGCCACGCCGAGGCGGTGCGGGCCGGGGCCGACGACTTCCTGCGCAAGCCGATCGTGGCGGTGGAGCTGCAGACCCGGGCCCGCAGCCTCATCCGCCTGCGCCACCTGCGCCGGGAGCTGCACGCCGACCGCGAGGCGATCCTGCAGATGCAGGCCCAGAAGGACGGCCTGGTGCAGTTCGTGGTGCACGACCTGAAGAACCTGCTGGCGGCGGTCCAGGCCTCGCTGGACCTGATGGAACCCGAGACGGACCACGACCGCAACGGCCGCCACCGGGACCGGCTGGGCGCCTCGCTGCGCACCATGCGGGCCATGGTCACCGACCTGCTGGACCTGTCCATCGCCGACCGGGCAGAACTGGTGGCCGACATCGGCCGCTTCGACCTGGGCCCCTGGCTGGCGCAGGTGGTGCACGAATTCGAGCCGCTGGCCGCCCGCGGCGACCGGCGCATCGTGCTCGGTCCGCTGGGGCCGGGGGCGGTCGAGGCCGACCCGCACCTGCTGCGGAGGGTGGTGTCCAACCTCCTGGAGAATGCCATCCGCTTCGCACCGGAGGGCACGGCCATCCAGGTCGCCGGGCGGGCCTCGGGCGGGTGCCGGATCGAGGTCGGCAACGAGGGCGAGCGGGTCCCCGACGACCTGAAGCAGGAGATCTTCGAGCGGTTCACCCGCGGCCCCCAGCGGACCCACGGCGGGCGCGGGCTGGGCCTGGCCTTCTGCCGGCTGGTGCTGGACATGCACGGCGGCCGGATCTGGGTGGAGGACCAGCAGCCCCGGGGCAGCCGCTTCGTGCTCGAACTGCCGGCCCAGGAGCCGGCGCCCGAAACCTGAACGGCCGGGCGCCCGGGCCTTCAGCCCATCGGCTCCTCGTGCTTGCACGCGATGCAGAGCAGGACGGTGACCGGATCCTTGCCGCGCGGCTTGCGCTGCTTCTCGTACATGGTCTTCGCCTTGCACTGCGGGCAGGACTTGAGGGTCGGCTTGTCCCAGGCGGTGTAGTCGCACTTGGGGTAGTTGGTGCAGCCGTAGAAGACCTTGCCGAAGCGGGTCTTGCGCGGGCTCAGGTCGCCGCCGCAGGTCGGGCAGGGGACGCCGAGCACCTCCTTCTTGACGGTCTTGCAGGCCGGGTAGTCCTCGCAGCAGGTGAACAGCCCGTAACGGCCGTGGCGCTTGACGTAGCGCTTTCCGCAGGTGGGGCAGGGCTCGCCGGTGGGCTCGTCCGGGGGCACCGGGATGCCCTTCGGATCGGCCTTGCGGATCCCCTTGCAGGCCGGGTAGGTGGTGCAGGCCCAGAAGGGGCCCCACTGGCCCTTGCGCAAGGCCATCGGCGTGGCGCCGCAGAGCGGGCACTCCGGGGCGTCCTCGGGCTCGTCCATCGGCTCGACCTCGGCGGTGTAGTCGCAGTCCGGGTAGCGTGAGCAGCCGAAGAACAGCCCGTTCTTGCCGATCCGCTTCAGCACCGGGGCCCCGCACTTCTTGCAGGCCTCCTCGGTGGGCACGCCGGCCTTGAGGTTCTGCATGTGCTTGCCGGCCGAGGCCAGGGCCTTCTCGAAGGGCACGTAGAAGTCCTTCATGGCCTTGGCGAAGGTCAGCTCGCCCTCCTCGATGCGGTCCAGCTGCGCCTCCAGCCCGGAGGTGTACTTGGGCTCCATCAGGTTCTGGAAGCCCTGCACCAACAGGTCGGTCACCACCATGCCCAGTTCGGTCGGCTTGAAGCGTCCCTCCACCTTCTTGACGTAGTCGCGGTCCTGGATGGTGGCGATGATGCTGGCGTAGGTGCTGGGCCGGCCGATGCCGTCCTCCTCCAGTTCCTTCACCAGGGTGGCCTCGTTGAAGCGCGCCGGCGGCTTGGTGAACTGCTGGTCGGTGTCGAGCTTCTCCAGCTTCAGGGTCTCGCCCAGCTTGAGTGGCGGCAGCCCGACGTTCTCCGCCTCCTCCTCGGCCAGGCCGGCGCCGTCCTCGATGGCCTCCTCGGTCTTCTCCGCCTCCTCGGCCCGGAACACCGCGATCCAGCCGGGGAAGCGCTCGATCTCGCCCTTGGCCTCGAAAGTGGCCTGCTCGCCACCGGCGAGGGCGCTCTCGGTCTCCACCAGGGTCTCGTCGAAGCGCGCCGCCTCCATCTGCGAGGCCAGGGTGCGCCGCCAGATCAGGGCGTAGAGGCGGAACTGGTCGGGCTGCAGGTGGCCGCGCAGGCTCTCCGGCGTGCGGGTGATGTCGGTGGGGCGGATCGCCTCGTGGGCCTCCTGGGCCCCGGCCTTGCCAGTGAAGGTCCGCGGCTTGGCCGGCAGGTAGTCCTTGCCGTACTTCTTCTGCACGTAGTCCCGGGCGGCGTCGATCGCCTCCGGGGCCAGCCGGGGCGAATCGGTGCGCATGTAGGTGATCAGGCCCACCGGCCCCTGGCCGAAGTCGACCCCCTCGTAGAGGCGCTGCGCCACCTGCATGGTCCGGGACACGCTGAACTTCAGCTTCTGCGCGGCCTCCTGCTGCAGCCGGGCGGTGGTGAAGGGGGCCCCGGGGTTGCGCTTCTTCTCCTTGGTCTCGAGCCGGGTGACCTTCCAGGCCGCCTGGAGGATCTGCTCGCGCAGGGCCTCGGCCTCCTTGGCGCTGCCGATCCGCCGCTTGGTCTCGCGGTTGCCGCTCTGCACCGTCTGCCCGCCCAGCTTGCTGAGCCGCATGCTGAACACCGGCGGCGCCCCGGCCCGGAAGCGTCCCTGCAGGATCCAGAACTCCACGGCCTTGAAGGCCTGGATCTCGCGCTCGCGGTCGACGATGATCCGCACCGCCACGCTCTGCACCCGGCCGGCGCTAAGGCCGCGCTTGACCTTGTCCCAGAGCACCTGGCTGACCTTGTAGCCGACCAGCCGGTCGAGCACCCGGCGGGCGCGCTGGGCGTCCACCAGGTCCTTGTTCACCTTGGTCGGCGCGGCCATCGCCTTCTGGATGCCGGCGGGGGTGATCTCGTGGAACAGCACCCGCTTCACCGGCAGGCCCTTGGGCGGGTTGATGGCCTTGGTGAGGTGCCAGCTGATGGCCTCCCCCTCGCGGTCGGGGTCGGTGGCGAGCACCAGTTCCTCGGCGGTCTTGACCGCGGCCTTCAACTCCTTGACCACCTTCTGCTTGCTGGCCGGGACCTCGTACTCCTCCTGGAAGCCGTTCTCGACGTCGACGCCCAGCTTCTTCGGCAGGTCGCGGATGTGCCCCACGCTGGCCATCACCTTGTAGCCCTTGCCCAGGTACTTGGTGATGGTCTTGGCCTTGCTCGGGCTTTCGACGATGACGAGCTTCAAGGGCGACCCCCGGATCCTGAGCGGTGCATCAATAGGAATGGGATGATGGGACCTCGGCCGGGCGGCTTGTCAAGCCTTTATGGTCTAGGCATCAATATACGAGGCTTGAAAGATCTTCGAGCAAGTCTTCCGGATTCCTGCAGATACGGGCGGCCCCCTCACGGAGGAGGCGGTTCGGTCCTGCGGCCAGGGGCGCCTCCGGGGCACCCGGGCAGACCCACAGCTCCTTCCCCAGGTCCAGGGCCAACTGCGCGGTCACCAGGGAGCCGCTGCGCAGTCCCGCCTCCACCACCAGGACCCCCAGGCTCCAGGACGCCAGCAGGAGGTTGCGTCGGGGGAAGTGCCACTTCAGCGGCCTCGCCTCCGGTGGGAAGGGCGTCAGCACACCGCCGCCGGCGTCCACCATGCGGGCCATGAGCGGCCCGTGCTCGGCCGGGTAGGGGTGGGACAGCCCGGAGCCGAGCACGCCCCAGGTCGGCCCGGCCTCCAGCGCGCCGCTGTGGGCGGCGGCGTCGATGCCGCGGGCCAGGCCGGATAGCACCGGCAGGCCGGCCCGGGTGAAGTCCCGGGCCCAGGACCGGGCGCGCTCCCGGCCCTCGCGGGTGGCCAGCCGGCTGCCCACCACCGCCAGCAGCGGGGCGGCCGGCGGCAGGGTGCCGCGGACCCACAGGGCCACAGGGTAGGGCAGCGGCGCCAGCAGCCGGTCCACGCCCGGATCCCCGGGCAGCAGCAGGTGCCCCCCCAGGGATTCGGCTTCCGCCCGACGTGCTGGAAGGGCGGACTCGATCCTGGCCAGGTCGCGGGCCAGTGGATCCGGCAGGGCGCCCAGCCGGCCCTGCTGCCGCGCTTCCCAGAGGTCCGCCTTCTGGCGCTCCGGCCACGGCAGCAGCGTGAAGGCCAGGGCCCAGGTCGCGGCATCGTGCATCGTCCACGAGAATGCCATGGCTCCGGCCTGTGACCCGCACTTCTCCCTTGAGATCCCGCGGCCCTTTGGTAAACTGATCCTCCTTTGGTCTGCCGGTTCCGGCTCGTGAGGTTGTGCCATGTCCCGTATGTGCGAAATCTGCGGAAAGAAGCCCCAGTTCGGGAACAACGTGTCCCATTCCAACAACAAGACCAAGCGTCGCTGGAATCCCAACCTGCAGAGCGTGCGCGCGGTCGTGTCCGGCGCCCACCGCCGGGTGCGGGTCTGCACCTCCTGCCTCCAGGCCGGCAAGGTCGTCAAGGCCGGCTGAGGTCCGATCAAGCTCCAACAAAGGCGGCCCGAGCGGCCGCTTTTTTCGTCCGGCACCCTTTCCTTCACGAGGCCGACCATGCGCCGAACCCTGTCCTTCGCCACCGCGGTCCTGGTGTCCTTCGGGGCCCTCGCGGCCGATCCCCCCGCCGCCAAGGCGCCCGCGGCAACCACCCCCAAGAAGCCGGCCAAGAAGGCCGCCAAGAAATCCCCCAAGCAGGAGGCCCCCAAGATGATCACCACCGCCAGCGGTCTGAAGTACCTCGACACGGTCGTCGGCACCGGCGACTCCCCGGCCAAGGGCCAGCAGTGCGTCATGCACTACACCGGCTGGCTCTGGGTCAACGAGGCCAAGGGGGCGAAGTTCGACAGTTCGGTCGACCGCGGCCAACCCTTCACCTTCACCCTCGGCGTCGGCCAGGTCATCAAGGGCTGGGACGAGGGCGTCTCGACCATGAAGAAGGGCGGCAAGCGCACCCTGACCATCCCCCCGGAACTCGGCTACGGCTCCCGCGCCATGGGCAACGTCATCCCCGCGAACTCCACCCTGGTGTTCGACGTCGAACTGATCGACTTCAAATAGGGCAAAAGGGAAATCTCACCGCCAAGACGCCAAGGCGCCAAGAAAAGAACTTCTTCTGTTCTTGGCGCCTCGGCGTCTTGGCGGTGAATTCTTTTACTTCTTCAACCACCGGTCCAGCCAGCCGAGCACGGTGTCGTGCCACAGGATCGAATTGGCGGGCTTGAGCACCCAGTGGTTCTCGTCGGGGAAGTACAGGAACTTGGACGGGAT
>JAYRFV010000121.1:0-23043 GCA_041908165.1 Holophagales bacterium | reverse complement strand
GGAGCGCTTCGAGGTGGGCTGCGAGCGCATCCAGGACGATCCCGAGGGCTGCAACGCCGCCGATGTTGAGCTGGCCACCCTGCTGATGGCGGTCCCCGGAGCCCTGGGCCTGCGTGGCGGGCTGCTGCAGCTGGGCCATGCCGCCCTCCTGCGCCGTCCGATGGAGCAGGAGCGGCTGCCCCGGCCGCTCCAGGACCAGCTGGTCCGGGCCCTGTCGCGGCGCAGCCCGCACCGGGCGGCGCAGGCGCTGGCCGGCCACCCGGCGGCCGCCCGCCTCCTCACCCACGCCGAGGCCCTGCTCGATCCCATCGACGGCGGCGGCCTCGGCGCGGTGGCGGCCAGCCCCTACGCCGGAGCGCTGGCCGCCGACCTCGACCACCTGCGGCGCGCCATCGAGGTGCTGGAGCCGCTGCTGCCCGCCGGCGTCGCCCTGCGGGTCGACCCGGCGGATGTCACCGGCATCCGCTTCTACACCGGCCCGACCCTCCGCCTTTGGGCGCCGGGGGCGCAGCAGGAGCTGGCCGCCGGCGGGCGCTACGACGGGCTCTACCCTGAACTGGGGCGGGCCTGGTTCGCCGCCGGCTTCTGCGTCCGCCTGTCGGGCCTGCTCGACCTGGCCGAGACCCGGCCCGACCTGTTCGAGCCGAGGAGCTGAGCCATGCCGACCGTCGCCTCCCCCGGACTGCTCCTGGCGATTCCCAAGGGCCGCCTCGCCGACGAACTCATCCCCCGCCTGGAGGGCACGCCCCTGGCCCTGGATGCCGCCGCCCTGCGCTCGCGGGTGCTACGGATCCCCACCGCCTCCGCCGACGTGCAGGTGCTGCTGCTCAAGGCCGCCGACCTGCCCCGCTACGTCGCCGGCGGCGTCGCGGCCCTCGGCATCGTCGGCTCCGATACCCTCGACGAGACCGGCGTCGACCTGCTGGAACTCGCCGACCTGGGCTTCGGCGCTTGCCGCTTCTCCCTCTGCGCCCCGGCGGGCGTCGACCTCGAGCACCTGCGCCGGAAGCCGCACCTGCGGATCGCCACCAAGTTCCCCGGGGCCACCGAGGCCTGGCTCGACCGCGAGCAGCTCACCGCCGAGATCGTGCCCCTGCAGAGCAGCGCCGAACTGGCGCCCCTGCTCGGCCTGGCGGATGCCATCGTCGACCTGGTCCAGACCGGGGCCACCCTGAAGGCCCATGGCCTGCTGGAGCTCGCGGAGCTGGGCCGGAGCTCGGCCCGCCTCGTGGCCTCCAGGGGGGCCTTCCTCGCCGGGCCCCGGCGCCTCCAGAACCTGGCGGAGGTTCTGATACGGACTCTCAGGATCAGTTAGAATGCCCCCATGGGCGCCGACTTCTTCCCCGGACTTCACGATGACACGCGGCTCTGGGTGATCGTGCTGGACCCGCCTTCCGGTTCGGGCTCCTTCCTGGAGGAGCTGGGCACGCTCCTCGGCCAGTGGCGGCACAAGGGCCACGCCTACCAGGCGGCCTGGGAGTTCCTGGACGGCCGGCTGCTGCTGGTGGCCGAGCCCGCGATGGCCACCGAGCCCAGCGGCTGCGCGATCGACGGGATGCTGCGCAAGGTCGCGGCCCTGGCCGGGCGCCACGGCATGCAGGTGCTGGAGGAGGATCGGGTCCTTGCGAAGGTTGCGGGCGCCTGGCGCAGCTTCGGCCGCGCCGAACTGGAGGCCCGCCTCGCCGACGGGACCCTGCGCGGCGACACGCCGGTGCTCGATCGCTCCCTCCACCACCTGGGCCAGTTGCGGGAGGGGGGCCTGGAGCGGCCCCTGGCGCGCACCTGGATCGGGCGCAAGCACCGCGACCGGGTGGGTGCCTGAAACCCGGGTTCCGCCCTTGACTTTCGTTTTTTTTACGCTATTCTTGAATTCCACCCAGGAGCAACCATGAGCCTCGCCCAGTCCCTGCTGCCGGAATTCGACCACGAAATGGCCGGCCTGCGCCGGGTCCTCGAGCGGATCCCGGCGGATCGCCTCGACTTCCGGCCCCATCCCAAGTCCTTCTCCCTGGGCCAGTTGGCCAACCACCTGGCGACGGTCCCCGACTGGGCGACCGTCACCCTCAAAACCACCGAGCTGGATTTCGCCCTTCCGGAGACCCAGGCCAGCATGCCGAAGCCGGGGGCGAACCCGGGGGAGATCCTCGCGATCTTCGATGCCGGCGTCTCGGCCGCCCGAGCCGCCCTGGCCGTGGCCTCCGATGCCGAACTGGCCGTGACCTGGAGCGGCAAGAGCGAGGGGAAGACCCTCTTCGCCTTCCCCCGCATCGCAGTGCTGCGCAGTTTCGTGCTCAACCACGCCATCCACCACCGCGGCCAGATGACCGTCTACCTGCGGCTCCTCGGCGTGCCGGTCCCGGCGCTGTTCGGCCCCAGCGCAGACGAGGGCGGGATGTAGCGTCCGCTAGAAGATCGGGTCGCCCGGCTTCCGCTTCCAGGCCTCCGGGCGCTTGCTCTCGGACTTCGGCTTGGCCGTCTTGGCCGCGGCCAGGGTCTGCAGCAGGCTGCCCCCGACCTTGGTGGCCACGGCCTTCGTGGTGGCGGGCTTCACGACCGGGCCGGCGGCGTCCGGATCGCCGGAGGTCTCGGGCGCCTTCTCGCTGCGTTCGCGCAGCCGGCGGTCGTGCCAGGCCTTGCGCTTCGGGTCGATGATCCGGGCCTTGGTGTGGCCGGTGGCCTTGCGCGACGGCTTGGCAATGGGCTTGCGGTCCTCCCGGAGTTCGGATTCGGGATTCGAGGCTTCTTCAAGAATGCGAGCGAGGTCCGCAAGGCTGCCGAGTGTCTTCTTGCTCATGGTTCCGAAAGGCTCCGAAGGTCATCCACGACCCAACCTTCGAGCATAACGGAAACCCCCGGCCTGCCAAGAATCGATGACCTGTCATTTGGGTTGCCTCGCGGGTGGCGGATCAACCGGTCCACCGCCGCGAGGAGGCACCGAACGGCGAACCCTCGGCGAGGTGATGGGTCCGGCGGCCGAGGACGAACTGACCAACGGTCATCATGATTTGTGACCAACGGTCATCCCAGAACGCGGTCCGGCGGTGCGCCCGCCCAGCGGGGCGGGCGTCGGCCACCCTTCAGGCGGCCGCCGGTGCACAAAGGGGCCGGGCTTGCCACGGCACTCGGGGGAACGACTTAGGGCTGCTTCTTCCGACCTGACCCGGTTCATCGCACCCCGATGCATGGGGCCCGGCTTGACAGCAGCATACACTTCGGGAGGGCTCCGGGCCAGGATTCATGCGCCTCCCGGCATTCCCAAGGCCTGTTTTTCCACCACTTGCCGGTGGGCAGGTTTTTTCCGCCAGTTCGATCTTGACACCCCAAGATGTTGGGGTGATTCTTTGGTCCCGACACTAAATCTTGAGTTCGGACGGAATTTTCCTTCATCGCCAGGGGCTGCAGTTCCGTCCATGTCATCCGGGGATCGCTTCCCCTCACCCTTGCGCGCCGCCAGGAGCCGCCATGCAGATTGCCCGCCACTTCACCCAGGCCGGGAAGGACCCGCTCGAAGGGCTGACCTTCGTCCCGCGCACCAGCCGCATCACCAAGCTGGACGGGACCGTGGTCTTCGAGGCCAAGGACGTGATGGTGCCGGATTCCTGGTCGCAGGTGGCGGTGGACATCCTGGCCCAGAAGTACTTCCGGCGGAAGGGCGCCGGGGCCGAGGGCGGCGAGCGCGACGCCCGCCAGGTCTTCCACCGCCTGGCCGGTTGCTGGCGCCAGTGGGGCGAGGGCCACGGCTACTTCGACACCGCCGAGGACGCCCAGGCCTTCTACGACGAGCTGACCCTGATGCTGGCCCGGCAGATGGCCGCACCCAACAGCCCGCAGTGGTTCAACACCGGCCTGCACTTCGCCTACGGCATTTCCGGGCCGGCCCAGGGCCACAGCTTCGTGGATCCGGCCACCGGCCGGGTGACCCGCTCCAGCTCCGCCTACGAGCGCCCCCAGCCGCACGCCTGCTTCATCCAGAGCGTGTCCGACGACCTCGTCAATGAGGGCGGGATCATGGACCTGTGGACCCGCGAGGCGCGGATCTTCAAGTACGGGTCCGGCACCGGCACCAACTTCAGCCGGGTCCGCGGCGCCGAGGAGCCGCTGTCCGGCGGCGGCCGCAGTTCCGGGCTGATGAGCTTCCTCGCCGTGGGCGACCGCGCCGCCGGCGCCATCAAGAGCGGCGGCACCACCCGCCGCGCCGCCAAGATGGTCTGCCTCGACCTCGACCACCCCGACATCGAGGCCTTCGTCGAGTGGAAGGTGGCCGAGGAGCGCAAGGTCGCCATGCTGGCCGCCGGGAGCGCCCTCGTCCGCCGGCACTGGAACGCCATCTGCGAGGCGGTGGAGAACAGCACCACCCGCGACGCGAACCCGAAGACCAACGGCGGGCTGAGGAAGGCGCTCGCCCAGGCCAAGAAGGAGGGCGTTCCGGCTGCCTTCCTGTCGCAGTGCCTCGGGCGCCTCGCCGACGGGGACCTGGACCGCGACATCAAGGCCTACGACACCAGCTGGGACGGCGACGCCTACTTCACCGTCAGCGGCATGAACTCCAACAACAGCGTCCGGGTGCCCGACGCCTTCATGCGCGCCCTCGAGGTGGACGGCGACTTCGAGCTGAAGCGGCGCACCGACGGCAAGGTGTCGCGCAAGCTCCGCGCGCGCGACCTCTGGAAGAAGGTCAACCAGGCCGCCTGGGCCTGCGCCGATCCCGGCGTCCAGTTCGACACCACCATCAACGACTGGCACACCTGCCCCGAGGACGGCCGGATCAACGCGAGCAACCCCTGCTCCGAGTACATGTTCCTCGACGACACCGCCTGCAACCTGGCGAGCATCAACCTCTGCAACTTCCTCACCGGCGACGGCGGCTTCGACCTCGCCGGCTACCGCCACGCCATCCGCCTGTGGACGGTGGTGCTCGAGATCAGCGTGCTGATGGCCCAGTTCCCCAGCGAGGCCATCGCGCAGCTGAGCTACGACTTCCGCACCCTCGGCCTGGGCTACGCCAACCTCGGCGCGATGCTCATGCGCATGGGCATCCCCTACGACAGCCCCGAGGGCACCCAGTGGTGCGCGGCGCTCACCGCCATCCTCACCGGCGACGCCTACGCCACCAGCGCCGAACTGGCCCGGGAGCTGGGGCCCTTCCCCGGCTACGCCCGGAACCGCGAGTCCATGCTCCGGGTGGTCCGCAACCACCGGCGCGCCGCCTACAACGCCCCCGCGGGCGAGTACGAAGGCCTCTCGGTGACGCCCCAGGGGCTCACCGGCGCCGGCGTGCCGCGGCGCATCCTGGATTCGGCCCGCGAAGCCTGGGACCGCGCCCTCGAACTGGGCGAGGCCCACGGCTACCGCAACGCCCAGGTCTCCGTGCTGGCCCCCACCGGCACCATCGGCCTGCTGATGGACTGCGACACCACCGGCGTCGAGCCCGACTTCGCCTTGGTCAAGTTCAAGAAGCTGGCCGGCGGCGGCTACTTCAAGCTGGTCAACGGCGCCATCCCCGAGGCCCTGATGCGCCAGGGCTACACCCCCACCCAGATCCGCGACATCGAGCGCTACGTGGTGGGCTGGCAGGAGATCACCGACGAGACCCCGGGCATCACCCGGAGCATGCTGCTGCAGAAGGGCTGGCTCGAGGCCGAGCTGAAGGAGATCGACCAGAAGCTGCCGACCGCCTTCGACCCCTCCTTCGTGCTGGACGTGGAGCGCCTGAAGCGGGACTTCAGCCAGTCGGCGGTGGAGACCTTCCTGGACGCCCTGTCCGGCTCCATGACCGTGGAGGGGGCCCCGCACCTCAAGCCCGAGCACCTGCCGATCTTCGACTGCGCCAACCGCTGCGGCCGCAGGGGCCAGCGCTTCATCGCGCCGATGGGGCACATCCGCATGATGGCGGCGGCCCAGCCCTTCCTCAGCGGCGCCATCAGCAAGACCATCAACCTGCCCGCGGAGAGCAGCGTCGAGGACGTCGCCGGGATCTACCGCGAGAGCTGGCGGATGATGCTCAAGGCCGTGGCCCTGTACCGGGACGGCAGCAAGATGAGCCAGGCCCTGGCCACCAGCCTCGACCTGCTGGACGGCATCGAGACCGACACGCTCACCGAGGAGGCTTCCCAGGCCGACAAGGTTGCCGCCATGGCCCAGGCGCAGGCCCAGGCGCTCTCCCAGCAGGTGGTCCGCACCTACCGGCGGCGCCTGCCGAACCGCCGCGGCGGCTACACCCAGGCGGCCAGCGTCGGCGGCACCAAGCTGTACCTTCGCACCGGCGAGTACGAGGACGGCACCCTCGGCGAGATCTTCCTCGACATCCACAAGGAGGGCGCCGCCTTCCGCGCCGTGCTCAACTGCTTCGCCATCGCCGTCAGCATGGGCCTGCAGCACGGCGTGCCGCTGGAGGAGTACTGCGACGCCTTCCTGTTCACCCGCTTCGAGCCGAACGGCATGGTGCAGGGCAGCGACACGGTCAAGTTCAGCACCAGCCTGATCGATTTCGTCTTCCGCGAACTCGCCATCAGCTACCTCGGCCGCTACGAGCTCGCCCAGGTGGAACCCGAGCAGCTGATGAACGTCGCCGGCAAGCCCCTCAGCCAGGCCCCGGGCCTGAAGGGGCCCGCGGAGCAGGGCCAGACGCCGCTGTTCACCGAGGGCGACAGCGAGCCCGCCCCGCAGCCCGCCTTCGCCGCGGTGCAGGCCGCCGGCGCGCTCCGGGCCGCCCCCAGCGCCGCCCAGGCCGCCCGCGAGAAGGGCTACACCGGCGACCCCTGCCCCGAGTGCGGCCACCTCACCCTGGTCCGCAACGGCGCCTGCCTCAAGTGCCAGACCTGCGGCGCCACCACCGGCTGCAGCTAGGGGATCGGGCCTGGAAGCGGGAGAGGGCGGGAGCGGACCCGCCCTTTTCCGTTCGAAGCCTCCTCCAGGGGGATCCCCAGGGGCCGGGCAAACGTCGGTACAGCTAGCCACATCGATTTATTAAACCGGACGCACCCGTGCGATTCTGGATCCAGGCACGCCCTTTCGCCCTGGAGCGGTCCCCATGAAACGACGCACCCACTGGATCCTCTGGCCCTCCCTCGCCGTGCTGGCTGGGGCGGGGGTCGCGGCCAGGTCCTTGACGGCCAAAGAGGAGGTCGTCTTCACCATCGACCAGGCGAAGCGTCAGGACCTGCGCGAGACCATCAACGCCAACGGCGAGATCCAGGCGCGCACGCGGGTCAACGTGGGCACCTCGGTGACCGCCGAGATCATGGGGATCCACGTCAAGGACGGCCAGTGGGTGAAGGCCGGCGACCTGCTGGTGACCCTCGACCAGGAGCGGTTCAAGCAGCAGCTGGCGCAGGCCGAGCTGGGGCTGCGCGCCTCCCGTCAGGACCTGGAGAACGCCGAGGCGACCTTCGCCAAGCAGGCGGCCAGCTTCAAGCGCCAGGAGATCCTCCACCAGCAGGGGCTGCTGTCCAGCGAGGACCACCAGACCGCCAAGCTCGCCCGCGACACCGCCGACATCCAGCTGCAGAAGGCCAAGGTCGCCGTCCAGCAGGCCCAGGCGCAGCTGGCGCTGGGACAGGACGCGCTCAGCAAGACCGTGATCCGTGCGGCCATGACCGGCCGGATCACCGGCCTCAAGGCCGAGAAGGGCGAGACCGCCATCGCCGGCCAGACCAGCATTGCCGGGGCGGTCTTGATGGTCATCTCGGACCTTTCGGAGCTGCTGGCGGAGATGAAGGTCGGCGAACTGGACGTGGTCCGGCTCAGGCCCGGCCACCCGGCCGAGATCCAGGTCGACGCCCTGCCCGGCAAGGTATTCCAGGGCAAGGTGCTGGAGGTGGCCACCGGCGTCGACCGGCCAACCTCCGGCTACTCCGGCCAGGATGCACAGAACTACAAGGTGCGGATCCTGCTCGCCGGCGGCCACGACGACCTGGGCGCGCTGCGCCCGGGCATGAGCGCGCGGGTGGCGGTGCTGGTGCAGGAGGTCAAGCAGGTGCTGACCGTGCCGCTGCAGGCGGTGCAGGAGCGCGACGCGAAGAGCGGCGGCCTCGGCCTGCTCACCGGCACCCGTCCGGTGGTGTTCGTGGTGAAGGGCGGCAGGGTCGAGGAGCGCAGCCTCCGGCCCGGGGTGACCACCCGGCGGGCCCTGGAGGTGCTGGAGGGCGTCAAGGACGGCGAGGAGGTGGTCACCGGACCCGCCAAGGCCCTCGCCACCCTGGCCGCCGGCGCTGCGGTCAAGGTCCAGAGCGAGAGCGAGGCCCTGAAGCGGCGGGCCAGGTGAGCCGCTCCGCCCGGACCCGCGAGATCATCCGCTCGGCCTTCACCAGCCTCTGGGCGCACCGGCTGCGCAGCGTGCTGACCGCGCTCGGCATCATCATCGGCGTGGCCTCGGTGATCACCGTCGTGCAGCTGACCAAGGCCCTCGAGGCGCGGATCATGGCCGACATCAACAAGGAGGGCAGCCTGACCTTCTTCCTGCGGCCGTGGACCCCCCCCAGCGTCTGGAAGAAGGGGCAGAAGGTGCGCTGGCGGCCGGTCACCCCGGAGCTGGTCCGGGAGTTGAAGGAGCTGGTCCCGGAGGTGCAGATCGCCTCCCCGGAGTTCTACGTCTGGGGCCGGCAGAACCTCATCAAGATCGGCGAGATCACCCGCCGGGTGACCCTCCACGCCATGGACGAGAACGGGCTCGAGCTGGCCAACCTGGAACTCGAATGCGGCCGAGGCTTCACCCCCACCGACCGGATCAGCCGGGCGCCGGTGATGGTGCTGGGCAGCGCCCTCGCCAAGGACCTCGACCTGGGCCCGGAAAGCCTCGGCCGGACCTTCACCGTCGCCGGCCAGACCGCGGAGCTCATCGGCATCCTGAAGAAGCAGGGCGACATCCCCTTCGTGCCGCAGAGCGAGGAGGAGACCGCCTGGGGCCCGGACAACGAGGCCTACATCCCGATCGCCAGCTTCAAGGAGCTGCAGCAGCCGTGGTCGCGGGAGCAGATGTCCTGGCGGCTGCAGGTGGACCCGCGCATGAGGCTGGCCGACGCCGAGGAACTGCTGCGGGCCAACCTGCGGCGGGTGCGCGGGCTCAAGGGCGACGACCCCGACAATTTCGAGCTGACCACCAACCGCAAGCAGGTGGAGATGGTGGAGAAGCTGGGGCGGAACCTGCTGCTGGCCAGCGGTGCGATGGTGTCGATCAGCCTGCTGGTGGGCGGCATCGGGGTGATGAACATCATGCTGGTGAGCGTCACCGAGCGGACCCGGGAGATCGGCGTGCGCAAGGCCCTGGGGGCGCGGCGGCGGACCATCCTGCTGCAGTTCCTGGTGGAGGCCATCGTCCTGTGCCTGGTCGGCGGAGCCCTGGGCGTCCTGCTCGGGACCGCCCTCGGGAGCACCCTCAGCCGGCTGCTGATGAACGCCTACGGGGGCATCCCGCTGTGGGCGCTGGTCAGTTCCCTGGCGGTGCCGGCGCTGGTGGGCATCCTGTTCGGCCTGTACCCGGCCCGGCGCGCCTCCAGGCTGGACCCCATCGAGGCGCTGCGGTACGAATGAGGCGGCGACGCCCGCCCGGGACGACCATGGACCTCCAGGAGCTTGAAACCCTCGCCCGGCTCCTCGACCCGGAACCGGACGTGCGGGCCGGCCTGGTACGGGCGGTCATGGCCTACGCCGAGGCCTTTCATGAAGGACTGGCCGAGGCGCCAGCCTTCCAGCTGCTGGAGCGGCCTGGCGCGGGGCTGGCGGGGGCACCGCCCGGCGAGCACGGCAGGCCTGTGGAAGAGGTCCTGCGCCTGCTGCGCGAGCAGGTCGACGCCCCCGGCGCCCACGGCGGCTCCGGCCGCCACTTCGCCTTCATCCCGCCCAGCACCCAGCTCGCCGGGGCCCTCGGCGACTTCCTCGCCGCGCTGACCAACAAGTACGCCGGCTACCATTTCGCCGGGCCCGGCGCGGTGCGCCTGGAGAACCTCATCCTGGCCTGGATGGCCCGGGAGTTCGGCTTTCCCGCCGGCACCCACGGCAACCTCGCCGCCGGCGGCAGCTTGGCCCACCTGGTGGGCATCTGCGCCGCCCGGGAAGCCGCCGGCCTGAAGGCGGCGGATACGGTGAAGGCCTGCGTATACCTGTCCGACCAGGCCCACCACTGCGTCCGCAAGGCCCTGCGCGTGGCCGGACTGGGCGAGGCGCAGGTGCGGGAGATCCCGACCGATGCCCGGTTCCGCCTGCGGCCGGACCGGCTCAAGGCGACGATCCAGGCGGACCTCGCGGCCGGGTTGCGGCCCTGGCTGCTGGCGCCCACCGCCGGGACCACCAATTCCGGCGCCGTGGACCCCCTGCCCGACTGCGCCGAGCTCGCCCAGCGCCACGGCCTGTGGCTGCACACGGACGGCGCCTACGGGGCCTTCTTCGCGCTCTGCGCCGAGGGCCGGGCCCGGCTGGCCGGGATGGCGGCGGCGGACAGCCTGGTGGCGGACCCGCACAAGGGCCTGTTCGCCCCCATGGGCACCGGCGCGGTGCTGGTGCGGCACCTTGAGCCGCTGCGCCGCGCCCACGCCTATGCCGCCGACTACCTGCCGGCGCCGCCGGAGGACCTCGACGAGCTGAGCCCCACCGAGGTGACCCTGGAATTCAGCAAGCACGCCCGCGCCCTTCGCCTGTGGCTGCCCCTGCAACTGCACGGCATCGCCCCCTTCCGGGCGGCCCTGGAGGAGAAGCTGCGGTTGGCCGGGCTGGCCTGGGACGGCCTGCAGCGGCTGCCGGGCCTGGAACCGGTGGCCGCGCCCCAGCTGAGCGTCATGGCCTTCCGCTTCCTTCCACCCGCGGGCGACGCCGACGCCTTCAACCAGCGGATTCTCGAGATCCTGCAGCGCGAGGGCCGGGTGTTCCTGTCCGGCACCCGGCTGCGTGGTGCCTTCTGCCTGCGGCTCGCGGTGCTGGCCCTGCGCACCCACCGGGCCGAAGTCGAGGAAGCGCTGGCCTGCCTGGCCCGGGCCCACGAAGGCGCGTTGGGGGCCTGATGGACGTCTACTTCTCCTGCTCGCTGACCGGCGGCCGCCAGGACCAGCCGGTCTACGCCGCCCTGGTCCAGCACCTCGAGGGCCTCGGCCACCGGGTCCTCACCGCCCACCTGGCGGACCCGGAGGTGATGGCCCAGGATGCGCGGCTGGACGCCGCCACGGTCTACGCCCGCGACCTCGCCTGGCTGGAGGCCTGCGACGTGCTCGTGGCCGAGGTCACCACCCCTTCCCACGGCGTCGGCTTCGAGCTCGCCCACGCCCGCGCCCTCGGCAAGCCGGTCCTGTGCCTGCACCGGGCCGGCGCCCGGGTCAGCAAGATGATCACCGGGTGCCCGGACTTCAGACTCGGCGCCTACGCCGACCCGGCCGAGGCGCAGGCCCTCGCCGGGCGGTTCCTGGCCCGACGGGTCCGCGCCTGAGGCCCTACCAGGGCAGGTCCAACGCCTTGCACAGGAACTTCACCAGCGGCAGGGCCTCGCTGCAGGCCGCGGTGAAGGTGCCCAGGAAGTCCGGCGCCAGCACCTGGGCGTCGCTGAACCGGGTGCCGATGTAGAAGTCCTTGCGCTTGAGGTCCTCGGCCCAGGGATGGTCCGGCGGGAAGCCCTGCGGAACCCGCTTGAGGGCATCCCCCTGGATCTCCAGGCCGGAGTCGCGGATCGCCTTCCAGGTCCGCGGCTGGGTGGCAATGGCCTGCCGCACCTTGAACAGGCTGTCCGGCTCCGGGTGCCAGAGCC
The DNA here is from genome assembly GCA_041908165.1 of Holophagales bacterium. Taxonomy (GTDB): domain Bacteria; phylum Acidobacteriota; class Holophagae; order Holophagales; family Holophagaceae; genus JACQZU01. The sequence goes on along the minus strand of JAYRFV010000121.1, from coordinate 11,318 downwards.
CGCCGCCGGCGAAGCTGGCGCCCGGCTCCAGGTGCAGGTAGAAGCCGGGTCCGTGGACCCCGCCGGCCGCGGGGCTCCGGTAGGGGAAGTGGGCGGCGAGATGGGTCTTGTAGGGGGTCTTGTCCTTGCTGAAGCGGGTGTCCCGGTGCAGCCGGAACATCGACCCGCCCACCGGCCGGGGGTCGGCGCTGAAGTTGCGGCCGAGCTTCGCCAGCGGGGCGGAGAATCCGGCGATGAAGGCGAGCATCGGGTTGCGCGCATCGGTCTCGTAGCGCGCCCTCTGCGCCTGGAACCAGGCGCGGTCGTTGTTCGCCTTGAGGTCCCCTAGGAAACGGAACAGGGCGGCCTGGAAAGGCGTTCCGGCGGTCTCCGACATCGTGTCCCCCTGTGTGTGCCCCCATGGTCTCCGCCCGGGAGGCAGAGGCAAACCCTCAATCCCTGGCGAAGGTCACCGCGTAGACGGGGGGGAGATGCTCGGAGACGGTGATCCACCGGTCGCCGCCATCCTCGCTGACCCACAATCCGCCGGTGGTGCTTCCGAAGGCGAGCCGCTCGCCGCGACCGTCGATGGCCAAGGCGTGTCGGAACACCAGGTCGTAGGCGTGCACCTGCGGCAGCCCCTGGCGCAGCTCGTCGAAGCTGCGCCCGCCATCCCGGGTGCGGGTCACTACCACCGAGCCGCCGGCCGGGACCCTCCGTTCGTCCTTGATGGCGGGAACGAACCAGGCCGTGTCCGGATCCCGCGGATGGACCACCACCGGGAAGCCGAAGGTGGATGGCCCGGCCGCGGCGATCTCCTGCCAGCAGCGCGTACCATCGCGACTCAGGAAGATGCCGTTGTGGTGCTGGATCCAGAACGTGTCCGGGGCCGCGGGACACTGCACCAGCCGGTGCACGTCCTGCTGCACGGGATCCTGAGACTGCCCTGGGGGCAGGTACTCGGCGCGCAGGCCGTCGCCCCGGCAGGTCCAGGATCCACCGCCGTCCTCACTGAGCCACACGCCGCCGGTGGAAACCCCCACCGCGACCCGGTCCGGGTCGCGGGGGTCGATGCAGATCGAGTGCAGGCCCGGATAGTCGGCGCCGCCACCACTCCATTTCAAGCGGTCCGGATGATCCCAGAGGCTGCGCACCAGCTCCCAGCTGGCGCCGCCATCGACGGAACGGAACAGCCCGCCGGGCAGGGTGCCGGCCCAGAGTTCGCCCGGCCGGGAGGCATGGCCCGCCTCCAGGGCCCAGATGCGGACAAGCTTCCAGGGAATGACCCGGCCCAGCCAGTCGCGCTCCTCGTGGCCCGCCGGCGCCTCCGGGTAGGCCGGGACGGCCTGCTCCGACCACCTGCCGCCGCGGTCCGGGGACCGCTGCAGCTTCACCCCGAAATGGCCGTGGTCGAGGGCGGCAAGCCAGGTCCCGTCACGGGGATCCGCCAGCGCGAGGCTCACATTGTCGCCGAGGAAGTGCACCCTCTGGATCGCCCAGCCTGAGGGCCCCGGGGCCACCTCGAACAGGCCCTTGCGCGTCGAGACGAGAAGGCGGTCGGACATTTCATCCTCCGGACAGGGCCTGCATGACATGGATCTCGCTGGCCTCCCCGACCGGGTCTGCCAGGCCGCGCCGATCCGTCACCGGAGCGCCGTCGAGGAAGACCAGCATGTGGAAGCGCAGTTCACCGTGCTCGTCCACCACGTAGCTGCGAAGGCCAGGGTATCGGGCGAAGGCGCATTCGAGCACCTCCCGCACGGTGGCACCCGTGGCCTGGCAGGGTGGGCACGGCACATGGCGCTGCAGGTTTCCAGTGAAGCTGACGGTGGGCATGGGATCTTGGGGCACTTTCCCCCTGCCCGTCAGCGCTGTCAATCCTGTGAAAAAGGAGATCCGGATCAGGTGAAGTCCGGCTAGTCGAAGGGCCTGCCTTCGAACAGGGCCTCGGTCTTCAGGGTGACAGGACCGTTGGCATCGCAGGCGGCGTAGGTCGAGGCGTACAGGGACACCCCGGCGTGCGCGCCGTCGGCAGCCAGCACGTAGAAGGCGACGTTGAAGTTGGGCAGGCCGCGACCGTTCAGCAGGCGCTTCTCGACGGTGTGCGCCTTGATCCGCCGCAGCGCCTCCAACCCCGCGTCCTTGGGGCGCATGCCGCGGCGCAGCAGCTCGACGATCAGGAAGGAGGACAGGCCGTAGAGGTTGGCCTCGCCGCGGCCGGTGCTGCCCGCCGCGCCGGCATCGTTGTCCACGTACAGGCCGGCGCCGAGGACCGGGGAGTCGCCGACCCGGCCGGGGATCTTCCAGGCCAGGCCGCTGGTGGTGGTGACCCCGCAGACCTCGCCCCTGGCGCTCACGCCGTTGCAGTTGATGGTCCCGTAGTGGTGGTCGGGGTCGACCAGCCCGTCGCGCACCATCGACAGCCCGGCGGCGAAGCCCGCCGCCGCCCGCTGGGCCGGGTCCAGCCAGTGCTCGCGGTCCACCCGCCGCTTCCACTCCAGCCACTTGCGCCGGGAGGCCTCGGTGTTCAGGTCCGCCTCGATGCTGAACCCGAGCTGCCGGGCGAAGGCCTGCGCATCCTTCCCCACCAGCAGGTGGTGGTCCGTGTGCTGCAGCACCGCGCGGGCCACCCTGGACGGCGTGCGCACGCCCTCCAGGCAGGCCACCGCGCCGGCCCGCAGGGTCGGACCGTGCATGCAGGAGGCGTCCAGCTGGACGACGCCGTCGGCGTTCGGCAGTCCGCCGTAGCCGACGCTCTCGTCCAGCGGATCGAGCTCGACGATGCCGACGCCCTCCACCAGCGCGTCCAGCACGTCCCTGCCCTGCTCGATCAGGGCGAAGGCCCGCGCCACGCAGGTGTCCGGCCCGCCGTTCCTGAAGCGGTTGCCATTGGCGCTGGCGATCACCACCGGCCGCGGCCCGGACCTCCGCACCGCCGGGGCCTGCGCACCACCCGCGGCGGGGACGGCGAGGGCCGCGGTCAGCCCTGCGCCGGCCTGCAGGAAGCTGCGTCGATCGAGGGCTTCGGCCATGGCCGCCTCCGGGGTCTGGTCCAAGGGTACCTGCACGCGTCCGGTCAGGCGGGCCCTTCCGCGAAGGCACGGGCTTCGGCCTCCGCCGGCGCGGAGAAGTGGGCGAACCGCATCAGCCGGTCATTGAACTCGAAGTGCAGCTCGCGGTTCTCGTCCAGCACCCACTCCAGCTGCTCCCGGTGGATGGTGTCGTCGAACAGGTAGCTCCAGTGCAGCAGCTCGGCCAGCTCCTGCCGCCCGGTGGCGCGCGCCTCCCAGTGCACCCGCAGCAGCGTCCGCCAGCCGACCTTGCGCATCTGGCTGCCGGCCGCGATGCTGCGCTGCCAGAGCGGGCCGGCGTGGAGCCGCACCAGGTCCATGGCCAGGGCCTCGTTGCGCGCCGCCAGGCAGAGCACCAGCTCGCCGAGGTCGTAAAGGACGGTCTCCAGGCCGAAGTGGAGCTCCTGCTTGGCCGCCAGGTTCCCGTAGTGGAGCAGCTGCTCGGCGGCGGCGAACAGGCGCGCGGGATGGCCCTCGAAGGCCTCGACCAGCAGCCGGTAGTGGTAGCTGATGTTCTGGAACCGGCGCAGGTCGCGGTCCTCCACCGCCTGCCGCATCAGCGTGTTGAAGGCCATGACGTGGAGATCGACCACCGTCTCCTGGCCGCGCCGTTGGGCCAGGGCCGCGGATTCCACCAGGTGGCGGGCGACTTCGGCCAGGATCTCGTGCTGGCTGCGGGTGGCGTTCTCCATCACCTTCAGCATCTGGGCCAGCAGGTAGGCCTCGGGCCAGATGCCCTGCCGGGTGAGGTAGGCCTGCCCCTCCAGGGCCAGTCCCGGGACGAAGCGGGGCACCGTCCGGCGCCAGCCCGGTTCGGCCCGGGCCGTGCTCTGCAGGAGGGCGCCCAGGAGCGTGTGGAGCGCCTGCAGGGCCAGCAGGACCAGCTGGCGGTCGCTGCGGTTCATGCCGGTGAGCGCCACGTTGGTGACCACGTCGATGGTCTCGAACAGCTGGTGCGCGTTCTCCTCAGGATCCCGCCCCCGGGCCCAGCGCGCGAAGGCCTGCTCCCCCCTCCGGGTCAGCATCGGCAGGAAGTAGGCCGGCCGGAGGAACTGGCTGACCGCGTACAGGAAGGGCAGCGTGGCGGCGAGCACCAGCAGGTAGGTTCCCGAGATCGCGTAGACGAGCACCCGGGAGGCCGGGTGCCCGGCCGGGAAGAAGCTGGAGGAGAGCACCAGCAGGTGGCTGAAGATGAGCACCGAGAGGGCGGTGACGATCAGCGGGTGGGTGACGTACAGCCGCACCAGCCGCGGCGTGTAGAGGTTCGCCGTGAGCGGCACCACCAGTGCGATGCAGGTCAGCATCACGGCCGTGAGCTGGTTCAGGGTGCGGCTGGCGGTGGCCACGCCGGCCAGGCCGAACTCGGCGGGGGAGCCGAAGTGGGCCACCGCCACGGCCATCGAGCCAGCCCCGAGGACGCAAAGAAGTCCCACCGCCCGGAGGCGGTTCAGGGACCCGCCGCGTCCGCCGCCCTTTCCTTGCATGCCCCGTCATCGGGAGCGCCCCGCCTCCTCCTGAGAACCGGATGAGCCATCCGCCGGTGCGAAGCGGGATGATGTCCATTTTTGCCTATTCGCAGGCAGCGAGGACAGCCTTCCAGGCAGGATCATTCATCGTCGAGGCCACGATTGGAGGTTTCAAACGACCTGTCGATGGCCTATGATCGCCCCAGGTCCGCCGGTCATCGGCAGGGCCGGAAACCAACCGTGCGGAGGCACCCATGAAGGCAGGTCAATCCATCGCACTGCTCGCGGCGCTGATCCTGGGCGCCCCGACCTATTCGCCCGCCCAGCCGCGGGACCGCGGCCGCCATGAGGCCGACCGCGGCGAGGTTCGCGACATCCACGAACGGATGCGCAAGTGCCACGAGCGCATCGACCGCGGCATCGAGAGCCGGGACCTCACCCGGCAGGAGGCGCAGCGCCTCAAGCGCGAACTGGACAACGTGCGCGACGACGAGGCCCGCATGCGCCGGGACGGCCGCCTGACCCGCCGCGAGGCCGATCGCCTCGAGCGGGAACTGAGCCGCCTGGAAAGGCACATTTCCGAACTGAAGCACAACGACAACCGCCGGCATAGGTAGCCGCCTTTTCCGGCCCCTGCGATAAACCACCCCCCGCAGTGCGGGGGGTGGTTTACCGCAGGGCTGCCCTTCAGGCCTTCAGGTCCAGGGCCATGCCCAGGATCTCCTGCTGGGTCCGCAGCGCCGCGCCATTGGCGGCGAAGGTGGTGTACCCGACCCTCAGGCTGACCATCTCGGAGGCGAGGTCGACATTGGACCCCTCGGCCCCCGGGTCCGGGCCCTCCTCCGTCAGCGGCTGCGCCCGGACGCCCCCCTCGGCGTCGGCCTCGAACCCGACCTTCCGGGCCCGGAAGCCGGCAGTGTTGACATTGGCCACGTTCCCCGCCGCCACCGTCACCATCCAGGTGGCAGCGCTCAGGCCGGAAAGGCTGGAAGCAAAGGCGGACATGACACTCCCTGGAAGCCCCATCGGCCACCGGAGGCTGGAACTTGAGGGACCTGAGGGCCCGGTTTCCGGGGGAGCGTTACAGGTACCTGAAGGATTCCTTTCGGCACCCTGGGGCCTGTCCGTGAGGAGCCGCCGGCTTACCCCCGGTTCCGGCCCATGCGGCCCGTGCCGATGCAGGCGGGCGGCCCGTCTCCATCGGTCCCGGCGGAGCCCCGGCGAGGGCTTGCCGCTGGGCCTGCGCCGCGGGCAATAATCACCAAGGTCAAGACTCCAGGGTGTGTTATGGTCGTGCACAACTTCGCAGGAGGAGGAATCCAATGCTCAACAAGATCGGTCTCATCGGCGGCGGCAACATCGGCGGCGTGCTGGCGCAGGAGATCTTCCAGCGCAAGCTGGCGCGGACGGTCGCGCTCGTGGACGTCAAGGGTCCGGACGTGGCCAAGGGCAAGTGCCTGGACATCGCCGAGGCCGCGCCGATCGTCGGCAGCGACGTCGCCTTCATGGGCAGCAAGGAGTACGACGTCCTCCAGGACGCCGACCTGATCGTCAACACCGCCGGCGTTCCCCGCACCGTGCGTCCGGACGGCACCTACCCGAGCCGCGAGGAACTGCTGGCCACCAACCTGCAGATCACCGACAAGGTGGCGGCGGCCATCCAGCAGTACTGCCCGAAGGCGATCGTGATCTCGATCGCCAACCCGCTCGACGCCATCGTCTACCGCCTCAACCAGAAGATGAACCCGCCGAAGAACATGCTGTTCGGCATGGCCGGCGCGCTCGATTCGGCCCGCTACCGCTACTTCGTCGCCCAGGCCGCCGGCGTGTCCGTGGAGAACGTCGAGGCCCTGGTGCTCGGCGGCCACGGCGACGACATGGTGCCGATCCGCAGCTGCTGCCGCGTGGCCGGCATGCCGGTCGAGCAGTTCCTGGACGAGGCCACCCTCACCGCCATCGAGTCCCGCACCCGCAAGGCCGGCGGCGAGGTGGTCGGCCTGATCGGCGTGTCCGCCTTCTGGTCGCCGGCGGTCGCCGCCATCGAGATGGTCGAGGCGATCGTCTACGACAAGAAGAAGATCATCGCCTCCTGCGTCCTGCTCGAAGGCGAGTACGGCGTGAAGGGCCTGTTCGTCGGCGTGCCGGTGGTCCTCGGCAAGAACGGCGTCGAGAAGATCATCGAAGTGCAGATGACGGAGGCCGAGAAGGCCGCCTTCGCCAAGTCCGTCGCTGCCGTCCAGAAGACCGCGGACGAAGTGGTGGCGACCGCCTAGCGTCACCGCGGCCTGCGCGCCGAAAGGCCCGCCTGGATTCCAGGCGGGCCTTTCTCTGGGGCCGCCGGCCGCTATCCTGGACCGGAGCCGCCCTCCATGCCCGAACCCTTGGACGCAACCCAGCTCGGACTCGATCCGGATTCCGAACTCTCGGAACTGGTCGCACGCTGCCCGGAGGTGGCGATCCTGCGCTTCCAGGACGGGGAGCGGCTGATCCAGGAGGGCGAAAGCTCCCGCGACCTCCTGGTGGTGCTGCAGGGGGGACTGGTCGTGGAGCGGCAGGGCGATCCGCCGGTGGTCCTGGCCCAGCTGGGCGCCAGCCCGGAGGAGCCGGCGATCCTCGGCGAGATGGCCTACTTCGGCGAGGAGCCGCGCAGCGCGACGGTCCGGTGCGTCGGCGCCGCGCTGGCGCTGCGGCTCGCGCCGGCCCAGGTGGACCTGGTCCTGGACACCCTTCCCGGCCTCACCCGCAGGATCTGCCGCCAGTTCACCCAGCGCCTGCGGGAGTCCAGCCAGGCGCTGGCGTCCCTCCGCAGGAGCCTCGACCTGGGCGCGGAGCGCCGCCTGCTCCAGCACGGGGAGGCCCTGTTCCAACGGGGCGAGCCGGCCTCGCACCTCTACCAGCTGGTGGTCGGCAGGCTCCTGGTGGAGGACCGCACCCTCGGACCTGAGGACCTCCCCGGCGGCTTCATCGAGCTCGAACCCTGGCTCCAGAACGGGATCCACCGCCGATCGGCGTGGGCGGAAGGGAGCGCGTTCCTGGCCGTGATCGGCCCCGCCGCCCGCGCCGCTTACCTGCGGCGGTACCCGGAACTGGTGCTCGGCGTCCTCGAGAAGGCGGGGCGCGGATGAGGCGGCAGGGCCTTCCGGACTTCTTCGACGGCTGCGTGGCCGAGGCCCTCGCCCTCCTGCCGCCGGAATTCCAGCCCCACCTGGAGAATGTCGCCATCCTGGTGGAGGACTGGGCCGACGAGGCGCTCCTGGACGACCTGGGCATCCCCGAGGACGAGGACCTCTACGGCCTCTACAGCGGGCCCTCCCTGCTCGAGCGGGAGCCCTCGCAGCCACCGCCGCCCTGCCAGGTCACCCTCTACCGCGGCCCGCTGCTGGAGGACTTCCCCGACCCCGAGGACCTGCGCCGGGAGATCGCCGTGACCGTCCTCCACGAGATCGCCCACCATTTCGGGATCGGCGAGGAACGCCTGGAGGAGCTGGGCTGGGGGTAATTCTCTGTGGGGGTCACCGCCTGCAGCTCAGACCGCTGCGGCGGACCGCCCCACACCCCCGCGCTCAGTCCGGGGGCAGGCTGGACCGTCCGGGGCGGGCGTCGGTGTGGCACCTGCCGCAGGCGGCCACCTTGTCGCTGGGGCTCCTCCAGTAGACGCTGTCCTCGCCGCCGGTCTGGGTGCGCAGCTTCTCGGGTACCCGCGGCCAGTAGAAGGAAAAGGCCACCTTGCCGTCGGCCAGCACCTCCTTCATGAACAGCGGCCCCGGATCGTAGCCCGGGCGGCCCTTTTCGTCCTCGGCGCTGCTGAGCACCACGTAGGAGCCGGGCGGCAGGGCCTTGCCGGCCTTGTAGGCATCGATGCCGGAGGCGGTCACCCAGGTGCGGATCCACCGTCCCCCGTGGGCGGCGCTGCGGACCGGCTTGTCCGCCGTGGGCTCGAGGCTGGCGTAGTCCAGGGCGCGCAGCGGGAGGTCCGCCTCGGCGTCCTGCTTCTTCGCCTTCTCCGCCGCGGCGGCGGCCTTGTTGAGCTCCTCGTTGCCGAACACCATGGTCCCGCCGAAGCGGCCGCAGGCCCCCCAGGCGCCCAGCCAGAGCAGGCCGAGGAGCAGGGCGGGCGCCCCCGTGCCGCGCCGCCACCCGGGCGGCGCGGCTTCGGGGGAGGTGCCGCCGGCCTCCCGCGCGGAGGCCCGGATCCTCGCCCAGAGCAGCCCCAGCACCAGGCACCCCAGCACCACCCCGGCCAGGGCCGAGAGTTCGTGCTGCTGCATCAGGCGCTGCAGCACCTGCGCGCTGGAACGGACCTCGGGGAAGTAGCCGGATGTGGGCAGGATGTTGATCTGGCGGGCCCAGAGCAGGCCGCTGGCCAGGGCCACAAGGCTGCCCAGCAGGCCCAGCGCGGCCAGGAAGAAGGCCGTGAGGGTCCAGCGCCGGCCCTGCCCGGGCAGGAAGGAGGCGGCCATGGCGACGGGCAGCGCCACCACCATGCCGAGGGGCAGGTGCACCCAGGCCGGATGCTCCCGCGCGATGAACTCGAGGATCGGATGCGACATCGCCGGGGCCCTCAGAAGACCCGGGCCACGTTGAACCCGATCGACCACTTGCCGGCCGGATTGGGGCCGCCGCCGTAGTCGCCGCCCAGGACCTGGTGGGCGGTGGTGCCGGTGGCGTTGGTGCCGAACAGCGAGAACCGGTGCTTGAAGGTCTTGTAGGAGACCCCGGCGGCGAAGCCGGCCGTGTACTCGCGGCCGGCCGCCACCAGCAGTCCGCCCTTCTCCCCCATCTGCTTGACCTTGGAGGGCGTCGGGTAGTACTCGCCGACGAAGGCGAACTTCTCGGTGAAGTGCACCTTCAGGGCCGCCGCCGCGGTGACCACGCCCTTCTCCACCGTGGTGGTGCGGCTCAGCCAGGTGGGGATCACCGACAGGATGATGTCGTCGGTGATGAACAGCTCGGCCGTCAGCTGGCCACTGCCGCCGGCGATGCCGATCTCACCCAGGGCCGGGTCCGGCGCCCCGGGGATGATCCGGTTCTGCACCGTCTCGTCGAAGCGCTCCAGGCGCAGGGACAGCCGGAACCGCGACTTGTCCACCAGCAGCTGCTGCAGGCCGTACACGAAGGTCTTGTTGTCGGCGGTGCGGTAGACCAGGAAGTTCAGGCCCTTGATCGGCTTGATGCCGAAGTCGAAGCCGAAGCCGGCATAGGTGAAGCCGTCGATGCCGTAGAGGTTCTTGCCGTTGTTCTGGACCGGGGCGATGAACCGGTGGGTGAAGACGAGGCCGATGTCCCAGTACTGCATCCGCTCGCCGGTGGGCAGGTTGATCCCGAGCGGGTACTCGGAGGATTCCGCGCCGAGGGTGGTTGCGGCGGCGAGGGCCAGGGGCAGCAGGGCTCGAGTTCGACGGTTCATGGAGGCTCCGGGCTACTTGGCGGCGAACTTGCGGATGATCTCGGTGATCATCCTCTGGACGTCCTCGGCCTTCAGCCGTGCCTTGTAGGCGGGCATCTTGTCCTTGCCGTTGAGGGTCACCTGCACCCAGTCGGAGTCCTTCTTCTTGTTGGCCTTGCGGGTGTCGGTGAAGTCGAAGCCGGCATCCGGGAGCTGCTTGCCGGCGGCATCGCGGCCGTTGCCGTTGGCCCCGTGGCAGCGGGCGCAGGCGTCATTCCAGTACTTCTGGATGTTGCCGTCGAAGGCCGGGGCGTCCTTCGCGGGATCGGCCGCCCGGGCGGCCGGCCCGACGAGGGCGGCGAGGGCGAGGGACAGGAGGCAACGGTTGAGCTTCATGGGTTCTCCATGGGTGGGTTGAGGGGTCGGCTACCAGTTGTCCTGGGACGTGTGGTTCTTGCCGTGGCAGGAGAGCAGGCAGTACTTGTTGGCGACGTTGTAGGTCCGGGTTCCGGTGGCATCGCTGGCGGCGAAGCCGATGGTGTCGCTGGCGGGACCCTCCATGGCCTGCGTCCCGAGGAACTTGAAGTGGTTCAGGGCGCCGGGCTTGGTGTTCGCGGCGGTCATGTCGTGGCACTGGTTGCAGGCAAACCCTTCGTCGACCACGTGCTTCTTGTGCTCGCCGGAGTTGAAGGAGTTGTACTGGGTGGTGCCGCGCAGGTGGCAAGCGGTGCAGTTGGCGGCCAGGCTGGCGGTGTTGGTCCAGGCCGGGGTCGCCTGGCCGCCGTGGCAGCTCACGTTGCTGCAGGTGAGGGCCGAGGGGTTGAAGGCGGCCGCCCCGGTCTTGGCGTTGTAGGTCGCGGCCATCGCGACCTCGCCCGGGGCCGTCCGGAGGGCATCCTTGCCGGGCCGGCCGTTGGCGTGGTCGTAGTGCACCTGGCTGCCGGAGTCCGAGCCCGTGTGGCAGGCCGAACAGACATTGGCCACCCCCGCGAAGGAGTTGTGGATGGCGTGGGTCCCGGCGACGTCCGGGAAGGCGCTGCCCGCCGGGGGCTTGGCGTGGCAGCTGGTGCAGTTCGCCAGGGTGGTCGGCGTGCCCGCCTTGTGGCAGGTGGCGCAGTTCGGCGCCAGGGTCATGGGGGACGTCCCGGTGAGGGCGTGGCAGGCCCCGCAGTTGCTGGTGAAGGTGGCCGGGTTGTTGGCGATGGTGTGGAGCGGCCCCAGGAACGGCACGGGGTGGTTGGCCCCGCCCTTCCAGGAGAAGTTGCTGTGCAGGGTGCCGTGGCAGGTGAAGGTGCCGCAGGTCTGCGCCGGGATCTGGTAGTAGCTGGCGTTGCCCATCGGCATCACGGTGTCCGAGGCCGGGCCTTCCATCGCCGCGGTGCCGAGGAACTTGAAGTGGTTGTTCGCTCCGGCCGT
>JAYRFV010000120.1:0-18860 GCA_041908165.1 Holophagales bacterium | reverse complement strand
GCCAGCTACGTGCAGGTGGCGCGGATCGCCGGCTTCCCGCGCCGGCCCCGGCAGGTGGGCATGGTGCTGAAGGGCCTGCCCGAAGGCAACGACCTGCCCTGGCACCGGGTCGTCAACAACCGCGGCTACATTCCCAGCCGCGGCCGCTGGTGGGGCGCCGCGGTGCAGGCGGTCCGGCTGCGGGAGGAGGGCGTCGAAGTCGATGCGGACGGGAACCTGGATATCGAGGGCTACCGGTGGGACGGGGAGGCCTGAAGGGCGGGGCGCGGGTTGCGCATTCGTTCCGGGTGAGCGGCAGGTTCACGGCCATGACGACGGACTTCGGTCCTCGGCCGCGGAATCGGCATCGGAATCGGAATCGGATCGGATGCCGACCCCGAATCCGACTTCCGCGGCCGAGGCCGAGGTCCGATGCCGAGACCGAACCCGGAACCGATTCCGAAGCCGAAACCGGATCCGACAGCCGATCCCGGGGCCGTGGTCCGCCGGTTAGAATGGGCTTCGTGGGGGGAATCCAATGAAAGTCCGAGTCCTGGTGTCGCTCAAGCCGGGGATCCTGGATCCCCAGGGCAAGGCCGTGGAGCACGGATTGCGGGAGTTCGGCTTCGAGCCGGCGTCGGTCCGGATCGGCAAGCTGATCGAACTGGAGGTGCCGGGGACCGATGCGGAGGCGGCGCGGGCCCAGGTGCTGGCCATGTGCGAGAAGCTGCTGGTGAATCCGGTGATGGAGAAGGCGGTGGTCGAGGTGGTGGGCTGATGCGCGTGGCGGTGCCGGTCTTCCCGGGCTCCAACTGCGACCACGACGCCCTCCACGCCTGCGGCACCGTGATGGGCTGGGACACCCATCCGGTGTGGCACCAGGAACGCAACCTGCCGGCGGGCACCGACCTGGTGTTCGTGCCCGGCGGCTTCAGCTACGGCGACTACCTGCGCTGCGGCGCGATCGCCGCGCTCAGTCCGATCATGGCCGACGTCAAGCGCCACGCCGAGGCCGGCGGGCTGGTGCTGGGGGTCTGCAACGGCTTCCAGATCCTGTGCGAGGCCCAGCTCCTGCCCGGTGCCCTGCTGCGCAATGCGAGCCTGCGCTTCATCCACCGGGACGTGCACATCCGGGTGGAGCGGGCCGACCTGCCCTTCACCCGGGCGATGCAGGCGGGGGCTGCGATCCAGGTACCCATCGCCCACGCCGAGGGCAACTTCGAACTCGACGAAACCGGGCTGGAGGCCCTGGAAGCCCGCGGCGGCGTGGCCTTCCGCTACTGCGGCCCGGACGGGTCGGTCAGCGAGGCGTCGGTGCCCAACGGGAGCTCCCACGCCATCGCCGGGATCCTCAACGAGCGCGGAAATGTCCTGGGAATGATGCCCCATCCTGAGCGGGCCGTGGAGCCGGCCATGGGGGGGATCGAGGGACTGGGCATCTTCAGGAGCCTTGAGGCTCATTTCGCCGGTTGAAAAAAACCGGGGCCCCGAATCGTTGGAAAAAAAGCGTTGGGGACTAGGAAATTTTCTGGCACCCTTCGGTTGAATCCATCTTCGAAAGCGATCGGGATCCCATGGGCGACAGCGAGTCCAAGAACCTGCAGATCCATCTCAGCGGCCCGCTCAAGCTGGTCGTCCTCAAGAAGGACCCGGTTCCCGCCAAGGCCATGCCCAGCCGCGACGCCTGGACCCTGATCCTGCCCGGCTCCGCGGTCAGGGTCTGCACCGGCGACGACCGCGAGGAGGGCATCATCCGCCGCGGGGACCTGGCCATGCTGCTGCCCGGCTTCGGCCACCAGCTCAAGCGCCACCAGGCCAACCAGGCCTTCGGCTTCACCGCCCTGCACCTCGAAGGCCCTTTCCCCGAGCCGCTGCTCGGCACGCTGCAGCAGCCGCCGCGCAAATGGCAGGAACAGAGCTTCGCCGTGCTGCGCAGCCAGGCCCTCAAGCAGCTGTTCAACATCTTCACCAGCGAGATGGCCAATCCGGACGGCATCCAGCTGATGACCCGGGAGCTGTTCCTGATCCTGCTCGGCGCCGAGCTGGGCCGGCTGTCGGAGAAGGAGGACCGCAGCCGCTTCCCCTACCGCCTGAACCGCTCGACGCTGCAGCTGGTCCTGGACCACATGGAGGCGCAGATCGGCAGCAAGAACAGCGTTCCGGAACTGGCGACCATGGCCAAGTGCACCCCGGACCACTTCATCCGCCTGTTCCGCGAGGCCACCAGCACCACGCCGCACCAGTACCTGATCGAGCGCCGGCTGCAGCGGGCGGTGGTCCTGCTGGCCAATGGCGAGCGGCCCTCCGACGTGGCCACCATGCTCGGCTTCTACGACGCCAGCGCCTTCACCCGCGCCTTCAAGCGGCGGTTCAGCGTTCCGCCCAGCCAGTACGCGCAGGAAGCCTACGACCGCCAGTTCCCGAAGCGGGACTAGCCTCAGGCGGGGGTTCCGCGCTCTGCTTCGCTGCGCGCACACCCCCGCACCCCCGCGCTGAAGCCCGGCTGAGCCGGGCTTCAGCTTTTTCTATGTCTGGAGGATCTGCCCTGCGTGCGGGTGACTGGTCTGTGCTTGGAGGGGCGGTCGGGGTGACAGGAACCTTGCGGAAGCTGTGTAATGGAGGTTCAAAGGAGATGTCATGAGAACCTTCGCCCCCGCGCTCCTGGCGACCGTCCTGGCCGGAACCGGTCTCCAGGCCCAGCCCCTGTCGCCGCGGTTCGCCATCAACGGCTATTTCTCCCAGCCGGCCGACACCGCCGGGAAGATGTACAGCTCCGGCTGGAAGGTGAACTTCTCCATCCACGTCCGCCGGGAATACGACATCGAGGGCCGCGTGCGGCTGGAATTCGGCGAATTCCGGGAAGGCAAGGAGGTCGACCGGTACCTCTATTCGGCAACCCGGTACTCGGCGCAGACCCGCCTGGTGGGCTACGACTGGCTCTTCCCCATCGGCCCGAAGAAGGAATCCGGCGTGGACTTCATTCTCGGCATCGGCGGCGCCCACTGGTTCCGGGAGCGTCGCAGCATCCAGGTGGCCGGCACCCCCTATCCCTGGTACGACAGCTCCAGCACCCAGCACGAACTGGCCTTCGCCGGAACCCTGGGCTTCCGCTTCCGGGTGAACCGCAACATCGCCCTGGAACTGCACCACGTCCTGACCAGCCTGCCCGGCAGCGACCGCGACTTCGAGGACGCCGAACTCAGCCACACCGCCTTCGGCCTCGGGGTCCGGTTCTAGATCCTTCCTTCATCGGAAGCTACAGAGCCCCCCATCCCACATCAAGCAAGGGGCCGGCTCAGCCGGTCCCGAAGCGCGGGGGTGTGGGGGTCCCAGGCGCAGCCGGAGACCCCCACCATGATTACGGCTTGCAGACCTTGCAGGCCTTGAACCCGGCCTTCTCCGCCTCCGCCTTGGAAGCGAAGGCCATCCGGTTGGCCGCCTTCATCTTCGTCGCGGTCTTGCAGTCGGCCCGGTGGTAGGTCTTGCTGTCCCGGTTGCCGAGGAAGCCCCCCGGAGTCGGGTCTCCGGGCTTGATGGTCCCCTTGGCGACCTCGGGCCTGGCCGGTTCCGCCTTCACCGGCGCGGCCTTCCTGCCGTCCTTGGGAGCGGTCTGGGCGAAGGCAAGGGAGGCGGCGAATGCCAGCAGGGCGGCGGTCTTCATGGGGTTCTCCTGGATGGTTGCAAGGGTGGGCCGGCGGGCCGCCGCGGTCAAGCGGGCAGGGTCGCCGGCAGGCGCGGGACGCGTCGGTGCCCGGTGGCCCGCTCGAAGGCGAAGCCCAGCTTCAGCAGCTGCGGTTCGCTCCAGGCGCGGCCGAAGAAGCTCAGTCCCACCGGCAGGCCGCGGACGTAGCCGGCCGGCACGGTCAGGTGCGGGTAGCCGGCCACCGCCGCCGGCGTCGAGCAGGAGCCCACGCCGCGGCTGCCGTACAGCGGATCGATCAATGCCGCCGGCCCGCCGGTGGGGGCGACCAGGGCGTCGAGGCGGTGCTTGTCCATCACCGCGTCGATGCCTTCCGGCCCGGCCAGCCGCCGGGCCTTCTCCAGGGCCTGCAGGTAGGCCGCCTCGGTGAGCGGCCCCTTGGCCTGCGCCGCCACCAGGATGTCCTGGCCGAACAGGGGCATTTCCCGGTCGCGGTGCACCTCATTCCAGGCGATCAGGTCGGCGAGGCTGCGCAGGGGCCCGCCGCGCCGCTGCAGGTAGGCCTCCAGGCCCGCCTTGAACTCGTAGAGCATCACCTGGTAGGCCGCCTCGCCGTAGGCCCCGGGGGTGGGCAGTTCGACCGGATCCACCAGCACCGCGCCCCGGGCCGCCAGGGCGGCGAGCGCGGCCTTCATCACCGCCTCCACCTGCGGGTGGTCGCCGAAGAAGGCCCGCGCGACGCCGAGCCGGGCCCCGCGCAGGCCCTCGGGATCCAGGAAGGCGGTGTAGTCCGCGGGGCCGCGGGCCGCCGCGGTCGCCGGATCCTCCGGGTCGGGGCCGGCCATCGCCCCCAGCAGGATCGCCGCATCCTTGACGCAGCGCGTCATCGGCCCTGCGGTGTCCAGGCTGGCGGCGATCGGGATGATCCCGCTGCGGCTCACCAGGCCGACCGTGGGCTTCAGGCCGACGATGCCGCAGGCGCGCGCCGGACTGACGATCGAGCCGTTGGTCTCGGTGCCCACGGCCACCGCGCAGAGGCCGGCCGCCACCGCCACCGCGCTGCCGGAACTGGAGCCGGAGGGATCGCGGTCCAGCGCGTAGGGGTTGCGGGTCTGGCCGCCGCGGCCGCTCCAGCCGCTGCTGCTCTGCCGCGAGCGGAAGTTGGCCCACTCGCTCAGGTTGGTCTTGCCCAGCAGCACCGCGCCGGCCTCGCGGAGCCGGCGCACCACGAAGGCGTCCCGCCTCGGCGCCGGGGCCTCCAGCAGCGCCAGCGACCCCGCCGTGGTCTTCATGCGGTCGGCGCTGTCGAGGTTGTCCTTCACCAGCACCGGGATCCCGTGCAGCGGTCCGCGGACTTTGCGCTCCCGGTCCAGGGCGGCGGCGATGGCCGGGGCGTCCGGGTTGGTTTCCAGAACTGCCTTCAGCTTCGGATCCAGCGCTGCGATCCGGGCGAGGTGGCGTGCGGTGAGTCCGCGGACGGTGGTCTGGCCGGAATCCAGGGCGGCCCTGAGCTGGTCCACCGTGGCCTCCTCGAGGACCGGTTCCGCACCGCGGGGCGCCTGGCCCCGGGCCAGGGCGCCGCCGCAGGCGGCCACTCCGAGGGCCAGGAACGCCCTCCGCTCCAAGACGGCCTTCCCTGGGATCGATGCGGTCATCCCGGACCTCCGCGGCTGTCCGGATTCTACCGGGATCCGTCCGCCGGCCCGCCCCCGCCGTTCACCGATCGGTCCTGGCGGGACCGGGCCGGCGCCCCGAACCTGGACCTCGGAGGCCCACCCATGGCCGCGTTCATCCTCTGGTGCATCCTGCTGGTCCTGTGCTGGCCCCTGGCCCTGGTCGTGCTCGTGCTCTCGCCCCTGATCTGGCTGATCCTGCTGCCGTTCCGGATCCTCGGCTTCGCCGTCGGCGGCCTGCTCGGCTTCATCCGGGCGCTGTTCCTCCTCCCTGGACGCCTGGTCGGCGGGCCCCGGATGGGCTGGTAGGCCGAGGACCGGGGCGGACGGCCCTAGTGGGGTGCGGCGAACAGCGGCCGGGGCTTCGCGGCGAGCCTCTCCTGCAGGACCACCGTCCCCGCCGCCACCAGGCCGGCGCAGACCAGCAGGACGACCAGTTCAGCCGCGGAGGTCCGCTGGGCCGCCAGGCGCTGCCGCACCTCGCAGACCTCGCCCGGACAGAGCACCGGCCGCTCCCGGTAGACCAGGTGGTAGAACGTGCAGCCCAGGCAGATCCCGAAGGCCGCCTCGAAGAACAGGAAGACCAGGCAGAGCAGGCAGATGATCCCGGTGACGGGGCTGTAGGTGTTCATCGCCACCATCAGCACGAACATCACCCCGGAGAGGGCCAGGCCGATGACCCAGGCCAGCTGCTTGGGCCGGGCCGCCACCCATTCCGGCGTCTGCCTGCCGACGATCAGGCGGCCCAGGGTGAGGGTCGGCGAGAACCTCGGGCTGACCAGCACCCGCAGCAGGAAATCGGCGAAGAAGAACGGGATGACCACCTTGATCGGGATGAAGTTGCCTCGGAACAGGATGAACATCAACGACAGGAAGGTGGCCAGGAACAGCAGCCCCGCCGCCGCCCGCACCTCCCGCTCATTGAGCACCGGCACCGCGTAGCCCTCGACGGTCTCCCCGAACTGGATCAGCGCCACGCACCCCTCCCCGGACCGGCTGGGCGGCCCTCATGGTCGGTGTACGGGGGACCCGGAGTGCGGTTGATCCGGACCGGTCGGGATCCTGGCGTGGACACCACAGCCCCGGCGCCCCTCCTACCCTTCGTGCTCGAGCGCGGCCGGCAGGGTCCCCTCGTGGATCGCCCGCAGGTCGGCCGCGTCCGCGTCCATCACGGCCACGCCGTCCACGGCGAGGGCGAAGCGGGATCCGCCGGTGACGCCGATCTTGGCGAAGGGCACGCGATGGGTCTCGCAGAGGGCCTTGAGTGCCGCCTCGCCGTCCGGGCTGACGCTGACCACCACCCGGCTGGCGCTCTCGCCGAACAGCAGGCTGTCGAGGCGCAGGCCGCCTCGGCCCAGCATCAGCTGGCAGCCGGTGGAGGCGGCGAAGGCCGATTCCAGCGCCGCCACCAGCAACCCGCCCTCGGCGGTGTCGTGGGCGCTGCGGAACAGGCCGAGCCGGACGCCCTCGCGGACGCAGGCCTGCAGCCGGTACTCGTCGTCGAGGCGCAGCTCGGGACAGGAACCGAAGACCCTGCCGGTGCGCAGCTTCAGGACCTCGCTGCCGCCCAACTCGTCGCGGGTCTCGCCGAGCAGGTAGATCGCGTCGAAGGGGGCGCGGAAGGCCGCGCCGCAGAACCGGTTGCCAACCTTGGCCAGGGCGCTGGCATCGGCGGCCTCGACATCCACCGGCAGGGCCACGTCCTCGATCAGGCCCACGGCGGCGATCATCGGCGTGGGGAAGATGCTCTCCCCCTCGGTGTCGTTGTAGAGGCTGACGTTGCCGCTGACCACCGGCACGTTCAGCGCCAGGCAGGCCTGGCGGATGCCCAGGCAGCCCTGCTCGAAGGCCCACATGTTCTCCGGCTTCTCCGGGTTGCCGTAGTTCAGGCAGTCGCTGAGGCCGATCGGCTCGGCGCCCACGCAGGCGAGGTTGCGGCAGCTCTCGGCGACGGCGTGGGCGGCCCCCCAGAAGGGGTCGAGGTAGCCGAACCGGCCATTGCAGTCGCTCTTCATGGCCACCGCCTTGTCGGTGCCCTTGATCCGGATCAGCCCGGCGTCGCCTTCGCCCTGGCGCAGCAGGGTGTTGCCGCGCACGGTGCCGTCGTACTGGTCGAAGATCCAGCGCTTGCTGGCGATGGTGGGGCAGGCCAGGAGCCGGCGCAGCACCGGTTCCACCTCGGCGGGCGCGAGGTCGGCGGGCAGCGGGGCGGCGTTCACGGCGTCCAGCCAGGCGGGACGCGCCCGCGGCCGGTCGTACTTGGGGGCGGCGTCGGCCAGCGGCTGGATCGGCAGGTCGATGACCTTCTCGCCGTGGAAGAGGCCGACGAAGCGGCCGGAGGTGGTGACCTCGCCGATCACCACCGCGTCCAGGCCCCACTTGTGCAGCACCCGGACCACGTCCGGCTCGTGGCCGGGCCGGGCCACCAGCAGCATGCGCTCCTGGCTCTCGCTGAGCATCAGCTCGAAGGGCGTCATCCCGGTCTCGCGCATCGGCACCTGGTCCAGCCGCAGCTCCAGGCCGGTGCCCGCGCGGCTGGCCATCTCGAAGCTCGAGGAGGTCAGCCCGGCGGCGCCCATGTCCTGGATGCCGATGATCCAGTCGGTCTCGAAGAGCTCAAGACAGGCCTCCAGCAGCAGCTTCTCGGTGAAGGGGTCGCCCACCTGAACGGTCGGCCGCTTCTCCTCGCTGCCCTCGCCGAACTCGGCGCTGGCCATGCTCGCGCCGTGGATGCCGTCGCGGCCGGTCTTGGAGCCGATGTACATCACCTTGTTGCCGGGGCCGCTCGCGTAGCCCCTGAAGATCCGGTCGCTGCGCAGGACCCCCAGGGTGAAGGCGTTGACCAGGATGTTGCCGTTGTAGCAGGCGTCGAAGGCGGCGTCGCCGCCGAGCATGGCGATGCCCATGCAGTTGCCGTAGCCGGCGATGCCCGCGGCCACGCCCTTCACCAGCCCCCTCATCCGCGGCGCGTCGAGCTCGCCGAAGCGCAGCGAGTTCAGGTTGGCCAGCGGCCGCGCGCCCATGGTGAAGACGTCGCGGAGGATGCCGCCGACCCCGGTCGCCGCGCCCTGGTAGGGCTCGATGTAGCTGGGGTGGTTGTGGCTCTCCATCTTGAAGCACACCGCCAGGCCGTCGCCGATGTCGACCACCCCGGCGTTCTCGCCCGGGCCCTGCAGCACCCGTGGCCCCTCGGTGGGCAGGTTCTTCAGGTGGATCCGGCTGCTCTTGTAGGAGCAGTGCTCGCTCCACATGGCGCTGAAGATGCCCAGTTCGGGGTAGGTCGGGGTGCGGCCGTCGAGCAGCCGCAGCAGGGTCTGCCATTCCTCGGCGGAGAGGCCCAGCTCCCGGGCCAGGGCTTCGGTGACGACGGGTTCGGCGGCGACGGACATTCGGGCTCCCTGCTTCGATTCTAGGGTCTTTCCCGGGGCCTCAGTCCTCCGGCGCGCCCCAGTGCCTGCGGACCAGGCCCTGCAGCAGGCGCCCGAGGAACACCGCCTGGGCCGGGTTCCACTCCACGTAGGTGGCCGCCTTGAGGTCCGAGGCCAGGTCGCGCCCGCCGGAGGCGCCCGGGGCGCCCAGCACCACCGTCGGCGTGGCGGGCGGCAGCGCCTCGGCCAGGGACTTGAGCAGGAACCGCTCCTGCAGGCCGCCCTTCGGCAGGTGCAGGAGGACCAGCTTCGGCGGGGCCTCCAGGGCATCGCGCAGGGGCGCAAGCGCGGGCGGGCAGAGCCGGACCGGCAGCGCCTCCGTCAGGACCTGGCGCAGGTCCTGGAGGAGGGCGGCGTCCCTGCCGAGCAGCAGGATGCCCTCCGGCGGCGCCTTGGGCTTCATCCGGGCTTCGGCCGCGGCCCGCAGGGCGGCGCGGTTGTCCCAGCGCTTCCGCGCCTCCTCGTACTCCGGCAGCAGGAAGGCCTCCAGCTCGCCCCTCGGCTGCGGGCCGAGCGGCGGCTGGAAGACCAGGCCGAGCATCTGCCCGTCCTGGTGCACCAGCCGGGCCCGGGCGTCCAGCCGGGGGCCCAGTTCGAGGCTCAGGCTGAGCTGCAGCAGGTGGTTGTCGACGAAGGCGGCGTTCAGCGGCTCCATGGCGAAGACCCGGAGCCCGAGCAGGGAGAGGTCCTCCACCCTCGCCTTCACCAGGGTCTCGCCGTCGGGGCTGAGGATGACGCTGCCCGGGGTGGGCGGCTCCAGGCGCACCGAACCGCGCTGGTCCTCGTCCCCGAGCTCCCCGGGCACCTGCAGGCGGAGCACCCGCCTGCCCTCCTCCTGCAGGTAGCCGAGCACCTTCACCGGCCCGCCGGCCATGCCCAGGGCCCAGGGGAAGCGGATCCGCAGGGTCTGCTGCTTCAGGGTGTGGGTCACGAAGTCCTGGGTCAGGGTGATCCGCAGCCGCAGCTCGTCGCCGCGGCGCTCGAGGGCGTGGGCCGGGAAGCTGAGGTACGGCGTGGCCAGCTGCAGGTAGGCGCGTCGTTCGCACAGCTCGTCCAGGACCTCGAGCAGGGCCGGGCCGGCGATGCTGGGGGCGCCGCCGGGGCCGGCGAAGGTCGGCTTCACGGTCGCCCCCTCACGCCAGGTCCGGTTCCTGGGGCGCCATCGGGCTGTCTCCGCCCTCCTGGTGCCGGCGGATGATGCCCTGCACCAGCCGCTGGAAGAAGGCGGACCGCTGGGGCGACCAGGCCAGGGCGCTGGAGGCGCGCCACTCCGTCGCCAGCTCGAAGAGCACCGCGCCTTCGACGTCGGTCCCCAGCAGCAGCACCGGGCAGCGGCCCTGCAGGATCTCGGCCAGGGCCTTGGTCCGCCGGCGCTCGTCGAGGTTGAGCGCCTTCAGGTGCAGGAGGGCCAGGGCCGGCTGGCTGAGCAGGCTCTCGCGCACCCCCTGGGCCGTGGGCGGGATCCGCCCGAAGGGGTGGCTGGCGGGCGCCGCCTCGCGCAACTGGGCCTCGAGGGTCTCGTCCGAGCTCACCAGGAGGATCCCCCGGGGCGGCAGGACGGGTGCGCTGGGCCGGGCCCCCTCGAGGCCGAGTTCCAGCCGCCGGGCCAGGCGCTCGCGCTCCTCCTCCCGCTGCTGGAACACCCAGCGCGCCAGGGGGTCGAGCACCTGCTGCGGCAGGGGCGGCTTGAACTCCACCCCGAAGCTGCGCCCGCGCAGGTGGCGGACCACCCCGTGGCCGTTGATGTTGAGGTTGTCCACCAGGGGGATGGTGATGGCCAGGGTGTCGCCCACGCCGAGCTTCTCCGGCGGCAGGTCCTCCGAGCTGTGCAGCCGGGCCCCGGTGACGCTGATGTCCGAAAGGGAGGCCAGGAACAGGTCCGGCCGCGGGGTGCTGAAGGTGACCGTCACCCGGCCCACCCGCTCCACCCGGAACGCCACCCTCTGGTCGTTCTCCTGCAGGCTGGAAGGCAGGGACAGCTTGAGGGTCCGCCGCTGCCCGAGCAGCCCGAGCCCCTTCATCTCGACGCTCGCCTCGAAGAAGCCGAACCCGTGGGGGAAGCGGATCTTCAGCCCGGGGGTCTTGAGGCCGTAGACGGCGTCCTCCCGGCTCATGGTGGCCGCCACGTGCAGGCCGTCCTTGTCCAGCCCGGCAAAGGTGGACTCATAGCGGAGGTAGGGGGTCACCAGGATCAGCATCTCCCGCCGGGCGCAGGCCTCCTGGAGGATCTCCCGGACCTGGGCGGCTTTCTTGATGGTGGTGGCCACCGTCCTCTCCTTGTCCGGATTCAGATTCCCGCCAGGAATGTCGTTAATGTGGTCATGGGGGCACTTCGAGTGTACCCCGGAGGGAGGGGCCCGGAGGAAGATGGGCGAGCACAACATCCGCAACCCTGAGGCCGTGCGCGACGTGCTCAGGCAGGTGTGCGCGCGCGGCGAGCTGCTGATCCTGGTGACGCCCTACATGAGGTTCGAGTCCAGCTTCCTGCGGCTCGACGACGACGCCCTCCACGTCACCGCGAGCATGAGCCGGGAGGACGCCCAGTTCGGGCTGCGCTCCCCGGACCTGCGGATGCGCTTCCCCTACGCCTTCACCTTCCTGGACGGAGCCACCGCCGTGCGCGGCCTGGGCATGGTGCGCGGGCGGCCTTCGCTCAAGCTGGCCATCCCGGAGTCCCTGGAGGACGAGGACCACCGCGGCGCCTACCGGGTGGAACGGGTGGGCCGGGTGCCGGTCACCTTCAGCACCCGCAGGTACGACCTGCTCAGCGGCAGCCTGGTCAACATCAGCACCACCGGCGCGAGGATCTACGCCCAGCGGGAATTCGAGGAGGACGAGGTCCAGGTCGAGAACACGGTGATGGTCACGATCCCCCTCGAGCCCGACATCCACATCAACAGCAAGTGCGTGGTGCGCTACGTCCAGGGCCGCAGCATGGGACTGGAGTTCAAGCCCCGCCTGGAGAGCCCGGTGCTGGAGCACCTGGCCCGCTGGGCCTTCAAGAAGAAGGAGGAGGATTTCGCCCGGCACGCCCACCGGCTCGAGGCGGCCGAGGGCGCCGCCGCCCGGGACGGCGGACCGGCCAGCCGGGCCGAGGGCGTGATCCTGGTCAGTTCCTTCGGCGCCCTGGAGGACCGGCTGCGGGAGCTGCTCGCCGAGCTGCCGGCCCTGGCGCGGGTGCCGCCCACCATCCAGGCGCTCAAGGACCTCGGCCCGATGACCAACTGCCTGCTGCTGCTGCACGCGCCTTCGCTGGGCATGGACGAGCGCCGCCGCCTGCGCAGCCTGGCCGAGCCGCTGGCGGGCCGGGCCCCCTTCGTCCTGCTCGGCACCGACGTGGAGAGCGGCCCGCTGCAGCACCTGGGGGTGGAACTGAAGGCCGCCGCCAGCTACGTGCTGGGCCCCAATCCGGGGACCTTCTTCCCGCGGCTCCTCCAGGGCATCATCCGCAGACACTTCGAGGCCGCCGACGGCGCCGGGCCGAAGCCTTGACCGCCGCATCCCCGCAGCCGTCCACCCTGCTGTTGTATTCCGCACCCCGCTCCGGATTCGGCGACGAATGGATGCGGTTCCTGCCGATCGGGCTGGGCTACCTGCAGGCCATGCTCAAGGGCCATGGCTTCCCCTGCCGGCTCGCCAACCTCAGCGGCAAGGGCCGCAAGGCGGTCATCGACTACCTTCGGAGCCAGGCGCCCGCGGTGATCGGCGTCTCCATGTTCACCTTCAACCGCAAGCGCAGCGGCGAACTGCTGGCCTGGGCCCGGGAGGCCTGCCCGCAGGCGGTGCTGCTGGCCGGCGGCCCCCACCCCACCCACCTGGCCGAGGAGGTCTTTGCCGACAACCCGGCCCTGGACGCCATCGTCCGCGGCGAAGGTGAGCCGATCCTGCTGGGACTCCTGGAGCGGCTCACGGCCGCGCCCGGCAGCGCCCTCTGGAAGCGCACCCCCGGCCTGATCCTGCGTGAGGGCGAGACCGCCCCGCAGCCGGTGCTGGAGGACCTGGACGCCATCGGCACGCCGGCCGAGCACCTGGAGGCGGACTTCCTCGACGACGTCGGCCAGCTGGCCTACCTGTCCACCTCCCGGGGCTGCCCGGCCACCTGCAACTTCTGCAACACCCCCGACTTCTGGGGGACCTCCATCCGCTTCCGCAGCCCCGCCGCGGTGCTCAGGGAGATGCGCCTGCTGCGCGAGCGCCACGGCCTGACCTACTTCAGCTTCCGCGACGACACCTTCACCGCCAACCGGGGGCGGGTGCTGGAGCTGATGGGGCTGCTCCAGGGCAGCGGCCTGCATCCGCTGTGGAACTGCCAGAGCCGGGTCAACCTGGTGGACGAGGACCGGCTGGTGGCCATGAAGCGGTCCGGCTGCGAGTTCATCCAGTTCGGCGTGGAGCACGGCAGCGAGCGGGTGCTGGCGCTGCTCGACAAGGGCACCAGCATGGCCCACGCCCGCCGCGCCCTGGGGCTGGTGCGTCGGGTCGGGATGAACCTCGGCATCTACCTCATCACCGGCGTGCCCGGGGAGGCGTGGCGGGATGTCGAGGAGAGCCTGGCGCTGATCCGCGACACCCGTCCCCACGATGTGCAGGTCAGCCCCCTGGCGCTGTACCCGGGCACGCGGATGTTCGACCAGTACCGGGCCGAGGGCCGGATCACCCCGGCCTTCTACCGGCAGCAGGGCGACGCCGAGATCTTCGCCCGCCAGGACGCCCACACCGAACGGGCCCTGCGCGCCCTCTACGCGGCGGCCCAGGCGGTCAAGCCGCAGGCCCGCTACAGTCCGGCGGAATTCGCCGAGCAGAAGCGCTGGCTTGGGTTCTGCGCGGTGACCAACCTGCTCTGCGGCGAGGCCGCCGAGGACGACGGCCGGCCCCGGGAGGCCGAGGCGGAGTACGCCGAGATCATCCGCCGCGAGCCGCAGAACCCCTGGGGCTGGCTGAAGCGGGCCCTGCTGCACGAGCGCGGCGGCCGGCTGAAGGAGGCCCGGGCCGACCTCGCCGAGGTGCTGGCGCTGGCGCCCGGCAACCCCGAGGCGGTGGGGCTCGCCGCCTCCTGGGGGCTGCCGCGGAAGCCGGGACCCGCCCATGGTCCGACCGCCGAGATGAAGGGCGCCGAAACCTACCTCAAGCGGCCGGAGCGCTGACCGGGCCGCGGGCCCGCAGCCACTCCCGCAGGCCCATCACGCACAGCACCTGGTAGAGCAGGTAGAGGGCGCCGGTCAGGTAGAGGCCCTTGTAGACCAGCAGTCCCACCGAGAGGCAGTTGGCCAGGATCCACACCGCCCAGTTCTCGATCCACTTGCGCGCCATCATGAACTGGGCGGCGAGGCTCAGCGCGGTGATGAGGCTGTCCAGCACCGGCACGGTGCTGTTGGTCCAGCGCCGCAGCCCGGCCGAGACGGCCAGGGTCGCCAGGGCCACGAAGGCCGCCAGGGCCAGCGCCCATGGCCACGGGGTGCGCGCGACCCGCAGCGTCCCGTGGTCCAGGCCGCCGTGCAGCCAGTGCCACCAGCCGTACAGCCCGATGGCGATGTAGAACCCCTGCAGGCCCATGTCCGCGTACAGGCCGGTGCGGTAGAACAGCACGATGAAGAACAGGTTGTTGGCGATGCCGATCGGCCAGTTCCAGATGTTCTGCTTCACCAGCAGCCAGACGCACAGGGCGCCGGTGACGAAGCCGAGGATCTCCAGCGGGGACATGCCCGATACTAGCGGACTGCCGCTGCGGTTTCAGCGAACGACCGGCGTTCAGGCCATCAGGCTGCAGATCGCCGCGACGTTCACCATGTCGTCCGCGGAGCAGCCCCGGGACAGGTCGCAGTAGGGCTTGTTCAGGCCCTGCACGATCGGGCCCACCGCGAGGGCCCCGGCGAGCCGCTCCACCAGCTTGTAGCCGATGTTGCCGGCGTCGAGGTCGGGGAACACCAGCACGTTGGCGTTCCCCGCCACGGTGCTGCCCTTGCACTTGCGCTCGCCGATGGAGGCCACCAGGGCGGCGTCGGCCTGCATCTCGCCGTCCACACGCAGGTCCGGCACCCGTTCCTGGACCAGCCGGGTGGCGCGGATCACCTTGTCGGCGTGGGGATGGCTGGCTGAGCCCCTGGTGGAGAAGGACAGCATCGCCACCCTGGCCTCCTGGCCCGTGACCGCGGCGAAGTTCCTCGCCGAGGTGATGGCGATGTCGGCCAGCTGGGCGTCGGTGGGGTCCGGCACCACCGCGCAGTCGGCGAAGCACAGGCTGCGCTCCGGCAGCACCATGATGAAGTAGCTGGACACCGTCTGGATGCCCTCCGCGATCCCGACCGTCTGGATGGCCGCGCGGATGACGTCGCCGGTGGAGGAGACGTTGCCGCCCACCACCGCGTCGACCCGGCCTGTCAGCAGCGCCATGCCGGCGAAGTACAGGGGGCCCGCCACCGCCTCGGCGGCCTGCTCCGCGCTCCAGCCCTTGGCCTTCCGCCGCTCGTGCAGGAGGCCGGCGAAGGTCGCCCGGTCCGGATCGGTGGCCGGATCGATCATTTCGATGCCGTCCAATAAGATTCCTTTTTCTTTAGTTATTCTTGAGATTTCATCAAATCTTCCCACCAGCACCGGACGGCCCACGCCCGCGTCGACCATGGTCCGGGCGGCCTGGAGGGTGCGGGCGTCCTCGGCGTCAGGGAAGGCCACGCGGAGGTTCCGCCGGGACGCCTTCTCGCGGATGGATGCGACGAATGGATTCTCGCTCATGTCCTTCCTCTCGATGGGAAGGGTGCCGCGCCCTGCCGGCCGACGCCCTCCGATGCACGATTGTACCGCCTCCCGCCGACCTCCACGGCGGCCGGGTTCGTTTCCGGAACAGGCCGATACAATGGTCCCGACCCGGAGGATCCATGACCGCCGCCGCAGGCTCGTGCCAGCTCGACGCCCGCCAGATGGACGCGACCCTGCGCCAGCTGGCCGGGGGGATCCTCGACCGCCTGGGGACGGAGGCCGACATCGTCCTCCTGGGCATCCGCTCCCGCGGCCTGCCCCTGGCGGAGCGGATGGGGATCATGCTCCAGGAGCTGCGCGGCCGGGCGGTTCCGGTTGGCTCCCTCGACATCACGCTGTACCGCGACGACCTCACCGAGAAGGCCGGCATGCCGATCGTGCGGCCCACCGAGATCCCCTTCTCGCTCAAGGACCGGGTGGTGCTGCTGGTGGACGACGTGATCTACACCGGCCGCACCGTGCGCGCCGCCCTGGACGCCCTGCTCGACCACGGCCGGCCGCGCAGTGTGCGGCTGGCGGTCCTGGTCGACCGCGGCGGCCGCGAGCTGCCGGTGCAGCCCGACTTCACCGGCCTCAGGGTCGACGTCCAGCCGACCCAGCGGATCGCCGTGCACGTCCAGGAGCGCGACGGCGACGACGGCGTCTACCTCGAAGAGCTGCCATGACCGCCGAGCGCTACGTCTTCCCGCACAAGCACCTGCTGGGCATCGAGCCGCTCGACGCCCGCGACATCACGGCGCTCCTCGACCAGGCCGTGGCCTTCGAGGAGGTCTGCGAGCGCCCCGAGGTGAAGATCGTCCCCGCCCTGCGCAAGCGGCTGGTGGTCAACCTGTTCTTCGAGAACTCCACGCGCACCCGCAACAGCTTCGAGATCGCCGAGAAGCGGCTGAGCGCCGAGATCGTCAACTTCGACGCCGACACCAGCAGCCTGTCCAAGGGCGAGACCCTGATCGACACGGCCATGAACCTCCAGGCCATGCACCCGGACCTGATCGTCATGCGCCACAGCGCCCCGGGCGCCCACGCCCTGCTGGCCCGGCACATGAAGGCGAGCATCGTCAACGCCGGCGACGGCGCCCACGAGCACCCCACCCAGGCGCTGCTGGACGCCTACACCCTGCGCAAGCGCTTCGGCCGCCTGGACGGGCTCAAGGTCGCCATCGTCGGCGACATCCGCCACTCCCGGGTGGTGAGGTCGAACCTGTGGCTGCTCACCAAGATGGGCGCCAAGGTCACGCTGGTGGGCCCGCCCACCCTGCTGCCCGACGAGCTGAAAGCCACCTGGCCCGGGGTGGACATCTCCTACGAGCTGGACCCGGTGCTGCCCGAGCAGGACGCGGTGATGATCCTGCGCATCCAGTTCGAGCGCGGCACCGGCGCCTACATCCCCGGCCAGGGCGAGTACATCCGCCACTACCAGCTGAACGCGGCGCGCCTGGGCCACTGCAAGCCGGAGGTCGCGGTGATGCATCCGGGCCCCATCAACCGCGGCGTCGAGATCACCTCCGACGTGGCCGACGGCCCCCGCAACGTGATCCTCGACCAGGTCACCAACGGCGTTCCTGTGCGCATGGCGGTGCTGTTCCTGCTCAGCAACCCCCACGGGGAGGCGGTGCCCTAGTGCCCGCCCCGGTCGAACTGCTGTCCAGGCTGCTCTGGATCCGCGATGCGGCGGCGCTCCCGGACCGGGCGGTGGCGGACCTGCTGGAGGAGGAGCCGCGGGTGCTGACCACGCTGGTCAACGCCCACCCGGAACGCTTCGCCGAGGCGCTGGTGTTCCGGCTCAGCGGCGAGGAGCGGGCGCAGATCCCGGAGGCGCCCGTGCTCGCCTTCACCGAGGCGGGGCTGGCCCTGCTGGTGGGCCTCCTGCCGGGCAAGGACCCGGCGATCCTGGCTCTGCTGCCGCAGTTCGCCAGGGCCCGGCACCTGTTGACCTCCCAGGCGGAGCTGTCCGCCCGCGTGTCGGCGCTGGAGGAGAAGCTCGGGCTGCTGCTGCAGGAGCAGGAGGAGGCGCCGGTCCAGCGGCCGATCGGGTTCGTCAACGCCGAGGACCTGCCCCGCCGCCTCAAGGACAAGTCCCGGACCGGCCGCAAGCCGGGCACCGGCGGACGGTCCTGATCGCCCCCGGAAGGAGCCCATGACCATCCCCGGTCCCATCACCCTGCTCATCCTCGACGGCTTCGGCGACGGGCCGCGCAACGCCTTCGACGCCACCTTCGTCCAGGGCATGCCGCATCTCTCGGAGGTCAGGCGCCGGTACGCCGCGGAGCAGCTGCTCACCAGCGGCGAGGCGGTGGGCCTGCCGGAGGGGCAGTTCGGCAACTCCGAGGTCGGCCACATGAACCTGGGCGCCGGCCGGGTGGTCTGGCAGGAGCTGACCCGCATCGACGCCGCCATCCGCCGCGGGACCTTCCGCGAGAATCCGGCCATGGGCACGCTGCTGGCCGAGCTGAAGGCCTCCGGCGGGCGCCTGCACCTGCTCGGGCTGGTCAGCGACGGCGGCGTGCACAGCCACCAGAACCACCTCGCCGCCCTGGCCCAGTGGGCCCAGGACACCGGCGTGCCGGCCACCATCCACGCCTTCCTGGACGGCCGCGACACCGCCCAGAAGAGCGCCGACGGCTTCCTGCAGTGGCTCGGCTTCCAGCTGCGCAAGTGTCCCCTGGTCGAGATCGGCTCCCTCTGCGGCCGCTACACCGCCATGGACCGGGACAAGCGCTGGGAGCGCACCGGGCGGGCCTGGAGGCTGCTGGTGGACGGCCTCGGGGAAGCCGAGGCCGCCGATGCCGACGCCGGCATCCGCGCCGCCTACGACCGCGGCGAGACCGACGAGTTCGTCAGCCCCACCCGGCTGGCCGCCTTCCACCCGATCGCCGACGGCGACGGCGTGCTGTTCTTCAACTTCCGCGCCGACCGCGCCCGCCAGCTCTGCCACGCCCTGGTGCATCCCGGTTTCACCGGCTTCAGTCCCGCCCACCGTCCGGCCGTCAGCCTGGTCACCTTCACCGCCTACGACGTGGAGCTGGCGCCGTACTGCCGGGTCGCCTACCCGCCGCAGCCCCTCGACCGGATCCTCGGCGAGCTGGTCGCCGAGCGGGGCTGGAAGCAGCTGCGCACCGCCGAGACCGAGAAGTACGCCCACGTCACCTACTTCTTCAACGGCGGCCGGGAGGAGCCCTTCCCCGGCGAGGACCGCATCCTGGTGCCGTCGCCGAAGGTCGCCACCTACGACCTGATGCCGGAGATGAGCTGCCAGGAGGTCAGCCGCGGCCTGGTGAAGGCGATCGGCTCGGGGGACTACCGGCTGCTGGTCTGCAATCTCGCCAACGGCGACATGGTCGGCCACACCGGGGACCTCTCGTCCACCGTGCAGGCCTGCGCCGTGCT